>CAYFHS010000004.1:81337-168332 GCA_964342815.1 uncultured archaeon | reverse complement strand
TTCCATTCACTTCATTGTTCTCCATTTCAACCTCGGTGTCACCCCCCAGGTCCTCTTCCTCGATCTCCGTTTCCTCCGTCACCTCTATTTCCACGTCCACCTTCCCGTGCCGCTGTCTATTATCCTGCCAGCGAATAATAAAATCCCTTCCCACGGCAACCAGCAGGATAACAAAAGCCACCAAAACTATTGTGATTATATTCTTGACCGAATCGAAAAACGAGTCCTCCCCCCTAACCCTTTTCTCATCTTCTCTGCTGGTAATGTTCACGTCAAAGAAAAGGAAGTCCTGGGTTTTGTTGAGAATCTCGATGGTGACTTTAACGTGGCAACTTGTTCCCGGCTCCGCATCTTCGTATGCCTGAAATAACAGATCCAATTCCCGGCTTTCCCTTGGGTATATTCTCATTTCTTTTGAACTCAATTTCACGGTCATTGGTCCCCGTCCTGTGCAGTTGAAACGAACCGTAACCGGTCTCGTGGTGTTAAGATACGTGAGCGCTACCCGCACCTGGGTGGACCCGCCGGGCACCAGTGTTCGGTTGCCGGAATATATGACGTAGGGATGAATATAATTGAAAACAGACAGGTTCCAATCAAAATCGAAAACACGCTCATAATATCCCGCGATCTCCCTGTTACGGATAATCAGACCTGCCTCCCGATTCTTCAATACGGAGCTGGCACCCCAGTTTATCGACGATACCAGCACCTTTTCACCGTCAACTATCACTCCCTTGGTATGAACCTTCTCGAGACTCGCCCTTCCGCTGGATCCCCTCAGGGAAACCAAGCAGGCTTCCATTTCTAGGTTCTCCAGCTCGGCAATACGGTTAATGTAGAAAACCGTATCCGAGTTGTCCTCCCGCTTCGCCCAGTCCCATACGAAAGCGCTGTCAAGAAGAATCTTGACGTTCACCCCCCGCCTGGCGGCATCGATGGCCGCCTTGAGGTATAGATTGTACCTGACTTCGTCACCGGGAAACTCAAGGTAATAGCTCTCCGGGTTGCTCCAGTTGAATCTCTTCTTACCGGTCTTCCAAGCGATATCGCAATCCAGCTGTTCTATCTTCACGTAGGATCGGGCATCATCGATCATGGATATTATGGAATTCTCGGACGAACTGGACGTATCGGGAGAGAGCACGGGAGTGATTTTAACGTCATTGTTCACCTTGACCGAGCCGAATCTCGACATGTAGTTGCCCTTACGGATGTGATAGCTCATATCCAGGTCCTCTGGAGGCTTTCCGTAGCTTGTATGATTTTCCTCGTATCGCAGAGTATCCCTCATAAGAGGGTTGAAATCGTGCAGGAAGACTTCCGAGAAATACCTTGCCAGCGGAGCATCCTCAACAACCACACCCCATCCCCTGTTCCCGTATGTCGAGTTCACCGGCACCCCGGTTGTCACGAAATTCTCCGACTGCAGCAAAAGGGTTTTGTTATCTATTACAAAGTATTTGGCATGGTCGTAGTCGTAGCGCGCTCCTAGCCCCTCCGCCCTGTTGGATATCAGGTAGCGAACATGGGCACCGGATTCGTTTAGTTTCATGCTCACGTACTTCTGGTAATCCGTCACCCCTCCCACGGGACCTCCTTCCAGAAGTACCTTTACGTCCACGCCGTCCTTCGAGAGATTGACGATTCGATCGAGTAGATAGGGATTGTGAAATTGGTATACATTGATGAACAGGGTGCGTTTTGCAGTGGACAGCGTGTCCATCAGGACAGTGTAGGCGCTGTCGGGAGATACGTAGGTGGTGACATTGCCTTCGATCTCGAAATCGCGGGAAGTGAAAGACGACTGGCCGGGTCGGAAAGGTCGAAGGTGGGTAAAATCCCGGGAGCTGTTTGTATCCAGGAAAGCCCCAGTTAGCGCATCCTTCTTGCGCATAAGCAAATCGCCCTTTGACACCACCGGTGCCGGAGTTCCTTCCCAACCCGCAGCTGAGAAAGCGGATTTGCCGTAGACAACCGCATCCACCAGCTGACCGCTGCTGCTAATTAGGAATATCTCGTCCCAGAGCGGAACGAAGACAGGAATATTCTTTATGGCTAGCAAGTTCGGCACTTTTTGGCTGGTATCCGTTTCGTATTCAAAATCCGGGATTGAGTTCATTAAAATCTCGTAAGCCTCCGCCTTCCGGGCCACCACAATTGTTTCACCGGGACCAATAATCGTCCCTGCCGGGAATATCACGGCCCCTTCGTTGGCATTTGCCGAACCCTGCTTGTCTGAAATTCGCCACCAGCTAATGTCGATCTGATTCGAACCTTGATTCGTAATTTTCACATACTGGTCCGGTTTGTATGATACCAGAGAATTGTAATAGACCTCGGTGATAAGCAGATTTTCATTAACATTGTGCGGTAATTCCACGCTCTTCCGTTCCATTGGTATCGAACGATCCCACCAGAAATTGAACAGATCGTACGTTTCACCCCAGTTATTTCCTTCCATCGTAACGGCCCATTCTCTATTTAGATAAATGCTCTCGTAATCCATGGAAGCCGAAGATAGAGTAAGCGTTGCATTATCGGTCAGCATCATGGTACCGCGTATCCCCATAGTCCCATCCAGGTAATCGTATCTTAGCTCGATACCACGAAGATTCCTTCTTTCCGCTTCTGCGGCAAACCATCTCGCCACGGCCCTGGCTCCGCTAATGTTCACGTCGGTTTCCAGAGCTGAAAAGAGCATTTCCGTATCGTGGATGTCCAGAAGAATCCGGACCCGGATACCTCTCGATGCGGCTTCCAGAAGAGCTTCCACGTGCGGCAGGATCAAATTCTCCATACCAGGATGGCCCACCCCTGCCATTGGTTGAATGTTTTCAGTCACCAGTATTATGTATTCCTCCGCTCCGGCAATTGCCTTCTCAACAATATCCTTATTGTATTTGCGAGGGGCGTTCAATACCCGGGAAATGTCCGGATACAGCCCCATGGTTGCCCCTGAAACGGACCCTGAAAGCAATATTGGAACGTTATAGTAGGTACTCCCTTCCTTTTCCCCGGGTTTGTATAAATAATCCTCGTCGAGTCCACCAAAGCTGGAATGATTGTGATCATATGCGGTGATATCGCGCTTCGAAAGATTCATATCCCCAAAAAATGTTTCTTTTAGTACTGCCGCGCCATTCGCGCCAATGATCAATCCCATTCCTTTCATTCCGCTCATTCCCTTGCCAGATGCACCTGTGGAATCGAAGGGAGCCGTTTGAAGAAGCGCCGTTTTCCCATCAACGACTATATAGGCCGCACCAATATCCGCATATCGGTTGAACTTTCCTTCCTTCAATTCCTCGTCCATATAGTATATTCCCGCTCCAGCTTCATGCAGCAACCCGGTATAGTATCTCTGTCGGTCGGAAATACCGCCAAAGGGTTTCCCCTCCAATAATAATTGAACGTCCACATCCCTGCGCGCGGCGTCTAAAATAATGCGGGATGTAAGATTGCTTTCCAGTTTTTCGCTCATTAGCAGTATCTCGTCTTTGGCATTCTCTATCAAATGGGACAAGAATTCTCCTTGCTCGGGAAGGAAATAAACTGATTCGATATCCTCCGCGGACAAATCGAAGGGCAAGTGGGAGCTCGCTCCAAGAGGGTATGCTTTAAGAGAATTGAAATCCTCTGAAGTATTCGTATCCGACATTATTCCACCAAAAGAATTCCTCCGGCAAACATAAGCTCTGGCACACCTCGGGACTCCCATGCCGTTCCAACCGTATTTCGAGAGTTCTTCTCTACCGTATACCACATTATCCACCACGAGCCTCTGCCCGGTTCTAAGAACAAGCTGGCCCGAATAATCATTAAAATTGAACCATGATGATTTCCCGGCCTCCATATCGGGACACCCGCCGCCGTCGATAGCGTCCAGGTCAGCATTTATTCCGGTGCTTTTCCAAAGCTCTTCAGCGCTGTGTGCAATTACCAGATGTTTATTGGGAGCCACGATAGAGCCGGGTGGAAAAAAGATCCCTTCATCGAGCTCAGAAGCCGCATCATGTGTGAGCTGCCATCCGGAAATATCCACGGTCTGGTTCCCCTGATTATAAACTTTTACGTATTCATCCAGTTGCTCATCAATATACGAATAATAATAAAATTCACTTATCAACATGGACCGCTCCGCTTCGGTAATCTTCACGGGAGTGACGTTCAGCGTCAGATTGAGCTTGTCGTTATTAAGGTTCATTTCAGCCTCAACGTTTTCATGTTCAAGGATCAACAGAAATGAGTGATTACCAGGGAAAAGCAGCGTATCGATGGTAAAAGAAGGGTTTCTGGATGAGCTGTAAATTATTCCGGGGATGGATTGATAATTTTTCCTTCCCACTAGATTTGTTTCTTGGATTGAATCCACATACAAACTGACATTCACACCGGACGAGTTCACCGGCCCTCTGTTTACCAGTTTGGCTCTCAGTTTTACTATTTCCCCCTGCTCCATGATTTCCAAGCCGGACCCTTCGCCTTCGAGGCGTATGTCCGTTAGTTCGAGATCCACCACCGGCATCTGGAACGTGGACCTGATCTCCGTTTTCCGCCAGGAATCTTCAACCGGATATACCGCGATTATAACGGCTACACCCGATTCGGCAAGTGTTTCAACCGTTTCCGGCGGAGTAATGGTTATATTAATGGGTTTATTTTCACCAGGCGCCATCATTATCGAAGAATTCTGACAGATCACTTCCCAGCGCCTGTTTTGACCGTTCATCTCATTTCCATCGGTTTCCAGATGATTCCATGTGGAATTTATCTGAAAGTGCGTTGGGATGTTTCCAGAATTTATTAGCCTAATCTGATAATTACCCGTAACCCCCGACTCAACAACATTAAGGTTGGGTAAACCCTCCAAACGGAACGTATGGACCTGATCGTTTTCCAGGCCCGGTGTGATATTGGACTTTTGTGGGATGTAAAAATCAGAAGCGTTATCGTCGTCTTCCTTGTCCCAAAGCCGCGAAATGCTTTCTCCACTTTTCGGTCCCGGGCAGCTGCCCTCAAAATGATCCGGCATCACCGGCGCATCCCCCGTATCACCCCACCTGATGAAATCAATACCAGTACGGGCGGGTGACACCAGTGCGGCACTTCCTCTGGTGTTGGCCCATATGTTTGTGTTGTTTGCGTAAAGATGATGTGCAAGCGGAGAGAAGTTTTGCTCGTCGATCTCATTGATACTATGAACAAGCACGATCTCTTCGGGCATAAGCACCAGTTCGGGAAAAGTGAACTCGGGCTCTGCCCCGAAAACATCCGATATATCTTCGGTTTTGGCGAACAACATCCATCCACTCATATTGACCCCATGTGCATCTCTGTTTATTAGCTCGATCCATTCATCAGCTGAAGAGTCCGCCCCCGGTGGATCTATCATTATCTCATTGATGAGCACTTCTCCCGAAACCACAGCATGTATATCGAGCCGGTATTGAACAGCGGGCACCAATTCGGAGGTGAAATTAACGGCAAATATTGCCGAGGTACCGAGGAGAAGACCTTCCTCAACAGAGATTTCCAGGGCAAACGCCTTTTCTTCCCCAGCCTCTATCGAAAGTGGTTCTGGAATGGAAACCGAGAAACCATCCCGGCTGATGTTTACCGATATTTCCCACGCGGATAGAGCTGCGCAGGGATTGTGTATCGGGATATCGACCATCGTCCCATCGCCCTCGATATTCACCCCGATATTAGTAGGTAGCTCAAGAGCTTGTGGAAGTGAATTATTCCATCCCTTTGTGATGTTCGTAACGTTAATAAGTTGAAACCATGAACCCGAATCAGTTATTTGTCCATTCGGAATGAGAGCCAGACTTTTCCCCTTTTCCGCTGTCAACGGCGCTATTTCGAATTCCAGTTCTTCAGGGCAACCGTCTATACTGCTGCCGTTTCCGTAATTAATATAATCGACGGCCAAACCAACGTCATCACACAAAAGAATGTCATCCCCGGAATCAGTCAATACCTGGTTTGGATTGTCCATGTAGAACTGAATCCCGCTCTCATGTTCCCCCAAACGAGTGCCGCTTGGAGCGCCTATGTTCACGCATACGTAATCATCCGGCGGAAGTTTGAATTCCGTGAAAATGAATTCGTTTCCATCGATATCTCCCAGGGTCCATCCAGTCAAGTTCACTTCCCGGTGGTCCGCATTGTACAGCTCCACCCATTCATCGATATTGCCCTCCTGCGGTTTTATTAGGAACTCGTTTATTAGCACCCTCGGAATGGATGGATTCGAGCTTCCTGGCGTGTTCTCTCTCGGCATGGTCCAGTAGGGGTCTCCGTCGCCCCGCCTCCCCCAGGACCGGTCGCTCTCGGTTTCGAAGAACGTAAAGTTGTCCAAATCATTACCGTCGGAATTGAGCAGCCTTACCCGCTCTTCTCCGTTGTTGTTGAGGGCTATCTTCGTTTCATTTCGGAAAAAGAGAATATGGGAGAAGGGGGCCATGTTCGATCCGGTTATTATATATGGAGAGGAACCTCCATTTTCTATATCGTCCAAAGTGTAGTTTTCAAGAGAAATCGGTCCATTCGTGGGATTATACAGTTCAATATATTCATCATAATAATCGGTGATACCGTCACCGTTGAAATCGAAGTCCGGATCCGCCATTATCTCGTTTATCACTATATTTTGAATTGGATCCATTCGGTCATTTTCATTGGTACGAGACAGAGCTGCAGCCCCGTAGGATGAAACTGCATTCGTATTTTGCATGGGGGCATCCCAGATCGATACCATCGAAAACAGAGAGGGAACAATGAATAACATTATCAAAAGGTATGGTCTTATTTGATAGAAGGTAGTGTGAGATAGTACAATTTTTCTTCTTGAAATGTTCATTATCAACCACCTGTTATTAGCATAACGTTAAACTACAAATAATATAAATTTTTATTGGGATGAGGCAGTCGTCTTATGTAAATTTTCACAGAGCAAATAGGGAAAAACAATTTGGAATAAATCTGAATATGATAAACATGACACACCTTAAAGCAAATCTTCATTATGCAATCTCGCATGCAGCCCTTGTGGTACCAGCCCAACATATGATACTAAAACCTAAATAAGATTATTATCATTAGTGATACACTTTCAAATCCCCATAAATTATACAATCGTTAACATAGGGGGAATATAGATCATCAATATGGAAATATTGTCAATCAATACGGTGAATCCATGAACAAACTTTTTATCATCCTGGTTTGCCTGATCGCCTTGCTGGCCAATGCTTATTTCGGAGCATTCAACAAGTGGGCTCCCGGTGAGATAGATGATGACACAGAGATCGAAAATGACGACGATGACGATTCGGACGACGACGATGATGACGATGGGGACCCGGACCGGAAAGAATTATTCACCATAGAAATTGAATTGAATGAAAAAAAGACCATCGAGATCGAGAACGATACTCACAAGATAACGCTTCTAGACATCGACGGTGACACAGTGCTCTTAAAGATCGAGTCCGATCCAACAGAGGTATTGTTGAGAAAGGGAATTTTGGAGAAGGTTTACTTGAAAGGCGATTATTACATTACGCTGAAGATCGAGGATATCACAGGAAATAGCGTGAAACTGGAAATAAAATCATACGAGAAATTCTCAGTACATCTTCCTCCCGAGATGATCGGTGATATTTTCGAATATGATTTCGATCTCTACGCGGAGCTTTACTATGAGAACTATACCACGGGAAACTATTCCAAGTACATTCTGGACAGCGACGGGACCTGGGAAGATATAGTGACCGGTCCCTATGATATCGAGAGCGGATACGGCGATAAGCATTCGTGCGTGTTGAACCGATATTTAATGAACGGTGAGTTCGATATAACCCTTGACTCCACTGAGACCGGGGAGGTTACGGTTGGCGGCAAATTCAAAGCGGATACCAGAGAATATACCGAGTTCCAGGACCGAAAGACCATCAAATCCGAAAACGAAGGCGAGATGGAAGTGGATCAACTTCCAAAGGCCACCATAGCTGGGAAGGTGAAATACGATGGGATCATAAGATACTACCCGGAGCCTTCCGAGGAACAGATGCCGACCATATCCCAGCAGATCTATTATGATACGAAGATACAAGAGGGAGATTCAGGCAGCATATGGTATGAGGGATCTTCTGACCTTTCATCCGGCGAGTACAACTGGACCGCTGAAAAGAAGGAAACATTCAAGGTGAACGGAAATGATGTGGACACGCTAAAGATCAATATCAGCTCCAATTTTTACTACAACTTTGACTTCAACCGGCAGGCCTGGATATCCAATGACCATCACCATATTGTAAAGGAGATATTCAGAACGAACACCACATACGAGGACGAGGAGGGGATATTCTGGATGATATTCGAAGAGAGAAGGATGCTTCTCGATTACAATATCGGTGAAACTGAAAAACCCTGGAAGGACGACGAGACCGCCGAATACCCCTCGACCCACGGTACCGGAGAATACGAAAACTGGGATAAAATACCCAATGGGGGCCATCTTTTCGATGATGATCCCATGACACAGGACCTGACCGTCCAGATGGCTCCCGAGGACGCTCTCGAGTTCGCAAGGGAGAACAGTCCCGGTTTGAAGAACTTCCTCAAGCAATACCCAAATTCCTACGTAGGGAGAGCCAAGTATAATGCAACACTTCAGGACCCAACCGGTAGTAACGATAAGGTCGGAATGCATCTTTGGAATCTAAGTATACAGGACCATATGAACATTCAGGATGCCCGGGACTACGAAGAAAAATATGATAAAAGGCCTCAAAAACAATATAATTTAAGGGTCGCCAAAAACGTCAGTAGGAATAAAGATCCCCTAACACCCCTGGTCAAGTACGAACACGAACAGGAGATCGAAAGGGAAGACGGAAAAACCGGGGGATTCGCCAAGAACCGGAGAAGCGAGTTGGATTCCAAGGGTTGCACTCTATCCGGGGCGGTAGACATCATAAAGACCGATCCGGATGCAAACGAGCAGCTCTTCGACAGCGATGGTAATCTTATAGTAAAGGATCTCTCGATTCTTCTGGGAGAGGGAGCAACCGGGGAGTCAGCTCCGGGAACCGAGATAGTTCAGGCTCTCACTGGACTCAATATGCCCTATACCAAATATACCTGGACGTTCCAGCGAGCCTCGGTCTACGAGACGGGAGACACGTTCATCGTCAGCGTTGACATAAACACTGGAAGACTGGTCCAGGTGACACGGATAACGGGTAATCAGATGAGGGGGCTTTTCAGTTAAGGTGTGATGCGCTTGTCCAACTCATCCATAATAACAACCGTTAAAGACTGGAAAAAAATGACTGCCGTGGGTATTATAATTATCGCCAATATCATACTTTTACTGGCACACCTTTCCCCGACCAGCGAGCTGAATGCCACGGTTCCCGTAAAAATGCCCACGGGAAAGACGACCACAGCCGGATTGGAGGGATCTTTGTACCTGTACGGTTTCGATGTGGAGGCGGTGGTGGAGAGCGAAATGCTCGGGGACGGAGGAATGTCGATCCATAACGAGCGTTTTTTCGTCCAGGGGCCCGGCCCCGAGCTTCCCGAACGTTTGGGCATTATAATGAACAGCTATAAGAACGGAAATTACGAGCTTGCTGCTCGAACGAAATTCGATATTTACGAGAACCGGGATAACGGCGGTAATATAATCGTCAGTTCTCACATCGACAGGGTGCCCTTCTGGATCGAGGGAATCGAGGAACACTTGTCCATCACCGTATCCCTGAACGATACTTGGAACCTATCCAGGGTGGATGTCTCAAAGGTCTGGGTGGAGATATGGACCCATTACGACGACGAGGAGAACGAGTATACCAGAAACGAGATAATCTGGGAGAAGGAAGTGGATGACGTTCTCACAAATACAGAGGACGTACTGGAATATTCACTCGATCTGGAATATCTCACAACACAGGAGCGAATCGGTATTGTTACCCGTATCGAATGCAACATGACCGATGTGGATGGAAACGTGGATGAAAGTCCTTCCGCCCCCTTCAAGTCAGACAGCTACCCACACCCTCATAACGTTTACCTTGTGACCCATACGCAGGGCGGAAAGGTAGTTCTAATGGTGGCTGCATTTCCAATGTTTATAATTGCAGGCTTGCTTTCCATAGTGGGAATGATTTTTATTATAAGGGATAACGCAAAGGCCGCCAAGTACCTACTTGCTTCGGGGATTCTTGTTTTGGTTGGAATGTTCTTCTACTGGTGGGGTGTGATGACGATACTGGAGATGACCGAAGTATCCTCCGCAATGGAACGACTGCTCTCAGGACGATTTTCCTGGAACTGGTCTTTCTTCCTTCTCATACCTTCATCCATATTGTTCATATCCGGCTCGATATTCATTAGGCTCGGAAAGGCCACTGGAAAAAAAGAAAAGAAAGAAGAGAAAAATACCGTAAATGTAAAAGATACAAGTAATAACGGTAAATAGTTCGGTTAATTGAATCGTAGCGTTAACGTTTATTCTTATCAAAAAAGGATATCGCAACCTTACATCTAATGACAAAATATATTAAGAAAAGACTCCATAAAATCAGGCATGGTTTCTTGATGAACTAGCAGCGTACTTCTACTCAGGTGGATTTGAAATGGAAAAAAAAGACATAATTTGCACAGTTCTGGTATTGTTTATCGTGATACTGTTCCTGATCTCGGCCGCACCAATTACCGTTCACAATCCCGGGATCGAAAAACCTCGTAAGATCGTCTCCGAAAAAAGGGTAAGGAGCAATGGGGGCCTTCTAAATCTACCCGTATGGGAAAACGGGAATTACTGGTCTTACCGGAGATCTGCCCGATGTATCGATTCCGAGGGTTACGAGTATGATCAATGGGATAACCGCACCTATACCGTCTCCAGTACAAGTGAGATCTTCAACGGGTACGGGACTCCAGTGGAATGCTACAACCTGACTCTGACGGGCGATGTCCAGAACTACCGGGAAGCCGAAATGGATACCGCGGAATTCGGATTCGATTATGGTGTCGTACCCTACAAAACCACCTTTTCGGGAACTGTGTCCGGCCATCTTCTTTTAGAAAAACCCACGTTGGCAACTGTAAGGGATTTTAAAGCCCTGGACGGAACGGCCTATATTTATGACCTCGAACCCTCCTTTCTGAACACCATTTTTTCAGGCAACTATGATTTCTGGGATATCAATTTCCTCAACTACACCCCGGCAATGGAGGATTTTTCCTATCCGCACGATCCCGATGATTCGTTCCACGTAAGCTCAAAGATAGATTTCTTCACAAAATCATATCTCGATATCGAAGGCGGGCAGACGAGATACAATTCCCTTTACTACCAGCTTGAGGACGACGTTGCCGTTTCCAGAGAGGATGTGAGCATGGATGAGGCCGACGCATATCAATCGGGAAATACATTAAGCTCAATGAAATTCATTTACACGAATAACGGAGGAACGATGCATTCGGACAATCCCGACACACCGGAAGCTCCTGATGGTGGTACCAGGACCAGTTATATTTCCCCGGAAGTGGGATGGTATGCCAGGTATAATTATAAAAACCATTTTGGCTCCCTTGCATCCGGCTATGTCATCGACTCCACGGATTATTTGAAGGATACAAATTACGCTGGCCGAGATCCAGTGGTTGAGAACCTCCAATTTGACAGCAGCAATGTCACAAATAGTGGAGATGAAAGCGTATTACTCACCGCCAGCGTCGCAGATCCTGACGGTTCCCTGGATATAGAAAAAGTGGAAGCCGACCTGAGCGGTCTGAACATCGGTCTGGTGGAGCTTATGGACGACGGGACCGGTGGGGACGAGGCGGCTGGAGACGGTATTTTTTCAATGTCCTTAGACATCGCCGACACCGTGAACACGGGAGACCATACCATAGACGTGACGGTATACGACCTGAACGGCAACACCGGAACTGGGGACGTCAAACTTACAGTGATACAGAAGAACGAGCCTCCTAACGTATTCTCCGGTTTTACCAATCCTTCCACGCTGTACAATGACGGTATTACAGAGGTTAAATTCACTGCAGAGGTGGATGACCCGAACGGGATAAGTGATGTGCTTAGCGTAAATGCGGACCTGCGTCTCCTGGGGGGTGACGGGGAAACGGATATGTTCGACGACGGTACAAATGGTGATACATACAGTAGTGATGGAAAGTACACGGTCATGCACATCATTCCAAATTCCATTAACCCGGGAACATTTGCTGTGAAATTCACTGCAGCCGATCTGGCAAATGATATCAATACGCTGTCCGTTGACGTGGTAATACACGAGTTTATTCCGGTGATAGCACCACGGATCGTAAAGGTATTGAGTATTCCTGAAGAGGCATTTGCAGGACCCGATCTCGAGATACTTCTTACAGTAGAGATAGAGGACGGGAACGGTTTGGATACCGTACTTTCAGTTGAAGGCGATCTGCGGGATATCGACGGAGACCGACACCAGTTGTTCTACGACGACGGATCCAATGGAGATGAGAAAACCGGTGATGGAATCTATTCATACCTCATGAGCATAGACCCTGATATATTGAAAGACGAAGGGGTAAAGGAGAAAATTTTTTCGATCCCCGTGACAGTTACCGACGATACGTATGAAACGGCAATCGGGACCATCAATTTCACCCTGACACAGCCCAATTCATTACCGGTGATACGTTCTGTTTCCGCAAGTATCGACAGCGTCTTCAACGATGGCAAGGAGGAAATGACTGTTACTGTGGAAATAACTGACAATGACACTCTGGAAGATATCACGGGGGTCTGGATAGACCTTAGCGGCCTCGGAGGAGATGAGATAGAGCTTGATACGGATAGCTCGGCGCACTTCAAAACGGGCGATTACGAACATACATTCACAGTTCCCTCCACTGTTTCCGGAGGATTGTACGATATCAGGATAACTGTTGAGGACTCGGCGGGGAATCAGGGTATTTATATTTATGAAATCGAGGTTGTGGATCGTTACCGGCCTGAAGACGATGATACCGACGATGACGCCGATGATGATACCGACGGAGATGATGATCCGGACGACGACGGTGCGGATGACGACGAGCCCACCGATGAGTCGGAAACCGGAAGTACAAAAGAAGAATCCCCTGGTTTTTCATTGTTCTTGGTTGTCATGTCCATAGGTTTTTTACTGTTAATCGTAAGAAAAGTAAAGAAATGATCAAGGGAATAGAACAATCCACATTATGATTGTATATCGCGAGCAATTCCGATGGAATCAATTAATAAAAAAATACTCATTTGCAATATCAATTCAAAGGGGAGATGCTATGAACGCCAAGATCGGTGAATTCTATCTTACGGACTGCAGGATAAGCAAACTCGTGGAAAGACATTACTCCAGGATCATAGAGGATAATGTGGAGGGGGATGAACTTAGGGATATGGGCCGTAAATCAGCCGAATTCACCATCGAAGGAAAATTGACCCTTGAGCAATTTCTGGACCTGGAGGACGAGTTAAGCAAGGGCCAGCCTGTATTCAAATCGGCTTTTGGAAAATACAAGGTTGTGGCCAGAACTTTGTTCTATGAAGATAATGGTGACTTCAAGCTAATCCTCTTGGAAGATATCAGGTAAGGGAAAACTGGTCAACCCATACACCAATCAAAACGACCTAGAAGAGAAAATAACCTTGGATAAAATATTTTAAACGATTACAAATATGATGCAAATCCTTTAAAATTTCCTATAGGTTTAAGTAGGACAACGCCATAATACCCATTATGGGACAGCAGGAAGTCTACCATTTCTTGAAGATTCACCGGGATAAATGGTTCACTTCAAGAGAGATAAGCGAAGGGATCTGCATATCCAGAGGTGCCGTTGCCGAGTCGCTGAGAAAGCTGAGGGAGAACGGCGAGATAGAGTACAGGGGAACGGGGAGAAGAGGGAACGAGTACCAGTACAAGTTCAAGGAATAAGTTTTTTTGCAGGTTCTAATAGCTTGTACTCTTTTTCGGTTTTTACCTATTTTATTATTTTACATTATATTAGTTCTATCCCAAGCCGATGGGAATGACCGTTCTATCGAATTTCACGATGTCGAATCCAACCTTAACAACAACGGAGATCTCGGAATCACCCAGCCTCTGGCATCTCATCCTTTAACAAACTTCAGGACATTATACGAAATTAATCTCAAGAGATTGAGAGGAATAAATAAATATCTTGGAGATATGTACTAGCTAAGAATTTACCTTCTTTCAGCAATTTTTATTATACTACACTCGGGTGAAAATTTCTTGTCGAAAATAAAGTGGGCCGTGGTCATATTGGCTTCGATGGCCGCATTAACATCAGCCATTATTTCACTCTACTCGCCCTGGTGGTCTGAGGATTATCATCTTGAAGAAGATAAAAGAGAATACCGTTTTTCGTGGGGTCTGAATGAAATAAGCTTTGAAAGGGTCATTTCAGAAGACTGGAACAGATATCTTTGCCCATCATGCGGTAATCCCGTAGCAGACACTGAGGACGAACTCATGGAAGAAAGGGATTACTGCCCTGATTGCGGTTATTATGTCGGCCAGGGAATGAATAGCTGCAGATGGTGTGAGGCATCCTTTGAGAAAGCTGCCGTAAAGTGTGATGAATGCGACAAACTGGCTGTCGAACCCAAAAAAGAGATCTTCAGGGAAGAAGGAGACATTGAAAAGGAAACGCAACCTCTCAGCAACACCGAAATAAAAAAAGCCCAGAAAGAGGACGGAATAATTAACAGAGTGGGCGTCAGCAATAAAGCCCATATTATTTGGCTTATCGGTATCTGCATTGCTGCCCTAAGTGTTTTGGTAATAATCATATCGGGATTGTACAAGCGTCTGCACAAACCCGTTATAATATCCATGGGGATCGCTTCTGTCTTATTACTGGTGGGCGTAGTCTATTTTTCCGCCTCTTGGAGTGGTGCTTATGAAGACGATTGGAACGACGTATATGGCGATATGGAGCTATATCGTGAGAAATATGATTCGGGCGAAAATTACGGTCTCTTCACAATTGCGGACGATGAATATAAGCCCGTGCCCGTAGTCAACAGTTTTTCAGGTTATAAAAAACACCAATCTGAAGTCTGGTACAGGTATTATATCGAATACAGGTGGGGACCCCGAAGCGGTTGGATTATAGGTTTGATTTCCTCGCTCCTGTTGACTGGAACTACAGTTCTATTGTTCCTTTTCAGGAATGATCTGATTGAGGACGGTGAAGAATACGAAGATGAAGAGGACGACGAGGATGAGGAAGACAAAGCCCGTTATAAAGAAGGGAAGAAAAGGGAGAAATCTAAATCAGCGATGAGATCAAAATACCCGCCGCCTCCACCGGAAAAGAAATGCACAAAATGCAGAGGCGTAATAATGGACCCAAAAGCTGTCTTCTGCCACATATGCGGAGCAAGCCAAGCACCTAGCTCATCCTCGCCCGTTGCAGCAGCCTCCACGACCAGGTCCAGTAGTGATACGAGTTCAAAATCACTTCAGACAAGCCCACAATTTGCGAACTGCCCGAAATGCGGCGCTCTCAATCAAAGATCGGCGGATTCTTGCATGATGTGCGGTCGGGCACTTAAAGGCACGGGAGCCAAAACACAATCATCAAACCCTGCCCATTCCATGCTGCAGAGATATACATATCCACCCCCCCAACCCTAGGATTCCGCTCATGTTTTGCCCTAGTAGAAAAAAGGAGAATTTCATGCCCACAACAACCATTCGTCTCGCAGAACAGGTCTTTCCCTGTACGATAAAGGAGATAAATAATACCAATGAGGGTAGGCTGGGCTTAAATGAGCGTATTATGTTAAAGTCGTTCAAACTCGACAAACGTAAGCGGGAATGGCTGGCCGGAAGAAGGGCGGCGAAGGAAGCTGTCCGCAAACTTGTATTTCCCGATACGCTGGAAGGTTTGGAGATACTAACGAAGACCGGGGGCGAACCGTATGCAGTTTTGAGCGGAAGTCCGAGAAACGACATCCATGTATCGATATCCCACTCGAACGAGGTTGCCCTGGCCGTGGCAGGCTGCAGTCCCATCATCGGTCTGGGCATAGACGTGGAGGTGGTTGAGAACAGAGGAGACTCATTTCTGAGAACCGCTTTTACACCGGAAGAACGGAAAATTTTCCAGAAGATTCCAGATAATAAAAAGTCATTGTTATCCGCATTCATGTATACAATGAAAGAAGCAGTGACGAAAGCTCTCGGGATCGGTCTTTCGGTAAATACCTATGACGTTGAATTATTGGCTTATATGGGAAAAATCAGCATGTCAATTGTAGGGGAAAACTTCCTGCAATCTCAAAAAGAGCAATGGAAAGTAGTACTTCATAACGAAGCGAAGGCGCGGCTCACAGAACTCGGCGGCAGCGAAATAATCGTTGGCTCCATAGGTCTTATGGATTTGATCGGAGGGAGAAAGGGAGAAATAATTATCAGTAAAAAATATGCTGTGGGATTGGCGGTGGCACGATAAATAATGGATTCATCAATCTCATGATCCGGATTTGAATCGATACTGAAATCCGTATCTATCGTCGGGTTTACGACGTCTTTCGACAAAACCCTGCTGTCTTAGTTTTTTCAAAGCCAGCAGTACAGAGCTCATGGATACATCTACTTTTTTACAGATATCCTTCGAAGTAGACCATTCACTCCTGCTGTTTCGAAGAATTTCAAGGACGTCTGCCTGACCCATGGCAAGGCGATTATATAACACCGTTATAAATATTTCACTCGAAGCTGTTGTTTTCATAAATATTTCTGCACCAAAGCGTCTAGTTTTTAAGCTGTTTCATAAACTGTATGAAAACGATTCTAAAAAAGAAGGAAATCGAGGAATTATGGGATCTCCGATAGGTTATGGGCTTGGCAGAGAAATAATAGCGCTACCACTGACCTCTCTGCATTTTTTTCTTTATAAACCAATAAACTACAGCGATGGGGATGGCAAGCAAATAAACAATCCATTCAAAATCATAATAATCCTCATCATCATCATCATCATAATCATCGTTACTGCTGCCACCGTAATATACTCCCCGATTTCCACTATAGGAACCGCCGCTGACTCCCCCTCCGCCGCTACCCCCGCCCTTTGCTGTGACCGTTGGCATTAGAAATGACAGAAGCATGATTAATATCAATATGAGGAAAATACGGGTTTTCATAATGCAGCCTCAATAGTTAGCAATTTTTATTGACTTCGAGATTTATAAAGCTTTTGATACTATAAAAAACTTTAAATTTTAGCAAGCCCAGTCCGCTACGGGGTTCCTGCATCATCTTGGTTCAACTATCAGTAATAATGATAACTTTAATGCCGTTAAGCTGTAATGGAGTCCCATGCAGACAAACACACCCTTTTCGAGAAAATGTTGATGTCTGTGCCTCAAAACTTATATATTATCGAAACCCTTGAATTACTATATTGTTAATGTGAAGAACAGGGGTCGAGAAATGACGGATTTCATCGTTGGAAAAGTGGGCCGTATCATTGACGGGAGCACCTTCGAACTTATCGTCGTAGATAGAAGTAAGGAGAATAGCGATGTTTATCTGGATAAAGAAATAATAAGGCTGGCCGATTTTAATTCTCCGGCCCTCAGCAAAACAGGAAGAAAAACGAGCTTAGGTGTTTTGAGAAGAAAGTTGTGGAACAAGCAGGTTTCACTGACGGTGATCGGCAGGGATGACGACAGTCGAGTAATTGCATACGTCAACAGCGCCCATATGTAAAGACGGGAACAAAGTGACTGTCTTCTTGGTAAAGGTGTCCCGTACCGGGCCCTATTACTTGTTCAGCCAAGCCCATAGATCTTGGCTTCTCAAGTAAGATGTGCCAGAATGGGTCGGCTTTACACGTAAAGCTCAGTTCAGCAGCATTTTTTTAGTCATCGAACACATCGTCAGACATCTTTATAAGCTCGTCAATGTCGTCTTCGAGGTCATCCTTGGCATCTTCCTCTGAACTTTCGGTTCCATGGTCCTCAGGAGGGGGAAGATCATCGTCCAGGGATGCGAATAATTCATCAGCATCTTCACCAGGTTCTTCCGTGGTGGTTGCATCCTCCGTATCAATCGGTTTTTCATCAGGTTCATCATCTGAGGCCGGGGAAGGCTCATCATCCGATTCCGATCCATCCTCCCCATCATCAGTTTCAGGAAGGTCGTCGGCATCAACGGCAATCGGCTCGGCCGGTTCAGCTTCTAAGGTCTCCCCGCTTGCTGCAGGTTCCTTAACCTCTTCTCCGGCTTCCTCCCCTACCTCGGTCTTCTCCGTCCCTTCATCCGCTTTTTCTTCATCCGGCGATTCACTTTCAGCAGCTCCATCGCCCTGACCCAGCATTCGATCCTCGTCAATTATTTCCGTTACGGGAAGGCTCTCCGCTTCCTCTTTGGCGGACAATTTTGCCTCGTCATCCCCAGCTTTCTCCCCCGGTTCAGGTCCTTCCTTCAATCTCTCCAGAAGCGTGTCCCTGGCCTCGTTCAGCTCCCTCATGTTCCTGGCGGCAACGTCGATAATTTCCTTGCCCAAATGCCTAACCTTGTCGGGGTGATATTTTTCCGCTAACATCTTGAATGCAGCCCGGATCTCTTTCTCGGTGGCATCGCTGGCAACACCCAATACGGCATGATAGTCTTTTCCGGAATCCACCACTGCTTGCTTTTTTGGTTTCTTTTCTTTCTCCTCATCCAATTCCATCTTTTCGACGACGACCAGGGCTTTCTGCTTCTCTTTCATCTTCCTTTTCATTTCCTTCTTCTTCAGCTTCCGGTTCTTTTCCTTCATCTCCGCCATATAATCCTTCAATTTCTCCCTGATGATAAGATATTGATTTTCAGTCATCCTTTCCTCGTGAACTTCCTCCTCGAGGCGCTGTCTTATATCTTTCAACTTCTTGACGCAAACCGCGGGCTCTTTCCGATTGGCCATATAGGTATCGGTTATCTCTTTTCTGTATTCTTTCACTTTTTTCTTTTTCCGTTGGAACGCAAAGAAACCGAACAGCGCAGCAAGGATAGTGATTGCACCACCTACAAGTTCCCAGTATTCCATAAAAAAGCCAAGAAGCCCAGTTTCCTCAACGGCACCCTCTACTTTGATACTGCCCGTTTCCCTATATAATTCCGCCCCATCCTTACCCATGTACCGAATAAGTATCTCATACTTCTCATCGGGTTTCAAACCCCTTATTATGTATGAAGTAGTCAATATATCAAATATTCTAACTGCCACCTGGGAATCGTTATTCACGTCAGGGGTACCTGTGGCGACGTAAATTGCATAATGATCGAAACGAGGACGTAGTTCCTCAGGACACTTTTTCCAAGTTGCCGTATAGGATCCATTAAAATTGGCATCAACCTTGGCCTCTGTGAGCTTCGTTGGCTTAACAACCGCCGATGCAACCCTAAGATTCTCACCATGTTGGTTTACCGGTGTTACTGCAAAATAATAATTCTGATTTGCCACTAGGTTTTTGACTAAGCGAACATATTCGGTAGAATTGGAGTTTTCTGTTGCCACAAGCATTATTTCATTGCTCGAATAGTCTTCAACTGTGCTAAAAGAGAATCTGCTGTAATATATTTTATATTCAGTCACAAACTCATTTGCAAGAGAGGGAATCCATATTATTTTTACAGTATCACCAATTCCGAAATCCCATGCCCAAAACTGCACTGGAGTAGGAACGGCACCCACGGCACTCTCTGTGACCTCAATAATGTTCGGTCGTTCAACAGGGGTCTTCTCTGGATGTGTAACAGCGGTGTTATACCCATCGCTAGCCACAATATAATAAAAAATAGAACCCGGATCAATCAATCCGGGTATGTCACCCAAATAATTATCACCTTCCGGGTTGAACATACTGGTTGCTTGATAAATATCTTCCTCGTGGTATTTGTAATAGAGCGTTGGCATGACATCCAAATAACCAACAATAACGGCAGAGATAACCACTTTCCCACCCGTCGCTGCGGTTGAAGTAACATTATGAGAAATGGTTATCGTATTAGTGACATCTATCGTTATATTAGCACGTATACTACCATACGAGCACATTGCTATCCATTTACCAGGTGCTTTAGGTGTGTAAGTCACCTCGGCCCCAGTTGGATCAATAGTACCTTTACTTATGCTCCAATTCCAATTATTAATAATTAAATTGTTCTTGATATCATATCCGGTTCCTTTAAGCTTCAGGGGCTCCGTATCAAGCACATCCACAGAAGGATTGTCTGGAGTAATGATTATCCGGACCAATTTACCATAATTAACCATCACGGTCACATGCCCGCTGCGCCCCGAACGATTCGCATATATTGTGTATTCTCCAACCGCATACGGGCTGAAAAGCCCGTTTTCGATGGTACCGTTGGGGACGTACCAAGCCACTTCATGGGTTATGTCCTGGCTGTTGTTCATGGTATCGTAACCGGTGGCAGTGAGCTGAAGCGTCTTGTCTGCGGCAACTGTAGCTCCGCTTGGGCTAATAACGATGTTGCTCAACTGTCCAAAGTTCACGCCTACTGAAGTAGTGTTGAATATGTTCGTTGCCGTGTCAGTACAGGTGATGGTCCAGATACCGATGGAAGATGGACCCGGTGTAAATAATCCCGTTGAACTTACGCTGCCGTCCGGGTCATCCACCTGCCACGTGGGTGTCCAGTCTCCTGCGCCGTATTCGTTGCCCTTCACGTCATAGGCCTTGGCGTACAACTGGAGTTTTTGTTCTACCGTGATGGCCTTCAAGTTGTCCTGCGTGGTGATCTCAAGGCTATATACCCTTCCGAGAAGGACACGAATGGTGGCCTCTGCACTCCAGTCCGCCCTGGTTTTTTGGTCGGTGTAATTGGCAAAGACCTTGAAGGTCCCGACGTTCTTAGGCGTGAAAAGGCCGGATTGCTGAGATATTTGTGCCTCCGGGTCCGTAACGGCCCAGGTGAAGGATATCAATATTGGGTTGTCCTTTACGTCATAGCCTCTCGCTGAAAATTGAAGAGTCTCATTGGCATGAACCGTGGCGGTCTCCGTTGTGATCTCTACTCCCGTGAGAGGTCCTTTATTTACCGTGACCGACGTGGATCCCGAGATCTGATCCACAGTACACACGATATTCCACGTACCGTTCTGGCCAGCACCATAAAGTCCCGAACTAATATTGCCCTTGGGATCATCGGTTGACCATGTGGGATTGGACGGAATGGAATTGTTCTTTTGGTCATAAACCACCGCACTGTACTGGATTGTGGATCCCGCGGTAGTTATTTGATCTTTTGGCGTAACGTCGATATGGTCAACTACGCCATGAGAAACATTTAACTTAATATTCGCAGTCACGATGGTAAATCCAAACTCCTTAAGCTCACAGGTAATCATCCATTGACCCACGTTACCGGGTATGAAAACACGTTTTTGGCCGTTTGCGGGATCATTCGGATCCGGGCCAAGCCGGGCATCGGTATCGTTCACACTCCATGTAGATATCCACGTATTGTTGACATTTCCCTTTAAATCATAACCGGTGGCAGTTATTCTGAGATTCTCGTTATCCGCAGAAACGTTCACCATGTTCTGGAATGTTTCAATAATTATGCTTTTCACTTCGCCAAATCTCACCGTGATCTGTTTGGTAACCGTCCGCCCACCGTTCACAACGCCACCCGAATAATTGCACCTGATAGTCCATATCCCAGCCTTGTGAGGATGGAAAACCGCTGTTTCGTTGTACTGACCAGAAACCGCCAATTGTGCATCGGGGTCGGTGATCTCCCATTCACGCATCCAGGTGTAATTCCTGTTACCTGCCGAATCGTTCGCCCCGGCGGTAAAGCGGGAGGTTTCGTCAGCGGTAATAACTAAATCTCGCTGTGTTATCCATAGCTCCGTTGGCACATCGGGAGGGCTGGAATGTACATTGACCGTTGACTCGGATGACCATTTTCCACCTGGATCGCGGACCACCAGGGTGAAGGTGTAGGTCCCGGATACATTCATAACCAGAGTGAAATGAGGGGTGGGTGAACTCTCATTGTTCAATACTATTTGATTTGAAGGGTAATTTGCAGAAACGTTCCAATCGTACACCAATTTGTTCCCTGCCGCATCACCATTGGGACATTCTTCCTGGTCGTAGCTGCCTTTTCCGTCAAGGGTTGCGTTCCTTCCCCATACCACCGTCTGGTCCTGGCCGGCTTTCGATACCGGAGGATCGTTATTAATGTAATAATTCGCAAAGGGTTTGTAATCCACATAATTGCTGGATTTATCACCGTTACCACCGGGGTTATTGGCGTGTGTGGGACCGTTGGCCGAACCCCAGTAGTTGTTGTCGGCGGAAACATTGTCCGGGCTCTGAACGTATATACCGTGGTTGGTGTTTCCGTATATATCGTTGTTATGGACGTTTGCCCCCGATCTGCTGCCGGCAAAATACATACCGTACCCATTGTTATGGAACTCGTTGTACTCCACATTCCCCTTGGCACCCGATTGTAAATGAATGCCACGATGATTTTCTTCAATAATACAGTGACTTACGGTGACGCCATTGTCATTGTCGTCAAGATATACCCCGTAATTCGCGTACTTGATGGTACAGTATTCGAGCTTGTTGAAGATAACTGTCTGGAGATAATAGAAAAAGATATATTCCCAGTTCCCCTTTGCCGGTGCGGTGGCCTGCCCGTCATTGTTGGTATCTCCCCCCTCCGTATCGTCTCTGTTGGAGGTGAAGATTATTCTCTTGGCTTTCGTTCCTACTGCATATAGATCGCCTCGATGAGTGCTTCCCGTGCCTACCTGGATGCGCTTGTACGAATCGAATTTTATTGTTACCCCGGGATCGATGGTCAATTTGTTAGTGTCCACGATGTAGATATTGTCTCTGACGATATACGGGCTACCTGATTCAGGCCATATCACATTATCATAGATATATCCTCCAACTGTGATATTGTTGTAAGAATTGTGAGAGATATTGTCGGTAACAAGCGAAGGTATGTGGGCCGAGCAGTCTACCGAGTATGTGTTATATGTAATATTACTGTTAGTGATAGTAGGGTTTGAGCGTCCCTCCAATCGTATCCCATAGGTGTTATTCTCGATCTCATTGTTGTCCAGTACGGCGGGGGAGGAATGGGTGCAGAAAATTCCATAGCTTGCAAATTCGATCCTGCAGTACTGAAGCTTGTTGAAGGGGTCGTAATTACCAGGATCATCCGGTTCGAAAAAAATCCTGTTCCAATCACCCTTCGACGGATTCTGACGGTTCGAGGTGAAGGTGATCCTCTTGGACGCTGTTCCCACTGCGGTCAATTTTCCGTCGACCTTGAGTTGATAGGACGAGTGATCGAACTTGAGTGCGGTCCCTGCCTGAATGGTGACCCGATACGGAGTTCTAATATTGACGGTAGCTATGACGATATAGGGGCTTAACGACGAGTACCATGTATTGTCAGCATAAACATCTCCTTTAAGGCAAACATTATAGGGAACGGCCCGCCCCTCCCCTCCGCTCCACAAAGAATTATTCAATATGGTATTTCCGTTAACCAATGGGACTATGTTGCAAACAAGGCCGTAATTATTATCACTGATCAGGTTCGAATTCAGCTCGGTCAGTGCTGAAGTCCCGTCCAGATAAATCCCGTATGTGTTGTTTGAAATATTGCAGTTGGATATCGTCGGTTTCGATGCGGACCGCTGGGCATTTATCCCACGGGTATTATATGAGAAATTACATCGGGATACGGCAATCTCTCCTTCATAAAAATTGAGACCGTAATTTGAATATTTGAAGTCGCAGTATTCCCATTTATTGTTCGCGTTGTTGCTCACGTAATAGTAATAAATAAATTCCCAGTTGGATTTTGCAGGGCTTGTCAGCCCCCCGTCGCCGTTTGTGTCACCCCCTGCGGAATCGTCCTTGTTAGACGTGAAAACGATTCTTTTTCCAGCGGTACCCTCTGCCCAGATATCCCCCCGATGCGTGCTGCCAGTTCCTACCTGAATGCGCTTGTACGAATCGAATTTGACAATAACGCCCGGTTCTATTGTCAGCTTGGCATTGTCCATTACGTAAACACTGTCTCTTATTATGTACGGACTTTCTGATTCGGGCCAGGTGCAGCTAACCTTAGCATAACCGCCAATTGTCACATTGTTGAACGTATTGGCCGTGAAGTTATTGGTACCAAGGGCCGGGATGTGTGCGCAACAATCAACCGGATATGTGTTCTTTGTGAAATTATTATATGTAACGGTTTGTGGGTTGGAATTTCCCTCCAATCGGATACCGTATGTATTGTTCTCTATCTCATTATGGTCGATCAGCGCGGGGGAGGAATAATACAGATAGACTCCGTATGATGCATATTCGATCCTGCAATACTGCAGCTTATTATGATCATCGTAATTTGCATTGATTGGGTTGAAATTGAGCTTGTCCCAATCCCCCTTTGCTGGATTGGCCCGGTTTGATGTGAACGTTATCCAGCTGTTCGGGGTCCCCACTGCGGTAAGCTTGCCGTCTATGTGCAATTCATAATCGGAACGATCGAACTTAAGTGTCGTTCCTGCCTGGATCTCCACAAGGTACGTATCCCTTATCGTCACATCACCGATCACGATGTACGGGCTTAGCGACGAATACCAGGTGTTTCCCGCATAAACGTCACCCTTCAAACAGACGTTGTAAGGAATAAATCGACTTTCACCTCCGCTCCACACCGAATTGTTCACTATGGTATTTCCGTTCACCGTGGGAACTATGCTGCAGACCAGACCGTAATTATTGTCCCGTATCAGATTGGATTGAAGCGAGGTCCCGGCGGATGTAAATTCCAGGTAGATCCCGTTCGTATTATTCGTTATGTTACAATTGGAGATGGTGGGGGAAACACCGGTGCCATAGGCGCGAATTCCATAATTATTGTAGCTTATATTACATTGTGTGACCGTCACAGACCCATCCTCGAACCGTATGCCCTCATTAGCGTATTTTATGTTACAGTGTTCGATCCTGTTGAGATTGATGTTATCGATATAATCAAAATAGATGCGGCTCCATTGTCCTTTTGCCGGGGCTGTATCACCCCCGTTGCCATTCGTATCTCCTCCTTCCGTATCATCGTGATATGAGGTGAACACGATTCTTTTAGTACTGGTTCCCACTGCCCAGAGATTTGCACGGTGGGTGGAGCCTGATCCGACGTAGATCTGGTGATTGCCGTTGATCTTCACTATAACTCCCGGCTCTATGGTGAGCTTGGCACCGTCCTTGATGGTCACGCTTGAATTGAGAACGTAGGGACTGTTTGCCTCGGACCACGTAACCGGTGCGGCATAATAAGGGTTCGAAGTGATATACGTAGGACCTGCTGCGCTGGCAACAATATCTTCATCAGCCAAAAGAAGCAATCCAAGAAGCCCGGTACTTACGAATAACCAGATAGTAAGCAATGAAGTCAATCTTTTAGCAGTTGCATGGTTATTATTTCCAATCTTTACATCCATTTCCATCTCTCCAGTTGCAGGGGAACTTTTAAAGCATAATCAGATGTTTTAAAGTTTATAAATAATTTATGGTGAAAACGGGATAGGAAAATGTATAAGCTTTCTGATAACGTTCTACGATCTCTACCCTTTTTTTCCGCGGCTTCACCCCATACCGAAAACTGTTTATTCAAAGGTATACATCAGCTTTCATCAGTCAGAATATATTAGTGAGGTTCTACATGTTCGACAGAATTCTGGTTTTATCCCCCCATCCCGATGACGGTGAACTGGGATGCGGAGGAACCCTCGTCAAGTTCATCGAAGAGGGGAAAGAGGTTTATTATATCGGCGTTACACCGTGCAAGAATACCATCCCAGAAGGTTTTCCGGAGGATACTCTGATAACTGAGTGTTACGAGGCAACGAAAATTCTCGGGATCCCATCATCGAACGTGAAGGTATGCGAATTCGAGAACAAGCGTTTTCCAAGGCAGCGTTACGAGATCTTCAACATGCTGGAGGATGCAAGAGTGGACATAGCTCCGGATATGGTTTTCATACCGTCTCTCCAGGACGTTCACCAGGACCATCATACAGTGGCAGTAGAAGCAATTAGAGCGTTCAGAAGAAAGAACACCATAGTGGCTTATGAGGAACCCTGGAACAACATTACCATCACCACCACCGCCTTCTCCCCTATCGAGCGTAGACACCTTGATAGAAAATTAAAAGCATTGGATTGCTACGCATCCCAATCATTCCAGAAAAGAGGATATTTCGATGCGGGTTACATAGAATCCCTTGCAAAGACCAGGGGCGTTCAGATCAACTGCAAATATGCCGAGGCCTTCGAGATAGTACGTTGGATAATGTAATTTAGTCGATATCAAGCAGCGTATACCAGAGAGTCAGAATTGGCGCCGGTATGACCTGACGTTTTTCACTCTTTTCCCCAAAGGCCAGCTTGTTATTGTATATTTCCATTGCAGAGCCCAGGTTCTCCATGGATATGCTTATTAGAGATACTCTGGCATCGTAGGACAGGTCCCCGAATTTGAGTATCCCGTTTATATTCATCTGAAGGCTGTCCGTTTTGATGTCCGAGAACTCAAAGACAGGGTAAACACCGAAGACCATATCCACCTCCACAGTCACCCGTTCCAACCCCGAGCCACGCATTTCAAGATTTCCTAAACGAAAAGATTCCATAAGCGGAAGATCAGTTGCCAATAACGAGAAATAAGACATCCCCTCGCTTTCTATACTGAAACCGCTACCCTTCTCTACGGGAGAAGCTTTAAAGCCTAAAACGTCCTGTGCCTGGAATTCAAAATTGCCCACCAGCCCCATCACCCTTCCCTCTACCTTGAAATATAGATCCAGGCTACCCTCGTTTGAGGTGGTGGAAAGGTCAATCCTCGGAAGTCCCTGTATGAATATGGGGCGTTTCGGATCGAAAACCGACTCTGGGGTCAGGGAAAATTTTATTCTTTTCACCACATCATGAATAAGACCGTTCACATGATACCATTTTCCATCGATCAAGCGCGAATTGGTAAGATAGATATATTCTATGGGAGAAGTTGCGGAATAATCGAAAGCGATCTCGTCAAATACGAGAATGGAAATCCTCATGCTTTGGGGCAGCGATGAAAAAAGGATCTCCGTAGCCCCGGTAATGACCCCGTATTTCATGAAATGAACGTACAACTGCCCGGGGTTCGACGAGCAGTCCATTGAAATGTTTCCGGCGATCTTGCCGCCTATGCTCATATTGGTGGTAAGGTCCATGTCGAGATGGAAATCGATATTGGTCTTCAATCCGTTGAAATAGACCACCGCGTCCCTGTCCTGTATACCAAAACTCTCTATCAATAACCAATGGTGTTCGGGCCTCCAACCGTCGAAGGAAAGATTCACAGTAACGTCGTCACCGGTGATGTTCGAGCGTATCTCGCCCTTTTTTGGCATTCCCTGGAGGTACAATTTCCCTTCCATTCCCACCGTTCCCCCGCTAACGCTCTGGGATAGCGATATTCCATGTACCCAATGGACCTTGCGAAGTTCGGAAGTATCCCCTTTCCTGAAGTATCCAAGGATGTCCAGGGTCTCACCCTCCTGGAGTATGTAATCGAACTTGACCTCCTGAGATATCCCGCCAATGTTCTCCAGGAAAGCCACGGTCAGGCGGGAACTGAGATATACAATATTGTTCACCATCAGAGCGGCACTGGATATCAGAGAGGATAGGTCCATTGTTCCAGTGATGTTTACTATATCCGGAAGCTGGAACTCCAGGTCACCGATTGCTCCTGGCATATCGAAGGAAAAGTTGCTGGGGAGTGGATCGATCAATACCTTCGCTTCGCTTCCACCGTCCATGCTATTGTAGAGATATCCCTTGAACGAGGTCTCGTTCTCGTACTCCATCACGAAATTGCCTTGAGCTCCGGGCTTGTACCTGATGTGTTTCAGTGAGTGCACCTGTCCTGACAGGATCACCCGATCGCGATCCTGGAATAGATGAGCGTAATTCCCCTCCATAACTCTGAAAGGTGTGCCGGTATCATTGCTTAGATAAAACTCTATTTTGCCGAACGGTACGGGGGAGTATATCTCCAGGGTGCCTTCGTCTTCCCTGTATCGGATCTCGTGGGATACGTCACTTACCCTGGCGCACATATACTGCTCCGGATCCTGGTATATCGCGGTCATCTCTTCTATGTGGACCACTGGACCAGACCCCCGATCCATTTGAAGCAGCATCTCATCACGTCCCACGTTCATCTCCAATCCCCTTGGAAGATTTGAGAAACCCACGTGGAAGAGAGTGTCTCCATCCCTGAACATCATCTTGAACTCATCCTCTTTAGTCCTTCCCGGGAGAAGCATACCGAGATGAGCTTCGTCTGAAAAATTCATGTAAAGGCGGTTCACACCCGATATTCTTCCGGCCATGGGTTGCAGCTCAAGGCCGGATACGTTCGTCGAATCCGATAAATATCCTGATCGGTTAATCATAGTAAGATAATCGAAATTCTTACCTTCCACAGGCGCCAGGTAAACGTCCGAACTTCTATAGAATTCCACCGCACCGAAATGATCGTCACCGAGGACCTCCAGTTCCATCCACCCATCCCTCTGGGGAAGGTCGGTGACACCTGTGGCCATTCCTCCCATAACACGGCCGATCCTCGAAAACCTTTCAACTATATACCCCATTAGACCGTCTACCATCTGTGACAATATATTGAGTGAAGCGTTAGCGGTAAGGACCGATGGCATATCCCGATTTATATCGCTGGTGATTTCCATATTGAAGTCCCTTGGTATATGCTCCATGGTCATACCCATGGTCCTGTATTCGCGAGATACGAAGCCTTCCAGGAATTGGGTGTGCCGGTAAGCCATGTGACTCATGCGGTCCGCCCCCCTGTATTTGATTGGTGTGACGTTTGTGCCGTTCACGGTCTTGGAATAATCCACGGTGATATTGAATTTCCCGGGAACGTCGTTCATCATGCTGGCAGCATAGGTGAGAATTTCGCTTTCGTCATAATAGTTGGTCTTGATGTTGCATTTCGTGAAATTCCCGTGGACGTCACGACCTTCCCACATACCATAGTCCATAGGGGACATCAGGGTTTCACTATCCATAACCATATTTCCCGTAACTGGAATGAATTCGTTCCCCAGGGCGTTTTCGATATCCATCATCAGCCAGGAAACTTTTCCCCTCACACCCCTCAATACCTCGGTGAGACCCACTCCCACGGATATTTCACTGATGAGCTCGGCGGACTCCTTGGGAAGCTCGTAGCTGATGTGATATGGGCCTTGCATTGATGAGAGTATGCTGGAATCGCCATCCACGATCCCGGGGTTGCCCGAGAGATAATTTTCAATAAAATTCAATAGGAATTCTCCCGGAGCAAGTTTGATGTTCATCTTTTCGGTGTAGAGGATCACTGTGAGATTTGACGGTACTTTTTTAAAATCGACCCCCATGTTGATAATATAGTTCTTTTCCTGATACGATGCATATTTTATGACCTGTACGGCAAGGGGGTATGGAATTGTGGGTACAAGCCTTTTGAATTCCACTCGAAGTCCGATCTGCAGCACCAGCGTCCTGTTGAATGGGAAAATGGTGGGCATTTTTAATATTGTGACCGTGGGCTTCAGCGATACGAATATCTCATTACCGTTAACGTCTCCCGTATTGGGATTCTCGTCGATATCGATCTCGGCCCCGTTACTGAGGTCCATGGGAAGGATGAGTATATTTCTCCAGAAATCCCTGGTGAATTGATAACGACCCTGATATCTTGTATAGATATAGTAATTGGAAATGCCCCTATCCATTAGAAATTCCAGTATTGAATCCTTGCCGTAGATATTCTCATAATCCTCCATATCCCCAAATATTGTGGGGGTTCTCTCGTAAGGGTCCTGAGGGGCGAGTGTCTTCAACTCGAACTCATCCGAGGGATCGATTGCGGGCATTTCATTGGTTGCGAACTCCTCTTCCAGACGTCTCTCTGAGGCGTTTATGATGTCAGGGGAATCCCGATTCGCATCCATCTCGGCCATCAGCTCGCTCATATCCGAATAAATACCATAGTCGGATTGGGGTATTGCGGAACTTGTATTATCGGCATTTACCAACGGAAACCCCGAAAGTATAAACATCACCATGATCATCAATATTATTCCACGTTTAGCCTTCATTTTAATACTGGCCACATAGTTTGGGAACCAAAGCATTGTCATACCCGATGCATCCGTATCTTACTTTTCCTACAGTGTATCCAATAGATTTCGTTCATATATCTATCTATCCATTAATTTTACTATACCTTATTTATACTGCTTCGAGCTTACACCTTATCACAAGTATTGACCTGGTGAGCGTTCTCTATGACTACGAATAGTGAAAAAAAAAGAGTGTCAAAAAGACAGTTTCTCCCGGTAAAGATTAGAGCCTACATAATTCTCATGCGGCCGTTCACGCTTCTTGCACCGCTGATCGGCGGATTATGCGCGGGATTGATGGCTCTGGGACACCTGGGACTTTTGAAAGCACCCGAATTCTCGGGTGCGTACCCCTTTCTAAAATGGGAAGTTTATCATCTTCAACTGATTTACGGAGCTGTAACGCTGGTGATACTTAACGCCGCAAGCAACGTTCTGAATCAGGTATACGACATAGATATTGACAGGGTGAATAAACCCAGCAGACCCATCCCCTCCGGCAAGGTATCCGTGAACGAGGCAAAGGCCATAGCTTGGATTCTCTACGGTGTTGTTCTATTCAGGTCGTTGATGATTAACGGCGTTTTCGCGGGACTTGTCTTCGTTCTTGCGATCTTTACAATTGTATATTCCGTTCCACCGGGGAGGTTGAAAAAAAGGCTGTGGATATCAAATATTTCCATTGGATTGGCAAGAGGCCTGCTTGGAATAGTCGCCCCGTGGTGCATCTTTGGGAGCATTTTCGAGCCTACCCCGTGGCTCGTTGGGACCATAATAGGTATCTTTCTGGTAGGAGCCGCTACCACCAAGGACTATACTGATCTAATGGGAGATAAGAAATACGGGATAAAGACGCTTCCTGCGGTATACGGGATAAAGAGGTCCATAGCAATCATATCACCCTTCTTCGTCATTCCATTCTTACTGGTCCCGGTGGCAACATGGGAGATCGAGGGAAGAGTGCTCTTTCCAGAGCCCGCCAAAGGAATAATTTTGCTGATAATCTGGGGAGGATACATCGTTCACCTGCTCCGAAAGGAAGGACGGAAACGGGATAAACATTTCGAGAACTCACCGGTATGGGTCCACATGTATCTCATGCTCATGGCGCTGCAGATCGCCTTTGCCGTAGCTTTCATTATCCCGGGATGATTATCAATTAGGAGGCAGTCCCATCTCACTAAATACTTTTTTCAACCTGGTTTTCGATGTCCAGATGGGTGTGGCCGGAGACATGTTTCTGGGTGCTTTAACAGACCTAGCCATCACTACGGGATTTGCGGAAGAGAAAGAACTCGTTGCGGTATTGGAAAGAAGCACTGCGGCAATGGGAAAGGTCAGAGTCGAAATCCTTAGGGAAAAGGTTTCCGGTATGAGAGCCGCCGGTATAAGGGTTTCGAGAAAAAGGAAGCTGGATCATCACGTTAAAGGCGGGGACATGAAAACGTATTTGGAGGAAGGGTGCTCCACCGTCGATCTTGGTCGAAGAGGTAGAAAGTACGCTGTCGAAGTGCTGGACCACATACTGCGCGCCGAGTCGAAGATACACACTTCCACACCTGAGGAACTACACCTTCACGAGACAGGTGCTCCGGATACTCTCGTTGAGATAATCGGAAGTGCATTTCTACTGGAGAAATTTGGCGCCCTGGATAACGATTTCAGGTTCTTTTCGACTCCGGTTTCGGTAGGTATGGGAAGCATAGAGATCAGCCATGGAGTTGTTCCGGTACCCGCACCTGCCACAATGGAGATACTGAAAGATATGCCTTTCAAGTTCGGACCGCTGAGAGGAGAACTGGCAACTCCCACCGGCGTGTCACTGCTTAAATCTCTTTCCCCGGAGTTTATTACGAATTTTTCCGGTCTGAGAATAACACCCATGGAGATAGGATACGGTTTCGGTAAAAGAAAATACGACGGAAAGCTTCTGAATGTCGTTAGAGCGATATCGTGTACCTTGGGTGAATAGTCCATCTAAAATTCGTCACGGGGGATCAGTTCCCATCGGTGCTCCATCATTAAGATCCCGGTCCCATCTTTGCTTTTGCTTATCACTGAAAAGCTTGCACATCTTTCATTCTTTTCGAGACATTCCACCAATCGGCCGCCCCACAGTTCAACATTCATATAATAATCACCAGTCAAAAGGGATATTTTTGGAAAAGATATTCTTATTTTATTTTGTCGTTCTACATCCGGAATTGTAAAAGAATCCCTTACGGTATTGGTGGCAAAAACAAGCGGACCGTCTTCCCTGAACACCTGGATCATTAGGTACGGTTCCTCTATATCCACATCGGCTTCGAATTCGATATCCATGACTAGGTTATCTCCAGTTTTCAGGTTCGAATTGCCTATCGTAACTCGTTTTATCATTTCACCTTTCGTCCTTACACCCCTCCTACCCTTTTTCGGAAACAGAGATTTCCCTGGTTTCGCACTTTCCCTTTCCGTATCCCCGCGAATCTGCTTATCCTCAGAGACGAAGGAATCGAGATAATATGATATCACATCATCCGGATCGCCTGAAGCCGCTACGTTACCGCCGGTCAGAAGTATTAGACGGTCGCACAGCACCTTTATATCACCCAGGCGGTGTGACACCACCACGATGGTCTTTCCCTCTGCTTTGAACTTTAAAAGTTTATTTATGCACTTGTGGCGGAATGCCTCATCTCCCACTGCGAACACCTCGTCGATGAGCAGGATATCGGGCTCCACGCTCACCGCGCAGGAAAAGGACAGGCGTGCGTACATGCCTGATGAAAAGTTCTTTATCTTTACGTCGGCGAATCGTTCGAGCCCGGCAAATGAGATTATTTCGGGCAGCAGAAAGGCCATTCTTTTCTTAGGAATACCCATTATGGCGCCGAAAATGAAAATGTTTTCCCTGGCCGAAAGCTCACCCTGAAACCCCACTCCCAGCTCTAGGAACGGCGATATCTTCCCTGTTGTGACGACGGTCCCGGAATCAGGTATCAAAATTCCGGCGATCGCTTTGAGAAGGGTACTCTTTCCCGAGCCGTTCTCACCGATTATACCAACACATTCACCTTGATCCACTTCAAGAGAAACGTCCCGGAGAGCTCTAAGTTCACTGGTCTTGAAGGAAACAGGCAGCAGATTGTCCTTAAGAAAAGAAAGCCGGTTTCTCTTTTTTTCAGAGGGAACTCGAAAGGAGATATTCAGGTCGCTGACGGCAATGGCAGGTCTGCAATCTGATTCAGATCGGGTATGTTTTTTTTCCACTGCCGCCATCAATTACACCTCCTTCGCTATGCGTTTTTCGAGAAACCTGAATGCGCTAATTCCCACAAGAAGAATGAAAAGAGATCCCGCCAGCGGGTAGATGAAAACCTTGATACCGGGGACGTTTCCGTAGACCAGGACTTCACGAGCCCCAGTGATAATGTCGGATAGGGGATTGAGGTGTAGGAACCTTTCGTACTGGTACGGAATAATGCTCATGGGATAGAATATGGGCGTGGCGAAGAATCCGGCGAATACCACTACTTCCCAGATGTGCGAAATGTCTCTGAACAGCACGTACACGGAGGATAGTATGAGGGAGAGGCCCAGGACAAGGATAAATTCCACGAACAGAAAATAGATGAAAATTATTGCTGCGGGACCGAAGGAGAACTCGCCCAGCTCAAAAAAGAACGAGGAACATATTATCAGTACAAAAAAAACGGCGAATTCGAGAATTGCGGTTACGAGAGCGGTGATGACGGCGGAAAGTGGGAGTATCTCTCGGGGAAAATATACTTTTCTTATTATATGGGCGCTGTTGGTAATAGAATGAAGTCCTGAAGTGGTTCCGTATGTGAAAAAACGCCACATGAGAAGGCCCACGATGAGAAAGACCGGGTAGGGGACCTTGACGTCGAAGCGGTCCGGAAAGAAATGAATGAAAACAACGGAGAGAACGATCATTATAAAAAGAGGACTGAGAACCGACCAGAAAAATCCGAGAACCGAATTTCTGTATCTCAGTTTCAGTGTTGTAAGTGCGAAACGCTTCGTCAGGTCGTAGGAGTGCAGCAGGAACATTATGAGCTGGAAATCCGCAGTGAGCATTATTAAACTTTGGTCCGGATTTTTCCGTTTGTGGTTGATTTATATAGATTTATTTTTTACGAAATATCAGCGTCTCCATATAAAACAAAGAAAATTGCATTATCCATGACCTGAATAATTAAACAAGTTAACATATGTTAAAAACATATTTATATAACGTATGCCTATAACATACTCAGTTGAATGATAACAATTTATCCTCTCTATGAAGGATTATCTTTGGTTCCTACGCGAGCGGCAATAACAGGGATGTACAAGGAAGGGATGGATGGATACGAATTAAAGTTCATACTGGAAAATGGATATGACTGTCAGAAAGGAAAAAGATCCAAAGAAATCAGAGAAAAATGCTTGGACCGGAAGGGGAAGACATTAAGGGTAGTAGTCGCCAAGTCCCATAGCATTTCACTTGAATCAGATGTATGGGTAATAACTCATTTGGGAAAAACATCATTACTTAAGGTGAAAACATGAAAAAAGAAGGAATGACGTGTGTATCTTGTGGTAAGATCGCACAAAAAGCTCAATTGCGATTTCAAGGATACGACATTGATGGATGGAAATGTTCCTGCGGCGAAGAATATTTTGATCCCGAACAGGCACATCGTTTTCTGTTAGTGAACAAAGTGCTACACAAGGAATACGAAGTGAAATTGGGGCAGATTCGTAGCAATCTTATATTGAGGATACCTGCCGAATTGGCAAATGCTCTGAAATTCCAGAAAGGAGAAAAGGTATTGATCAAAGTTGATGACATGAAACGTTTTCATGTTGAAGCCGTAGCATGATGGAACAGGTGACAGAATCATGAAAATAGCTCACATATCGGACCTGCACATGACAGGAAGCAACTTCATTCCCGAATGGGGTGAAAATCTCTTGAAAATAATATCCTCGATATCACCGGAAGTCCTGCTGATAACCGGAGATTTCACCGACAAGGGGCATTCGTATGAATATGACAAGGCAAAGGCGTTCGTGGATAGATTCGGAGACGTAAAAAAAATTATCGTTCCGGGGAACCATGACTCCAAGAACATGGGATACCTTATTTTCGAGGAACTGTTCGGAACGAGGTTTCCATATTTTGAGAACGATGAAGTGGTCATTCTGGGTCTGGATTCCACGGAGCCCGACCTCACCGAGGGTCACGTGGGGCGCGAAAATTATGATATGATAAGGGAAAAAATGCTCGCGAAAGAGAAAATAAAAATACTCTGTCTGCACCATCATCTGATCTCCGTTCCGGGCACCGGTAGAGAGAGAAACATCGCCGTTGACGCTGGTGAGTTGTTGAAATTGTGTACCGATATAAAAGTGAATTTCGTCCTTTCCGGTCACAAGCACCTACCATGGGTATGGAAGCTTGAAGACACTTTTATTATTACTGCCGGCACCGCCACCTCGCGCAGGTTCAAAGGGCGCACCCACCCATCGTTCAACTTGATGGATTTGGGCAGGGAAGAAATTGTCATCAACGAGATCAATGTATCGGATGAGAGCAGCAGGGAGATTCTTAGGATACCCAATATGTACGGTAGGAAATAGGTTGAATAAGAATTATTAGAAGCATCCTTAACGTCTGGTACTCTGAATATGGACTCGAAATCTCCCTGTTATACCATTGATTTTCGTTCCATATCTGGCCCACGGCAACTCTTCGTTTGGTTACGTCCGTAGGAATCCATGAGGATTCCGAGGGTGCAGTTGCATTTCAATGCAACGGAACGTTAGTGGGCACCGAACCGGACCCGCCACACCCAGGTCCTGGTGCGACTACACTCCCCAGTCGTTCCCCCTGTCTTCGGAACCGAGGCCACTCGATCGGAGACGTTCAGCGATGACGCAGGGGGGAATGGGGGCAGGAAAAGATGATTTAAAAATGTGGTATTTTATTGTTCTATCTTTTTAAAAGTCTGATTATTTCATCTTTGGAAATTCCATTCCATAGACTCACCTTTGATAATATATCATTTAAGGTACCCTTAGCAATTTCTTTATGATCCGGCACTGTGATCTTATGTTCACCCACGGTTGTAACCTTTCGTAATCTCACATGGCTACCTCTTTGCCTCATAATCTCATAGTCCAGTCGGGTCAACATTTTTATTAGCTTTTTCCCACTAACCACTGGTAGCTTTGACAACCTCACCCACCTCGGTTTCGGAGATAGATAATACCTTTATTGATTCACCGGTGGCAATTTCGTCTTCGAAATGGAGTGCCACAGCTTCCTCGATATTCTTCATCAGCTCATCAAGGTTTTCACCCTGAGTAAAAATATCCTCACCGATACCCCTAGCACACCAGTACTCTCCATCATTGTAGATTTCAAATTTTATCAACATAAGTATCACCTTATCCTATCTATAATCCATTATGTATATAAATGATTATCTGGAAAACTCCCACTGTGCCATATCCTCAAGCATGACCTGTTGGTATACCCGCCGAGGATGATGGAAAAACTTGTTTCCTCAAGCATCTTTGATTCTGTGGGAAATCTTCGGGCGATTCTCTACAGTCTGCATGAATTCCCCCCTGTCCGCAGAAACCGTCTGGTTTCGAGGATGACCATTTCATTACGCAACTCCTCCGGTGTTGCTACACCCTCGATTTCGTTTCCGAAATCTACGGGTGAAGGTGAATCTTGATTCACCGATTCATCTGACGGCCCCCACCGGCCCGGATCGGAGACGTTTAGCGATAACGCAGGGGGAATATAAGCCAATAGGCTGTGAAATTTTCTTTTCGGCTACAACTGTTTATGAAATAATTGGTTGGATTTCTCTCATAATACTTCAATATCATTAGGAGACGTCCAAACATAATGCAATTTGTTATATATGTCTAAATGGATAATATCATTTTTCTTAATAAGACCATTATCAGATTCATATTTTATTCCAATTAATATTGTATCGCCCGTTTTTGAAATTTTACGCAATTGAAATGGAATTCCCGATATTGAAAGAACTTCCATTTCAATAGATTTTTTATAAGGCTGAACTGTTGATATAATATTCAATTCGTTCCATTCAATAGGTTCTCCGTTGGTTTGAGTTAACTCTATGATCTCTTCTCCCTTCTCAAATAAAATGTTATTTTCAATCATTTCAGTTGTGCTATTAGCATCTTTTATACTTAAATCTAAAGGAGGCCTAGCTAATAAAACATCATTCCAACTAACAATAAAAAACATAAAAAATATAAATGTACACCCTAAAATAGCGATTATAATAACAGGAATTATATATACTTTCACTATTTGTTTTGTTTCTTTATTTGTCATTTGTAGATTCTCCGGCATTAATCGGATAGAGTAAAATAATTCAATCTTTCTTTCACCATATTCCATTCATTATTTGTATATTTTACTATTTTAAATAACCAATAATAATTCATAACGGTTTGAGAGAAATATTGTCCCCAAAATATCGGCATTTCTCCATCGCCTTCAAGGGGTGGATCTGGATAAGTTCCATCATTTTTTTAGAATAATCATAAATTATGTCCTAGTTCATGCATAAAAATACTAGCTTGTCTAACTGCCTTACTAGATGAATCGAAGATTGGTGCATTTGCTTTCCAGTCTACATTAGCTATTAGAAAATAATCACCTCCAAACTCGCCGTATCCTGATTTTGAAAAAAAAGCATCCGTTTCATATTCATTCACAAAAACAGCATAATGAAATATATTATAACGATCATATTTAAAATAGGTATCGTCTCCTCTAAATAATTTCCCCCATTCCTCTATTCCATAAATCACTTGTTTATATGGTAATTTCCCACCCCCACCCATGCCTCCTCTATCAATGAGGAGCCATAATTGATGATTATCTATTTTATACCCCCAAGAGAATAATTTGTGTAATATATTGTCCCACCCACTACTTATTTTCTATGGTAAGATGATTACACATTTACGGGGAACACTTACTTTTCCTTGAGAACGCTGACGCGCATCACGGTAAGGGGATTCCTAAATCCTTACAAATTTTTCTTGCCAAGAAATTTGATATTTCGGTATGCCTTGGAATGGAGGAAACCCTTTTTAAAACCGGGTTAATAAATATCGTATGATTCCCCCCTTCCCGAAGAAACACACATCCATGTTTCTCAAGATGTGAAATTAATATACGTCGCTTCATTATGCGGTCACCATAATTTCCTCTCGGATGAACTCTTTTCCTTCTAATTCTTCCAGTGTTATTTGCCGATTTGCTTCAAGGACCAGCGTTATGGCTTCCTTTAAATTCTCTCGGGCTTCCTCCAATGTTTTTCCCTGCGTATTAGCGCCGGGTAACTCTTCGACATACCCGATCCACCAATCCCCGTCTTTTTCAAAAACTGCTGTGAATCGTCCTTCCATTTTTTCACACCCTTATACATTATCATTAGTCGTGAGAATATTTAAACATTTGTAATTATTCTTCAATTTATCTTTTTTTGGGATACGATGATTGTATCCACGCCAAGGCTCACATTGAATAAACATGGAAATTTATTCATAAACTCAAGTATAACCAGTGGTTAGAGACATCCATAAAGGCTAATACATCAATCAATCCAGTTATAAGCAGTACTTAGGGCTAATATTTTTGCCACCTTAACATTGTTTCCTTCAACTACGTACATTGCTCTGAAATTTCCGATTCTTAGTCGATAATAGTCTCTTTTTGGCCCTTTTATTTTCTTGATATCTGCTTTTGATCGCGGCCTATATGGATCATATTGTCCATGGTGCAAACCTCGACAAAAAGTCGATGTTTGCAGCTTGATAATGTTCGCGGAATCGTGATCCCAAAGGGTCGATTCCGTTGAATCATTCAACTCGGCTAACGCTACTTTTATACGTTCCTGTAAATCGGCAGGCAAACGTTTGAGTTGCAGTCTGGCAGTTTCAGAAAGGAAAACCTCATATCTTGACAAGTCACCACTTGTCACGTTAGACATGGCATCAGGTGTGTCTTTACTCGTAAAGCCGACCCATTCTGGCTCAACTTTACCAAGAAGACAGTCACTTTGTTCCCGTCTTTACGTGTCAAGTGGAACAAACTCCTCTGTCTCAAGTATGCGGTCAATATCTTCAAAAAATGCTATTTTTCTCCCGGCATCCATCAATTTGTGGATAACATCAACATAGGATTCTCCTTTTATCCCGAATTCTCGGAGTTCATCGCGAGTCGCCTTCCTAAGTTGAATCGTTGTAACTTCACTCCTGATACACCACCACTATATAGAATTATGATATTATGTGGCATATATAATTACCTCATATCCGACCAATACTGGAACACACTTTCTAAAAGAATAATATCTAAGAAACCTAAATGGAAATAGGATATTTTCGTCCACTCATCGATACTGGAAAAGATTTGAGTAATATTATGTGGTTATTTTCGAGTTATCTTCACCTTTGTCTTGACTTCCTACGTTTAACTCTTTTTCTATGGCAATTATGAATTCTTCAGCCAAACTTATCCCTTGACTTGCGTCATCTGCAATCATATCAACATCGATACCATAAAGCATTGTATGCCTGCTTCGTCGATAGGTGTCCAGTATAGTGGCATATTCTTTAAGATGGGAATATTCCTCCTTGATATAGATCATTACACATATATGACTTCTCTCCTTGATGCCGTCTCTAAAAAGTATTGCTCTTGCTGCATGGAACATCGAAGTATAAACCGATACTATGGCCAAATCAAATATCTCATCTTCAAAACAGTGTGATGCATTTTTCAAATGCCTCTTTGCATTCTCTATCTCTTTGGCTGCGATCTCACTGGAAAAATCACATTTTCTCAGCAATCCTTTTTTGAAACAATTTTTTATATTCATGGTAGTTCACCACCATAAAGTAAAACGTGATCTCTCCGTACCATTTCATAAAAGGGATGTTTCTCTTTCTTCATTTTTAACCATTGACCAACAGTGAATTTCTCCATATTTATTTCGATATCCAACGTATTCTCAAATTCCACGAAATTTTCTTGTGTTTTTTCTTGAGTTATAAGAAGGATATCAATGTCGCTTTGTTCGGTGAAGTCTCCAGCGGCATAACTTCCATAAAGTGCAATGGAAATAGGTGATGATACTCCGGAACTTATTCTTTCGACCAACCCGCTCCGGGATATGTGGAACAACCCTATAAACCGCTTCAATTCGTTGGTTAAATAATTATTCTCCAGACAGTAAAAATGTGCAGTTCCCCGTTTTTTCTTTACTAATATTTTTGAGGCCGCGAGTTCTCTCAGAATTATACTGCACATCCCGGCACTTATAATCAGTTTACGTGAAAGTTCATTAACATAGACCTTCGAAGATGAATTCAGCGCGAAGTAACGAAGCACTTTCCAATATGCATATTTGCTGAAGAAATCGAACATATTCTCACCGTTCATTATATTGAATTATCGTTCAGCAAATTAAGCGAACGTTCATTATATTAAACTTTCTGTATAAAAACAATGAAAATAGATCACAACGACTCTTCCTATCCCCGTTTCCGCTTCAATGCTTCCTCTAAAAACCTCAAGAACAGCGGCGCGGGTCTGGTGGGTCTTGTTAAAAACTCTGGATGGAACTGGCAACCCACATGAAATGATGATCCCTTCAATTCTCCGATCTCCATCCTCACTCCGTCCTTCGAAGTGGCTGAGAATTTAAAACCCGCATTCTCGATCATCTTTATGTATTCTGGATTGACCTCGTAGCGGTGACGATGCCGCTCCCTAATTACTCCAGCCCCATAAATATCATGAGCCATGGTACCGCTCCTTATCAGAACCGAATGCGCCCCTCTCCGCATGGTTGCCCCCTTTGCATCCACATCCATCTGCTCCGGCAGCAGGTCGATGACCGGATGTTCCGTCCCGGAATCGAATTCGCTGCTGTTGGCACCTCGCAGGTCCAAAACGTTACGTGAGAACTCGATCACCGAGACCTGAAATCCCAGGCAGATTCCAAGGAACGGTATCTCTTTGGTCCTGGCTATTCTCGCCGTCTCTATCTTTCCCTCTATTCCTCTGAAACCGAAACCGCCCGGTATCAAGATACCGTCAACATCCTCCAAAGCTGCAAGTCCCGAGCCAATATTTTTTTCTCCGTCCCGCACCACCTTCTCGGAATCGAACCATACTATCTCGGGAACTGCACCCAAAGCAGCACTTGCATGCGTCAGCGCCTTCAAATGGGAGATGTAGGAATCCTTCAGACCTGTGTACTTGCCCACAAGAGCGATCCGCACCCTTTCGCTGGGGGATGTCGATCTCGCCACGTAATCCTTCCATTGGACAAGATCGGGGTCCTTTGGAATAAGCTTCAATTTCTTTTCGACAACGGAAGTGACCTTCTGCTCTTCGAACAACAGCGGTACCTGATGCACTATCTTTACATCGTGAGAGGTGAAAATCGCATTCTCCTGTACATTGCAGAACTGCGAGATCTTCTTCTTCGACCTCTCCTCCAGAGGTTCGGTGGATCTGCACACGATAATATCCGGCTGAATTCCGATTCGCATCAATTCCTTCACGGAATGCTGGGTCGGTTTGGTCTTCTGCTCCCCAACAACACCCATAACCGGTACCAGGGTTGCATGCACCACCAGAACGTTCTCTCTGCCGTGTTTGTTCTTCAACTCCCTTACCGCCTCCAAAAAGGGCATGGATTCGATATCCCCCACCGTTCCGCCCATCTCCACCAGAGTTATATCTGATCCGGTATCCTCAGCCACCCGCTCGATACGCTCGATTATCTCATTTACGATATGTGGAATGATCTGGACCGTGGCACCGAGAAAATCGCCTCTCCGCTCCTTCTCGATCACGGCCTTGTAGACCTTGCCGGTGGTGATATTGTGCTCACCGGTAAGTTCCATATCCAAAAAACGCTCGTAGTTACCCAGATCCAGATCGACCTCGGTCCCATCGTCAAGAACGAACACCTCGCCGTGCTCGAAGGGATTCATGGTACCCGCGTCAACGTTCAGATAGGGATCAACCTTCACGACCGTAACCTTGTATTCGCACTGTTTAAGCAAAAGACCGAGAGAAGAAGTAATGACTCCCTTGCCCAAACCGGAAAGAACACCGCCCGTTACTATGATGAACTTCATAGATATCAACGGGAGTTGACGATAATACTTACACAATATTAAGTTTCCTGTTCAATTGACTGTTCGCTGACTTTATGTCCTATTTTTTATTGTTAATAAAGTATGAAACCTCATCTTTTTTTGTCATATTGTATTGCTTTCCTCCCTCTTTTTTGCCATCTTGAAATCACATTTCTCTTCTTTTTTTGGGCTGCTTTTTCCAAAAAAGTAGTTTTGGGCCGCTTTTTGGGGGGGGGATTTGGGGCCGGAGGGTATAAAAAGTGGTTTTTCATCAGATCGTCTTCTTCTTTACTATCCGTGGACCAGGCGCGGCTGTGGCAAAATCAGAAGTGTCCTCGGAAGGGCCGTCAATGGATACATTCCCGTCACTCCCAGAAACTGACTTGGTTGCCGCCGTCGATTCACTCCACAAATTTCGTTTTGCCAGTTCATTCAGTACCCTAGAAATCTTTCTCGACTGGGTGGGATTGAAACCGTAACGTTTGCTGAGCTCATTGGCTCTTAATTCCTTTTCAGAATAATCCATACCGAGTAGATCGCTCCTGAATTTTCTCATCCGGGGATCGTTGGGATCCATTATATCCGCCAAGTCAAGGTCGATGCCGGTTGTGGTCAATCCTTTCAGAACTCCCTCACCTCTATGATCCTTCATTTTGTTTCGTAAAAAAATTATTTCCCGAATCGCCGTAATCGCAATTGGTAAGAGTGTATCGCACGTAAAAACTCGATCTTGGTGAAACCGGGCCAGTAAACGTCCGTGAAATAGAACTCGGAATAAGCCAGCTGCCACAGCAGGAAGTTCGACAGCCTCACCTCTCCGCTGGTCCGGAGGATCAGGTCCGGGTCAGGAAGATCATGGGTATAGAGATGTGAAGATATGAGATCCTTGTCGATATCCTCCACCTTGATCTTCTTTGCCTCGATGTCGCGAGCAATTTTCTTCATTGCGTTGGTTATCTCCTCCCGTCCGCCGTATCCGACTGCCATGTTGAATGAATAATTTTCATTGCCCTTGGTTTTCTCCACGGCATTTTCTATTGACTCCCGTACTGTTTTGGGAAGGACGTTCGGATCACCCAGCACTCTTAATCTGATACCGTATTCCATTACTTTTTCATCCTCGGCGAATTTGTAAAAATTCTCTGCAAACATATTCATGAGAGTGTTCACTTCCTCAGCAGTACGGTTGAAGTTCTCGGTAGAGAAAGCGTATACCGTTAAGACCTTGATATCCAGATCCAGGCACCACTGCAGCAGTTCCTTCAGTTTCTCCCTTCCGTATTCGTGCCCCATGATAGGAGGATCGCCCCTGCTCTCTGCGTAACGCCGGTTACCATCCATTATTATAGCCAGATGATGAGGTATCTTCCCACCTTTCACCATCTCAAGAAGCTTCTTCTCATAAGCTTTATTGAAAGTATCCGCAAAAATATCTGTGATGTGCTTGGTCATCTTATTCCCACAATCTTTACAGTATGTTGATAGTCGTACTTTCCACCCACTTGGGAATCAGTACTGTTCACCAGGTAATCGGTTTACGAGCAATGCCCGGTAATCCTATAAATATATTTCACTCAAAACAGAGCTCAGACGGAAGTGTGAAGCTAGATGATTCATGTGTTCTTTCCCGAAAACGTTAATGGCACAGGAAGTGAAACAGCAATATGGAGTAGGACATACGAAAAATGAATACGGTAGTTTTTTTAATGATTTCAAGGATACTCTTTTCGTTAAGGTAGAATAGGTGCATCTATGACCTGGTTATATCGGACCCTGCATTTTCTAGGTTCCTATTTTGTCGCATTACTTCACAGAACTGAAGTGATCGGGCGGGAGAACGTTCTCAAGAAACAGGGCGTGATTCTGGCGTCGAACCACAGCAGTTACTACGATCCCGTAATATTGTGCGCATCCATGTGGAGACCGCTTCATTATCTTGCGAAAACCGAACTCTTCAGTAACCGTTTTGGCCGATTCCTTTTCACAGCCACCGGTCAGATAGAGGTGGAAAGAGGAAAAGGCGATCATGAAGCGCTGCAGAATGCCATCAACGCGCTGAAAAAAAAGAAGGCTGTGGTTTTCTTTCCCGAAGGTACCACGTTCGAAGGAGAGAAACTCGGAAAAGGTCATACCGGTGTCGCAAGAGTGGCTCTCAAGGCTGAGGTGCCTGTTGTCCCTGTGGCGATATTCAACACATGGAACATATTGGCCAGGGGGAAAAGGTTCCCAAAGTTTTTGAAGGCGAAAGTTGTATTCGGCGAACCCCTCTATTTCAATGAATATTATGGGAGAGGGGACGACAAAAAAGCAACCCGTGAGGTCACCGGCAAGATAATGCAAAATATCGCGGCCCTCCTGGGTAAAAAATACGAATACTGAAACAATTTGTCATTGGAGGGATCAGGTGCATTTTTCATTGACAAATCCTAAAAGAATATCCTCAAGTTTGGGGCCCTTGACCGGTTTCAACTCATACCTGACTCGCACCACTCTCTTATTTGGATCGATTACCCGTCGTAGGTCTATTGGCGTGCCGGATACCACTACATCGGCATCGGATGCGTTGATGGTTTCTTCCAGTTCTCTGCACTGCACCACACTGTAACCCATTGCAGGAAGTACCTTTTTGAGATGGGGGAATTTCGTGAACAAATCCTGTAAGGAGCCCGTGGCGAATTCTCGTGGATCGATTATTTCCCCGGCACCAGCTTTCATCGCGCCAACGAAACCTGCGCCGAATGCCATTCCCCCGTGTGTGAGAGTAGGACCGTCGTCCACAACAAGAATGCGTTTTCCCTGAATAGCCGGGATATCATCTACTGTCACCGGTGACTCGGCCTCTATGAGGGCAGCGTTGGGCATAATACGTTTTACATTCTCCCGTACTCTCTCTATATCGGAATCCTCGGCGGCATCAACCTTGTTTATGATAACTACGTCGGCCATTCTTAGGGAGGTTTCACCGGGATAATAGGAAAGTTCGTGACCCGCCCGAAGCGGATCCAATACAGTGATATAGAGATCGCTGTGATAGAATGAAAAATCGTTATTACCGCCATCCCAAATGATTATGTCCGCCTCCTTTTCCGCTTCTCGAAGGATCTTCTTAAAATCCACTCCTGCGAAAACCACCGTTTGATTGTCTATATGAGGTTCATATTCCTCACGCTCCTCAATTGTGCAATCATGCTTATCCAGATCGTCGTATGTTTCGAAACGCTGCACTTCCATGGCCTGGAGATCACCATAGGGCATGGGATGTCTTATTGCAACTGCTATTTTACCAAGAGACCTGAGAATATTTATCACCGCACGAGAGGTTTGGCTCTTACCGCACCCGGTTCTGGTGGCGCATATGGAGATGAGAGGCTTTCCGGATCGGATCATTGTGGTCTTTGCCCCCATTAACCTGAAATCCGCTCCTGCCGCATTGACCCTTGAAGCTATGCTCATGACTCTATCATATGGTAAGTCGCTGTATGCCAAAATACATTCATCCACATCATGAATCTTGATAAGATGCTCCATCTCGCTTTCGGAGACTATAGGTATACCTTCCCCGTACAAGTAGCCAGCCATGGCGGCGGGAAATGTCTTATCGTCAATATCCGGTATCTGAGTGGCTGTAAAAGCCACCACGCGATAATCGTCATTATCCTTGAAATAGGTTAAAAAATTATGAAAATCTCTTCCGGCCGCTCCAAGTATCAGCACTTTTTTCCGGTTCATCAAACCACCACATGTCTAAATATTTGTTTCTTATAATTTGTGCTTGTATATAGCAATTTACTCATCTATCTTTTTTAAAGAGAAATATACACGATTAAAATGAAATAGACCGGAGATTTTTTACCACATGGACGTATAATACGAACCCCCATGTATGAAAACGGCGGTTATAACCGCTATTTTGCTTAATACATAACATTTATTTAATATTAAATCCATTGATAGGTAGAATATTGTTATAAATGCGAAGCTCGACAAAATGAGTCGTGAATTAGTAAATTCACTTCACCCTCGTAAACCCACAGGTTTACTCCGGGTGTTGAAGCTTCCAGTTGTGACAATGTTCGCGAAATCGAGATCCGTAGGGGGTCGATTCCTCTGAATAACATACTACTCTAGGAAATAATTACAAATAAACTTACTGCTATCTTGGAAATATGATCTTGTGGTTTTCATTCCGTTAAAAAAAAACTTTCAATATTCTGCAATATGGAAGAAAAAAGGCCGGGAATATGAAACGCATTACTCTCGTGATAATCATTCTGGTGCTGACCCGGATTCTTTCGGGGTTTCATTTAGCAAATTCTCCCCACATTACCAACTCAACCGGGATTGCTGAGGTCCACGCGATCTCTGCCGGTGCACCGACAGTAAGTATGGAAAATAACGCATCTGAAGCCGGAATGAAAAAAGGGATGGAGGTCGAGGAATTCAAGGAAACAACCAGGAGTTCCGAACTGGAAAATGACGATTTCGGGGGTTCATGGTACGATGAGTTTCAGGATAATGGAAGTATCAAATACAGTACCAACGTATCCTTGGAAGAAGGGATTTTAAGAATTGCCGAGAATGAGATAATACCCTACCGCAACTGCAGCGGATTGTGGCACTTAAACGAGACAAGCGGCGATACAGCTCATGACGGGACTGCGAATGGTAACAACGGGAACGTTAGCGGTGGCGCCAATTGGACAGAGGGGAAATTCGGCAGTTCTCTGTTGTTCGACGGGATTGACGATCAAATCCACTTCGAGAATTCCTCAAGCTTTGATGTCAACCAGAACGATTCATTTACTGTAACCGCTTGGTTCAATACAAGCAATTCCACTAATCAAAGTATATTTGCCAAGGGATGGTTCGGAGACACAACACAGGGCTATGCCATGGTCATAAACGAGGAAGCTACACACAAGGTGACAGTACTTGTAGGTGACAATGCGACGGTCGGGAGGATAGATAGCGTTACCAACGTCGTTGATGGGAAATGGCATCATGTAGGACTGGTGAGAGATACATCGGCGGACCAGATAATCCTTTATGTGGACGGGATCAGGGAAGGAAACATCAGCGATAACACCACGGACAATATCACTATAGCGGACTCTCTTCATATTGGATGTTTATGGAACGGGACCTCTTTTTCGGATTGGTTCGAAGGACGGATCGACGAGGTTGCTGTTTGGAATCGTACCCTGAGTTCTCAGGAGATTGCGAGGCAGTTTGAAAATTTTCGGAATTCTGGTATTATCCATTCTCCACTTCTCAGCCTACCCGATGATATGTATTGGTCTTACCTCTCCCTTAATAAATCCGAACCTTCCGATACCTATGTCAATATATCGGTGGAAAATGAGTTCAATTCGACAATCATAGGCTACCTGGCATTGACAGGCAACAATATCGACCTTACTGGTCTGAATGTAATGGGAATCAAGAAAATTCGGCTTCGAGCGGCCCTATCAGGTAATGGTAGCGAGACACCAGGTTTAACGATGTGGGGGGTCGACTGGATTAAGGAAAATACCTGGAGAGACAGTTTTATACGGGATGAAAAAATAGGTGAAAGTACCAATGTCATGATCTCAGGAAACGTTAGAATAATAAACCTGAGCATTCCCGCATCGGTAGTGTCCCTCCCCGTCGAACTCCCGGAAGGCAATTTCTGGCATACCTTGCGAATTAACTCCTCAATCCCGGATGAAAATTTTATTAATATAACGGTGCACGACAACACCACCGGAGACATATTGACAATGAAAACGGCATCAGGTGGCTCGGAGGCAATCTTCATAGGGGACATTCATCCTGCCAAACACGGACGTATCTACCTGAAAGCTTCATTCCTGTCCGATGGTTTGGGAAGTCCGGTCCTCCATGAATGGGGAGTTAACTGGACACCCTCCGGAGAGATCATTGCTCCTCAGCTGCTCAAGGATTTCCCTCCATTAATAAATGTCACAGAAGACACTCCGCAAGACAATATTATCGATCTGGCAGAATATTTTTTCGACACTTATGCAGGGAGATGGCCCTCCAGATATGCCATGGAATCCATTTCGGACAACATTAACATAACCGTGGTTTTGAACGGTTCAAAGATTGACATAGCTCAGCTGGTCGTTAACTGGACCGGGAACGTAGAAATCATTGTCAACTGCACCAATTCGTTCGGTCTGAGCATCTCATCCGATCCCATAAACATCTCCGTAATAAATGTGGACGATGGTCCGGTCTGGTCCAGAGTTCCTCCGGCACTTTCCCTGGTCGAGGACAACATGCATACAACCGATTTCTCTCTCGATGATTACCTGTTCGATGCCGAGGGAGACACCTTGGAACTGATACTCTCCACTTCCGATGATAATATTTCGGCAACTGTGGGCAACGACACAAGGATCACAATCACTCCGTCGAAGGACTTTAACGGTAAAACCGAAATCAATTTATTTGCCCGCCAGCAGAACAATCACTCCATGGAAACTGGTATTATCACGATCCCTGTCACAGTCGCCCCGATGAACGATCTCCCGGAGGTCGAAGCTCCACATCCCAAGGACGGCTCAATAGTGAGAGAGGTGAATGTGAACTTCACCTGGACCCCCCGTGACATAGATAACGACCCGTCCGAAATATCCTATGACCTCTACCTTGGAGAGACACAACCCCCGGCCCTGCATACCCGTGACATAAGGCTCAACCACATTCTCATAAAGGGACTGGAGGATTCCACCACCTATTACTGGTACGTAAAAGCTTTCGACGGTGAGCTCTTCGGCACCACTCCTGAAAACTTCTGGTCCTTTACAGTGGACACTGAAGTCAGCGTGCCCGAAGTAACATTACAGGCACCCCTTAATGGTATAACACTAAATAAGACGGAGGTGAACCTGACATGGATGTCTGAGAACGTCGGAGAGGACACCACCTATCATATATATCTCGGGGCCAGGGCGGATAACATCATCGAAGTTGCCACTACCGGGAATACATGGTATCCATTGACCGATCTTGGTGATATCGCTACCTATTACTGGAAGGTCATTCCAACCACCCCCACACTGGAAGGGAAATGCATAAACGGTATATGGAAGTTCGATATCAATGTCTCATTCGAACCCAGAATTGAAATTGCGATGGAAATAATGGACAATTTATCGAGACTATTTATTAAACAGAGTGAAACTGCTCATTTTAATATTTCCATTGAGAACACAGGCAATGTGCCCGTATCAGTTTCCATCGATTATACCGGTCTCGACGGTGCCTATCTCTCGATGGATGATACGGATCCCGTGGTAGAGGATGGTGTTACTGAAATCATTGAAATTACTGTTTTCATTGATAAAAGCGTAAAAACAGGTGAACACAAGCTTTTCATAACCGGAGAATATGAAAAGGGTAAAATAACTCTGGACCTTCCAATAACCGTTACTGAAGAGCCCTCAAAAGAGCCATCCCGACCAGAGGCGATTATCAAAGCTCCTGCGCATGCAGAGCCGGGAGAGATGGTAAGGTTCGATGCATCAACATCTTCCGTTGATGGCGGGGAGATCATCTCTTACAGGTGGGATTTCGATGCAAATGTGGATTCGGACGGGGACGGGGACAAGACAAACGATGTGGATGCCGATACGGCTATAGCGAATTTCAGTTACGAAAAGGAAGGAAAATACATTGTGACCCTGACAGTCACCGATAATAATAGCCTGAACCACACGATCACCATGGAGATCGAGGTGGAATACCCATCCAACCTTAGGACAGTGATCTGTTCGGTTTCAATCGTTGTGGCCCTCGTCATGGTTGGCGGTGTATTCTTATCGCGGCTGGGAAGAAGGGAAGTACAAAGAAGAACCGAATCCATGGATAGAAAACGGCAGCAATTACAATTGAAAAGGCAGAGAAAAAGTGATTCGGAAAAAGATAAGGAAATCACAGGGGGACCCAGTTTGGACGCGGGAAAAGGGGAGTGAACAAATGCAGAGTCGAGAAAAAACATTCACTTGGAAAATGGCCATTATCATCATTTCAGCACTGGCTGTTATTTTACTTTCACAGCCCTTGGGGTTGAAATATGCGGATGAAACTGCGGATATGATTTACCCACATGAGGCTGTAGATCCAATGGGTAGAAGAGCCGATAATGCGGGGCCTCTCAATATTACATCCATCCCCATGAAGGCCAAAGGTGATTTCGTCATCGAAGTGGGGATCTCCGAATCGGCAGGTATGGACGTTTCCGAGCTTGTAGTGTGGAGTTCAACCGACCTCATAACCTGGAAAGAGCTGCCTGTGGAGAAATATAGACCTGCAGTAAATGATACCATTGTGGTTCAGGCGTCACAGCTGCTTGAAGGAACAGTTTATCTAGGAGTATCTCGGTCGGATGCATTGGGGCCGGATGACTATGGTACCGTGGAGATCGCAGCACCAAAAGATATCACAGTTAGTGAGACAAAAGAAATATTCGAACCAGGTCTTATAATGTATATTATTATTATAGCGGCAATAGTTGTTTTTGGCGGAGGTGCACTTCTGTACAAGGGGGGAACAGACCAGATAAAGGGAATGATGAGGCAAATCCACAAAGAAGAGAGATCGAAAAGGAGGGAGGAAGACAGCCGCGGCCGGGGAAACCATGGTAACGGAGATTTCGGTGCTTCACGTCACCATGAGTCTAAGAGCAATAGTGAAATTTCATGGGGCGGGTCAAACGATGACGACACTGCCGGATGGGAGGAAGAACCGGATGAAAATGATATTTCCTGGGGGAAGGTTGGCGATGAAAGGCCGCGCAGCAGAAGACGTGGGCGGGAGGAAGCAGGTGAAGACGATATCGCATGGGGAGGTAGTGGCGATGAAAGGCCGCGCGACAGAAGCAAAGGGCGGAAGGACGGGAAAAGGAAGAATAGGCGGAGAGAGTCCGATGAAGATGAAATCGCATGGGGGAGTAATTACGGATCTGGAAATCGTGAGGAAAGACGATATGGCAGGGATACCGGCGGGTGGGAGGACGAAGACCGTTATGGATCTCGTGGTGAAAGAGAAGGACGATCGGAGAAAGATAGGCAAAGTGAAAGGCGGAATGAGAGTAAACGAGAGTATAATAAAAGGTCAGAAAGGAAAGAAAAGAGAGGTGACCATATTGGGAAAACCAGGTCCGGGAGGAAGGGCGAACTGCCCGGGCACCGTGACCGGAGCGGCAGGGGGAGGGAGAGAGAACGTAAACCGAGGTCAACATACGGTAAAAGAAATAAAAGAAGCAGCGGCGAATATCGGCATGGGTCCAGGCGCTACGGAAGAAAAGACGACGACATGTCCTGGTTGAACTGAAGTGTCAAGCTATCAACTACCTTTTGCCCTTTTCTTCAACGTTTCACGAATGGCCGCCCGTTCCTTTTTTTCAATAGCGAACCATTGTTTTGCCAATTTTTTCTGTTTGGAATTCAACTTATCCGGTAAAATGTAGAAAAAACGTACATACTGATCTCCCCGGCCCCTCCCGCTCAAACTTGGCATGCCTTTCCCCTTCAATGTGATCACGGAATCTGGTTCGGTCCCCGGTTTTATTTTGAATTTCTCATCCCCCAGGATCGTGGGTATCACTATCGTGTCGCCGAGCAGCGCTTGGCCCAAGGTAATAGGTATCTCAACAGCTATGTCATCCCCGTTCCTTTTAAAGAAATCGTGTTCGGGAATCCTGACCACCACATACAGGTCACCGCCCCGTCCGTTGTTCAATCCATCGTTCCCCTTACCTTTGAGGCGCAGACTGGAGTGGTCGGATACGCCGGCAGGTATGTCTATGGATATCCTTCGATTCTTATGAACACGGCCCTTACCCTTGCATTGGCGGCACTTACCTTTGATGATCTCGCCGTCTCCCCTGCATTCGGGACAAGCCGCGATATTTATGATCTGACCGAAAAGTGTTCTCTTTACTTCCTTGACCTGGCCGGTCCCACCGCAATCCTGGCAAACCACCATTTCACCACCCTCCGCCATACGACTCCCGTTGCATGTAGGACACTTCGTCTTTGCATCGATCTCTATGGTCTTCGCGATGCCTGCCGCCGCCTCTTTAAGATCAATTGCAATATCCGTTATAATATCGCTGCCGTTCTCCCCCGCAGCCCTCCCCCTGGGCCCTCTCCCCCCATTTCTGCGGCCGAAGGGGGTAAAAAAATCATCACCCATGCTGGAAAATCCGCTGAATCCGGATCCAAAACCAAAATCTTGAAAAACCCTTCTGAAAATGCTCATTGCATCCCCCATGTCCATGTGCATGTCGAATCCACCGGGAGTATCACTAACTGAACCATATGTGTCGTACTGCATCTTCTTATCCGCATTGGACAGTACTTCGTAAGCCTCCGTGGCCTCTTTGAACTTGTCCTCGGCGTCCTTGCTCCCCGGATTCCGATCCGGGTGATATTTCATAGCAAGTTTCCGGTAAGCCTTGGTAATTTCCCTCTCATCGGCATCCCGGGATACGCCCAAGGTCTCGTAAAGGTCCTGTTTTGTCATACCCAATGTGCTCCGTTATTGATTTTCTCAGTTATCATCCGTATTGTCGGGAGGTACCGATACAATGCATTTCATGGGAATTATCACCTTGTCATTGAGCAAATAACCCTTTTCCACTATCTTTAGAACTGTATCTTCTTTGATATTCGTGTCCACCACCCTATTGACCGCTTCCTGTGAAGACGGGTCAAAGCACATCCCCTCTCCGGAGATCTCTTGAACTCCCTGGGATTCAAGGAACTGGATCAATTGAAGCTCCACCATTTCCAGCCCTTTCTTCAGACCAAGTATATCCTTGGAATCTTTTATCTGGGCAAAGGCCCGGTCCAAGTTCATCTTGACATTGAGTAAATTTATTATAAGGTCCTCCTTAACATTAGCAATGAGTGCCTGCCGCTCTTTCAGATTCCGTTTTCTGAAATTGATGAAATCCGCCTCCAAACGGAGATGCTGGTTCTTCAGTATCTCCGTGCTTTCATGAAAGGCCGTTAATTTTGAATTCAGAACGGCCAATTCTTGATCCCTTTCCGCGAGCAAGCTGACCAGATCCTTCTTTGATAATTTCTTATAATCGGGATCAATATCACTATTTCGGTCCTTTCCAACAGGAGAAGCTTTTGTATTGCTATCATCGGCCAATTTCCTTTCCTCCACTCTATTGATACAGTTATTATTCATGAGAAAAATCCAATCAGGGGCGAATCATTAATACTCTACTTATCGGTTTTGGTCAAAATTGCACTTTCAATATTCAACCAGTGACATAAGTTATTCGCCCGGGGATATTGCCGAAACCGGATCCATTCTTGCAGCTTTCATGGCAGGATAGAGTGCGGATAATGCGCCGACTATCACGGTTACTAAGAAGGCGATTAAAAGTATCTCGGGCATTGCCCGCGCAGGAGTGAAAAACAGAGGACTGCTGCCCTTTACATAAAGATTGTTGAAAATATTACCTGATATGATGGTCCCCGAGAACAGAGCGATGAGCCATGCCAGCACGCACAACCATATGGATTCGGTAATAAAAATCTTTGCTACCTGAAGATCAGTGAGCCCAACTGCCTTCAATATTCCGATCTCCTTCCGCCTTTCTCTCACCGAAAGGTACATTGTATTCGAGATTATCGCCGTTGAAGCTATAATTATGAAAGCTGAAGTTACAATAAGCCACATGATAATGGTCTTCTGCACCTCCCGATCAAATTTGGTTGCCTCCTTGCCTGCGTCGTCAACACCGGGTACGGTGGTTCCATCCTCTTCATCGATGGTGCTATTCAATCCCCCTTCAACCTCCAGCATAAAACCTCTTGCCATTGACAGGACAAGTATGAGAAAGGTTATGGCGAGAGTAAGTCCCAGAACTGTAAGGGCGTGCCGGAACTTTTTTGCCGCAAATCCTCGATAGACGTACGTGAAGACGTTGAAATTTAATTTTTTTTCGTCCTTCATCGCTTATCGCCTTCCAAATTTTTCTTTTCATTTTTCGAAAATCAATTATCGGTATTCCGATGCAGCGTATCCATGAACATTTCATGAATCATATCTCGAGAAAAACCTATGATAGGGTAAAATACTGGGTGCTCGGTGTGTTTTACCCCATATTCTTCGAGAATTTCTGTAAAGCGATCCAGATCGAAGCCGAGCACTGTGGCGCGGGAACTCAACTGGGAGCTCTTCGAATCCAGTATGCTGAAAATATTTCCAGGGGAAGCCTCTGGCAACTCTTCTATCACCGGCCGGAGGATGAATCTACCCAGATAGGATAATATCTCTTCTCTTGGCAGAGGTTTCTTATAGACCCGGGGAGTGTAGAAAAGGTGCAGTCGGTTTCCTCTTTTCATCATCAGGTATGCAGCAAGGAGGCTCCCTTCATTTCCCACGGCACAGACTGAGCTTCCGGAGACACCCAGAGGCAGTCCACCGGGTCCCGGTATCGATTGATGATAGAAAAACGCCGTGTTATCCCTTATCTCGATGTACAGGGTCTTGTCGGGTGAGCGAAGCTTTACGGTGAGCTCTTTCTCAGCATTTTTTTTTAATATCTCCGCACCGACCCTGACATTTACATCTTGCGAGGTATAGGGGTGATTGCCCACTCGTCTTGCTCTCACCGCAAATCGATCACCTTTCCCAAAAAGCCAATGAGAATATTCTACCGCTTTCGCTGCTATCTCGTCTAAATCGGAAGTATCCAGAGAAATCCCTGGAGAAATGGATACCACCCCGAAGGTTTTCGCAAGGATGTCTGACCCTATTACAATATCTTCGGGATAAGCATACAGTCTGCCGCGGGTAAAATTCAGGTAACAGTCAATGTTGGCATCAAGGAACATCGTTTCCACATTGGATCTGAGCTGCTTTAGAAATTGTTTCTTAACAGGGCCGGATTTCAGGCCCAGCTCACCGTAGCGTACTATAAAAAAAGTATCTTTCTCCATACCCGGCGGGACCTTGATCTCCATGTTTAGGGAATTGTTCTTCGTCACTATTAATTATTTGCCGCGATATTCCATGCGATGGAGAGGTAAATGGGGAAAAAAGCAGGGGATTCTTAACAGCAGAGCACACCGAGGTTTAGGTGAAAACGATGCATGCCCCAAGAGCATTAAGAATCTGAACGAAACGCGCGTATTGAAGATCAGTACTGCTGAATTCGACAATAGTCTTTTAAGACATTTTTATACGATTTCCATTATGGATAATAAGCGTAATTCTAATTGGGAGACAATATTAAAATACGATAATTCAGTTGGGTGTAACGGAGGCGGGAATCATGGAAATGAAGCTTGATAATAACCGGTTTTGGGTACTTCAAACCGATGAGGAAATTACATTGTACGACGAGTTCAAGGAATCGGTTATCAGAATAAAAGAGCTCATGCAAAACCACAAGGAACCTGATGAAATAGAATTGATGCTGGTGGAGATACGGGGGGAAAAAATGACCGCGAAGACGGTAAGCTGGAGCGAAATCGCTTCCCAGCTCGTAAAATTGTAAGGTGATGGTATGAAATTCGAAGAGATAAAGATGCAGCTGATCAAACCAAATCCAGCCCAGCCCAGAGAGAGCTTTCCCAAGGACCGCATTCTGGAATTGGCCAAGAGCATCGACGCGCAGGGGCTTTTGGAGCCCATAGTTGTGAGAGTGCAGGGTAAAAATTACGAGATCATTGCTGGTGAACGCCGATGGCGGGCCTTCAGTCATCTAAAGAGAAAACAAATTCCTGCGATAATCTGGGAGATAGAAAGCGACATCGAGGCTGCCGAAAAAAGTCTTATAGAGAACTGGATGAGAGAGGACCTCACCTCGGTAGAGCGGGAGAATATGTTATTCCAGATAAAGGAAATGGGTGATTACAGCAACAGCGAATTGGCAAACAGGCTTGGATTGACCAAGGGAACTGTCGGCGCCTACATCTCCGCAAAGAAGGACCGGGACAAACTTCACCGGGGCGATACCATCACTACCCGGGACATCACTAAGACAAGAGGTCTTGATGATTCTACCCGCCAATGGCTTCTGGATAAACTCGAAAAAGGGGAAATTAGCAAACACGAACCTGAAAAAAAGGTAAGAATATTGAAAAAGGCCCCGGAGAAATTAAGAAAGGCCATTGTAGAAGAAAAAGTTGATATCACCGATGCAAAACGTCTCATAGAGGTGGGTATTTCGGAGGGAGAAGAGGAAAAACTCATCGAGAAACTTTCTCTACAGAAAAAAGCAAGGGAGAAGTTGAAAAAGATCGATATCGAAATGGAGCGGGCCGGCGGGAAAACGGATAGAAAAAGGGAAACCGTGGTTGTACGAAGGGAGGATGCACAGGACAGGGAACGTATGGTGGTCTACAAACAGATGTGGGACAACGTCCGGTGGTGGACCGCGGGAAGCATCAGGACCATAAAGGACAGCAGGACCAGGAACCGGGCACTGGAGTATATAAAGAGCATCCGAGATCACTGCGAAGAGCTCCTGGAGGAATTGGAGGGAGAATAGAGGTCCTGCTCAATAGTGAATTTTAAACTTATGCCGTAGATGATGATACACCCTTGCCGAACCAATGGTAATGACGAGGATCTTGAGTGCTGATATCGGCATGGTCGGACGCTCGAAGAGGTTTCCGGCCAGGTATTTACAATAAAAAAAAGAGGATGAAATCCATCCGGGGGAAGACAGAATGGCAAAGAAGAAGAGCGGCGATAAGAAAAAGAAAGAGGAATCGGAACTGGAGAAAAAACTCTCGTTCTCGCCAAAATCGACCTGGGAAGGCCTCAGCAAAAAGGATATAAAAAAAATTTATTCGTTCTCGCGGGGGTACAAGGAGTTTCTGTCGAAGTGCAAGACCGAGTCTCAATCCGTGGAATACGCGGAGAAGATCGCACGAAAGGAAGGATTCCGAAAAATATCTGAAATGAAGAAAATCTCTTCCGGGGATAGAGTGTATATAAAGAACCGCCACAAGAACATCATGCTTTTTCGAGTGGGAAAGAAAGCGCTGGCTGATGGATTGAACATAATTGCGGCGCATGTTGATGCGCCACGTCTGGACCTAAAGCCCTCACCATTGGCGGAAGACTCGGACTCGCAAACCGCCCTTTTCAAGACCCATTATTACGGTGGGATCAAAAAATACCAATGGGTGAACGTTCCCATGGCGCTCCACGGGAAGGTGGTGCGGACTGACGGGAAGGAAATAGAAATAGATATCGGCGAGAAGAAGAACGACCCGGTGATAGTGATCCCAGACCTTTTACCCCATCTCGCTGCAAAACAGAACCGGCGAACTCTGCGGGAGGGTATCAAAGGGGAGGAAATGAGGGTGATAGTTGGCTCGAGGCCCTTGGAGGACGAGAACGCCAAGTACAAAATAAAATTGATGGTGCTGAAGGAGTTGAACGACAGATACGGAATAACCGAAGAGGATTTTGTATCCGCGGAACTGGAAGTGGTTCCGGCAGGTCCTGCAAGGGACGTGGGCTTGGACAGTTCATTGGTAGGAGCCTACGGGCAGGACGACCGAATATGCGCCTTCACATCCGTGAAAGCCATCCTCGATATGGATAAGAAGATACCCAAGAGGACAGTGGGGTGCATACTATTCGACAGAGAAGAGGTTGGCAGCGACGGTCCCACGGGCGTGAAATCGAGATTTCTCCTGAACGCCGTTGGTGAGTTGATGGAAAAGTTAGATGGTGCTTACCGCGAGATAGAACTGAGGCGCGCGCTGGAGAGGTCGTTCGCTCTCTCCGCCGATGTGAATGGGGCGATAAATCCCATGTTCAAGGATGTTCACGAGAAGCAGAACGCTGCTGTACTGGGAAAAGGAATCGTGGTGACGAAGTATACCGGTTCAGGGGGCAAATACAATTCAAGCGAGGCTTCGGCTGAGTTCGTGGCGAAGGTGAGACGGATCCTGAACGACGCAAAGATACCGTGGCAGCCGGCCGAACTGGGCAAGATTGACGAAGGAGGAGGGGGGACCGTGGCAAAGTTCCTGGCCCTGCATAACATGGATGTCATGGATGCCGGCCCTGCTTTGGTGAGTATGCATTCGCCGTTCGAGATATCTTCAAAGGCGGATATATATTATACATATCTAGCGTACAAGGAATTCTTTATGAACATGGAATGACATCTCAAATATCCCTATTGCATTTCCATGGAGCAGCTACCACAGTGAATCAAATAATCCTGGAATTTGTTATTATTTTGGACTAGCACTCAATGGTAGGATACAGTCCCGTGTAATAGAGGGAGTATGTATTTTCGCAAGGTTTTCGTTGACAAATTGGACCGAATTACGAAATGTCCATAAACCCTTAATTCTACTCGTTTATTAACCTTTCCAGTTGCACTTTTCAGCAGTATGATAATTACATTTCCTTATCCTTTACAGATGACCGATGAACAAAATATAAATACGCGTTTCCAGTTAACAATTGTTAAGCAAAGAGGTATAAAAATCTTGCAGAATTATGACCAAAATCATATGAAATATGTGAAAATTAATATCGCATAATCAAGGGGAACACGGGTTTGTTTGAGTTTGTATATTTTCCTGATTATTCGATATAAGGATATAATAAGTGAAATTTGGAATCGGGTTGAGACTGAATTTTAGCATAATTTATAAAAGTGATAAAATAATCACAAGAAGTGAGGGAATAATAATGTCAAAGATAGAAGATTCGTCAACAGAAGAATCTGTTTCAATGGATGACCTGGATCCTAATTTCAAGAATCTGGTGGCTCTGGAACCCGGCGGAGAGAACATTAGAAAATGCTTTGCGTGCGGAACCTGCGCCGCCATATGTCCGGTACTATCCGTCAACGATAGCTACAATCCTCGAAGGATCATCCGGATGGTCCTGCTGGGTATGAAGGAAGAAGTACTGAGCAGTGAGTTCATCTGGCTCTGTTCAGGGTGTTACAGTTGTTACGAACGGTGTCCTAGAGACGTCAAGATAACGAGTTTGATGGTCGCTCTCAGAAACATTGCCGTACGAGAGGGATATCTGCCAAAGGCAATGGGAGCCGCCGTCGACCTGCTGGAAAAATTCGGCCGTCTACTTGAGGTCAGCGAGTTCGAGAACACGGTACGGGCGAAAAAGGGAATACCGGAACTTGAATTCAAAATCTCGGAAATTAAAGACTTACTGAAAAAAGCGGGCATTCATGACGCGATCAAGGAGGGTGGCAGCGATGAGTGAACACAGGTTCGCCCTTTATCTGGGATGCACGGTATCAGTCAGGGGTTTCAATTATGAGCTCTCTACAAGAAAAATCGCCTCGAAACTTGGGATCGAACTCGTGGACATTCCCGGTTTTTCATGCTGCGGTTTCCCGATAGATGGCGTACATCATCATTCCGCCATGGCAGTGGCGGCACGCAATCTCGCTCTCGCAGAAGCAGAAGGACTGGATATCCTCACCCTGTGCAGCGCCTGCACAGGCCACCTCACAAAAGCGGCAAAGTACTACGCGGACATGAACCACGAAGAGGAGTTGAAGAAGGTCAACGAGGAATTGGCCGACATGGGTTATGAATTCAAAGGAAATGTGAAGGTGAAACATTTCTCCCGCTTCCTTTTCGAGGAGATCGGTTTAGACAAGATGAAAGAAGCTGTTACCGAACCCTTAACGGGCTTGAAGGTCGCACCTCATTACGGCTGCCATTACACAAAGCCAAGCGAATTGTTCGACCACTTCGACAGTCCTTACTTTCCTGAGAGCCTTGACAAACTCATCGAGGTCACCGGGGCCGAATCGGTATCATACAGGGATAAACTTCAATGTTGCGGGGGAGGCATTTTGGCAGTTTCAGAGAATACGTCCATGGATATGGTAAAACAGAAGTTGGATCATCTAAAAGAGGCAGAAGTGGATGCGTTGATAGTGATCTGCCCGTTCTGTGATATTATGTACGACGAATATCAACCCACCATCGGTGCAAAGGCCGATGTCAAATACGATATTCCAGTACTATATTATCCACAGCTCCTGGGCCTTGCCATGGGATTCCACCCTCGTAAGGATCTTGCAGTTAATAAGAATCAGGTCAAGGTGAGACCACTCCTTAAGAAGCTTGATGGGCTCAAGGGAGGAGGCGAATAGTATGGATAAAAAAGTAGGATCAGTTCTTGTGGTGGGAGCAGGTATCGGAGGCATGCAGTCCGCCCTGGACCTGGCCAATTCCGGATTCAAGGTGTATCTTCTTGAATCCGGGCCCAGCATCGGAGGAACCATGGCTCAGTTGGACAAAACTTTTCCTACTAACGACTGCTCCATGTGTATCATGTCACCCAAAATGGTTGACGTAGGGAGACATCCCAACATAGAACTTCTAACATATTCAGAACTCCAAGGAGTCGTAGGAAAAGAAGGTAACTTTACCGTTCTCGTAGACAGAAAGGCACGCTCGGTGGATGTGGATAAATGTACAGGCTGCGGAACATGTGTCGAGAACTGTCCAGTCTCACTTCAGGTTCAAATCCCCGAGAAACCGACAGAAGCCCCGAAAGTCAGGGAAAAGAAAACAATAGACGATTTAATCGAAAAATATGCCACCTTTGAGGCACCACTGATACAGATACTGCTGGATGTCAACGAAATATTCAGATATCTTCCCGGGGATGTCCTCAAATATCTTTCTTACCGACTTGAAATTCCGCTATCAAAGATATATCGCGTTGCCACGTTCTACAAGTCATTCAGCATGGAGATGAGGGGAGAATATCACATCAAGATTTGCCTTGGTACTGCCTGCCATGTGCGGGGAGCCCGTTCCATAACCGATGCTGTAAAAGCGGTCATGGCCGATACGGAGGATGGAATCTTCTCCCTGGAAGTGGTGAATTGCGTCGGCGCCTGTGCTCTGGGACCGATAATAATGGTGAACGATGAACTGCATGGAAAAATCACCGTTCCCAAGGTTGAAGAGATTATGACACCTCTCAAGGGGGTCGAATAAATGCTAATGTTGAAAAAACCCCGGGATGTGGCTAATCTCCGAAAGTTCGTCATTGAACAGCGGGATACAGAGAAAAAGGTGATAACGATTTGCGGTGGAACGGGGTGCAAGGCGTCAAAATCGGACTCCATTGTTGAGGCGTTCAAGGAAGAGCTGGTCAAACAAGGGATTTCGGATTCCACCGATCTCAGGATAACCGGATGCCATGGCTTCTGTGAGAAGGGCCCCATCGTTCTAATCAAGCCGGAAAATTATTTCTATCCCAATGTAAAACCGGATCAGGTCCCCCGGATAGTCACGGAAACCGTAATCAATGATGAAATCATCGAAGAATTCCTATACAAGGATCCCGCCACAGGGGGTCTTATAATCCACGAGCACAACATACCCTTTTACAAAAACCAGAAACGAACTATCTTTGCGGATAATGGACTCATCGATCCAACTAGTTTCGAAGATTACCTGGCACTGGGGGGCTACTCCGCCATATCAAAGGTATTGGGAGAGATGACACCGGAAGAGGTTATAAAAGAAATGAAAGATGCCGGTCTCAAAGGCAGGGGTGGGGCTGGGTTTCCAACGGGACTGAAGTGGGAGTTCATGAGTAATGCTCCCGGTGAGAAACGGTACGTAATCTGTAATGCGGACGAGGGAGATCCCGGAGCCTACATGGACCGGAGTCTTCTTGAAGGCAATCCGCATTGCATTATCGAAGGGATGCTCATAGGTGCCTATGCCATGGGTACGAATCACGGATATATCTATCTAAGAGCCGAGTATCCTCTGGCTCTTCATAACGTGAGAATCGCCATGGCCGAAGCTAAGGAAATGGGACTGCTGGGCGATAATATTCTGGGGACTGGTTTTAATTTCGATCTTGAAATTTATCAGGGTGCGGGTGCATTCGTATGCGGAGAGGAAACCGCTCTCATAGCTTCCATAGAGGGGAGAGAGGGAGAACCAAGACAACGGCCTCCTTATCCCGCCCAATCCGGTCTTTGGGGTTATCCGACATGTATCAACAACGTCGAGACCTGGGCCAACGTGCGACATATAATAAACCGGGGCAGTGAATGGTTTTCCGGTACGGGTACTTTATCGAGCAAGGGGACGAAGATATTTTCCCTAGTGGGTAAAATAAACAATATCGGCCTCGTGGAAATTCCATTCGGGACCACGCTGCGTGAGATCATCTTTTCAATAGGTGGCGGAATTTCCAATAATCGAAAGTTCAAAGCCGTGCAGACCGGAGGTCCCTCGGGAGGATGTGTTCCGGAAGACTTTCTGGATGTAGCAATAGATTATGCCAATCTATCCCGCTTGGGTTCCATAATGGGTTCAGGCGGTATGATCGTCATGGATGAGGACACCTGCATGGTGGATGTCGCCAGGTATTTCACGGCATTTTCCGTGGACGAATCCTGTGGAAAGTGTACTTCCTGCAGAGAAGGGAACGCCCGAATGCTGGAGATACTGGATGATATCTGTGCAGGGGTCGGTTCCGAGGAAGACCTGCAGTTACTGGTGGAATTGAGCAGGTATATCAAGAATACTTCCATGTGCGGTCTGGGGAATTTTTCATCGAATCCGGTATTGAGCACGCTGAGATATTTCAAGGACGAATACCTGGCCCACATAGAGCGGCATGCCTGCCCAGCCAAGGTCTGCAAGGACCTGATCAGGTATAAGATAAAACCGGACTATTGTATGGGCTGCACTCTGTGCGCCCGGAAGTGTCCGGTAAAGGCAATTTCCGGAGAAAGGAAAAAACCGCATGTGATCGACCAGGACGTCTGCACGAAATGCGGTTCGTGCCATACGGTTTGCAGATTCAGTGCAGTCGATATTGAAACGGGGGTGGACTAAATGGTCAGCATTCAGATAGACGGAAATCCATATGAGGCCGAGGAAGGTCAGACAATATTGGAAGTTGCCGATGACAATAAAATAAGGATACCCACCCTGTGTAACTACAAGGCAGTATCCCCCTACGGAGCCTGTCGCCTGTGCGTCGTGGAACTAGAACAGAGAAATGGTAACAAGCTGGTAACGGCCTGCACCATGCCCGCTGTTGAAGGCTCAAAGATATTCACAGATACTGATATGGTAAACTCCAGCCGTCGAATGACGGTGGAATTGCTCCTTTCCCGCTGCCCGGAGGAACTGGTACTTTTGGAACTGGCGGAGCAGTACAAAATCGGTGAGACCCGTTTCAAGAACAAGGACGACAACTGTATCCTGTGCGGTTTATGCGTACGCATGTGTGAGAAAATGGGGAGCTACGCCATCAATTTCCAGGGAAGGGGTATCGACCGGGAATTGGGAACCCCCTACATGGCGCTTTCCGACGTGTGTATTACCTGCGGTGCGTGTGCATCCATATGCCCCACCACCCGGTTCACCCAGAAAAAGGTCGAGCGGATCAGCGGGAACAAGATCGACCCCATTCTATCAGAGTACAACGAACTGCTCGATTGCAGAAATCCCATATACATTCCCTTTCCACAGGCCATCCCTAAGATTCCCGTCATAGACAAGGAAAAATGCGTTTACTATAGGACTGGAAACTGCCGAACCTGCGCTGAGTTCTGCAAGGCGGGTGCAATAGAATACGACCAGGAGGACAGGCGAGAAGAGATAAATGTGGGGGCAGTAGTGGTGTCCACTGGATTCGACCTGTACGACCCGAAAAAGAAGGAAGAGCTGGGATACGGTAGATTCAAGAACGTTTTGAACAGCATGGAACTCGAGAGATATCTCAGTGCCACAGGGCCCACTGAGGGCCACGTGATCCGCCCATCGGACGGGCAGCCACCCAAAAAAATAGCATTCCTGCAGTGCGTCGGTTCTCGCGACGAGAACGCCAACGAGTACTGTTCCAGTGTTTGCTGTATGTATGCTATCAAGGAAGCCATCATCGCCCAGGAACATTCACCAGGTCTCGAGGCCCACATTTTCTTCATGGATATCCGAGCCTTCGGCAAGGAATTCGACGATTATTATATCCGGGCAGAGCACGAACACGGTATCAAATTCACAAGGTGCAGGGTTCCAAGTATCGAGGAAAATCCAGCAACTAATAATCTGATCATCAACTACCTCGAGGATGAGGTAAAAAAAGAAAAGGAATTCGACGTGGTGGTGCTGTCCTGCGCTCTCGAGGCATCGAAATCCCTGGAAGGTCTCAGTGAGAAACTCGGGATCGACCTCAATGAATACGGCTTCGTGAAGACAGACACTTTCGCGCCTCTCGACACTTCGAGAAACGGGATATTCGTCACGGGGGCTACTTCCGCACCCAAGGACATTCCCATGACAGTGGCCGATGCCAGCGGTGCCGCGGCAAAGGCTTCCAATATAATTTCGTCCGAGCGGGATACTCTCGTTACAGTGAAGGAATATCCTCCGGAAAGGGACTTCACGGGACAGACACCGAGGATCGGCGTATTCGTCTGTCACTGCGGGATCAATATCGGCTCGGTGGTGAATGTGCCCTCAGTGGTGGAATACTCAAGAACACTGCCGTACGTGGCCAGGGCGGACGAATTTATCTATACCTGTTCCCAGGACACACAGAATAAGATGCTGGAACTCATCAAGGAACACGATCTGAACAGGGTGGTTGTTTCCGCCTGCACACCCAGAACCCACGAGCCCCTGTTCCAGAGCACCATCAGGGAAGCCGGATTGAATCCAAATCTCTTCGAGTTCGCCAACATACGCGAGCAGTGTTCATGGGTCCACATGAAAGAGAAGGACAAGGCCACGGCCAAGGCGAAGGACCTGGTCAGGATGGCAGTGAACAAGGCAGCCTATCTGGAACCGCTGAAAAGGGTTGAGCTTGATGTTGTTCAACGGGCACTGGTGATAGGTGGTGGGATCGCTGGAATGACCAGCGCTCTGGAACTGGCGGATCAGGGTTACGAGACCTTCCTGGTGGAGAGGGACGATGAACTGGGAGGTGCCGCAAAGAACACGCGCTTCATGCTTGGGGATGATGATCCCCAGGAATTCCTGCACTCTCTCATTTCCCGTGTCAAAGAACACGACAAGGTAGAATTGTTCACCGCGACTAAAATTATGAATATTGACGGCTTCATCGGGAATTTCAAGACCACTGTAATCCCGGGGGGTAAAGGTGACGAGAGAGAATTGTCCCACGGCATCGTTGTGATCGCCACGGGAGGAAAGGAGTACATTCCCACAGAATACCTCTACGGAAAGAATGAACGTGTTTTTACGAGAAAACAGCTTGAAGAACAGCTTTCAGCCGGAACCTTCAAAGCTGAGAACGTCGTCATGATCCAGTGCGTAGGATCCAGGAACGAGGAGAGAACATACTGCAGCAGGGTGTGCTGCGCCGGTGCCGTAAAGAATGCTCTTAAGATAAAGGAGGAAAGTCCGGATACCAACGTTTACGTCCTCTACAAGGATATAAGAACCTACGGATTCCGTGAAAAATACTACAAGGAAGCGGCGGAGAATGGCATCATATTCATCAGATATGACGATGAACACAAGCCTCTTGTTAGCGATGAGGAGGGGTTGAGCGTTTCGGTCTATGATCCCATAATCAAGAAAGAGGTACGCCTGAAACCGGATATGCTCGTACTCTCGAATGCTATCCTACCCCAGAACGGTACAAAAGAACTCTCCCAGATGCTTAAACTACCTGTGACCAAGGACGGTTTCTTCCTAGAGGCCCATATGAAATTGAGGCCCGTGGACTTTGCCACTGCTGGAGTCTTCCTGGCCGGTCTCGCACATTCCCCGAAGTTCATAGACGAGAGTATAGCACAGGCTGAAGCGGCAGCAGCCAGGGCCTGTACGATATTGTCCAAATCTCATCTGGAATCCGAAGCGGTGGTATCGGAAGTGGACGAGAGCATGTGCAGCGGATGCGGTTTCTGCGTGGAAGCATGTCCCTATTCGGCAATTACAATGGAAGACAATAACAAAGCCCTTGTCAATCCCGGACTCTGCAAGGGCTGCGGCCTCTGTGCCGGGACCTGCCGCTCGGGAGCAATCGACCAAAAGGGATTCAAGGATCAGCAGATCCTTTCAGTTATCAAGAGTTCTCTCTGTGGGGTGAGCTAAATGACAGAAGTACATGGAGAAGGCTCGCAATGGGAACCGAAGATAATAGGATTTCTATGCAACCAGTGGAGTTTTTTTCTTTGTGCAATTTTCTGTGCTGGCTTACCCTCGCAAAGAAAAAAATTCGGAAAAGAAGAAACTCGGGTTCACCTGCTCGAAAATTGGAGTCCGCATCGCTCCTTCAGAGAGGTGGTTGAATGAGTGAGTTTGAGCCAAAGATAATAGGTTTCTTATGCAACTGGTGCACCTATACGGGAGCGGACCTGGCAGGCACTTCCCGCTTGCAGTATCCAACGAACCTGCGGATTATCAGAGTGATGTGCAGCAGCAGGGTCAATCCCCAGTTTGTTCTGAAAGCATTTCAGGAAGGGGCCGACGGCGTGCTTGTATCGGGATGTCATCCTGGAGACTGCCATTACCTCGAGGGGAATTATCACGCCCGTAGAAAACTTACGCTTCTAGCTGATCTCATCGACTGGATGGGCGTGGACCCCGAAAGATTAGTGATATCTTGGATATCGGCTTCGGAGGCCCCGAAGTTCGCAGAAGTTGTCACCAACTTCTCGAAAAAGATCAAGGAAATGGGCCCTCAACGAAAGTTCAGCAGGGGGGATGAATAATGACGGAGCATCAGACATTAGAAAAATCTGTCCGGGACAAGGCCAGGGAGTGGCTGGAGAGCGGGGACCTGAAATACTTCATAGGGTACGATAAAGGCAAATATTCCTCGAAAGCCCGGCCGGCGTTCATATACAACGCGGAGGATGCTGAGAGTCTGGTGGTTGACCCCACCTGCGCGAGCAATCTAACGCGGTATGTGGTGGACGAGGTCCAGTACAAGCCCGGAAGAGGCGAAAAACCCGATACCAGGCCCGTTGGCATCGTGGTCAAACCGTGCGATTCCAAGACCCTGGTGGAGTTGATGAAAGAGAATATATTGCCCAGGGAACGGGTGAAGATAATTGGCCTCACATGCCGCGGGATAGTCTCACAGGAAAAACTTGAAGAGGTTCTCGCGGAGCTTCCGGGATGGGATGATGCGGGATCGGAATTCGAGCTGGACGATGAGAAGCTAACGGTCAGCGCAGGAGGCAAGAAGAAGACCGTAGCGGCGGCTGGGGTGCTGGCCGGAAAATGCCTGGTATGCACACACCACAACCCACTGGTGGCCGACGAAGTATTCGGCGAGCCGGTGGAGGATCCCGAAACGGACGAGTTCGGGGATACAAGGGATCTGGAGGAAATGTCCCAGGAAGAGAGATGGGATTATTGGTCCGCCGAATTGTCCCGATGTGTCCGATGCTATGCCTGCCGCGACGCTTGTCCCCTCTGTTACTGCGAGCAGTGCGTCTTCGACAAGTACAAGCCATTCAAATGGAACGAGTTTAGCGTTAAGCTAAGGGAGAATCTTTATTACCAGATGGTCCGGGCCATGCATCTCGCCGGCAGATGCGTGGACTGCGGCGACTGCGAGAGATCTTGTCCAATGGGAATTCCCATTCGAAAGATCAACCGATTCCTCCTGAAAAGAGCCTGGGATCGTTTCAAAACGGAACCGGGTGTAAACATCGACGACCCCAGGATGTTCTCGTCCTACGACGTGGGCGATCCCGAGGAGGAAATACTCTAGGAGGTCGAAAATATGGCAAAGACAATACTCAAGGAAAATCTCGGCGGCCTTTTCGGGAAACTTTCCGATCACGAAATATACGGTCCCGTGGCCGACGGGGACAAGATGTTCTACAGACGTATAGATGAAATTCCCCTCACTGATTTCGGTAATTCCGACAAGCCTCCCAAGGAGGTTTTCTTCCCCCAGACCGAGACAATGTTCGATTTCGTCCCGGATGGAAACAAATTTGTGGATTACCGGGAACCGGAACTGTCCGAAAAACCCATCCTCCTCTTCGGGGTCAGACCCTGCGACGCCAAGGCCATGATATACCTTGACACGCTGTTCGGATGGGATTATATCGACCCATACTATAGAAAGCGCCGGGAACGGGCCACAATAATCGCTCTGGGCTGCGACGTGCCGCAGAAGAACTGTTTCTGCATATCAATGGGAGGAGGACCCGCATCTGGCGAGGGAGCGGACATGCTCTGGACCGATATCGGGGACCGATATCTGGTGGAATCCACTGGCGAGAAAGGCGATGGTATCCTGTCGGCAGGCGGTGACCTTTTTGAGGATGCCGCCCCCGCGAATACGAAGGCCGCCAAGGAAAAACACGAAGCGGCTGAGGCCGCCGTGGCCCGGTCCCTCGATATCGTAGGCCTTCCCGAAGCGCTGGAGGCCACCTTCGACAGTCAGTACTGGGAAGGTTTCTCCAAGCGGTGCCTGGGATGCGGTACCTGCACCCTGCTGTGCCCCACCTGTCACTGTTTCGATATAAACGACATCATCACAATGGGAAAGGGGCGAAGGGAGCGAACATGGGACTCGTGCCAGTATCCCTATTATACGTTGCACGCCTCCGGACACAACCCGCGGCCGGCCAAGAAACACCGGCAGAGGAACCGGGTATACCACAAGCTTCTTTATACGGTCAGGAACTTCGATATGACCACATGCGTGGGCTGCGGAAGATGCATAAACAAGTGCCCGGTGAACATAGATATCATTGAAGTGGCGGAAGGCGCGAAAGATGTAGCGGAAAGCGCAAAGGAGGTGGCTCTCAATGTCTGACAACGTATACAAACCACACATCGCCACGGTACAGGAGATCTGTCTGGAAGCCGGCGGCGGCCGTCCCATCAAGACCTTTACCGTTCAGGTAGACGATCCGGATTCACGAAGGAAGTTCCTTCACAAACCGGGCCAATTCACCATCGTCAGCGTACTTGGGGTGGGTGAGAGCGTGTTTGCAATCAATTCACTGCCCAACGAGGACGGTATCCTGCAGTTCTCGGTGATGCGGGTTGGAAATGTAACGGCGCGTCTGCACGAGCTGAAGCTGGGAGACAAGGTGGGCGTGCGCGGTCCCTACGGAAATTCTTTTCCCGTGGAGGATTGGAAAGGTAAAAACGTCGTGTTCATAGGTGCCGGTATCGGCATATCCCCGGTACGCTCGGTCTACCAGTACGTGCTTTGCCTCGAGAACCGAAAGGAATACGGGGACGTCACGCTGATCTACGGAGCCAGGACCCCTGCCGACTTCGCCTTCAAGGAGGAGTTCGAGGAATACGATCGTCGTGAAGATCTGGAGCTGTGGCGCTGCATAGACTGGAAGTTCGGACCGCAGGGGCCCGTGGAAGCCAGTGCCGCCGAGGGGTGGATGGCCGCCAACATGAAGACCCCGGGGGATACGGATACCAAAACCTGCACCGCGAACAAGTTCACCTGTTTCGTACCGCAGCTGGTGGAGGTCATTGAGCCGCCGCCCGAGAATTCCATTGCGGTTACCTGCGGACCCCCCATCGCCATCAAGTTCATAACCCAAGCACTTGAGCGGCTGGGCTGGAAACCGGACCAGATATATACAACTCTCGAGAACCGCATGAAGTGCGGTATAGGAAAATGCGGAAGGTGCAATATCGGACACACATATATCTGCAAACAGGGACCGGTCTTCACCTACGGTGAGATAAAGAACATGCCAAACGAGTTCTAGCATGAATTATTTGTGTATCTGCTCTTCCTTTACGGTGATAAGTTTAAACAGCTTTGCCTTGACGCCTGCTTCGCCGTACGTAAGGATATTCAATTCGTCTCCTGTACTGCGATTCTTGAGAAAATATTTTTTCCCGTCGTAGATATGTTCGAGAGTCCATATTACCCTGTTTTCCTCCGTGGAGATGAGAAGGGATGCAAATAGGTCGATTATATCTCCCAAGGGGGGTCGATCTATGTTATCATATTCCATGGTGGCGGTGACCGTGGTTCCCCTTCGTAGCCGGGAGTCGATATTCAATTCTCCGCCGGAACGTTGGCATGTTGCATCCATGAGCGGAATACCTAGGCCCACGTTTCGCACCTTTCTGGACCTGGTTGTGAAAAAAGTATCCTTTACTCTTGCCAGATGATCAGGTGTCAGTCCTTGACCGTCGTCTTTGATGATGATCCGGAAAAGATTTTCTGTAACTCTCTCCTCAACCAAAACCTTTATGCTCCTGGCTTTGGCCCTTATGGAATTCTGGACGAGATCGAATATATGCTGGCACAATGTTCTCATGTCCGGTCACACATTTACTTTTTTTTTACATCGGACGTTTTTGCTATAATGACCATTTCCATCTTCACACCGGAACTGCTGGACAGGATTATCAATTTATCAGTGAATCTCTTGATGTTATCCAGGCCCATACCGGCGCCGAATCCCCTTTCCCGTATTTCGTCAGATGCTGTGGTATAGCCCGGCTGCACTGCCAGTTCTATATCGTCTATACCGGGCCCGATATCCTTTACGAGAATATATACCTGATTGTTATCTAGATATGCCTTAATCACGCCTTTTCCACCTGCATGGATGACCACATTTACTTCCGCCTCATAGAGTGCGATGCTGGCGCGTCGAGTCGCATCGTCTGGGAATCCGTTATCATTGAGAAACCTTTTGAAGAGAGTGGAACCTTCACCTGCCAGATCAAGGTCCGGGAGATCGATACTATATGTAAAAGATTTATTACGGATCTGTAGACCGTTGCTTTTAATCCGTTTACGATGGTGAAGTTTTTCATCCCGTATCTTGTTGTGAAGGTATATGCCTCCGATACGTCTGTAAATGTAATTGATAAGGTCTCCCTGGGTTACTACGCCCACCACCTTTATATCCCGGTTTATGACAGGATATCGGCCGTAATCGTATTTTGTAAAGAACTGCATGGCCGTGGGAACATCCGTGTCATCGAGAAGCCATTCTACGTTCTTCTCCATGTGCTTTCCGACGGTTTCCTCAATTTGGTCATGCTCAAGAGCATTTATGATGTCCTCGATGGAGATTATACCTCTTAGACACTCGTTCTTATCCACAACGGGAATCCCTGAGATCCTGTTCTGACGCATCAGTTCTTTTGCCTCTCGCATCTTAGCGGTTCTTGGAAGCGTAATGGGGGGTTTCGCCATAAAATCCCTTATCTGGCCGCTGATCAGCAGTGAATCCAGACCGTTCAGGTCCAATTTTTTATACTTTTTAAAGGACATGCCTTACCTCTTATGCAATTTCGTTTTCAATACTGCCAAGACCTGCAACGTAGAGCAAGCCGCAAGTTTTATAAGTTGAGTAGGAAGTGGATAGAATTGCCACTTTTGTATTTTTCGCTTCCTCTACGATATGGTGAGGTAATCTGCCTCCGGTAAAAACAATTGCGGGAATATCCATCAGGGCTGCAGTTCTAATCACCTGAGGGCTCAGTAAGGCTGTTACCAGGAGAATATCCTTTGTCATATATGAAAGAACATTACTCAACATATCCGATGCTCCTACTTGAATAATATCCGGATTGCAGCCCGCAGGTAAATGCATTATCTTCGCATTCAATAATTTTGAGACATCTTCTATTTTCACAATTGTTAAAGATTTCGACACATTATATATATATTTCGCTGAATTTAAGCTTAAGAGAAGAGTAAAAATATTAGCAAAAAATAATGCAAATGAACTAAGGTTTGGAGAGTGAAAATGGAGATTTATAACCCAGAGGAGGGTAACCATGCTTCTAGCGGAGATCATAGCAAAATTGAAACTTGAAAATATAAATACGAAATCTATTAATGAGGACGTTCCAGTTTCTCACGGATATGCATGCGACCTGTTGAGCGTTGTTCTGGCAAAAGCGAAACCTAATACAATATGGTTGACCATCCAGAGCCACATGAACATCATCGGAGTTGCATCCATGGCCAATATCCCGGCCGTTGTGATCTGCGATGGATATGACGTTCCATACAACGTGATCGAAAAGGCGGATGAAGAGAATGTCGCTCTTTTCAAGAGCCAGGAAAATGCGTTTCAGCTTTCAGGCAAGCTTGTGGAATGTGGAATTGAATGATGCAACGACGTTCTCCTCAGTTGGTCCCGTACTCCTGTGACCTGCACATGCATTCGGCACTTTCTCCCTGTGCTGAAGACAGGATGACACCTCCCGAGGTAGTGAAAAAGATAATGAGTTTGGATATTGACGTCTTTTCCATCACCGACCACAATTCAGTTCACAACTGCAGTGCATTCGAGGCTTATGCTAGGGAAAAGAACGTTTTATTTATTCCCGGAATCGAGCTGCAGAGTTCAGAGGAAATACATCTGCTGGGTTATTTTCCGGATATAATTTCGCTGAATGATTTCTACAGGTCCGTAAGACCCCAATTCACTAAAATCAAGAACGATCCCCGTCAATTCGGAAGCCAGTTGAAAGTAGACCGTCAGGGTTCAGTGATAGGGGAAGAAGAGATAATGCTTTCCATACCCTTGGACATATCAATAGATGAACTTGTGAATATGATTCATAATTTTCAGGGATTAGCTGTTGCGGCCCATCTCGACAGGGGTTTCAGCCTGGTGTCGCAGCTAGGATTTATCCCGCCCTATCTGGATATCGACGCCGTTGAGATATGGAACGTGGACAAGATCGATTCAATTAAGGCCAAATTCTTCCAAGATCGAGATATAAATATACTATCCAGCGGCGACTATCATTATCTTGAAATGATGAAGCCCCCAAAGATGAAATTATGGTTGGAAAAACTCGACGTAAAAAGCTGTCTGGACTGCATAAAGGGCGTTGGTCCCGGAAGGGTTACCATAAAACGAAAGACTGCCTTAAGATCAAGAACTGCCCCTAGCCAAAACCGCAGTCAAAACACAAACTCATCGTCGAGGGATTGGAAAAATCTCTACGGGTGAAGATTTGTTCCACCTGACTATTTTTTTACCTTCTCAGCAATCTCTTTTTTAATGTGTGCCACTAACTCTGGTCCTGCTTTCAGCAAATTACCAAGTTCGGCATCGAGGTCGCTGGGTGAAACCTTTACGATCCACCCCTCACCAAAGGGATCATCATTGATCAATTCGGGTTCGTCTTCCACGTCTTCATTAACCTCTTCGATCTCACCACTTACGGGGGAATATAATTTTCCGGTCCATTTACCGCTGCTCACGGTGCCGAATGGTTTTCCCTGGCTGACCTCATCCTCTTCTTCCAATGTCACAACTCTTTTGATTGTTCCGGCCAATTTCTGTGCGAAATCGGTAAAACCGACAAGGACAAGGTCATCTTCTACCTTTACCCAGGTGTGTTCCTTGTGATAGTACAGATCGTCTGGAAAGTCATATTTGCCAATTTTCATGAGCTCACCTCTCGGAAGACCGAAATTGATTTAGGTCTTATATGTATTTCGGTAAAAAATTAACATATGTTTACGGTTGTTCATTATGAATTTTGGATATTCTTGAATAATTTCAGCGGTTGTTCGCATTTTGTGAAGATCGGGATTGCACATTTCATCCTGGCTTGAATTCATCATTATCTGAAAAAAATTCTATATTCATTTTTCGTTATCAGGTTGAATTTGACGGTTTCGCCATCCGAGTAGTTTTTCGCCGTATTTGAACAATCGTTAATCCCTATTCAATATATTATGGCAATCCTTAAATAAGTTAAATTTATTCCAATGGATGCAGTCGATTCAGGCGTTTTTAAGAGGGTAAAAGAATGGAATTATGCAACTCAACAATTTTTTTGATCACCATCGGTCTCGTGTAGGCGATACTCCTTTTCATCTCATTCCGCAAATTATCCCATCAACAGGAAAAAGGGGATTCCCGCATGCTGTTTTCCGGTTTTCTCATGTTCATCGGCCTGGCGCTTGTCTTTATAGCCGGAGCTGCTGCATTCGAATTAATCGAAAGCCCCGAGTTTTGCGGGGAGCTCTGCCATGTGATGGAGCCTTATTACGAATCTTACGAGAATCCCGTTAACAACACATTCATGGCGGCACATTCGGAAAACGAGATAAGCTGTTCGAATTGTCATAACGAGCCTGGAATTGCGGGTACGGCGGGAGGTCTCGCAGCGGGTCAAAAGGAAGTCTTTATATTCGTCACCGGTACGTATGATACCGATCACCTGGGTGAATACGGTTCGCGTGAAGCCTGTCTCAAATGTCATGACGGAACCGTAATTATCAATGGAAAGACGGCAATTGTTCCTAGGAATGTGACAACGCCAACCGGTATTTTCGCGGATCCTCATACCGATGAAAAGGAATGTGTCGACTGTCATACGTCCCATACCGGAGGAATCGGACTTACCCAAGAGGCGTGTCTGGTCTGTCACGGTCTCGAGCTAGTAGATTTTTCAGCAAAACTGGATGAACATGGGATTACAACCGATGAAGACTGCATGAGCTGTCATGACCGGGTTCACCCCGAGAAAGCAAATATTCCATTTTCCAACAATACGGCACTGTTGGACCCAGATTTCTGCTCGGACTGCCACGACAGCGAAGTTTTAGCATATAACTCCAATTTTACACCTGCTTCCAAAGAATCCTACGGGGATGAGGGATGCACGAAATGCCATTCCGAGCACAGGTTAACAGCAGCGAAGCCACCTCACACATCAACATCACCATATGATGATTGCGACTCCTGTCACGGGGACAATTTAGAAAAGTCATTACATGATTGGAGAGAAGTATCGTTCACCAATATTTCTTTCATTGAGGAAGATTTCTGTTCCAGCTGCCATGAGGATGAATATACAAATTTCACCAAAGCAGTAATTTCCCCCGCTTCAAAGGAGATATACGGCGATGACGGGTGCTTCAACTGCCATGCAGACCACGGCAGCGATTCGATAGTTCCGCCTCACAAGATAACGACTCCATTTAATGATTGCGCCAGTTGTCATATCGGTTACCCTGAAGTGAATATACATTATCGTACGAAAAGTTCGGTATCGTTTATTAACGAAACGGATATAGAAAACGACTTCTGCGGCAGCTGCCATGAAGCTCAGACAGAAAGACTGGCTCTCGGGAATCACAGCAGAAGGGATTGTACGGATTGTCACGGGGACCATGAGCTAATGGTGGATTTCGACGAGTGCAGAATCTGCCATGATGCGGTAGATCCTGTAATTCCCAGTTCTCACGATCCAACAAAGGACTGCAAGAACTGTCATGATACAGGGACAATACATTATAAACCATAGGCCAATAAAGAGGGAATCGATTTGAAAAAAGAGAAAGCGATGCATGGTAACGATCTAATAACGCAATATTCCCCCATGGCAGTATTGGAAATCTGGTTATTTACCCTTTCTATCGCGATCGTCACTATCTCGGGATTATTTCTACTTAGAGACTGGCTGTATTTGAGCTTTGGTGTTTACGGGGACGTGTACATTCCAACTCCCCCCGGATCAAAAACAATCCATTTATGGTCGGGGGCGGCGCTGGGTGTGATCTCTTTAATACATATAATAATTCATTTGAGATCAAAGGATAGGGCCCTTCTCCCGGTTAACACAATGAGGGATTTCAAATCATTCCTTCATTCGGGTATGTATCTCATAGGTATTTCACGCAGGGAGGAACGCGGAACACAGGGGAAATTCAACGGGAGACAAAGGATCACTTACATTTGTCTTGTCTATATCCTGGGATTGGCAATGATCACCGGTATCCTCTATTACTTCGAAATACTGGGACATTCTCTGGCACTGGTCCATGTTATTCCCGGTGGATTGACCGTCATGGTGGTTCTTTTCCAATTCCTGATGATGATCAGGAATCATGATACGATCAGACTGAAGGCCACGTTCATTACGGGGAAACTTCCCTTATGGTACATTAGACGGAATAAACCGCTCTGGTACGAGAAAATTCGACCCGCACGGGTGGAATCGACCGAACAAAAAAAGATCACTGGAAAGGACGAACTGACTCGTGCCGTTACGAAATTCACCCATCTTTTTGATGATTCCCCGGACCAAAGGGCCGTCAAAGCCATAACCGCGGAGTTGAAAGCCAAGGTCGGAAAGGATGGTCGAAAGCGCATCGTGGAACTTGCTAACGAACTTTAAAATGTATAACATTCATGGGCAGTTCCTCAATTTGTTTTATTCTTCTTTGGGCCGAAAGATTCAATCGTTTTCTTGGGCAATTCTCGAACATCACTATATTTGAAAATAATTCCTTGGACTTATATTGAATTATCGGGTGTTATCTCAACTGACAATCGGTCAACTGATTGGCACCCAGGGACGATATCATGAAAGATGGTTGAATTTATTGTTGGGAATCCCAGCCGAAGGAATGTCAGTCGGGAGGCCCAAAACTGCAATTATGAATTACTTTTCAGCCATCATATTACGATCGCGTTCGCCATTGACCAATACCATCGGGTATTCTGTTAGCCATCCCGAAAGATGGGAAATATACAAAATCCCTACGGATCATTCGATCTCATATACCCTGCCCCGGAAGAACCACAGTCTGAACCAGGCATGGGGATGCATTTCCACATCCATGAAATCGAAGAGATTTTCGATACCTATCTTGATTGTGAGATCCAGCTTCAGCACCAGTCCGAAGACCGCTACGTAGCGTCCCCAATCCTGCCCGAAAAAGGCACCTATGAGCGGCAGGTTCATTCTGATGATCAGCGATAACCTGGCCTTGAAGCCCACCATTCCCCCGGTCACATCCTTTATCATATCCGGAAGTCCGGCCTGCAGAAATGCCTCGAACTCGATATGTATCTTTTCCAGGTACTCCTTGGGCACATCAGGGTACCTGGCGGCATTGGCCGGATTCAAAATGTTATTCACGAAGGCACCAATATTCCCCATTATCCACTTTGCCACCTCCCAAACACCCCTGAGGCTGCACTTCATGATGAATTTCAACACCACGCCCGCTTCGAGAGCGTCCAGTCCGCCTACGTCCAGGTCGAACCGTACGTAGAAACTAATTTGTCCGTTATCGAGAATATAGTCCAGTGCCGCCTTGAACTTTGCAATTATCTTTTGGGCATAGATGGTTATCAGGTTCTCGTCCCGGGGTGTCGAGTTGGTCTCGTTGTCCACCTCATCGAATGAACCGTTCATGAAATCGATGAAATTCGAAAGGTTGGTGGTCTCTTTGAATTTCAGGGTGAACTTGAAACCAATGGTAACGTCCGCTGTGCAACCGATTGCGGGAATCGGTATCTTTGCCACCTTGTGCCTGATTCCTATTTCCGTGGTGACATAGAACCTGATTATCACGTTCGGCGGGGGTGAAGCGGTGACATTTTCTCCGGGATTTATAAGATACTTGTCGATATTGCTCTTGATCCAGTTGAATCCGTCTATCACCGTATCTTTACCCTTGATAATGAAATCGACGTTGATGGTGGCTGCCAGGTCGCCGTAGCTGCCGAAATCTCTCGACAAGTGAAGTTTCATCCATGTTTTGAATTCAATATTATCTCCCAGATATTCCAGCAGACCTTTGGCCTTGTCTGCCAGGTTCTTCATGGATTGGCCTGCTTTCGCCTCTTCCCAGTCCGCAGCAAGGCTTGCCTTAATGTTCTTCCAAGCTGTGGTGACCTCTTCGCGATAGATGTATTTGCATGAAACCTTGAATCCTACTTCACCTTTCGCCTGCACTCCTATCACCGGTATGGTCACGGGAGAGCTGAATATCTTTTTGACCTGAACCTTCGCTTCAGTGCTGAACTTGACGTCAACTCCCGTTTCGGGAAGCGGTTCCTTTTTGGGCCTTTGGCCCGGATCTTCCAGATATTTGTTGGAATACGCTTTGAAATAGTCGATGGTCTTAACGATATCCTTTCCCAGATTTGTCTCGAACTGCAGTTTTGTCGTCCAGACGGTATACCCGCTGAGACCCGCCACTTTGAATCGGCCCCCGAACGGCTTAATATCCATTTTGATCCATACCTTCAGCTTGACGTCACTTCCCAGGTCAACCAATACGGGACCAAGGTTCTCCTTGAAGCTTTCCAGCAGTTTCTCTGAATATTCGTTTATTATACTGCTGTTCATGGGGAACTGACCGCCCAGGCCGTGCCATACCTCGTAAAAGCTCTCGTTAAGCTTTGCGGCGATCTTTTTCCCGTCAAGCTTGACCTTAGTGGGCCATGACAACTTTACGCCTAGCTCGGTACTTACGGTGCCGACATAGGGAATGGTCACCTTGCTTGCAGGTATCTTTATCACTTTCTTTACAGAACCCTTTTCAACCTTTACCGAACCCAGAACCGACCAGCCGGTGTCGATTTCCGGGCTGGTAAATTCGAGACCGAACCCCTGTCCCGTTTCGTTCAGATAGACGCCATATCCCTCGATAAACCTGGGCCAGACAGCCATAAGCGGGTCCATTGCAACCTCCAGTATGAAATCCCCTATCTTCAGGCCGGAAGTAATGAGTATATCATAGTCTTCCGTTCCTACCTTACGCACCACGGAAACGTCGAAACCGAAACCGAACGACTTCACCTGAAACCTGGATGAGATACGGCTCATCCATTCCCAGCCATCAGCCGGAATATCCCCATCGGGGAACAACGTCGTGACGTTGAAGAGTATACCGAAAGCGGAGAAATTGAAGTTATCACCCAGGAGGAGGCTGATGCCTAGAATGGCCTTTGCAATGATGTTCATGCTGCCCTGAATAAATCCCCGGATCTTTTCGAGAACCCATGTGAACACATCAACTATCACCTTTATGATCTTCGAGGCAAAATTGACAATGGCGTGAAGTATGTTCACCAGAACGGTAAGAACCTTCATGAGACCATCTACGAGCCATCCAATAACTCCTGTGATGGCATCCCATAAACCCGTTAGGAACTTAATCGCCAGGGCCGCGATATCACCCCAGAGAGTGCTTGTCTCCCAGTAGTCCACGCTCTCGAGGTTCCAGCCGGAATACACGGTAATGGGTGTCGAAATGTTCAGTGTTATGGTATCTGTCTTTCCCACCGCAAGGTGCTCCCCGTTAAAGACGAGATCCTTCCGCTCGCTCTTGGTAGTAAGGGTGAATGAGCCACTTATCTTTATCTCCCAGGTCGTCTCGAAAGGACGAGAGTGAAATTCCGTGAGATTGGTATAATGAACTCCTTCGGGATCTTCGATGACGATTTTTAGATTCTTGGTATTGTTTAAAAGGTAGTCGGGTTTGATATTCACATCGATTGACTCGAAGGCGACCTTTCCCTTTTTGAGAGCAGCGTCGATATTATTTTCTCCTCTAAAATCTCGTTGCGGCAAGGCGTTGGAAGTATTTTCTCCACTCCAGAATTTGAAAGGTGTCCCCATGCTGATCGGGAGGAAATATTCTACGTTCCTCATCTCAGCCGAATATGTAATATTGGCAGCAACCCTCGAAACAAATTCACAGGCCACCGGAAGCAACCCCGAAGCATGACCCACGGTTGCGACACCGTCAATGATCATGTCCAGTATCTCGATTTTCGTTGTTCCTGACAGGCCCTCCATTGCTCCCTCGAATTCACTTATTTCTATGTTCTTCACCTGAACGTAGGCGCTCTCGATGACACTCCGTGCATAGGCTCTTACCTCATCTCTCTTCGTAGAATCGAAGCGGTCAAGAATTTCCGAATCCGATCTTTTTGGCAGCGAGTTCGCATCCATGGCCGGATGCTCGTCGTAGGGGCACTGCATTACCATCCACTCGTCCGGTGTAACGTCACCTCTACTCCGCGTATCCGGGACATTTCCTTTAAAGTAGATGAAACAGTGAACTTTATTGAGGTTTGAATGCCCGAAATTGTTACCCGGCCAATCGTACTCCACACTTGCGCCGTTGTAATTGATATATCCCTGATTCTTGTTGCCGTAAGGGTCGTTTACGATCACAACCTGGCTGTTGGTATCATATCCCACTGCAAGGACATAATGGCCAGGTCCGGTCAAACTCGTCAAAAGTACCACGGGGTGACCGGCATCTATCTCAGCGGTCAGCTCGCCCCATGTGGGAGACCAGTCCACGGATGAATCCAGGCCGTGCTGTCTTGCATACTGGGCCATGAATCCCTTTGTATCTCGCCAGTTCTGCTGCGTGATGAATCCATAACCCCCTGTGGCGATACGCCCGTTCGGGTCCGCCTGGCCGACGTTATACGTATGTCCCTTGTATGTATAACTCTCGCAGATGAAATTTCCCCAGTCGTTGGCCGGTATCTTTTCATAATAACCCAGGGCCATCATGGCTGAAGTGGCACCGCACGCCCAGTGCCCGTTGAACCAACCGGGTGTGTCATATACCTGATGTATATAGGGAACTCTACGAGGCAGCAGACCCGGCTCGGCAATGGGTTCCGGCGGCAGATCGGGATATTTGATGTCCTCCGGATTATCAACTTTAGTTATGGTGCCGCTCCCCTCAATGACGCGGGCGTTTTCCATGAGAGCATCGGTCAACCTCTCCGTGGCAATCTCAATATTTCCGCTCTTGTCGGCAAACTCGTCGAAACGGTCACTAATGTGGCGGCTGACCCCGTATAACATCTTGTTATGGTCCGATATCAGATTATGGAGCAGTTCATTGATTCCATCTTTTCCCTCCTCACTTCTGAAGTATTTGGCGGTCTTGTCCATGAGTTCAGTTACGTGAATGCTGATTTCCGAAAGAAGACTGACGTCGTCATTGGGCTTTACCGCCGTGGATGGAAGATGCCGGTATTCCGCAAATAGCTCGCGTAAACCGTCCAGCTGGGCAATGTTCCCTGCTATCCCAACCACAATTTCCTTCAGGGTCTGGGATAAACTTCTCACAATATTATCGTCGCTGTCGTTGAAATAGGTCTCGTAGAAATCGATCCATACATTGTCCACGGCCTCCCGCATTATGTCCATCTGCTCGAAGTCGGCAGTCTCAGTACTCGAGGGTATTATAACCGTGTATTTTGAAAGAATCGTCCAGCGGTAATCAACCGGCTCGTCGGGCGTGGATGCGTTATTGTCCGTGTCCTCCATGTGGGTGCAATCATCCTCGTCGTCGAAGCGGATCTCGTAGTTTGTTTGATCTATGGTAACGGGAACATCGAACATTATCAAACTGTCCAGCATGGAGTCCAGCAGCTGTTCCTCGGCCCACTCCTTGGCGATCTCGGCCCTCTTGTCCTCCTGCGGAAAGAGACCTGCAAACCAGCCGAAAAATCCCTCGATGGCGTTCCAACCTACCTGGGCCACCTGCCATATGGCGTCCAACAGGTCGATGAAACCGAAATAGTTAAGATATTTAAGAATGAACTGGTCCATTAGAGAGTATATTGCCTGGCCTAGCAGCATCTCGAGGTTGATCTCTCTGCTTTCGATACCCTTGTAAAGTGCGATTATATCTGCACCGTCGATCTGGTCCTCAGTTATCCATGTATTTATCAGAGAGGCCATGGATTTTTCGGTCTCCCCGCTGTTTACCGCGAATTCCTTGAGATGCTCCGGGTCGAAATCCCTGTAGAGTTTCGCCGACTCCAGAAGTATAGCCAAGTTTACTGCCAGTTCAATATCGTCATAAGTGATTATCTCATTCGTACCGCCAACGTTGAAGTCGATCCCTTCGATCTCGGAGGCGCCGTAGCCCTGGAGTACCCTGTACTGGGCAATGGTGACCAGTATATACTGTATGATCCTCCCAAGCTCGCTTGAACCGGACTGCGCATTATTATTGAACTGGCTGAACTTGTTCTGGAGTATTGGGTACGGTGTCTCGATGGATCTCGAAAATGACATGTTCTTGTCCAGTGCCACCTGGGAATCCTTGTGTGTGACCCGATAATTGAGATTCCCGTCCAGATTGTAATAGCAGTTTGTTGGAGTGTCTTCCATTCCCTCGGGCTTCTCGATATCAACCCCGTCAAGCTTACCGCCCTCGGTAACTCCCGGATCGGCAATAGGTATGTAATTATCCGAGATCTTGGAATCGAGGTTCAGGCTTACCGTATAATCCTTCACACGAATGAAAAAATCCCCCTCTTCGAAACCATCGTCATCGGTGTATTTCCGCAGGTATTTTTCAAAGTCCTTCTCGAATATCGGGACTATCCGGTTCTGATCGTTCTCATCTTGGGTCGCCTTGTAGATGGCATTCATGGCCAAGATATATGCCTGGGTCTCGATCTCGGTCTGCAGCACATTTACCTTACTTTCCATAGTTGAGGTGGTGTCATCTTCCCTTTCCCGCTCCCTTTCCTTCCTGTTTATGGCTGCAATATAGACCATGCTTACCGTGGAAAGCATGAGCACGAGAACAGCAACGAGAGCAAAAGAAACCTTGGCGCGTTCATCGAATCTAAGAAATTTTCGGACCTCTTTGACCGCTTTCATATTCATTCCTCTTATTGTTATATATTATTCGAGATTAATGGATTTAATAAAAACATATTAATTTAGTTATAATATATAATAATTTTTGCCGTGGTTCACAGCTCTGGGGGAAAAATCTTCTTTATTTGCTCTTTGGGAGCATTCTTACATTTTTCTTTGAATTATGAAAACAACTTTAACAATATGTCGAGTTTTGCTCCTTTGACAATATTCACGCAAATAAATAATACCACGGACATTATAATGATTAAATAATTATTTCTATTATCGGATGGTAACAGGTGAGCGCAAATGATAGGTAAAACTCGCATCATGGGAGTATTTTCCCTCGTATTGATCCTTTTTGTATCATTGCTTGTTGGAAGCCATACCTTCAATAATAGTGTCCCCGAATCCTCCATAGAAACTATTGGAGACACCGGGAATATCGAACGGTTCCAATCGGAGAGAAGGGGGACCGTCATATCGAATACTACCTGGACTGCTATGGATTCCCCGGTTAATATAACAGATAATCTTACTGTTGCGGCAGGCCAGATGTTGAATATCACCTCTGGAGTCACAGTGATATTTCAGGGAAATTATTCGATCAAAGTGGAAGGCAGGTTGAACTGTACTGGCAATATTTCATCACCTGTGACGATTAGCGGGAATGACACTCTTCATAACTGCAGTGGTTCCTATATAGAACTAGAAGCCGGAGGTACTTTGGAAATCGACAGGTCGAATATAGAAAACATAACGGGTTTTGTATGGCGCGGTTCTGGTACTCTTGCGAATTCCACCTTCATCAATTGCAGCCTTCCCGTAGCTTTCCACGATGTTTCCACTGCCCCTTATGTGCTTTTAAACACGTCGTTTCGCAATTCCTCCATCACAGACATATCACTTGATAACAGCAATGTTTCGGTACTGGATTGCGTTAATTATACCAGCGCCACATTATCACGACACTTTAACGACACTCCGTCACATCTCAGAGAATGGGTAAGCTTCTCTGTCCGTACCCTCGAGGATACCGGCGAAGCGCTTGAAGACTGCCATCTCAAGGTGGAGAACTCCTCTCATACCGTATATTCCACCTCTCATTTCCTCGGCTCCGATCCCGTCACTGGTCCCGGGGGTGAAAGCCAAAAAATAAAAATGCTTTCGAATCTCAGTTCAGCCGGAAGCTGGAAGAACGAGACTGCCAATATCTCCGTGTACATGCAAACGAATGAGGGGGAGTGGAACGAATCCGGCGGGTCCTATTCTCTCGATTCATTGATACCGGGAACTATGCTGAACATCGTGGCGAATGAAGATATATTCCCTCCCGATCCTCCAAAAAACCTGAAGGTTGAACAGGTTAACAACAGTATTGTGAATATCTCGTGGACAGCAGGAAATTCGCCGGATATATCGGGCCATTTGGTATATTATAATGACAGCGGAAATTGGGTTCAGATTGCAAATATATCCGCACCCGTTAATTACACTCAATACACCCCTGTTGAAGTGGGAAATAATTCCAGTTTCCGGGCCCAAAGTTACGACGACGAATTTTTGGCTTCCCAGCTCGGCCCCGAACGATGGATAACGGTAACAGATGTGGAAGCCCCGCAGATAATATCTACGGAACCGGGTGGCTCCGGGGTTCCAGTGAACACGATCATAAAAATAATTTTTTCCGAACCCATGGATCAAGTCTCGGTTCAGAACTCATTCAGGCTCTCACCCTCTCCTGATCTCAGTATGTATTTCACGGATAACAACCGAACATTCAACGTTCGCCCATTTCTACCTTTGAATCCCTTTACCACTTATACAGTGAACATTTCCACCGATGCTAATGACGCTTCGGGAAATAATGTCTCGGAAAATTATTCATTTAATTTCACAACCGCTCCCGACACAACAAGCCCCCGGGTGCTATCGGTAAGGGCGACCCACGTCAATGCCCATGAAGAAAAGGTATTTCTGATATCGAATTTCGAGATCAGCTTCTCAGAGTCAGTAAACGAGACCAGCTTCATCAGGGGTTTTTCGAGATTCCCGTTTCTGGAAGGCAAAATCATTTCATCTGATCAGAGAAAGGTCTTCCTTTTCGATCCCAGCAATGACCTTGATTACGGTACAACCTATCAAATCACGCTACACTCCAATATCACGGACCTAGCAGGCAATCGCCTTTCTTCAGACTACCATGTCAATTTCACTACCGTTAGCGAACCACTGGTGGTGATCCCGGAAGTTTTGGATTTCGGTCCGGTGGGTAATAAAATTTCGATACATACGGAAATACATATCAATTTCAGCGAAGCTATGAACAAATCGAGAATAATCGGAGCTCTCAGCATTACTCCGGATGTCTTCTTCGAATACAATCACTCCATGGACAATAAAAATTTTTCCTTCATTCCGGTGGTTCCCTTGAAGGGAAGCACATTCTATAACGTGACCCTTTCACAGAATGCAAAGTCCCTTGCGGGATTTTCGATACTGCATGCGCTCAATTTCAATTTCACAACCCACGAGACGGAAAGACCAAAGGTGGTATCCACGCTGCCTGAAGCTAACAAACGTGACGTTTCGGTTGGATCGAACATAATATTCTGGTTCGACGAGGCTGTTTTCGCTACAGATACAATTCCTGTTTCATTTTTCCCGCAGGTAAATTTTTCATGGATGATCAACCAGTCTGAAAACAGTCTTGTGATAAATGTCACCGGTATTTTGGCATACGGCCAGGAATACCGAATAGGCGTAAGCGGACTCGCGGATATATTCGGAAATGTAATGAACTACGAATGGCTTTTATTCGAGACGGAAGCGGAAGAGCAAAAGGACCTCCCACCCGCCGTCTATGATACCTGGCCGGTGGACGGCAGCGAGTATGCCCCCCTTGACACGCTGATACGAGTTAGTTTTCACGAGGCAATACGGAATGGGAGTGAGGGAGAAAATTCCATAATCGTCCGGGAGAATAACCTGACCCTTATCGAAGGAATCGTATCTTACGATGGTGAAGAACTTTCATTCATACTTTTAACACGGTTAAAGCCCAACACCACCTACACCGTTATGGTATTCGGAGTTCTCTCGGTAACCGATGGGACTCCCATGGAAAAACCATTCTATTTTACTTTCACCACCCAAGAACAGGTAATAAATTATATCCCCACCAAAATTCTTGACAGCTTTCCTCCCAATGGGACAAGGATCGATTACCATAAGGACAACGTCAGCATATGGTTCAGTTTCAGCGCTTCAATGGACGTCGGCTCATTTGCAGGGAACATAAGTATTATTCCTCCCGTCCAATTCAACCTGATCCCCGAAAACAACGGCAAACTATTGATCATCGAATTCAAGGAGAATCTACTTCCGGGCATAAAGTACCGTATCATGGTTGAATCACATCTAAGAGATGCCAACGGAACGACTCTCCAAAATCCGTTCGATAAGATATTCTACACACAATACGAGCAGAAAAAGACCACTGATGAGAAGGAAAACTGGTTTTCGGAAAACTATCCGGCAGTTGCTGTGATCGTCATTTTGGTAATCCTGATCGTAATAGTATATCTTAGACCTAAAAAGACAGGAAGATTTGCCGGAGAGACTCCCTGCCCAAGGTGTGGAAGACCGGTACTAAGGGGGGATAGAATATGCTGGAGCTGCAAGCTGAGACTTGACGGAGAGTCGGAAGAAGATCGGACCGAAGGCAAGGGAGAGGAAGATTCCACAGAGGTAATGGGAAAGGATGATGAAGATGAGGATAAAATGGAATTGGCGAATGACGACACGGAAGAAAATGATATAGTGGAGCTGGCAGATGAAGACGCGGAGGAAGATGATATAGTGGAGCTGGCAGATGAAGACGCGGAGGAAGATGATATAGTGGAGCTGGCAGATGAAGACGCGGAGGAAGATGATAAAGTAGAGCTGGTAGATGAAGACGAGGAGGAAGATGATAAAGTGGAGCTAGCTGATGACGACGTGGAGAAAGATGATATAGTGGAGCTGGCAGATGAAGACGCGGAGGAAGATGATATAGTGGAGCT
>CAYFHS010000004.1:0-81237 GCA_964342815.1 uncultured archaeon | reverse complement strand
ATGATATAGTGGAGCTGGCAGATGAAGACGCGGAGGAAGATGATATAGTGGAGCTGGCAGATGAAGACGCGGAGGAAGATGATAAAGTAGAGCTGGTAGATGAAGACGCGGAGGAAGATGATAAAGTGGAGCTAGCTGATGACGACGTGGAGAAAGATGATAAAGTGGAGCTAACTGATGACGACGTGGAGAAAGATGATATAGTGGAGCTGGCAGATGAAGACGCGGAGGAAGATGATAAATTGGAAATGGCCGATGATGATTCGGGAGAAGGTGCTCCCGTAGAAACGCTGGATGATGAAGAGGTAGGTGATGACATCATTGAAAATAGTGATGATGCTGCGGTAGAGGGTGGTTCGGGAGAGAAAGGGGAGGAATAGGACGCTGAGAAAAAGTAAAGAAACCGACAATTATTAATATCGGACTCACGAATAAAACGGGAACGGGGGGGATACGGTGAAACGTCTTGTATCCATTATTGCAATAACTATCATTTTAACGGGTGCTTTTGATATTTGCAGTCTGTTCTCGAGTTGGAATGAAATCGGAGGACATGAGCCTGTATATGGTAATTTTTCACCCTCTAGTTCAATACCCAGCGACCCACCCCGAAGAAACGATCTCCCGATATATGGGTGGTCGGACACTTTCGATGACGGCACGGGAGTGGCCATGAACGAGAATATGAGCATAGGTGAGGGGACGATTAAACTTCTCCATCGGACCTTGCTTCCCGACGAACACACCTCAGGTCTTTGGCATTTCGATGGGATGGATGTACTCACAGTTCTTGATTCAAGCGGTCATGATAACCGGGGGACAATACAAGGGGCGGAGCGAAGCAAAGGAATTATGGGGGGCTGTCTTGAATTCGATGGTATTAACGATTTTATCGACTTCGGAGACGATGCCCGCCTGGATCCAGGTGCCAATTTCACCGTTGAGGCATGGATGAAACCGGAAATGGATCTCTGGAGCGGTTGGAACTTCTCAAAATCCATAGTAATAGACCGCAGGAAGGTGCACGGTACACTATTGAATTTTCCTCTCCTCGTATCCGTAACCGATCCGGACCTGCGGGACGCCGAGAACGGCGGCCATGTGCAGTCGGGTGGGGGCGATCTTCTGTTCATTGCCGAAAATGGCACGAAGCTGTCCCACGAAGTGGAGGAATACGATGGTTCCAACGGAAAGCTGGTGGCCTGGGTAAAACTGCCCCTGCTTTCATCCACATCAGATACCACGTTGTATCTGCGTTTCGGGAATTCAGTTTGCTCCGATCAGCAGGACCCGGCAAATGTGTGGGACCGAAATCACAAAATGGTGCATCACCTGGACGAGAAGGAAGGAATACACAAGGATTCCACTGTGAACGGTAACAATGGAACGAGCTTTCACGGTGTGGTGGGTGATTCCATTGGAAAGATCGCGGGCTGCGATGAGTTCGACGGGACCGATGACTATATTGAGATCCAACACGCTGCCAGCCTTGACCTGTGGGAAGATGAGATAACGCTTGAAGCATGGATATATCCCCACAGCATTGATGCCCATACATACGTTATCAGCCGGGGTAACGATTTCTACGCGATGCTGATGTCGTGGCGCACCGTCTCCTACTATTTCATGAAAGCGGGATGGAAATGGGATACTGTTGACAGCCCCTATGGATCGATATACAGCAATGACCGATGGTACCAAGTGGCAATAACCATGGAAGGAAGAGAAGTTAAAATTTACATAGATGGCGAGCTGGTAAGGACGATGAACAAGGGCGGTGAGCTGCAGATGGGAGAGTCGGTTGTGAGGATAGGCGCCAAGACAAATAACCAAAATTTCTTTAACGGGTTGATCGACGAAGTTAGGATATCGGATACTGCGAGAAACGCAAGCTGGATCGAGACCGCTTTTGAGAATCAGAACGAACCGGATAAATTTTTGAAAATCGGGGACCGAATGGGTGCCGGGATTCGAAAGGGAAACAGCTACGGCATAAATGCAAACACCTCTTTCGCCTTCGCGTCATTGGACAACAGTACCATCTCTGCGGCAATATCCCCCGGATGGAACCACATCGCAGAGACCTATGACGGAAAAGATCTTTTGCTGTACGTAAACGGCGAGCCGGCGTCATCGATAGCTCTTCCCGGTCTCTCCCCGAACAGCACTGAAAAACTCTTTATCGCTCCCTCCTTCCAGGGGAAGATCGACGAAGTTAGGATTTTCGATAAAGCCCTGACGCCCCGGGAGATGATCGAACACTCTCAAGCCTTTCGCAGCCGCGGGTCCCTTAAATCGGTAGACATCGAGATACCGCCGAAGATGGTATGGGATACCTTTTCTTTTAACAGATCGGTTCCCAGTAACACCTATCTGAATATATCCCTGCACCATAGCACAACCGGTGAGAGATTATTCCAGGACAGTTCGCTATCAAACATGAGCGAGATCGATATTTCGGAGCTTAACCCGCTGGAAGTTGGTTCGGTCTACCTGGAAGCGAATTTTCAAGGCCGTGGTGGAAGCACACCGTGTCTTTTTCAGTGGAGTGTGAATTACAGCTCGCCGCAAGCGCCGGAACAAACGACAGAAATCCCACGTATTGATATATTCGAGGATACGCCTGAACAGAACGTCCTGGACCTTGCAAATTACTTCAACGACATTTATGCGGTCTTTTCCCCGTCTGTCTACACTATGGCAAATATGTCAGAGCCCGCAAATTTGAATTTTTCTTTGAACGGCTCTTATCTCTGCGTGGACAGCATTGCCGGAAACTGGACCGGTTCCGTGGAACTTGAAGTAAGCTGCACGAATGTATTCGGCATCTCCACCCGGAGCTCACCATTCTATCTGACCGTGAAAAAATTGAATGATCCACCGCTTGTGAAACTCTTTTCACCCCTGGATGGCTCGAACCTGGAAGAGACGGCGATTACACTCACCTGGAAAGGATTCGACATCGATAACGCCAAATCCGAGCTTAGTTTCGATCTCTATTTCGGGAAGGCCGAACCCCCAACGCTCCACACTCGGGATCTTATCGGCGAAAGTCTTTCCATAGACGGTCTCGAAAAGGGAGAAACATATCACTGGTACCTTTCAGCCTCGGACGGGATCAGCAGAGGTGTCTGCGTGAGCGGTACGTGGAGTTTTACCATAAATCCTACAATTATCCCGGAGGTAATTCTCAAGGAACCGGCAAACGGAACGGTGGTTGAAAAAACGGAGGTCCGAGCATCGTGGGATAGGGTTAACGTCACTGATTCACTTCCCACTTATAACATCTATATAGGTACTGCACAGGATGATTTGGAGAAGACCGGGAGCACGCAAGAGATTGAATTTCTGTTTTCAGGGCTCCTAAATGATACTACCTATTATTGGACGGTGATCCCATTTTTGGATTCCATCCAAGGACTGTGTGTGAACGGAATCTGGAAATTCCACGTCAACCTCAGCCGTGAATTCAGCTCCCAGCTTGAAATTTTCCTGAATGAGGATAATATTAATGTCAGTATCAACACCACAACTACGTTCAATATTACGATAAACAATAAAGGGAAGCATCCCACAGAGATCAATTTTCGTAATACGGGACTCCCTGACGAAGCACTGGATATGGCCAATACCTTCATGGCGGACCCGGGAATGAACAGTGTTTCGGGTATAATCACTTTACCGGATTATCTGGAACCGGGACCTTATGAACTATATATATATGTCAGTCATGGTAACAGCACCAGAGTACTGCTGCTGCATATCACTGCAACGGAAAATGATGTTGAGAATCCGAAGGGAGACGAAAAAGAAGCGGGAGAAGATTCAATTGTTCTCTGGATCGTGATTGGATTGATCCTTCTTTTTATTCTACAGGCAGTTTTGATCGCATTATTCAGGCGGCGAAAGAAACAGAAAAGTGAAACAACTGAAATGGACCTTTACGGCAGAACCGAAAGGACCTTGCCTCCCGGGCGGGACATAATTCGAGAGCCGCCTGTTATAACTAAAGTATATATGAATCAGAGTCCGACCATATATTATAAAGAGGTTAAAAAGAAAGAAGAACCAGTGATGAGGAGGGTGACAATACCATCCATTGAGGAAAAAGAAAAAATTCCCTTCCCCGAAATGGGAGGAATTGCGTTACCGTCCGTGGAAAAATTAATGGGGCCCCGCGAAGGTATGAAAGCGCTTCCTCAGGGGGTACCGGTAAATGTTGAAAACGGAACGCAGCCGGTGCCTCAGAATACCGCAAGACAGACCTACATTCCCCCTCTTCCGGAACAGGAAACGATGGTCAATGAAAGTGCAAACATGCCCTCGATAAAGATAGCTCTTGACGACCTTGTCGAAAGGATTCCCAAGGTCCAAGAGGCACAAGTGGACGCTGCCAGCGAAATAAAACTAGATGGTCCGGTGAGCGGAGCAGATGACGTGCGGAAAATCGAGATAGGTTGGGATGAGGATGGGGGAAATGTCGGTGAAATTGAAAATGATGACGAGATGGAAAGATCGGGTGATGTTCTGTTGGATGAACCGGCAATTGGGGATGATCCTGGAAATGATATGATGGAAAAGGATGAAAGCGCAACTGCTCTCGCCTCCATCCCTGTAAAAAAGGTGGCCATTTCGACAGAAACGGGGGAGGAATTGGAACATTGTCCAAAGTGCGACGGGTATTTCGAACAGGACGAGAAAACCTGTCCCCATTGCGCCGAGAGAGAGGGGAGAGACGATCTGAGCAAAGGTGGAGGGATGAGGGGGCTCGATCCAACCGATCGGGAGGAGTCTGACGACGATTCGGAGCCGCCCAGGCGTTACCCAGAAGAGATGATCTTCGATGATGACGACGTCAAACTCGAGGACATTCTCGAAGGTATTTAATTATTACACCTCTAATTGAAAAATGCATTTATGGCGATAATATATATACCGTGAAGTAGCTATTTGCCGTTATTATTTCTCCCGGTGACGTCATGAGGATTTTGTACCGCAGATTTCCCAAGTTATGCATCATAGTCATTCTGTTGGCCATACTTTTCTCTGCTGTTACCCATGATAATATCGTCACCTACCACTCCGGTTTGGACGGGGAAAACCCGGAAATCACCGTTTTCGAGGTGGGAGAAGGCCGAGAATACCAGGAAATACAGGGGGCTATCGATGCCGCTCCAGCAAATTCTCTGATACTGGTTCATCCTGGCCGTTATTATGAAAATCTGCATATCACTAAGAGTCTCGATATCAGGGGATTGAACAGCAGCGAGGTCATACTGTATCCCCCGCAAATGAGATCGGAAAACAGGGGACCGCGAATACTCATCACTTCACCAACACCGACAACCACCGAAGGGCTGACAATCGAGGATGGGGGAACGGGATGGGACGATTATGCGGTGAAGATACAGAATGGTAACGGACATGTTATAAAGAACTGCGTTCTTCGGAACTGCAAACAGGGTGTTTGGGTGCATTCTGCCAACAACGATTCGGACATGCAGGTTGAAAATATCGTCATCAAACAAAACAATTTCGAAAATGTGGCCGGTCACGGCGTATACCTGCAGGGTACCACCGGATGCCTGGTTGAAAATAACAGTTTCACGGATTGCGGCGACGGGGTGATGGTGGCGTGGAACTCTTCGGGAAACACAATAAACGATAATGATTTTCTCAACTGCGAGAACGGCTGCGCGTTTACGAAGCAACCTGCCGAAAATACCGTTTCCAATAACAGATACCAGGATTGTAATTACGGGATCCTGATCGAAGATGGCTCCCCTAGGATAATAGAAAATTCATTCACGTCCATGGGTGAATTTGCGATATACGGAGTTTTGAAAAATACCATAAGCGATAACGAACTGTCGGATGTTACCAACGGCATCATTGGTTATGTGACTGATGATATCTCAGTTCGTAATAACGTTGTATCGTGCCATGGTTTCAGCGCCATGGCCTTCGAAGTATCCGGGAATGCGAAACTGACCATGGAGAATAACATTATTGACCATACTGGCATCACTCCCGCTTTAGGAATACTGGGAGGTGGCGCAGTCTCGCTTTTTAATTTCGTCATAAACACCACGACTGCCGCGATCCGCGTTGAGAATTCCACCGGGGTTCGCATCATTGATTCAAGAATCTCCGGAGACCTCTTTGCGTCCAAAGGGACAGTTACCATTACCGGGACGGACGGGATCGAGTTGGAAAATGTTAACATCACCGGTGGCGACGGGCTGTGCCAGATCCGGAACTCCCAAAATATCAAAATTTCATCAGTCGATATGTTTTCCGGTGGTGGTGACGGATTGCAGCTTGTGAATTCCACCGATATCATATTGATCAATTGCAGCCTGTCGGGCAATCTGGACCGTGGAGTGGCCCTGGACGGGTGCGTCAATGCGCAGCTGTCGGAAGTGAAGGTGAATTCCGCAGAATTGGGTTTCGATTTCACGGGGAAAGATAAAGAAAATTTCATACATTCCGTGGGAACCAGCTGCAGCACCAACGGAAATCCCGTTTATTACTATACATCGGTGAGCGGTCAGAGGTTCACACACCCCGAAGCGGGAATGTTAATACTTGCTGACACTGTGGATTGTATCATCGAAAATTCCGATCTTTCGGGTAACGATGGTATACTTGTGGCGTATTCCTCAGGGACAGTCATCTCCCATTGCCGGTTGAACCGCACCAGGTACGGATTGAAGGTGATCCGGAGTCAGGAGCTGTCTGTGGAAAATACAGTTATAAGCTGTGATGCGGATCGTCCGGGCAATCTCCGGATCAACGGTTCCAGCATCTCGGCCTTTGATTCCCGTTTTTCCGCTTCAACCGGAAAAACAGCCGTTGTAGGCCGTGGAAGCTCAGCCTTGGACATGTACAATTCCACCTACGACTCGCTGGATGTGGAATCCGACGGTGGGGCAGTCCTGAGTGAATATTGGGAGCTGTCCTTAATTGTAAGATATTCGGACAATTCCACACCGGTCATGGGAGCGGACATATTGATACGATCGGATTCAAAGGACATTTACAACACCATAATGTATAATGGGAATGACCCGAAAACGGATATTTGGGGTCATATCCCACCGGTATGGTTCCTGTCGCGGAAATTTACGGGAAATAATTCGCCCGGAGCCCTAGAACCCGTGGAAGTATATGCCTATTTCAGGGGGGAGCAGGAATGGGACAATGCCACCGTCCACTATTTTGATAATAACTCTCTTATCTATCTCGTTACCTCGGATATACGAAGACCCCCGGGTGTGGAAATTACAGAGTTATATCCTATAGCAGGGAAGGATGCACTGCAAGTGAGCTGGAACGAGAGCAATGAGTTTCAAGACGAGATTTCTCTATTCAAGTTGTTCTTGTGGGGTGACCGAGACGGAACCCCCAGAATGATAGAGATTCCCGGGGACGTACATAAAATAATACTCAATGCAACGGATTACGAGCTTATACACAACGAAAGCTATCACGTCAATATCATAGCAGTGGACCGGGCCGGCTTCGAATCAGACCCCAGCACCATAAGAGACGTGATCCACAGGGATAATATCCCACCGGAATCTCCGAGTTCGCTCTTTAATAATACTCCCGGAGCAAATAACGTGACCATATGGTGGAACAAAAGCGAATCCGGGGATACATTGGGCTATCGATTATACATGGGAAAACAGGGAAACGATGGGAATTATAAACTTGTGGGCGAGTATGACAATCATACCAATTCCACATTTATTGAGGAATTGGATTTCGAGATGAATTTTACCTTTTACGTAATTGCTTTCGACGAGGCCAACAACACTTCACCCGCCGGCATGAGACTGAATATTACCACCGGGAGGCCGAAGGGAACATTGATGCTCATCGTTGCGGATTCTGATAGCGGCATGATGCTCGAGGGGGTTCTCGTGGAATTAAGAGACCTGCGCGGGTGGACCTGGAACGGAACGACAAATGACGAACCAATGATATTCCAGCTTTACGGAGGCAAATATTTAATATCGGCGTCCATTGAAAACTATACCGATAATTCTACAATTTTCAATATCACACACGAGAACCTTACGAGATTGGTACTGGAAATGACCGGGATCCCGGTAATCGTAGAGGATGAAGACGACGATGAGACAGATGACGGTGTAGTAAAGAAAGATAATGAAATATTGGATGAAGGGTACACCGTAAAAAGTGACACAATTATGGGAATGCCGCCCTGGTTCATCTTTATCGTAGCGGCCATGCTGATACTGCTTCTGCTTTTGGTCGTGATATTTATAAGGCGTAGAAATAAACACAAGTCCAGAATAAAGGTTGTCAGATATGTGGGTCCAACCACATTGATGCCCCCGCCTTCGCCGCCCAGGCCGCCATCTTTTCCACCGGCAGCGGTGCAACCGGCAACTGCCCCGCTGGCAACTGTGCCGCCGGGAGTACCCGATGGATTCGTTCCCGTTGATCCATCAATCCAGGCCGGAACTTCAATGGCTCCAGCCACCATGTATCCCTACGGCCGTGTTCTCGATAGGCCAGCCCTGCCAATGTACACCGGTGATGGTACGGCCACTCACGAAATGACGGATCCCAACGCAGTTTCCGAACCCCTGGATCAGGGTCCTTTCCCTGAAGGGAGTCTAGATGAAATATTCCAGTTTAAAAATATACCTACGGGCGGCACTTCAGCGGAGGAAGGCCAGCTCCAAAAAATACCGCCTCCTCCCAGGATAATTCCCCCAGAGGAAGAAAAGAAAAATTTTGGCGGTATAAACGTCACATTGGATCCGGTACCACCAATGGATTCGCCGGTATTATCTGAAACCGATTCTATGAAGGGAGCTGATGCTGACGATGCGCTTCTCGGAAAAGAGGAAGTGATCTCAAAGCTGAAATCCCTTATCGAAACGATAAACAAGAAGGACGAATCCGTCCCCACAGATGGGCCGCCCAGTGGGGAAAGGACGTTTTCCGACATTACGGTCACAATGCCCCCGGATAGCGGAACGGAACAAAGCAGAGAAACTGTCACCGAACCCCTGAATCCCCCTCCACCCGAGAATGAATAGTCCCGGTCACACTATATCGAAAACGAAAAGCGCCCAGACGCCCATGGTGGTGGTTATTACCGAAAGAAAGTTCACTCCGCTGTTGCTGAGGTATCCCCAGCGCTGCAGCGTAGCCCCAAGTATGGAGTCAAGCTGGCACGACAATACCCCGGCAGCAAAGGGAAGGAACAGATAGAGTGGCGTGAGGGGGAAGGACAGAAAGGACGACGAGAAATACGACGAAAGATGGCCGATCATGAAAAAACCGAAAAAGGCGCATATGACGGAACCCACCATGGATGACATTTCCCCAAGTCCCGAGACACCCCCGTCCACTCCCGGCTTGACCTTTTTGAAGGTGGTTATCAGGTACACTTTGTTCGACAGAACTCCGATCTCGCTTGCAAAGGTATCGGCGGAAACGGCACATATGGCCGTGAGATACAGAACGGGAGCAACACCCTCTTCGAGATAAACGGCAGAGAAGGCTATGACGCTGGGGATAAGCCCGTTTGCGAGAACGTTGTCAAGGCTTCTCATCCCCCGTTTCCCCTCGGCCAGTCCCATTTGCTCCTTGTAACTGTATTTGGTAATTGTCACGAAATGGTTCAGGGCCAGAAACAGGATAAGCAGGATCAACCAGACAAAATCGGCGGTAATGGCGATGACGCCACCAATGATGCTAGCGCCTATGGCCCCTCTTCGATCAAGTATTTTCTTGGAAACAGCAAACATGCCGAGTAGTATGCAGATCAGAAAAACGGTCACGATGTAGAAGGGTGATCGGTTCAGTATCACCTCGATTACGTTCGTTGCGGTCTCCATTATCCGCAGCAAACGGATTCCTGTTTTATGAATTTTGCTTTGTCTATTACGGGGAGGGAATCAACCAATCGTCGCTTGAAGAGTCGTTCTTCGGAGGATGATTAATGAAATGGACTGGCTAGAAACATAAGGGTGATTGCGGCCCTGGAATCGGCTCTTGACCGAAAGATGAGACTTGTCTATATGGTCCCGTTCCATTTATAGATAACTAATTCCCGGTTCCACCATATTTTTAAATCGATTTCAGTGTTTGGCTCCAATCCTTTAATAATTATCTCATCATCCGGCGCGAGGTATGTGTTATTATCCGTATCGACAATGGTTATGTTAATCGTTTCAATGCCGGGATATGAATATTGATCTTCTTCATCATTTTCGATTAATATCGGCATACGCTTTCCTGAAGCGTATATCTCAAAACCAAGGCTCGTTATCCTAGGGTATTTACCATCCATTCCAGCCACACTGAATGTTATGTTACCATCCGTTCTTTCCGGTTCTTGGATGGTTGGAATTGGATAATTTCCAATTATTCTTCCGTACCTTGGAATTGTTGTGAAATCTAAAATAACCCATTCTTTACGAATATTGAACGAATATTGGATATCCCCATCGAGATTTTCGAGATTGAAATAATCGCCATTATCCAGAAGGCCGTTCTTGTTAGTATCGGAGAATCGGATAAGACTCCCATCATAATGTATTTCCATACCATCGAAGATTTTGAAAGATGGCATATATCCGAAAATCGAATAAATTGCGATTTCTATTTCTTTCAATTCAATTGGAATGCTGATGTCGTCGATAATGATCTTGTAGGAATATTTATTCTCGTCTTTCGTTTCCTCTATCCTTTCCTTAATATAATTTACATCATTGACCAAATAGAACGGGCCATCGTACCAGTTCATGAGAAATTTATCTCCGATTGTTATACCTGCTATACGAAAGAGGTAGTGATCGATAGTATATCTATCAACGGTGGGTTGGATGTTTATTGAGATCGAATCATTGTCACTGACATTCCCGTCATTGTCGTAATCATTATATTCGTACGAGCCAGGGAGGTACGAATCATGCGATTTCTGGTCAGTGCAATTCCAATATCCCCACAGCTCATAGTAAAGATGCTCTCTCATTTCGTTCATTTCATGAAAATCGTATATCAAGGTGTCGGATTCGATGTCTTCAAGGGACCATAAAGAATACCCATCCTCGGCGGATTCCTTGATTGCCTTGTAACTTTCATCAAGTGGATTAAATTGACTCAATGCCATCTCATAATGATTGAGGGAAAAGGTCTTTTCACCGTTTTGAACCAAGGATACATTTAGCTTTATTCCCCTCGCTTCATTTCCTGTCTTTTGGGCTCGGAGAGATAAGTAGTTGTAGGGCGAGGAGAATTGATCTATGGATTCGGTGGTAAATAGATGGTAACCAAGTAACAACTCTTCGGGTAGTATTACGTTTATTCCATCGATATCGTACTCATGAAAAACGACCTCAACGACCACTGTTTTCCCGACCATGTATTTTTCGCTATGATCACCCATGAAGCAAAATGGATAATAATAATCCTTGAACCAAACGAGGGTTGCCGTACCATACGAGGTTTCAACTATCTTTATTTTCATGACCTCGTCGCTGAATCTTGCAGTTTCCCCTTCCGAATATGAATCCTGCAGGAATTCCTCAAGATCCGGCACCCTGATGACGAACCAGTAGATACCGACCGCCGACAAGATCACGATCACTACTATTATCGCGGTCGTGAGTTTCTTGTTCCCGAAGATTCCTTTAAGCCTTTTTGATAACGATTGTCTTGGTTTCTCCGGAGGGATGTGAGGTTTCTCTGGTGATGCCGGGTGCTTCTTCGTGAAATCCAAGGCTCTCTTGATGGAGGCGATATAAAGGGAAAGGGCGATGAACAGTCCCGCGTCTGCGATCATGAAGTAGATACAGTACAATCTGAGCTTTGCTCCATCGTAATCCAGATCCTCGAAATAACTGAAACGAGACAGTGGAATCAGGGCAACGATTCCCAGCAGCAGTCCGATTATCGAGTATCGCCTTCCGGTCAATTCGTAGGTAACGAAGAAAAGAGAAATGAGGAAAAGGGCGATTCCCAACGCGGGGAACAATCCTACTATATCACCCATGGTATCCCCTCCATAGGAAAAATCCAAAACGATCACCATTAGCGGAGCCAATATGAAAAAGGCCAGAGCAAATGCAATGTTTTTGGCGTGTTTCGGACCATATGCCTTCCTGGAAGAGAATAGGAGAGTCATGGACACTATTAAAAATAAGATTAGAGGGAAAGATACCGTCATTGCCAGATCACAAAGATCGGCGACGATAAAATAGGCATCTTCATTACGCTCGTATATTTCATCATCAAAAAAATAATTCTCGGTCTTGTAGGAATAACGCCATTCGTCCCTATCGTGCACCTTCTCGTAAGCCTTCGTCCGCATGGCAAAATCAGCAGCCAAAATGCCCATGATGATACCGATTATTACAACAAGAAGTATCAGACCGGTTCTTGTATTATTATGAGTCTTCTCTACCATATCCACACCTTCCAGTATAATTTTGTCAATGGTGAAAAGCCCGATTTGTCGCAGACACATCGGGGTTTTCAGCTTGACAATGTGCGCGGTATTGTCTGCGGGGTTATGCCCCCGCAGGCGCAGGTGTGCCGAACGGTACACCGTAGCAGAGCGGGCGCGTGAAACGCAGATGCCGCTTCATTTCCTTTTCGGATTTTTTCAACTCTCCCTCTTGCTTTCTTTTTACTTTTCGTCACCGGCATTTTTTCGGGGCATTGAGAGTTGTTGTGTGTAGCTCAAAGCCTTTTTGATGGCGATTAAAAAGAGTATCATAGCGATTATCAATCCAATATCGGCAATCATACCGTTTCTTGATATTACATCGAGATCGGTAAATGAGAAATCATAAAGATCATACTTTACCGGAAATAGTGGGACGGTCGCGAGAGTTCCTACAAGCAAACCCATGAATCCAAATCTTTTACCACCTATCTCGGAAATCGACAGATATAACGCTGCGATAAAAAGTAGAATGGATATTGCGGGTAAAACTCCGTTTCGCACTTCCGACAGAGTCATCATCTCATAATAATATTCATCCATTCCCATGACTATCGGGGTCAGAATTACCAAGATGAGGGCTGCGATCATTTTAAACGAGTGTTTTTTTCCATAGTTATAACGGGCTCCGAAAAGCAGGGTAAAGGATATCAATGCGAGGATGGTGATGACAACACCTGCAAGCAGACTGTACATGCATGTGTCGTCAAGGATATCATTGGCTTCGGTAACATCGCTGTCTAATGGTTCTCCCCATTGGTCGTACTCCACGTCATCATCACTTTTGTCACGGAGCAGAAGATATGCTCGGGTGTTTCCTATCAGATTATATCCAAGGATCCCGATTAATATGACCATAGTAATAGAGAGCATAATCAAGGCGTTCCTGCTTGGATTCAAGCTCTTTTCCGTCATATTATAAGCAAAGATTTTCCATTTATTTATACTTTATCTGTGGAATCCAAAGATACCTGAGAAAATTCAACATATCGTAGATCAATTATTTTTCTTTTCATTATGAATTTTGATTTGCGTATTACAGGTCAGATATTCATCATTTATTCCCCATCGAATAATTCTGGAAAAGAGGCCCGCGACGTAAGAAACGCAGGCCTCGTCTACGATACAAAAAGAATAAAATAAATATCATTCAAGGTCGGCATCCTGCCGACCAAGGGGCAGGTGCCCCCTGTAGCCCTCAATCGATTAATGTAGTCTCTCTTGCCACAAACATTACGATTCTATTCCTCTCAAGTCGCTTTTTCACAAATGGAATCCATTGTATCTCTGCTTCATGGAAAAATAATTAAAATTTTCAGGTGGCTTACCGCTGGACCTCGCAGGATTGAAAATATCGGTTCACTGATTTAAATGAGTGAATGTAATCTAAGATGACATCTTCTCCCTTTTAATACGAGCATCCTCTTCCTTTATTGCAACCAGCATCTTTCTAATAGTTTTACGCTTCAACATAATCCAAATTATGAAAAGAATCATAGGAAATATTAGTAAAAATAATGGAGCCCAAATCAAAATAATCATAACTACATCCTTTCCTTTCTCCCATCCCGAAACAAGACGATAGGTTTTATAATCATAAATACCAAGTAACGAAAAAGCAGGCCTCCCCCTGCCTCCTACAAATATTCTATTATTTCGATAACTTTTCCTTTCTTCAGGGAATTTTGCTGTAAGAAAGTCCTCAATATCTTTTAGAGTCATGTCAGTTTTAACTTCCATGAATATACTATTTTTATCTTTATTCCCTTTTGACTTTATTATATAAATCAGAAGAAATATCAACGCAATTATGATGATGATTAGGGAAAAAAGGAGAATTAATAGTCCTAAAAAAGTCGAAATGTCTTTGGAATCGGACGGATAATATATATCACCAATTCCGTTAGAATTTGCATCATTATTTGAATATTCAATATCTTCAGTATATCGATTTATATAAATTCCATATTCCCCATTATTATTACATGTATTACTTTTTACCTGATTCCTTTCAACATGCATATTCCTAGTTGATTCAGAATAACCGATCGAGATACCATTTCTTCCATTATTATTACACACATTATTTGAAATAACATTACCTTCAGAACGACCTCCTAAAGAGATTCCATCGTAATAGTTCCATCCAAATTTGTTTTTTTCAAGTAAATTATCGTTAGATTGAGATATTGAAATTCCGAAGCCTTTATTGATATTACAGATATTTTTAGAGAAGGTATTGCCTATTCCATCCGAAAGAACGATTCCCCAAATATTTCTATTGCATATGTTTGAGATTATCTGATTATCGTTTGATTCGAGAATATTGATCCCAATGTTATTGTAATTACTTGTGTTATTTATTAGACTATTATTATTGGATTTAGAAAGCAAAATCCCAGTTCCGTGGCCTCCAGTACAAACGTTGTTACGAATTTCATTGTTACTCGATGCTATTAAATCGATTCCATATTGTGAATCTAAATTATTTACCAGAATTCCAGTACAATTTACAAGAATTACCTGACCTGAATCGCTGGGTACCATCGAATTGGTAACATTCTTCCAATAATAGATGATTTTTCCATTTACAGTGTTTGAAACCTCAATTTCATGAGTATTCCAATGGGTAATTAAATCACCCCAAATGGAAATCCCGCCATCAATCATTTTATTGTTAACAATAATCGTTCCAATTGATTTGTAAATTGAAATAGACACATTATTATTCGGTTCCAAGGTATTGTTGATAATATGAACACTATTGGAATAACTAATGTATATACTCTCATTGTCAGAAGTAAGAGAATTATTTAATATTTGGATATTGTCACTTCTCCCGATAGATATTCCCCGCCCATTATATGCAAATAAAAAATTATTACTCAGATAACAATTACTAACCTTCGAGATACGAACGCCATTTCCTTCATCAGTGTTGATTTTAAATCCTTTTAAAACAACCCCATTAGTTTTAATACAAATTGCATACCAGTTTCCAATCCCGTTGATTATGGTTTTGTTTGGGCCTTTACCTAGGAGAGTGATTGATTTGTTCAGAACTAAATTTTCATTGAATACTCCCTCTTGCACATTAATAATATCCCCATCACTAGCATTATCTATCGCCCACTGTATATGAGTATAATCTCCACCACCGGATGCATTGACAATAATGGTTCGTGGTGATCTAGTTCCCGGATTCTCCGTTGACCATGACGCTGGAGAGACTTGCAAGGGAATAAGAAGGAGAATTAAGACTATTAAAATGAAGAATGCAATTCTCCTTGGGCCTTGCGGTGTCATGAAAAGTCACCTTCTCATATATCATGATTATCATGATTTGAGCATATAAAGATTTGGTGTGATCTAAAAGTGTAGATTGTTTACTGATTGGATGCACAGCGATCCAAAAGGATCGGACTTCCAGATATGAACAATTTTGAAAGTTGTTGAATCGCCATCCCAAGCCCCCACCCTGACTTCTGCGCCGGCTCGCGCCTCACCCCCGCTCACCTGCTCGAAGTCATAGAATTTAACAATTTTACCGAACTATTTTTTCTGGCGGACCTGCGTTTGCTGGAGCTCGCAGGTCCTCTTTTAGAAAGAAAAGGTGATCATAAATCAAAGTGAATGTGATCAATCTGGATAACACACGTTAATCCCCAATATCAATGATAAGAAATAATGAGATTAGGATTAAATATCATCATCGCCCTATTTACAACTGCGGAAAGGTGGGAATAATTATGCGAAATGGAGCTTTTAAAATCAAGTCAGTCCAGTTATTTGTAACACTTTCAATCATTCTTCTTTTATTCGCACAAGCTACTTTCATAATCGGACCGGTCAAACGGCTCCACGGGAGTGCAGCGGGAGAATCCTCCGTCGCTGCGGGAGACCAGGATCCTGCGGAAACCAGAAATACGCCTCTTGTTAGTATTACGGACTCCAACGTGGAATACGCCATCCTCGCACCGCAGACCTTCACCGCGGACCTGGGGCGGCTGGCTGCCTGGCACAGCAAATTGGGGATACGGACCAAGGTTTATTCCTTAACGCCAATCCTGGGTTTTCCCGGTGACGATTTCGCCGAACAGATACGCAATTTTCTCGTAGATCTCAACGACACCAGCTCTTCCCTGAAGTACGTTCTCCTGGTGGGCGACCACGAATTGATCCCCGGGAGATACATGTATGCCGGAGCACACACGTGGGACCTGGATTATTCCTATATTTCCGACCGCTACTATTCCGCCCTGGGAGGAAGCTGGGATTCCAACGGGAACGGGACATACGGGGAATGGGGAGAAGAGGACTGGACCTCCGACGTGTTCGTCGGACGGATACCAATCGACAACAGCGGAGAGGTTGCCGGTATGGTTGACAAGATCATCGATTACCGCGAAAACCCGCCACCCGGTGATTGGATAGAGAGGTTAATGGTGTGGACCTCGGTCATGGTGCCCCCCAACGGCGATACCTATCAATCCTACAAGGACAACGCATTCGAGATACACAAGTACCTGGACTACCGGCTGCCTCCGAGAATTGACCGAGTTTATCTCGCGGACTATACCGAGACGGAAGGGGGCAATTATCAATACTCAGATGATAACTTCACCAGGCCTAATGCAAAACAGCAGTTCGACGCCGGTGCCGGGATCATGTCGTTCGGCGGACAGGCCTTTTACGATGAGAGCGCCGCCCCGTGGGACAATGCCCTGGCCAGCTATAACGGGGTGGACGGCATCAGCAACACATGGGCCATAGCTTACAATTACGATGATGCGGACGCTGCGAACAACAACGGAAAAATGCCCTTTGTTTTCTCGACGACCTGCGATACCCTGAACTTTTCCGAGGCGGACGATACAAACCTCGAGCGGTGGAATACGAAACCTACAGGGGGAGTCATAGGCCAGATCGGTAACTCGGGCAGGTCCTGGCGCGGCGAGTTCCCCAACAACGTTTCCAGGGGCAACTGGTGGATCACAGACAGGTTCTGGAATCATTTTTTCCAGATGGACGGACGACCCGCCGATGCCTTTTACGAGACCATGGACCAGTATGGGAGCGAGATCATTCCGAGTCTTATGACCCCTGCGCCAACGCCCGCGGCCCATGGCGCCAAATGCAACCTCTACGGCTACAATTTCCTCGGGGATCCGGCTCTGGACATATGGACCTCGTTTCCCCGGAACTTCAAGAACAACCCAATAACGCTTTTCGAAGGAAGCCATTGGTTGAATATGACGGTGGAAGATACGAATTCGCAAGCGGTGCCGGGTGCAAGGGTCACCATCGAGCTCGGCGGCAAATACTCCTCGGCCACCGCCGATGCCCAGGGACGGGTATCGGTTCCCTACCAGATGAACCTTGGCAGCAGCCCTTCGGTTACGTTCCATGCAAACGGCCTCAAACCCCGGACCGCAACGGCAAGCGTTACCACGAGTCCCGCTGATCTGTGGGTGGCGGGCAGTATATCCCTGTCAGATCCCACGCCCGGTGTGGGTACGGATGTAACGATCACAGCCACGGTCCATAATACCGGCGAAATTGCAGCGAACTCAGTCAAGGTGGGATTCTACGAGGGGTCTTTCGAAGCCGGGAATATTATTGGAAATCTTGTGATCGCCGGTACAATTGATATCGGAAGCAGCAAGGAAGTGTCCGGGAACTGGGTGGCGAAGGAGGGGGTGGACAAGATAGTTGTAGTTGCCGATCCCGAAAACGTGGTGCCGGAGGCCGATGAGGAGAACAACATTGCAGTGAAGCCGGTTTCTGTGATCGCAGCCGACCTGTGGCTTGAGGCAGTCACAGTTCAATCCTCTCTGGGCTATAACGTGTCCACCACTGCCAGTACCAAGATATCCATATTCGCCCACAACGACGGTGCGCTTCGGGCTGACGATATAACGTTCAACGTTTACTGGGAATCAGTATTGGCGGAAAACAAGGTAGGGGCGTACTACGATGTGGGTTATATGGAACAGGGCGACGAGACAAATCTGAACATCCTTATCACTCCAAAACCCGGATGGGGCCAGTATATTATCGCAGCCGACCCGTACAACATCATCCCGGAGACCAACGAGACGAATAATTTCGTCTCCTTCGAGATGTTTGGCAACCAACCACCGACAGTTCAATTGGAGGATATCGCGCTTGGAGCACATGTGAAAGAGCATACAATCGACCTCGAGGAAAATATCTCCGATCCGGATACCAAGAAGGATGAACTGGTGGTGAAGGTGGATCATGAGGATGCGGACGATGTAACGGTGGATTTCTTTGCCCCGTGGGAGATAAAACTCAGTTTCGAGGATGAGTTCGAGGGAACCCTAAAACTAACAATTACGGTGAAGGACGGCCGCGGGGAAACAAGGCAGATTATGAACGTGAGCCGTCCAAGGGCCACCGAACCGCCAATGATGGCGCTCATACCGGCCCAGGTGGTGGAGATCGGCGAACAGCTCGATCTGGTTGTTACGTTGACCAACAATATCTCCGGGGTGAGCTATTCGGATGATACGGATCTGTTCGACATTCACAGTTCGGCAGGAACCATCGAATATATACCCATCGTATCCGATATAGGCACCCATACCGTTATCATCACCGCCACAGATCCCTGGGGCCAGAGCACCAATATTAGTTTTACGATAACAGTGGAAAAGAAATATTTTCCACCGCAGTTAACCGGCGAAACGAAGCACACTGCAAGGGTGAACGAGATATACAAATTCAAGGTCAGCTATGAAGTTGACCCTGCCTGGGATGACGAACTTACTTTCTCGATCACTGAAGACTACGTGTCCATTGATGATGAGGGGATGGTGACTTTCAAAGTGATGAAAGCGCTAATGGGGGGTACGGAACGAAAGGACTTCAAGTTCCAGGTGACCCTCGATGATGGAAAGAGCGATGCTACACAGACCTATACTGTAACGGTTTTGGACCCCAAGGATCCAACGGAAGAAACAACCGACGAATCCTCCACAATTCAATATGTTCTTTACGGTCTGGGGGGGCTGATGCTGATCGGTCTCATCGTCGTACTCGCAGTAATTATCATGGCGAGGAAGAAAAAGAAGAAAATGGAGGAGGCCCTCGAAAAGGTGTGGAAGTCAAGACAATTCGGGATCGAGGAGGATAGGGCGAGGGAGCGGGAAAATAAGGTAGGGGATCTGCCTGCATATGACGATGACGGAGAGGTCTCTTTCATGGGCGATGAGGAAGACGGCGAAGGGGCTTATGAGGATGGATTCGAGGAAGAGGAATATTACGATGAACGGGATGGAGATAGAGCTGAATGAGTTTTTTTCGGTTCTCCCGGATAGATCGAGAAAACTGCAAGAATTATCGCGTATCATAAATTCAAAGATACTTCTCCATGTAGTTGCTCCAGTGACGATAACCAAGCTTTTGGTAGAAATGATTTGCAGGTGAGCCGTAAAGTACGTCGAAAAGTATCTTCGTACAGCCGTTCTGTCCAGCCGTATCTTCGAAAATTTCCATAAGATAGCTTGCGATCCCTTGACGCCGGTAATCCGGATGGACCAGTATCATGCGAAGATGTGCAACGATATGATTCGACGTATGATCAAGATGCTTTTCCCATGCCAGATATCCAATGGTATTCTTTTGTTCCCGATCGTGAAATAATCGCAAGAAATAAAGCGGATTTTCAAGGTTCTCTACTATGTTTTTCTCCACGCGGTCAAGGTCATAGGCTCGCCCGGTCTCATCCCACAGCGGTACGATGGAGGTTTTGTAGAGTTCCATGACGTTTCTCACATCTTCAGCATTTACCCCCGAATGCGTGAAACGGTCTGATAAATTCCTTTCCGGCGTCATGACAATCGTCTCTCCTTTCATGGGCATCGGGCCATTTTCCTTACTATTTGTTGCCCAGAATAGCATCCAGCATCATACCCGTAGGCAGGGGCTTTGTCTGAATTACTCCCGGTGAAGCCGGTATCGGAAATGCGGGCTCTGAGGGGACAGCCTGCACACCGCTGGCGGGAGGTGGTGAGGGAACTTGTTCCGGGGGCGGCATCTCTTCAATGGATGCTGTTGCATCAGGTTCGTCGTTCATTACTTCACCGGGTCCTTCCGGCAAGTAAAGCTGCAGCGGGGGTGCAGTCGGCGTATCATTGATAATTCCAAGAGAGTAGTTTTCCGCTCTAATTGTCTCATTCTGAGGCGGAGGGAAATACAGTTGTTCCGGAGGCGGAGGGTAAGAATATCCCCGGGATACTTCTGCCGCAGGATCTTTTGGCCCGGCATCTCTCGAGGAATTTTCGGCGGGCTTCCTCGTATAACGACCACCAGAATATCTCATGGGGCCAAATTCCGATGCTTTTTCTGCATATCCCGCTTCCGGGGGTTCTCCTTCGTATTTTTCGCAGCTGTCGCACCACCATTTCTGGTATTGATCCACAAATCGAAGCCCTGACCCACAGTCACCACATGTATTCTCGTTCTCATCCGCCATGGGTTTTGCAGTCATCGGCTCGGGTGTGCTTTTTTCCACAGGGTCACGCTTTTCCACCGCATTCTTCCTTTTACGATTAATGAAAGCGAATAATATTACAATGATTATAATCACTAGAATCAGAACACCAATGATGATAAGAAGGAACGTTGAGCCAATGACGAATTTATTTTCCCTGCCCTTCTCTCCGCCATTCTCCGGCCCGGAGTCATCATCGGCCATATCATCGTCTCCGACAGTATCGTCGTCATCACCGACGGTATCATCGTCGTCACCGACAGTATCGTCATCGTCTTCCCCAGAGGGGTTCACAGTAAGGTTTACTACATCCATACCCGTGTTGTTCGCTGCATCGGTCGCGTGAAGAGTGATGGAGTAATTTCCAGCATGTTCAAAGGTGAAACGGGGGTTCATCCCGTATAATTCAACAGGAGTGCCGTTGTATTCAAATGACCAGTAATATTCCGTAATACCTATGTTGTCATTGCTCTTGCTGGCATTGAACATTGTTTTCTCATATTGGCGAATACGAATGTCTTCTCCGGCATTTGCGAGAGGAGGATCATTGTCGGTTACATGACGGGAAAACATCTCCGTATTCATGCTGTTTAGCGAGTGGTCCATAATGAAAAAAGAATAATTCACCGATGTGGCGTTGGGTGGGATCGAGACGACGGTGTACCAGATATTTTCATTCGAGGGAACCATTGATTCATTAATATCACCTCCATAAAAAAAGGAATGCCTGATATATACAGAATATACCTTCATATTATCAGAGACACTGACGGAAAAGTTAAAAGTATCCCCCGTTGTCATATTTTTTTCGGTAATCATTTCACCGATGAAGGTGGGGGGATCATTGTCATACACGTATATTCTTGGACGGCTGATGTTGAGCCAATTTCCGGAAGTATCCGTGAAGTTGAAAGAATACTTAATGAAGAGCGCATCGGAAGATACATTGACCGTCTTGTTGAAACTTCCTTCGACCAGAGGCATTCTTTCGGTATGGTAATGAATATCATCGAAGGAATACCGCACGAATACGTTGCTTTCGTTGATCCCAATGTTATCCCTTGCCTTCATAACTATTGTCAGGGGATCTCCCGTACTTGCTTTAGTATTCGTCAGGTCTTCCTCCAATTCCGGGGCATCGTTATCAAGTACGGATACATTTTGAACGGGCGTGCTTATCGAATTCCTGCTGATGTCCCTGCAATATAATTTGTAACAAAATTTAGTTACGTTCGAGCGAACGACAATACTGCTTTCCCTCCTCCCTTCGCCAATATGATTCATCACAACATCGAAGTAGTTAAATCCATCATAAGAGTAGAAAACTTTAGCCAGGACGATGCCAAGATTGTCATCGAATACCGCCGAAAATATGAAGGGGTCTCCGGTGCTTGCTGTTATAGAAGTGTTGTCCACCAATAATTCAGGCAGGACCACGTCGGATCGGGGGCCTGCATAGACCAATGGAAATCTGTCCGATACATTTAAACGGTCATTGATTTTGTATGATATATTCCATACACTTCCGTCATTTGATGCGGACGGGTAGCGGTTTTGGAAATCATACCAGAAATTTCCATTTCTCTCACCGTCATCCCAGGAATTATCGGCTCCCTCATCCCGGGCCTGTACGCCGCCATGATTGTTCTCAATGAGATCATTATGATGCAGCGTATTGTTGGAGGTGGAATTCATCCTCATCTCATTTTTATTTTTCTTGTTACCGGAGCCTACTGATATCCCGAAAAATCCATTGAACGCGATGGAGTTATATAGAATTTTGTTATAACTGGAATTATCGCGAATATCGATACCCGATAGCTCGTTGCCGTAAAGGATGTTCTGGATGATCTCGCAATTTCCCGAACCGATCAGGGCCAAGCCGCAGGCAGAGTTGTTATTAAGTGTATTATTAAAGAAGATTGTGCGATCCAGGTATATACCGGTAAAACCCGATCCTTTGTTTAATTGGCAGGTATTGTTCGCCAGGACCATGCCGATACCCCTGTAAAGGTCGATACCAGAATGGTTGTTCTCATTGCAGAAGTTTTCGGTAATTTCGTTCAAATTTGAATGGCTGATATTGATCCCACTGTTGGAATTGTTTACACAGGTGTTACGTGAGATTAGGTTGTTGTCCGAAAATAGAAGTTTGATCCCGTTGGCTCCCATTACATTAATTGCATTATGGAAAATTGTGTTATTGTCCGAATGTTGAATGTCGAGTCCATCATCCAAATTACCTCTGAACGTGTTATCGGTGATAGTGAAGTTGTTTGAATATCGCATGTTCATTCCATCTTCCGAATTGTCAATGAAACTGTTGCCGGATATGGTGTTATTGTAGGAAAATCCCATTCCGAGACCATATATACCGTTATTGTGGCAGGTATTGTTTATTATCTCGTTATTGTGTGATTCTTCGAAGATCATTCCATAATCGCTTCCGGAACAGTTGTTACCCCGAACATCATTATTGTCCGAACCTTTGAGGCTGATGACTTCCCGCGTCTTAGACCCGATATTGTTACATACCTGATTGTCATTGCTCTCAAAGACTGCAATGCCAATATCATTATTCGAGCAGTCATTACGATCCAGGGTGCAATTATCCGAGTAGCTCAGGTTCATTCCATATTGATTGCCTGCAAGTTCATTCCCAGAAACAAAATTTAATTCTCCTCCTTCTATCTTCAATCCGTACTTGTTCCCTGAACAGTAATTTTGCATTACCCGGGTACCGTTGGAGGTCAAGACGTCAATGCCGCGGTCGCTGCCTGTGCAGTTGTTACGTTTGAGGTGGCAGCCGGAGCCCCCGTTCACCTCGATCCCCTTTGTACCGCCTCGGCACAGGTTGTACGTTATGTTATTGAAGCTGCACTGGTCCAGCCGAATTCCTATGGTGATGGGATCTGTGATGGTATTATTATGCACTTCGTTCCGGTTGGAGGAAGACAGATCGATGCCATAGTGGTTGTCCGTTAGATTGTTGCGGCAGATTACATTCCCTTCACTGTTGTTGATATCAATGCCCGTGGGGCTCCCCGAACCGTTGTTATCGCAAAGAACGTTCCCCCTGCCCCTTATCATCTCTATCCCCTTGCTGCTGCAGTTCCTGCAGGAATTGTTGGTGATGTTCGTTCCCTGCGGGTTAACCGCGTGAATACCATAATCGTTTCGGTCGAGGTCGTTCCCATCTATATCGTTACCGATTGAATTGACCATCTGGATACCGACGATACTGTTGTTGACGATGTTATTTTCCAGCCGATTGCCATTGGAAGAGGATATATACATTCCTGAATCATCTCTATCGCAATCGTTGTATTCCAGTCGGTTTCCGTGAGAGCCTTGCAGACTTATCCCCTTGCCCATATCCTGACACGTGTTGTTTTTCACATCGTTACCGCGGGATCCGTTTAGAACGATGCCTCCCGCGTCTGCGGCGGTGCAGTCGTTTCCCGAGATGACGTTACCGTTGCTTGAAATGAGGCATATGCCCCATCTCACCCCGGAGTGTATATTAACGTACTTAGTCACTTTCACATCGTCGATATGCCAGTAGTCATAACCATCTCCCGACCCGGCAATTAGGTAGAAACGTATCTTGAAAGAGTTCCAGAGAGCACCGGCGGGCAGATTGATATTCTCCCGATATATCTGCCCCTCTATCCCGTTCCCAGCGAATGTCTTGATTGTCTTGTACACGTGTCCGTTATCGTAGTATTGAACAAGTAGGTCCTCCCCGTTATCTGGATCCTCGCTGAAACTGCCTCCCCGTCTGATCCAGCATTCCAGAGTGGCAGAACTGGCTCCTTGCAGGTTGATGTTAGGTGAGGTAGTAGTCACGGAGTCGCCGTGCAGGTACATGGAGTAACGATAAGAATTATACGTCTGGGTGCTAACCCAAGCGTAGTTACTGCTCCGGGTCCACGGGGAAATGCTTCCGTCATCGAAATTATCACTGAAAGGGACACTGGTGTACTGGAAATTCTTTGGAGTGCAAAGGTTGTTCTCGATCCTGCAGTTCGTGACGCCGTCGAGCTTAATGGCCGCATCGGAATCTCCCGTGCCCGTACCTGTGACGGTGAATCCGCTCATCTGCACACCATTGGCTGATATGTAAACCGCATCCGTTGCCCCTGTGCCCCTGATGATGGTGGTGGCGCGATCCTGACCGGTGAGTATGACGCTCTTCCCGATAACCACATCCTCCGCGTAGGTGCCGGCATAGACGTAGATTGTATCCCCCGGACTTGCGGCGTTCACAGCCGACTGTATGGTCGTGTACGTTTGTCCACCGGAATCATCCACATATCTGGTAGCCCGGGTCCCGGTATACGTTTCGGCGGCCGGTTTGCCCTCATTTCCGGGGCGAGAGAACGCGCTGGCTTCTTCTTCAGAAACGCTGCAGATGAACTGCATGGCCGGGACCGAGAGCAGTAGAAATAGCGTCAAGAGAGATTGAAGAACAGATCGTTTCATGTCGTTACACCGCTAGCATCATACGTGATGGAATACTGACAACCTACAGGGCAACCCGATATTTAACGATAAATATCTAATTTACGGGTACAAAAAAATCGAGAAAACCGGGGTTTTACGTTTCCGAAACGAGAGTCTCTTCCCTCTTGGCCGCGTCAATTAAGTTTGACTCGATCCCTATTCTGGGTCACTATAAAAAAACAATGAAAATCAAGGTCAACGTTTGGCCGTGCTTTTCTTCACGATTTACAACAATCCGTTATTTTAAGTGAGGAGGGTGTGTATTATACGTCGTCCGCGGGGTGAATGATGTTCTTCAGCCAGTACTTCTCATTGGAGGATACAATTATCACGCCAAATAGTTGCGTAAGCAACCGTTATATATAATTAGTTAATTTCAGCACCGATACAAAGGAACCGCCCTTATTGGGTGAGCCAGGAACTTGAGCGCTATGGAAAATTACGAGTCCATCGGTAAATCGATGTCCATTATACATCGGCACGGCAGGGCGTTTGTCTCGAACAGACTGAAGGAATACAAGATCGGCTGCGGGCAGTTTCCCTATTTCCGCATGCTTCTACAGAGGAACGGGCAGAGCCAGGAAGAGCTATCCCGTTTCTTTCACGTGGACAAGGCTACAGTTGGTCGGGCGATCCGGAAATTATTGGATGAGGGTTACGTGGAAAGGAGAAGGAATCCAAAGGACCGAAGGGCTTATCAGGTCTTTCTCACTGAAAAGGGGGAGCATATTGGGAATTTGGTCATTGAGATACTCCGTGAGTTAACGGAGGTACTGACCTCGGACTTTACCGATGAAGAATTTAAACTGTTCCTCGATCTCATACAAAGAATGCACCGGAATATACTGGATTCCAAATATGCTGTGCTGGATGATGAAGTCGGGGGCTGCATCCATGCATGAGATCGCCATCGAGACCATGGAGCTTACGAAGAGATTCGGGGAGCTTGCAGCTGTGGACCATGTATCTTTCAAGGTGCGAAAAGGCGAGGTATTCGGCTTTCTAGGGCCAAACGGTGCGGGCAAGACAACCACCATCAGGATGCTGTGTACTCTGAGCAGGCCCACAGAGGGATCCGCGAAGGTGGGAGGTTACGACATAAGGAAAGAGGACGGTAAGGTCCGGGAGCACATTGGTCTGGTGTCGGAAAAGATGATAATGTACGATCGACTCACCGCTGCTGAGAACATGAAACTGTTCGGCAAGCTTTTCGATATACCAAAAGCGGCGCTCGCCGAAAAGATCAAAGAGCTGTTGAAACTTGTTAAGATGGAAAAATGGGCAAATTCCCAGATAGGTACCTTTTCCACGGGTATGAAACAGCGAATAAACGTGGTGCGGGCTCTTTTGAACCAGCCGGAAATACTGTTCCTTGACGAGCCTACCCTGGGTCTCGATCCCCAGTCATCCAGTGAGATAAGGGAGTTCATACGCAAGATAAATCTTGAGCATAAGACCACAATAATACTTACAACGCATATGATGGTGGAGGCGGACCTTCTCTGCGACAGAATAGGCATAATAGACAGGGGAAAGATAGTGGCAATAGATACCCCCGAGAACCTCAAACGACTCATATCCGGTGATGATACCACGGTGATGGAGATGAACATTCCCAATCTATCGAACAGCATCATGGAAAGCCTCAGATCGTTGGACTGTGTAAGGACGGCAAAGTTCAAGGATGACACTCACGTCAAGATACAGGCACGGGGAGAAGACGCTTTCGACGAGATAATAGACACGGTGCGGCGTGAAAATGGAAAGATCGCTTTTATTAAGAATCTGGAACCGACCCTTGAGGATGTGTTCCTTCATCTCACGGGGCACGAGGTACGGGACGAAACCTCCGAAAAGGTCAAGGGTATTGGACAACATGGTCACTGGAGAGCTAAAAAGAGGGTGAGATAATGAAAATTATAAAAGTATTTCGACACAGTTTCTGGGTGTGCTGGAAGGACGTTCTCGAGATAGCCCGCAACAGGCTGGCCCTTGTGATGCTGGTGGTCATGCCTTTCTTCATGATGATAATGGTGGGTTTTATCTTTCCAACCATGGATTCCATGAGCGACGTTCCAATTGCCATCGCGAATAGAGATATTGGCGAGAATGGAACCATGCTCGCGGATCCTTTTCTTACAAACTTCCATATGTTCAACAACCGTACCGAGTTATTCGACATCACGTCGGGGGGAGATATGGAAGAGTTGAAAAGCGAGATCCGGAACGGAGAAATCAGCGGAGGGATACTGCTCGCTGAGGATTTCACGGCGTCGCTTCTGGCAGGTAGGACCGCAAATATCACGATAATTACTGATCAATCCAATCCCCAGCTGTCGTTAATGGTGGAGTCCGCACTGAAGCTGACCATTGAGCAGATCGGAACCATAAGGGCGGAAAAAAAATTGAACGAGACCTATGGAGTGGATACCAATGACACAGGAGCATTGATAAAACCATATCGGGTGAAGGTAAAGGGAATAATATCCGGTGACCCCAACTATTTCCAATTCGTTGCCCCTGGGATCATGGGCATGGTGGTTATGATGTCGCTTATGACCGGGCTTCCCCATGCCATATCGTACGAAAAGGACATGGGTACTCTCGACGGAATGCTGGTGGCGCCTATAAACCGCTCGTCCATCATTCTCGGCAAGGTGATGGCCCAGACCATTCGCGGAATGCTGCAGGGAACCATTATTTTGGTACTGGCCATGCTGGTCTTCGATGTGAAGATCTACGGGAGTTTATTCCTGGTCTTCTTCCTTCTGGTACTGGGAGTGTACGGTTTCGTTGGTCTTGGAATCCTGATTACCTCGTTTGCCGATACGGAAGAGACGGCCAGCATGATAATGATGAGCCTTATGTTCCCAATGATGATCATGAGCGGAGTATTCTTCCCCATGGAGCAGATGCCGTGGTTCATGCAGTACGTATCGAAGATACTTCCACTGACCTATTCCACAACAGCTTTGAGAAAGGTCATAGTTCTGGGCGGAGGTATATCTAACATAGCTTTCGAGGTGATATTCATGGCTGTGTTCGGTACGGTGCTGCTGATAATCGCAGTCCCGGTATTCAAGAGGGCCATGAACAAATAGAGTCGACATAATAATTTGTCAACAACTATAGAGGGTCTCGGTGTACGAATAGCACACCTGACTTGCTTGGAAGTGTCCAAGCAATCCTGCGGCCCCCAGGCGAACGTCGGCCCGAACCAAAATTATTAATAAAAAGGAAGGAGGCGAAGCCTCTATGGTCGGCAATTGCCGGCCAAGGATTATATTGACAATTGAACTCGATCTGTCACAGCATATCATCCGACTTTCAATAATTCAGACAAAACTCGCAATACAGCGCTCCTCGTTATGGGACGGTCTCTCCCCGAAAAATCTCGACCCTCGCTTACTCGGTCAAAATGAAAAAGTGTGCAAAATAATTTCCTCTAGGAGTTGCTTCTTAAATATTTCAATCAGATACCTTAAAATAGTTTTATATATTTGTATTGATACTATCTCAATTGATCCCCCAAGTGTTAAGATGAAAGCATCTTCAAAGAATATGAAATTCATGTCAGATCTCAACAAAGTTATATGCATCGTGAGCCTAATTATTCTATTTGTTCTTTGCCTGGTTTATACCATAAGTCCATCTCAGTTATTGGATGAACATAAAGTGAAAACAACCGATAACGTCAAGGAAGCCTCAACAAGCATCGAGAATTGGCTCAAAAATCCTGTGACATTATCAACATCCATTGCTTCCGACCTCAATAACGGAAACCTGAAATATGACGGTATAGAAGACCGATTGAATAGAACGATGGAAGAAAATCCTGAGATATTCGGCGTAGTAGTCGCCTTCGAACCTTTCAAAAGAAACCCAGAAACAAATCTTTTTGCTCCTTACGTAAAGCGGTCTGAAACTGGAAATGAACTGGTAATGATCGAACAATTGTATAATTATACAAAGCCTGACGGATATCACGGGGTCAGAACCATCTGGTATCAGAATCCATTGAAAAACGGACCCAGCTGGACCGAAGCGTATTTTGGAACCGCAAGCGACACACTCATTGCGGTCTATGGAGTTCCATTCTATGAAAACTATAACAATCCAGGAAAAAAAGAGATCGCCGGAGTTGTTGCCACGGTGTACTCTTTGGACGACATTCGGGACAAAGTGAGCGAAATAACGTTCGGACAAACCGGGTACGGTTTTATATTCACGGAAGATAACATTATCGCCTCGCATCCAAACAAAGAATATCTGGGAAAAAAGATAATAGAGACCGGGGATGAATATGATCAACTCCACATCGCCAAGGAGAAAAGAGACGAAAATCTTATCAATTACAAGAATCAAAACACGGGACAGACGCTATGGATCGCTTTGGACGAGATTAACACCGGTGATGGAAAGTGGACATTGGGAGCCGTATTCATAGAAGATGAAATATTGCAGGACATCGAGGTTTCGTTAAGGCATACCCTCTTTTTTATAATCATCGTTTCAATCATTTTCATAATATCATTGATACTGATTATTACTAGGAAAAAATCAACAGAGGCAAGGAGGCTATGGTTTGTCACGCTTACCCTGTCCGCACTTCTATTCGGTGGAACCTTTCTTTACTGGGTAATCTCATTGGAATCCGTATATGGTCTCGGATCGGAAAATATATCGGTATATGATAATAATGCGGTAGAATCTACTATTTCCAACTACTGTTACGATTCAGAATCGGTAGAAGATGATTCTTTGATCAGGATCCCTACGGGAGTCTTCATTCAATCAATAGAGTTCAGCAGTGGAAACAATGTTATCCTCACCGGATACGTTTGGCAAAAACATATAAACGAAACATCGGTAACAATGGGATTCATTTTACCAGAGGCAGAAAGTTCGGAGATTTCACTGAGTTTTTCAAATGATAACGTAAGTATTTGGTATTTCAATGCCGCCTTGAGGCAGCCGTTCGACTATTCACTCTACCCTTTCAACAAAGAAAATGTCTGGATTAGGTTCTGGCCGAACGATCTGCAACATAATGTTATTCTTGTTCCTGATTTTGAAGGTTACAACACGATAAAACCACATGAACTACCGGGTATCGAAAAGAACTTTATTATTGAAGGATGGAGTGTGAAAGAAAGCTATTACAGTTATCGAATAAACGAATACAACACAAACCTGGGGCTCAAATCCAGCAGATGTTCGGAGTTCCCGGAGCTATATTTCAACGTCGAGATAGAGCCCAATGCAATCAGCGTATTCATGTCCGATGCCATACCCTTGATCATTATAGTTCTTCTATTATTCGCGGTGCTAATGATCACAACGGTGAAGAAGAAAAAGGTAGGCATCTTTGGATTCGGATCCTTGCCGGTCCTGGCATTTTGCGGTTCCCTTTTCTTCGTTCTGATGATCTCACATATTTCCCTAAGAGAAAACCTATCACTAAACGAATTTATTTATTTCGAGTTCTTTTATTTCGAATTGTACTTTGCCATACTCGTGTTGTCCGTTAATTCGATCTTGCTCGCTTCGAGTTATAAAAGTAAAATAGTAAACTACCGAGACAACCTCATAGTCAAGTTATCATTTTGGCCAGCAATTAGTTTTTTCATTTTTCTCATTACCTTTTTCACTTTCTATTGATGTGAAATGGATGAGGTCGCATTCCATTCCTTTTAACACCCTTATCCCCATCCGACTAAAAAATAACTACTAAATCCTTCATTAAAAGATTCTCCCGAGTGACATTTTCGATAGATGAGACACATAGTTTTAAATCTTAGTAAGTAAATACTTACTTACTTGAAAAAACGAGGTGCCGGAAATGTGTCAACAGCAAAAAATGGATATGAATATCAACAGCGGAGAAGCCCCTGGGCAGGCAAAGATGAAAGCGTCATACAAGGCAGGGGCGTTCTTCACCAGGCTCAAGATGGAGAAAAAGGATCCTGAGTCAGCCGAAGCTCTAAAGGAGGTTACCGAGGCGGACGTAGTGGTAGTGGACGGTACATATGACCATGCACACCTGGTACTGGAGCTTGCAGGGATTCCTTTCGTCAGGATCAATATTGGCAATATGGATACGATAAAGCTCCGCCCTGACCAGACCCTGTTCGTCAACTGTCCGGGGCAGGTGTCCGACAAGGCCATAAGGAAGATAGTGACCTTCGTCAACGGAGGGGGGCTACTGATCACAACCGATTGGGCCCTGAAACACATTATAGAACGGGCGTTCCCAAAGACCATGAAGTACAATCAGAAGCCGACCCAGGACGAAGTGGTCAGGATAAACGTTCTCGATCCCGACAATCCAATACTGGATGGGTTTCTGGAGGACGGTATGGATCCGCTTTGGTGGCTGGAGGGAAGCTCATACCCCATAGTGGTCCTGGACAATAAAAAAGTAAACGTCCTTGTAGAGTCGAAAGAGCTCGAGGAAAAATACGGGGAGGCGCCTGTGATCTGCGAGTTCTCCTGGGGTGAAGGACGGGTGGTCCACATGATAAGCCACTTCTATCTTCAGCGATCCGAGACCAGGGACAAGAAGGACATGGCCAAGGCTTCCTCCCTGGTATCAAAATCCGAGCTTGCCATGGCCCCGGGTGAGATCCAGGCTGCAATGGGCGGAATGGCGGCGTCCGAATACACGGCAGCCCAGTCTTCAGTGTCATTCATATCGAAGAATATCGCCATGCAGAAGAAGAAGTCCATGAAAAAGAAAGGATAGGGGGCATCTGGTGGAGGAAAAAAATAGTCAAAAGAAAAGAATATGGGTCCCGAGGAACATCTCTTCGGCGGCCCATCCCACCCGCCAGGCCATAATAAAGTGCCTGGAGAAAGGGCCCCGCACCACAGTCGAGCTTGAAAAGGAGCTTCGCGAATCCAGATATAATTTGTACCATCACCTGAAAACCCTCAAGGACCAATGTTTCATCAAGGAGCACATTGTGGGTCGGATGAAGGTCTTTGAGCTGGAAATGGACCGTAGGCAGGCTCGAGAGCTGGGGGCGGACGTCGAATCCCTGACCCAGGTGCAGCAGGCCATTACGATACAATCTGCAAAGGGTAGAGCAAGCTCCGAGGATCTATCTCGTGAGATAAGGCTGGAGGTCAAGGGCTCTCTTCTGAACCGTATTCTCCCTGATGCGGGTCAGAAAAAGGTAGCCGCCAGAAAAAAATACGAGATTATTATAACTGAAAGTTCTTCAAAAATGAAGAAAGCTGGGAAAAAATGATTATTTATTCTCTTATATTCGTGTGACAAATTATAAATAAAGCACTCAATATATGTACATATGAGGTATGAAACATGTATATCAAGCGCACAATATCAATTCCCGAGGAATTGGCAAAAGAAGCCGAGATATATTTGGTAGGAAAATATTATGGTAATCTATCTGAAGTAATTCGTGATGGAATACGACAATTAGTGAATGAATATAAACAAAGACAGGATATCGAATCGGTGACTTACTTATACAAGGAAGGCAGGATTTCACTTCGAGATGCCGCAGATCTATTGGATTTACCATTGCGTGAAACTCTTAAGATTTTGTCCGGGAAAAAATCATATATACGCTATGGTGAAAAAGAACTAACTGAGGATATTCAATGATAGTCGTAAGTGACGCGACTCCATTGATACATTTGTCAAAAGCTAACTCGCTTAATTTAATAAAAAAGTTATATGAAAAATGCTGCCTCACCCAAATTGTTTATAATGAAACCGTTATCGAAGGGCAAAAATATGGGCATGCAGATTCAAATCGAATAATGGAAGCGGTTGGCGACTGGATTGAAATCAGAGATCCGGATGGGGATGTCTCAAAATTTGTAAAAAGGTATTCAATCCATATGGGGGAAGCTACATCGATACTTCTGGCAAAAGAGTTATCTGCCCTTTTATTGATAAATGAAAGGGACGGACGAGAGGTCGCGAAGATCGAAGGCGTACAAGTAAAAGGAACTATCGGTATTATCGCCACAGGGGTAAAAGAAAATAAATTAAGTTACCCCTCGGCAATAAAAATCCTGGAATCATTTGCTTCCGAGCCCAATGAGTTCTGGCTTGAGCCCAGGATAGTACGTCTTGGAATGAAAATGATCACAGAAATCGTGAGTGAAAAAGAATTTCACTAAGTCCGCTCACGGATTCATATTCGAATGATGCCTGAGGCAGAGTTGATAGGTCGGACCTTTGTTCAACACGATTGGCGGAGCATTGCCAGTACAAATTTTTTCCCATGGTGTTTTGCAAACAATCCCTCATATCATTTTCACGATTATACCAAAATTGTATTATATTCTCAAATGTGTAACAGATGGTATGGAGAGGTGAATATGATATCGAAAATGGAAAAATTGGCAGTTACATTGACCATAATGATGACGGTTTTTTGCGCCATCTACGCTTGTATTGCATCTCTGGATAACGACTATCAATCCGGAGAGAACAACTATGACCGAGAATACGAAGATCTGACCGATCTGGGAACCTTCTCATCATATAACGATATAGAGAACTTTTTGGATACAAATACCAGACTCGGCAGTTCCGGATCTTACAGAAACCTGGACAGCAATGGATTGTACAGGTGGAAATACGATTTTAATGTAAATAATACTAACTATCCATTACCCGCTAGTTATGTAGGAAGAGATGTTAAGATGGATGTCGAGAGTGATGCGGACGACGGGGGCTCGGGATCCGGCGATTACTCAAAGACGAACGTGCAAGAAGAAGGGGTCGACGAAGGCGATATCGTGAAGAACGACGGAGGATACGCATACATCGTATCGAAGGACCGGAAAAAAGTGATAATCGTTGACGTTTATCCCGCCGATGAATCGGAGATCGCGTCAGAGATCGAGGTGGATGATGGAAGTATCATCGAAATATACCTCGTGGGGGACAAACTGGTAGTCTTGGGAAGAAAAGGTAATTACGGAGGCTATTATGGAGACTATTATTACGGTCGCAGGTCTTACTACAGCCCGTCTTCATCCGAAACATTTGTCCATGTTTATAACATAAATAACAGGAACGATCCGTCATTGACAAGAGCGGACAGCATGAACGGCACTTACGTAAGCTCGAGGATGATCGGGAATCACTTCTACCTTATAGGACGACAGTCCACATGGGAAATCAATAACGAGAAAGAACTAGCGGCAGCACCGTCTGATATTCATTATGTCGATGGTTACGATAACAGCTATTCATATACCAACATATATTCCATCGACATACAAACAAGGTCGATGAAACCGAATATCCGATCGATACTTATGGGATCGTCCGGCCAGATATATGTTTCCCAGAAGAATATATATTTGACATACGGTAAAAGGTTAAGCTGGGTTGATAAAAAAGAGATGGAGATCGAAAGGGCCATCACACCCATTCTGCCGGAACGCTCCTCTTCCCGTATAAGCGACACTATAAATTCCGATCTCACGAGATTCGAGAAATTGGACCGAATAGATGGGGTGATGGGCGAATATATTGAAAATCTGACAGAGAACGAAAGAGAAAAATTCTATGAAGAATGGCAGGAAGAAGAAGACAAGTTCACTGGCGAAATCGCAGAGGAATTGGAGCGGACGGTAATCTATCGGATATCCATAAAAAAGGGCAGCATATCTTTCCAGGCAAAGGGCGATGTTCCCGGTTACATATTGAACAGGTTCTCCATGGGGGAATATGATGGCTATTTCAGGATAGCCACCACCACGGGTCATGTTTCCCGCAGCGGTCTGGGAACTGCGAAGAACCATCTTTTCGTACTGGACATGAAGCTCAGGAGAACCGGGAGCATAAGGAATATCGCCCCCGGCGAGAGGATCTATTCGGCCCGATTCATGGGTAATAGAGCCTATCTCGTCACCTTCGACAAGGTGGATCCATTCTTTGTCATGGATCTTACAGATCCGTACAATCCGTTCATCCTGGGTGAGCTTAAGATACCGGGTTACTCGGATTATCTACATCCCTATGATGAAAATCACGTGATAGGTCTGGGAAAGGATACGGTTTTGGCCGATAGCGGTTCATTTTCCTGGTATCAGGGCGTAAAGCTTTCATTGTTCGACGTCACCGATGTCAACAATCCCCAGGAGATATCGAAGTACATAATCGGCGACAGGGGAACGTATTCTCCCGCCCAGAACGATCCGCACGCGTTTCTGTTCAGCCTCTCGAAGAACCTGCTGGTAATTCCAATAAGTCTTTACGAGATAGATCATTCGGAGTACCCCAATGGGGCCGCGGACAATACTCATGGAGAGTTCGTATGGGAAGGCGCATACGTGTTACAAGTATCCGCTGACGATGGGTTTGTGTTGAAGGGCAGGATCAGTCACTATGATGACGACGAAATGCGGGATGAATACAGATGGTATGGAAACTATGGCGGCTCCATAAAGCGATCGTTCTACATAGATGACGTGCTGTACACAGTGTCCGATAATATGATAAAAGCGAATGATTTGGACCTTTTAAAGGAGATCATGAAGATAGAATTTCAGAAAGGAGAAGAATAAGGGGAATTTGACCAACGGGAGACTACGTTTACATTGTATCATGAAAAAAAGGCGATAGGGATGAAGGAAGGAAATAGAGCTTGGTTATTTAGAATATTATATCTTATTCTAGCCATAATGGTTCTCGTTCTCCCATATACACTGTATAAAATGAGAATAGGTGAAAATGGGGAGGGTACCGTTAATAATTCAAGAGAGGATTATCCAAAAATAATAAACATTGGAATTGTTGGAATTATGTTAGGAGGTGTATTCGTATTACTTTATGGAAAAAATAAATATTTGGATTTCATCTTCTTAATAATACTTACGATTTGTGTGATAATTGCCCTTTTTCTCACACCAAAGGTTTATCTAGGGACTTGAAAACAAGCGCACCATACTTGTAAAGTCACCACTTGACAAGTTTGGTGAGCCAGTAGGGGTCACCTTTACTTGTCAATATAGGCTATGGGGTCTCATCTAGTCAAGGGATTACCGCACTCCCCACTTGGTATCCCAACTAGCGATATGGCATTTATAACGACCCATTTTCGCATGAGCGGAAGTGCAAGTTGATTATTTATTCGCTTAAAAATAATACGTATAAATATCATAATGAAAAATTAAGAAGAGACGGAAAACAGTGTTCCAAACAACAAGAAGGATTGACGTTATTCTCTCAATAGAGAATGGGAAAGAAGTTAACGATTAAGGAGTTATATCCGAAATTCTTGTATTGCTTCCATGTTTTATATACATAATAATAACTTATATTCTTCCAGTATGACAAATCGGAGAAGTGAAATACGGCAAAAGACACATTAATATTATAAAGTACAAGTGATGTGTCAAAACCCGGAACGGTTGTGTCATGAGGTTAAAAAAGGAACTGGGGCTACTGGAGGTCTTTTGTGTCGCATCTGGCGCAATGATCAGCTCTGGTTTATTTGTACTCCCCGCCATCGCATTTGCAAAAACCGGAGCCTCGGTCATCATCTCATATGCCATTGCCAGCATGCTGATCATACCCACCGTTCTATCGAAAGCTGAATTGACCACGGCTATGCCAAAGACCGGCGGTATCTTTTTCTTTACCGATAGAAGTATGGGCCCTATGATGGGTACCATAGGTGGTTTGGCGGCATGGCTTTCTCTGGCGTTCAAAACCGCATTCGCCCTGCTGGGAATCGGTTTATTCGTGGTGTTGTTCAATCCCGGTTTTACTATGTTTCAGATTAAGCTCATTGCAGTGGCTTGTTGTTTGATATTTGCCGTGATAAATATTATCGGGGTCAAACTTGCGGGAAAGATCCAGACGTATTTAGTTATTTCTCTCATCACATTACTCGGACTTTACATCATAATTGGTGCCTTTTCGGTTGAGCTTTCAAGATTTACTCATTTTGCTCCAGAAGGTATCGATTCTATTTTTGCAACGGCGGGACTGGTGTTTGTGGCGTTTGCAGGAACAACGAAGATTGCTGCGGTTGCGGGAGAGGTGAAGAACCCAGGTCGGAATCTCCCGTTGGGAATGTTCCTTTCCTGGGGTATTGTATCCCTGCTATATATTTCGGTTATTTTCATAACGATTGGTCTTGTCGATGCAGGAGACCTTCGGTCTTCCTTCATGCCAATATCCTTGGGCGGAGAGGCTTCAATGGGTCTTTTCGGTCTTCTTATAATGAGTATCGCGGCATTCCTGGCCTTCGTTTCCACGGGAAATGCCGGGATATTGGCAGCATCACGCGATCCCATGGCAATGGGAAAGGATGAGCTGCTGCCCCGTGTTTTTACAAAGGTATCCCGACGCGGTACCCCGTGGTTCTCGATTATTTTTACAACTGGATTCATGATCTCGGTAATCCTTTTTCTGGACCTCGAGAATTTCGTAAAAACAGCATCCACCCTAAAACTTCTCCTTTTCATACTGGCAAACCTGTCACTGATCTTCATGCGTGAAAGCAACAGAAAGCATTACAAACCCAAGTTCAAAGCACCATTCTATCCCTGGGCCCAAATAATAGGGATTCTAGGCATGGGTTTTCTGGTTTTCGAGATGGGGCGTATTCCACTCATGATAACCGGTATTTTCATCGTATGCGCACTAACCTGGTATTTTATTTACTCCCGCGGGAAGATCAAGCGGGAATATGCCCTTTTGCACGTTCTTGAAAGGGTTATCAGGGCTAAAAGAGATCACGTCCTGGATGAAGAGTTGAGAGAAATACTGATCGAGAGAGATAATGTCACGGAAGCCAGATTTGAAGAAAAAATTAAGAATTGCGAGATACTTGACCTCGATTACTTCGTGGCGCCTGCGGATTTCGCGAGAAACGTATCAAAGCGTCTTGCAAAACGGCTCAAAATGAGCGAAAAAAAGCTATATGGACTTTTAATGAAACGAGAAAAGGATTCCAATATCATAGTAAGACCCGGCGGTGCGCTCATTTCTTTTCATATCAAAGGCCGCAATAAATTTGAGATCGTAATAGTCAGGACCAAGAAGGGAGCGGTTTTTTCTGAAAAGTCTCCACCAGTACATGCTGCATTTATCGTCGTTTCTTCACCTGATGAGCAGAGTTTTTATCTTCATTCGCTTATGTGGATGGTCCAAATCCTGGAAAAAATCGATTTCGAGAAAAGATGGATCAAAGCAAAAAATAAGAACGAATTATGCTGTATAGTTCAATCAACATTGAAGAATGAATGTCGGGAATTTTAAACCGTCCAATTTGGAGTGAGGTGAATGATTATTTTAAAACACTTCGAATACAATATAAAGGATTCAAGTGAATTGGAAAATCTCCTGGTCCATCTGAGAGAAACCCCATTAAAAGTGGACGGTGTAGTCTTCAATGATATTTACTTTCCAAAAGGCAAAGATGAATTCATCTTAATAATGGATTGTATTGATGAGGACAAATACTTAGAATGAAGAGAAATCTGTCCACCAGCTCCTGGCGCCAAGGGTTGGTTTGAAGTTATGCTATCAAGTGAGGGAAAATTTCAAAATAGCTCGGGTTCGAAAAAAATTTAAGGGGACCAATTTGTGTTGGAATAATATTCCATTATACTGCATGAAGTAGACAAAGTTGTCACCAGTATTTCATTTTTTCAGCCACCCCAGGCAAGAGCTTTAATAATAATACGAAGTATTTAGTACCTCAATTAAATTATCGGGAATCGAGTGAGAATGAAGATCTATCGGGCGGAACCGAAGTTAAAAGTAAGGATAATTCCAGCATCCTGGATTTGCATAATTATTACGGGATCTTATACATGGAAAATAGTAAAATAGAACAACAGCTTGCTCCGGAAGTAATCGATGCATTGATCGATAAAGCGATCATTCAGACTGCATTGAAAAATGAGGAAAAAGAAACTCAGTTTTTAATGAGTTTTCTATCCCCCATTGTCATCATTTTCATAATTCTCGCAGTTATGAATTTTAAATATGATAAGAGCCTGGATGATCTTATTTACCTCGTTCTGGCGATAATTTTAGCCATTTTGGCGGTTATTCTCGTGGGATTGTACCCATATGTCGTTCTCAAGACATCGGAAATCCACCGGGCCATAAGGCTGTACGGTATATCAATCTTGATTGGGGATCTCATTTCCTTTCCTATCAATCTGCATTACCAGGGAAAAACCATCAGCATAATAATTTTTCTGGCCCTTCTGTGTATAGGACCCATGTGGTTTTTATCGCTGTATTATAAGCGGAATCAAGTTCTCAGACACCTTAAGAAGATGAACAATGGGAGATTGACCATCGAGGATATTGCAGTAATTTTAGGAATGTGATCACTGCTGAAATTTATTCTTATCAAAACTCGAATGAATCTTTCTTGAAATAACTGACTATCTTCCTTGCAACAGTAGGATTAATTCCTTCGATCATTATCAGGTCCTCAATGATGGCGTCCTCCAGGTCTTCCACCTTTCCGTAATCAGCATCACGAAGCAGCCGGGCATGGTAATTCGATATGCCGAACTTTGCACAAAATTCATCAACCAGTCCCAACTTTCCATCCACCTTCTCGTCAAGAATCTTTTCCACCTTTTCACCTAGAGGTATCAGTCCTTTCTCTTTCAACTTTAGATCAGGGATATCATATGCCGCGAGGTCCAGTCCTTTCTCCTTATCAGGGATTGCGGGCTTCTCTTTTTCGATAATTTCACTCTTTTCCGGAGCAATTCCAGCTGACACTTCGGCCTCTGGTTTTTTCTCTTCCGCAGGCTTCTCGGGCTTTGCTGCATCAGGATATTCCTCCTCGAGTTTCTTTAAGGTTAATGCATAACCGACGATCATCAAAATATAACCGCAAAGGAACGTAAGCAGCACAAATGTCCCCAAGCCGAATAAGGGGGAAAGAAAGAGGTTCAGGAAGGCCATGACACACAATATTCCGGCAGCTATCTTCAATTTCAGTAGATCGCTTTCGGAAGCCAGGTGGTATATCAAGAACACCAAACCCACAGCCAAGGATGACAGGCCCATATAACCCAAAATCGCCGATCCACAGCTCCCCCGGCCACGAGCTGTATGAGCACAGTAACACCAAAAAATCCGACCATGGCCAATCCCCATTTTGTTTTTTCACTGTGCTGGGAACCAAATTTTTTGCTTTCCTCATATATCAGATAGGAACCGTATATTAATATCAGTGCTAGTGCAATCTCCACCAAAAAATAGATCATGCTTGCGGTCTGGGTCTTATCGACCCGATCGAAAGTATCATCCACTATTTCCTGGGAAACCTCCAGCCCATCCTCGTCATCCTGAATATCAAATCCGTATCCGGCTATTTCCTGGGCGTAATCAGACCAGATCGAATTCACAACGAGCATTAATATTATAGTGGCAATTATTTCCAGCACCAGTACCACGGGAATTATCTTGATGCCTTTCTTTGTTTGAGGACATTCCATTGTCTCACTTCCCACAAGGAGTAAATAAGCTGAATATATTTTACAGTTTCGTCTACGAGGGTCTCTGTAATAGTGCTATAATGAAATTAGGTTTGCCAAGCTTACCATTTGAATTTTCGTACGGCCCTCAAAAGTTCCATTTACCAGTTACTTCAATCATTCGAAAAAACAGATTAGCTCCAAATCTGACAAGATTTCCACAAGGATTGAAAAACAAATATCAGCCGTAAATAATTAACCGTGCCATGCGTGTCTCCATAAACCTTAACGCTCGTTAACAATATAACCGAAAGTTATAAATTAATATCATATAATACCGAAAATCGGAGGATAGATTACATGAAAATCGACGAATATAATTTCCCTGACGACTTGTATTACCATAAGGAACATTGCTGGGCTCGTGTCGAAGATGGCCTTGTTGTGGTAGGCGTTACTGATTTTGCCCAGAAAATGGCCGGAACCATCAAGCGTGTCATCACGCTGGAGGAAGAGGATGAAGTTTCCCAGAACAAACCATTGGGAACCATCAGCAGCGGAAAATGGACCGGAAAGATCTACTCACCGATAAGTGGAGAGATCGATGAGGTTAACGAGGATGTGGAAGACGAACCGAGTTTGATAAACGAAGACACCTATGGAGAAGGATGGATTTTGAAGATCAGCCCCGAAGACCTCGATGACGAACTGGGCAATCTAATGAAAACCGGACCTGGATTCGAAAGCTGGATGAAGAAAGAAATCGCGGAAAAGAAAGCGCTATTATAAAGTCAGTTATTTTCCAAAAATAACCTTGGATTTTATCTATTTTCTATCGTTAGCGGGAGAATGAGTTATTATGTCAGATGAAACGAAGATTGAATCGGACAATTCCAAAAAAACGGGATCAAACTCCAAATTATATAAAAAATTAGCATCAATTGTGAGTGAGAAGAACGTTAGTGAAACTAACCTTGACCGCATTCTCTACAGTCATGATCTTGCCCCATTGCCTAAAGAAATGTCCTTGATGTTTAAAACTGTTCCCGACGTGGTGGTTAAGCCCCGCAACGTCAAGGATGTATCCCGTATTATGAAGCTTGCCACGAAGGAAAATATTCCGGTGACTCCTCGAGGAGGGGCTTCCTGGGCGTTTGGAGGCGCAGTTCCGGCATTTGGCGGGATTGTTCTGGATATGGACGGCATGCAGGAGATATTGGAAATCAACAAGGAAGATCTCTTCGTTACGGTGGAACCGGGGGTTAACTGGAAATCCCTTTACGATAAGTTTTTGGTCAAGGGCTTATTGGTGGCGGCCCATCCAAGCAGCGCTCCCGGTGCGAGCATTGGTGGGTGGGTGAATACAGGCGGCGTGGGAATCGGGTCATATAAATACGGCGGGATAGACAGCCTCATCCGATCTCTGGAATTCGTGTTGCCCGATGGTACCATTGTTTCCTCCGGGTGCAAGAACATTATGAGCAACTCCTCGGGATACGACCTTCCCCGGTTGCTCGTTGGTTCGGAGGGAACCCTTGCGGTCCTGACCAAGATAACTCTGAAAATCTTCCCTGCCCCGGAAGAGATTAGACCTACTGCTTTTGTATTTCCCAGCCTAGAAAAGGCAAATGATGCGATAAACGCTCTGACGAGAAGCGACATTACTCCATATCACATAGCTTTCCTTGACGGACCGCATTTCGACTTGATGCGGAAGCTGGAAAAAGATGCACCGAAAGTGGGGGCCGTCATCAGTGTCGTTTATAGCGGCAACACCAAGATAATCGATATCGAGGAAAAGATCGCAGACAAGATCATAAAAGAGAATGGTGGGGTAAAACAGAAGAAAAAGTTTGCCGACCATGAATGGAGTGAGCGATACTTCGAAGCTAGATCTCGGCGTCTTGGTCCCGGTTTCATCCTTGGCGAAAGTTTCTGTCCGATCTCAAAATTCGGCGAAATGGCAAAACGCTCAGCGCGTGTTCTGAAAAAACTGAAGATGAATGGAGCGGTGGTTGGCACTGTGGTTGATCCGAATACGGCTTTATTTATGACCTATGCAATTCCCAACGAGCACAAACTCATCAAGGGGATGGTATCTATGGCATTGGTCAAGAAATTAACCGATGCAGCATTCAAAATGGGGGGCCGGCCTGCAGGATTCGGTATGCTGTTCAGCGGCAACCTCAAGAAGATCCAGGGGAAAGGAGTTTACTTAATGGATGACCTTAAATCCGCAATAGATCCCCATTACATAATGAATCCCGGAAAGTTCATTGAAAATTCAACCCGTTTTGGCATACCGGTTCCCGGCTTCGCCCTGAATATAGGAATGGATGTTATGGCGATAGCGAAAAGGTTGATGCTGGCAGATAAGGTTGGAACCAAAGCGAAAAAATCGGGAAAAAAGTAAGGAGACTCTCTATGGGAAAGGAGAAAATAGATCTCGTTCGAAATAAGCCCCCTCATCTTGATGACATCTATGCATGTCTGCAATGCGGATACTGCAAGGCTGTTTGTCCAATATACCGCGAAACCGGTTGGGAATCATTCACCCCCCGGGGAAAGGTGTATCTTTTAAAACATCTCATCAGCAAGAACAGTTTCCTCGATAAAATACTGGGAAAAAAGATAGCCGATATCCTCACCGGGAAAGGGAAAATTTCTCTTGAAGAGGCAATGACGAAGATATTTACCTGCACACTTTGCAGCCGATGTGAGACTATTTGTCACGTTGATATTCCTTTCCATGAATACTGGGAAGAGATACGTAAATGGATGGTTGAAAACGGAATTGATCCTCCTGAAAATACCATTAATATGTACAAGTATATTCTAATGAAGTACACCCTTGATGGTACATTGGCAAGTTATCAGGTAGATGTGAAATTGTGGGTCAATGGTAAATACTTTTTAAATAATTTAGGTATTTTAATATATTACCACTTCCATAAATTATTTTACAAGGTATTTTCCGGGTTTAATATCAAGGTATTTTCTGATATTTTTCAAGGTTAATATTTGGTGATGAAATGGCAAGAATATTCATGATGATATTGGTTGCATCCCTGCTGGCAAACACATTTTTTGGGATGGTCCAGTTGGAATTATCCACCGACGATGTCAGTGTTGCCCTTCATAATGGAAAATCATCACCCGTCCCAGGTCCGGAAGGCCCCACAGGTCTTACCCGGGCTACCATCACTGTTGATGATGATGGTCCTGCTGATTTCAACAACATTCAGGATGCCATTGATAACGCAAGCAACGGGGACACTATTGTTGTAAAGTCGGGTATATACGATGAATTTATCACAATAGACCGGGAATTGACACTACGGGGCGACCCTGGTGATATCACCCCGGGTCCAGGACCCTCTGCCCCGGTCCTTGATGGTGGTGGGGCCGAGGGAAAGGCGATCATGTTCGAGGGAGGGGTTTCCAATATCACTGTGGAAGGGTTCGAGTTTCAAAATTATGGTGGTGACAGGGGGTGTGCCATATGTGCATGGAATGATGCACCAAATCACAACATCGTAGTAAAGGATAACTACATGCACAACCTCAGTTACAATGGGATACTCGTGGGGAACTGCGCAGGGACTATCTTTAATAACTGGACTGTCAGGAACAATGTTGTTGATCACACCGATGGCATTTGGGCAGGTCTGGAACTCACCAATGTCTGCAATTCTACCATATCAAATAACGTCATCGCCACCGCGTCACATACTCATCCGTATATGGGAATTCTTCTCCAGGCCCACACCTCCACGTCTCTGGCTGCCGTGGTGGACGGTGTGAGCATATCGGATAATGATATCACAGGTCCTTTCAGCTGGGGCGCCATCTATTTGTGGGCCATCAATCTGAACTGCACTGGACACGGTGAGCCTGTGGGCGCCCCGATCCTTGGTAATATATCCATCACATCAAATGTCGTCACCGGTGCCGAGAGGGGATTGAAGCTCCGAAAACATCAGGGTATGTCGGGAATGCCATTGATGAGGGATATTTCCGTGATGGAAAATGTTCTATCCAAAGGTACGGCAGGAATACAATTCGATGACACCTCGGGTGTGAATGGAACAGGTGGGGGTGGGAACTGCAATATTTATATTTCAAACAATGAAATAACCGACAATGATATTGGCATTCATATTTGCAAGCGGTCCCAGGAGGAGGGTGGAATCACCGGGTGTGATGGAATATTAATAGAGAACAATACTCTTGACAACAATACTCTTTTTGGTATGAGGAACGAGGGGACGGGGATATTGAATGGCACGAACAACTGGTGGGGTGATGATACAGGACCCTTTCATTCGATATACAATGCCAAGGGTCAGGGCGATAATGTTTGCGACTATGTCAATTTCCATCCCTGGAACGAGTTTGCACCACCCGTTTCCAGTGTGCTCTCCTTGTCACCATACTGGCAGTCAGGTCATTTCAACATTTCTGTGAATGGAGGTGATGTGGGAACGGGTATTTTTGAGGTTGAGCTCCTTTACCGCCATTCTCTTGACAATATTACGTGGGAACCCTGGATGCCTTTTGGCGGACCAGATGCTTTGCCACCGTATGAATGGAACTTCAGTGTTCCCGATGGCGATGGTATCTACGAGTTCTGTTCAAGGAGCAGGGACCATTCGGGCAATGTGGAGGGTGGACCCATGTGGGGACAGGCATCGGTGGCGGTGGATACGGCATCTCCCATGGTGGTTCTAGACAATATCACTGTGGATGAAGGAACCCTTGTCCTGTTGAATGGGAGTAGATGTTCAGACCCCCAGCCAGGAATCATTGCCAATCACACCTGGACCTTTGAATACAATGATGAAGAGATCACACTTTACGGCGAATGTTGGGATTACAGATTTGACATACCTGGAGTATACCGGGTCACCCTTCAGATCCAGGACATGGCAAGCCACCGTTCATCGGGGACCCTATCCGTCAACGTGCTGGATATAACCATCCCTTTTGCAGATGCAGGTGAGGATGTGGAGGTGAACCAGTTCGAAACGGTGGCTCTCAGTGCCCGGGGAAGCCTGGACAATGTGGGAATAGTGAATTTCACCTGGACATTCATCTATGATGATAATATTATAACACTCCAGGGTGAATCGGTGAATTATACCTTCAATATTCCAGGGGTGTACAATATTCTATTGTATGTTGAGGATAGTTCGGGGAATGGGCATGTTGACTGGCTCATGGTCACTGTGAATGACATTGTCTTTCCAACGGCGATGGCCGGCCTGGATATGGAGGTTGAGGTGGGAAGTGTGATTATCCTTGATGGAGGGGGATGTGAAGATGATGTGGGAATAGTTTCCTATGTCTGGACCTTTGAATACAACAACAGTCCGGTGGTCCTTCACGGCATGAAAGCATTCTTCACCTTCAACATTTGCGGAATATATAACATCACCCTCACCGTGTGGGACGAGGCGGGCATGTGGGGATGCGATCATCTCCAGGTGACCGTCATTGGTATGAAGGTGACGGGCCTTTCCCTTGGGCCATTCATGTGGGCTGATGGGACCTCCATCATTGGTGCTGTTCTGGAACTTGAGACATCGACCCGAACCTTTAGAACCTATTCTGCCATGACGGATAATACAGGGGTGGCGACTTTCGAGATGCCCGTGGAGACGGGGAACTATGTATGGACTTTGGAAAGAAGGCTGGAGGGGATAGCATATACAATTGGAGAGGGAGTCATTGCCATAGATATCGAGACTCCTATGAATGTCACCTGGTGGCCCGAGGAGGAATCGGCCCTTCTGATGTCGCCATATACCGAAAGGGAACTTGATGAGCTTCATGATATAGGGGTTTCTGAACCCGATGAACCCCAGGAAACAACAGAAATGACCTTCCTTGAAGATGTTCCCCGGGATGTTCAGGTCGGGGGGGATGTGATGGAGGTGCTGGTGACCACATCAACCCCTTATCGTGTGACCATTGATATTGACCAGGCAAAGAGCGTAGAGGTCAGGCTGGGTCAGATGGTCACCATAGACACAGATGGAGACGGGAAAGTTGATGTGCTGGTGGTCTACAATGGAGAGGATGAGAATGGAAATCCCGTTGTGGAATTCCATGAGATAGATGTTTCAACTGATGTACGCTCAGGGGATACCGGAAACGATTATGTGATCATTATAGTGGTTATGCTGGTTCTGGCATTACTCGTTATGCTGATTATTTTCAGGCCCCGGAAAAGGTCAAGGTCTTTGGAGAGGACTAATGTTGAAGCCATCGGAGAGGCAGTTCTCGAAGATGTGGAGGAAGGGGATATTGACATTGTTGACGTGGGACCCGGGGATGTGGGAGAAAGAGAACCGGTCATTGTTCTGGAAACGCTGAAAAGTGATAAGTTGAAGGACAGAGTGAAAGATAAACTCCGGGAGGTTTTGGAGGATGGTATCGAAAAGGTCCTTGAAGCCATAAATGAGGCAGTCCGGTTGAATGAAGATGTCCAGGTGGAACAAGAATTCCTGTCCATGATTGAGGGACTTATGAATGAAAAGAAGTACCTGGAAGCAGTGGGTACCCTGAAAGGTATTGAGATGTCACTTGATGCGAAAAGGAAAAAATGGAAAAAGACCCCCTATACTGGAAAGATAGGTGGTGTTGAGGAACGACTTGAACGGTTTGCTGATGAAAAGGACTCCCGTGCCGTTCGACTTCGGGAAAGGCTACTCTCGAGCAAGATGTCACTTGAGGAAGGTAATTATTCGGAGGTTGTCCGGGAGTTGGACCTGATGGTCTTGGATCTCGAAGAGTTGGAAGCCGAGATGAAAGAGAGATCGCCTTCTGTGGTTGGACCTGATGGGACCGTTGTGGAGAGCGGGGAATATGCTGTGGTTGTTGCACCCGATGCCGGGGCAATAGAGGAAGCACCGACGCAGGACCAGGAGCAGGAGGCACCGCAAGAGCATGAACAAGATGATGTCGCTGTGGGAATAAAGGAGGAGCATGAGGATGCCACCGGGACAGATGACGGTGTTGAATTGGAATACTTTTGTGCTTATTGTGATAGTGGGGTTGAAGAACGAATGGATTTTTGTCCCAACTGTGGTATGAGATTTGAATCTGATGAAAGGGAGGAGAATTCGGATTCACCAACCGGGGAAATTCCCAAGGGTACTGGTCGTTACGTCAAGCCGTATTATGACTTCGAGATATTGGAGAAAAAATGTGAAATCGAATATCATTGTTTCATATGTGATGCGGTGATATATGAGGACGATCCTTCCTGCCCGAACTGCAATATCAGGTATGATTCGAAAGATGATCCGAAACTTCAAAAGTTATTGCTATATGAGGTCATGAAAGAGAAGGGCCGATATTCTTGAGAGGGTCCATACATTGTTCTTGCTTTCACAGCCATCGTCATCAGGAACGAGGCGGAAATGAAAATTCTAATGGAGAACATCGAGGTGGGGGGTGTGGTGATGGTGAAACCAGGGAGCGATACGCCACTGACGGGGAGATTATATCTGGCGAGAGCTATGTGGACGAATCCATGGTGACCGGAGAATCCATACCCGTTCACAAGAAAGTAGGTGAAAATGCCAGCCCCGAAAATAACAATACATTGGTTGGAAAATCTTGAATATAACCAAAAAATGAAAATACTACATTAGTATAATAAAAAATTTACAAACATATGACCAATAAACATATGACCAATGCTTGAAAGCTGTAAAGGAGGGCTTACATGGAAGAATCGCTGGTATCCATAGAAATATACAGAGACGAGGACGAAATAATCAGCAAGGTGCAGTCTGACCTGGGGGGTATTCGGGAGTATAGGGGCGCAAGGCGGTAAATTATGATCTGAGTACCGATATCTCTGCGCGCAAGATCGAAGAGGCGATAGAACTCGGAGCAAAAACCTTTGTATCAAGCTGCCCGAATTGTAAAGCCCAGATGGGAATTGCGGTGGAGTTGAAGAAGGAAAAGATGAAAAAGAAAGGTGAAAAGTTCAGAATGAACATAATGGACGTCACCGATATTGTTGCCAAATCCATCTAATCAACAAAAATACAATCGGATAATTATGACTTTGATAAATACCTTACTCAGTCCAATTCAGATTATACGACGGTATACCAGGCAAATGGCACCTCTCTTCTGGGGTGTTTCCATAATGCCATTCTATATTGGCTGGTCACTAGCCTCAAAGAGGATTCTTCCGGCATACTCCGGATTATGGTTGTTTATTTCCAGTATCATTGCCATCGGGCCTTTTCTGGGCGATGCCACAATACTTCTTAACGATTACTGGGACGCCCGTTATGATACCGGTAATCGAAGAAAGGTGGGACTGCCGTTGATAAGGGGTCTTCTGAAACCGAGATCGATATTGTATGTATCCCTTTTCTTCTTTTTTATCGCATGCTTGGTAGCCATTTTCATCTCCATGTTATTTCTCCTCTTCATTCTCAGCTGTATAATCCTTTCGTTCCTTTATTCAGCCCCCCCTTTCAGATTGAAGGAGAGACCCGTATTGGACTTTCTCACAAATGCCATCGGTGCCGGGGTGATATGTACTCTCGCAGGGTGGACCATCATCAAACCCATTAACGAATTTCCAGTTTTGTGGGCCTTCATAAGTTTTTTTGGGGTGGGGGCGATATACATGCCAACCACCATTATCGATTATGAACCCGACATCAGCGAGAACATTAGCACAATAGCGGTCCGTTTCGGGAAAAAAAGGTCTATTATATGGGCGTGGCATGTATCACCATCGCTTCGTCGCTGGTCCTTCTAATGTGTTTTATGGATTATATCGTGGACATGAAGTTCCTGCCATTGGCCGTACCCATAGCAATTGCCCAGATCGTAAGTTACATATATTTCTTACGCCGATTGGATTTCAAGGGAGGTTATTTTGCAATTCTGGTTTTATCGATCTTTTTGTTTATAGGGAATGGTTCGCTGCTGTTTTATAATGCAGGAATTCTCGCGTTGTAGTTATCCAACCATAATAGAATACAACATAAAAACTATGATGAATAATCATTTTTTTACGAAATATTCGAAAAGGTTATTTACTGTAAACTCATGCCCAATGGTCGAAGTAGGGTTTGATTTCATATTACACAAACATATAAATTTGATTGAAAAGGGATAATATGGCAGAAGAAGGGAAAAAAGGTTTTGTCGCATACATTGAGCTCCTGAGGCCCGGTTGGTGGCTGGCATGTTTCTTTATCGGTCTGGTACCTGGTCTATTGGCAATATTCACTAGGGATGACGGATCAATGAAAGAATTCTTACGGTTCAATACCGTCATCTGGGCTGTGGGATACTGGGCTTCGGTCACCGGGATCTACGTACTGAATGACTGGATAGGTATCCGTGAAGATTCAATTGTGAATGCGGCCCGACCTCTGCCCTCGAGAAGAGTGTCACCCAGGTCCGCATACGTCTTCTCCATCGTGATGATCGTTATAGGTATTGCACTATGGTGGATAGCATTTCAGGACCCGTTGAGCACGTCGATACAGGGCGCATGTATATTGATCATGATAATATATGCAGCATGGTACAAACATAATTTCCTGCTGAGTCTTGCCGCGGCTCTCATACCGGTGGGAGTATGGATCGCTCTGGCTCCCTTCGACTGGATCATGGTTGGATTATTTGCCTTCGTGTTCTTCTGGGAAATGTGCCTGGATGTTCCGGAAAATATACTGCATTATGAGGGGGATAAACTGTATTCACCAAATACCTTCGGGGTGCTCATGGGTAGGGAACGTCTGGCAAGCATCGGCTTCATTTTCGCGCTCCTCACCATCGGGGCGCTGGGTTGGTTGTTCGTTTTGCTTGAGATGAGCATTGTTTTCCTGGTCTTTGCAATACTTGGTGGAGCAACCTTATTGTTCAGCCAGTTATCCATAAAAAATGACATAGCTCCCATGAAATGCGGCCGTTCGCTGGGTATGGTGATGCTGGCCATGTTCCTGATAAACCTGGGATTCATTGCACATACTATAATTCAGACTTACTTTTAAGATAATTCGAACTTTAATAACAAGTGGATTATTTTGAAAAGGGATTTAGCGGGATAAGCACACGCAGAAAATTCATAGAGCATCCGGATCGACAGACATAGTTACCAGACATGAATTTCTAATATGAATAGGTAATACTGAAATATCCGCCGAAAACATCATGGAGATATGAAAATGAGCTACAGGCCTTATCGATGCGGCCGAGATTGCATGGGCGGTTATTACTGCCTCATATGTTTGATAGTAATGAATTACCGCAGGATCAAAAGAAAATTGTTTGGTGCTAAGAAAAAAAAATAAATTTCTTTATTACGGGGTCAATGAATGAAATATTATAATCTCGGTGAAACCAACTGGAAAGAGACCCAGCTGATATACCACGCCATGGCCCTGTTGGACATGGAGGGGCTGGTGCTGGATTCCCCGGGTGGCAGATACGTATCACTTGGTCTTCACCAGGACCCCCGGGATGAGATCGACTTTGAATACTGCAAGGATAACGATATTGGTATATTCAGAAGGGAGATCGGCGGCGGTACGGTGCTGCTGGACTCGAGACAGATATTCTTCAATCTGATTCTGAAGCGAGACCGGGAAGGTGTTCCGAAGATACCCGAGAATTTTTTCAGAAAATTCCTCCAGCCTGTAACCGAGACAATGAGAGAGATAGGAATTGAAGCAGTTTACCGCCCTATATGCGATCTTGTGGTGGGTACAAAAAAGATATCGGGCAACGGCGGAGGGGAGATCGGGAACTGCAGGGTGCTGGCAGGGGGTATAATGCTTGATTTCGATCGTGAAACCATGGCAAGGGCATTGAAATGCGGCGGAAAGTTAAAACAAATGTATATCGAGCAGATGAAAATAAATCTTACAACCGTTCGGGAAGAACTTGGATACATTCCACCGAAGGAAAAAATCTATTCATTACTGATTGAAAAATTTTCCAAGTTATTGGGCCACATGGCCGAAGGGACAATGGACGCTGCGGTCAGCGAAAAGATGAAGGAACTGGATCAACACTATTCATCTGAACGGTGGATGTACCAAAGGGGTGTAAAGCAGCTTGGCCGGGAGATCAAGGTTAGGGAAGGAGAGTACCTGTTTCATCATATTTTTCCAGGCGATCGGGGTGATCTGGGAATTACTTTCGAAATATCGGGTGACAAAGTTGAAAAGATATTGATAGATAATTCCTGTAAACACGTTACCGTTAACCGAAACGAGCTGGAAAATGAACTGATCGGCCTCGAATATGACTGCCGAAAGATCATCGAGATCGTTACCGATATGATGAATAATAAAAATATTTGAACTGAAAATAATAAATGCCCAATATACTATCGGGAAAGAAAAATGGATGAAAATAACCTGAAAAGGATTCCTGCGGAAGGAGGTATGAGTGTGGTAGAGATAAACGGAATGAATTTTCCATTGGATCGAGTATATTATACCAGGGACGGAGCCCACATATGGTTGAAACAAGAGGATGAGCTTATAAAGATCGGGATGGATGCCTTTCTAGTGGAGTACGCAGGTTATCTGACCTTTCTCACGGTGAACGAAAGCCGGGTAAAAGTGGGTGAATCTGTTGGCAGCTTCGAGTCGGCGAAATTCGTGAGCAGAATATATTCCCCCACGGACGGTGAGATCGTTGCCGTAAACGAAGAAGTAATAAAAAATCCCCGAAAGATCAATGAAGATCCCTATGATTCATGGATATTTGCTGTTAAACCCGATTCGTCAATACTTGATGACGAATCCGAATATATTCTTGATAATGAGGAGAAGATACTGAAATGGATCTCCGAAGAAATAAAAAAGGTGGAAGAGGATGAGTAGCAAAGAAAGTCCGGATTACGTGCAGATCAGTACCGCCGCCGCCATGACATTGAAAATATTCCCCGGGCGTTTCAATCGAGGTGAGCGCCTCAATGCATTGAATCTCCTGGTGGTGTACGATGACAGCTGCAGGGGAAATTGCGGTTACTGCGGCCTTTCGCAATCCAGGGATCCGGATGAGAATACTTTCATTCGAGTGGACTGGCCCATCGTTTCCATGGAGGACATCCTCGCTAGAACGAAAAAGTACGGCAAACACCTGGGAAGGGTTTGCATATCCATGATCACCCACCCAAGGGCATATGAGGACATGTGCACTATCATGAAGAAATTTCGCGACCAGACGGATCTCCTGATAAGCGGTTTGATCGCACCCACGCTGATACGTTCCAGAGAAAAGGTCATGAAGATAAAGGAGGCGGGAGCGGATATGGTTGGGATCGCAGTGGACGCCGCTACCCGGGAGCTTTTCCGCAAGTTCAGGGGTGAGGGGGTTAACGGCCCGCACAAATGGGATCATTACTGGAAGGTGGTGGAATGGTCCGCTGAATGTTTCGGAAAAGGAAAGGCGGGAATACATCTCATCGTGGGCCTTGGGGAGACTGAAAAAGAGATGATTTATATTATTCAGAAAGGAGAGGACCGGGGAGCGAAAACCCACCTTTTCTCATTCTATCCCGAAGGGGGGAGTTCCATGTCGAACTGGAAACAGCCTTCCTACGGCCAGTACCGACGCGTTCAGCTGGCCCGATACCTTATAAACTCCGGAATTCAGCGGGCAGAAGATATGAAGTTCAGCGATAAGGGTGAACTATTGGAATTTGCCGGTGAAGTAGAGAGTGTGATCCAATCTGGAGAAGCGTTCATGACATCGGGTTGCGCCGGACATGACGGGGTGGTGGCCTGTAACAGGCCTTACGGCAACGAGCGCCCGTCACGCCCCATAAGGAACTTTGCCTTTTTTCCGGAAAAATCCGATATCGACACCATCAGACAGCAATTATTTGATTATTCAGGCGACTTCGAGCGGAGCCTTTGAAGGTCGAGAACAGTGATGTCATGGAAACCTGGACGCTGCTTGATACCGGGGTGAGAAGCGCTGCCGAAAATTCCGCGTTGGATGACGTTCTGCTGAAGTGCAGGAACAGGGATATTATCCCGAATACCTTGAGATTTCTTCAATTTTCTCCAAATGCGGTCCTCGTGGGATTTCATCAGAGCACCGAGCAGGAGGTGCGGATCGATTACTGTAAGGAGAATAAAATCGATATCAACAGGAGGATCACCGGCGGCGGGGCCATTTACCTGGACGGACCGCAGCTCGGTTGGGAACTGATCGCTTCCAGAGCTCAGCCGAGCATTCCGAAAAAGGTGGACGAGCTTTACGAGAAACTGTGTCGAGGCACCGTGAAGGGACTCCAAAAACTCGGCGTAAAAGCCGAATTTCGTCCCAAGAACGATATCGAGGTGAATGGAAGAAAGATATCCGGAACCGGCGGGGCCTTCGAGGGTGGTGCATTTCTTTTCCAGGGAACTCTTTTAACGGATTTCGATGTTGACACCATGCTGCGATCGCTGAGGATACCCATCGAGAAACTGAAGGACAAGGAACTGGAATCCGTACGAGAAAGAGTGACCTGCCTGAAATGGGAACTGGGTTACCTGCCGGAGATGGAGAACATTAAGTCGGCTCTCGCGGAAGGGTTTTCGGAAGTTTTCGACGTTGAATTCACGAAAAGAGAATTGAGTCTGCCGGAAAAAGAAATGCTCAACGAGAAGTTAAAATATTATGAATCGGACAAGTGGGTCTACGGTATTCGCAGGCCCATGAAACACCGACAGGTGCTGAGATCGGTCCACAAGGCGCCCGGGGGGCTAATACGTGTATCATTGGTTGCGGATATCCCAAACCGTCGGATCCAGGCCGCTCTTATCACCGGAGATTTCTTTGCATATCCCAAACGAACAATCTTCGACCTTGAGGGACTGCTGAAGGACGCGTCTCTCGTCAAGGGGGATTTAGAAATTTTAATAAATGATTTTTTCGCTAATAGAGAAATCCAGATACCTGGCGTCAAACCACTGGATTTTTTCAAGGCTTTGGACAAGGCTATCGAAAAGATCGATTATCTTGAGCTGGGAATCTCCCAAGAGAACGTCAACAGGATTTTTACGGTACTGTACCCATTCGCCGAGATTGCCGAGCCTTCGGTACTGCTACTTCCCTACTGCTCCAAGCTTGTGGGATGTGATTACAGGATCCGGAAGGATTGCGACCCATGCGGGGGATGCAGTATAGGTGAAGGCTACGAACTCGCAGGCGTAAACGATATGAGCCCTATAACCATATTGAATTTTGAAGACCTGATAAGCACTCTTCGCCACATGAAGGACGAAGGTGTAAGCTCGTTTGTAGGGTGCTGCTGCGAGGCGTTCTATGTAAAACACATAGAGGATTTCGAAGAAGCGGGGGTGCCCGGGGTGATAGTGGATATCGACAGCGAGACCTGCTATGACCTGGGCAAATCAAAAGAGGCAAAATTGGGTGATTTCGAGGGACAGACACACCTGAATACTGAATTATTGACCCAAGTAATTGGAATAATAAGATCAAGGGACGGAGCGAGCCCGGACGATGTGAGCTAGGCGCCGAACGTATTTTTCGGCATTTTCGGTGCTGGATAAATTTTTCTCGGTGAAATCCACGTCACGCAGTGCAAATAATCCGTTTTTTTCAAGCTCATTCGAGTAGGTTTTCTCCAGCAGGTCCGTATCGATACCTTCTTCCTGACAGAGCCGGCTTATTAACTCGGCCGCGATCCTACCGGTCTTGACAGCATAGAATATACCTTCACCAGTCCCCGGATAGACAAAACCGCCGGCATCCCCGCAGAGAAGTATTCGCGGTCGTGTCACACGATCCAACGGCCCGGACATGGGGATGGAAGCCGCTTCTCTTCCAACAATTTCTCCACCCTCCCATTTCTCCCGTACCGGCGAACTTGCCATAAATTTTTCAAGTACTCCTTTGATATTCCCTATGAGATGTCCGGTAACAATACCAACTCCGATCCGTAATAAATCCTTCATGGGGCTGATCCACCCGTAACCGTGGTGCAGCGTATAATAAACTTCGAACCAGTCCCCCACTCGTTCATCGATGGCGTTTGCAGGTAGTCGAACAACGCATTGGGCGGCCGCTGCAACCTGTTTTGCGTGAATGCCGCAGTATCGTCTCACAACCGAATTGGCCCCATCGGCGCCGATTACGAATCTTGCCGTGCAGCTCCATTGGTCATTTCGTATCTCGATATGGTCACCGTTGTCTTTGATTTGAGTTACCTTTTGCCGGACCGGTTCTGCTGCCAGGGAGCGTACCAGAAACGTATCGAATTCGGTCCTCTGAACAATAAAACCATGCTCCGGGAAGGATGATTCCACAATTCTTCCTGCGGGGGAAAATACCCGGTAACCCACGAGAGGTCTTTCGATCACGTCGTGAGGAATATCCAATAACGACAGTATCTTGGGGGAAAGAACTCCTGCGCACGGCTTGTTCCGTGGAAATTTTTTCTTGTCCACCAGTACATAAGATAATCCACTGTCTTCGAGCACTTTCGCTGCAGACGATCCGGCCGGTCCCGCCCCAATTATTACAGCGTCATATATCGTCGATGATACCCCCGAAAGTGAAATCATTTTATGAAGGTAGAAGTTTGTCGAAACGCCCCACAGCTTCCAATATATCGGCCCGATGACCGAAAGCGCTGAATCTGATATACCCTTCGGCAGACATGCCGAATCCACTACCCGGTGTTGTAACAATACAGGTTTCCTCAAGTATTCTCGAAAAGGCATCCCACGAGCTCTCACCCTCGAAGCGGACCCATATGTAGGGCGAATTGGATCCCCCATAGGTCTTCAGTCCTATGATCCCCAGGGCCTCCTTGATGATCCGGGCATTCTCAGCATAGTAGGAGACCAGCCGTTCCATTTCTTTTACGCCCTCGTCGTCCATGGCTGCAAGTCCACCGTACTGCACTATGTTCGAGGCCCCGTTAAAAATGGTAGTTACCACACGGTTCCAGTCGTATTTGACCTGGCTTCCGTCATCATATTTCAACTGGCGGGGCACTATTGACCAGCCCAGTCGGACTCCCGTAAAACCCACAAGCTTCGAAAACGAATTTAGCTCTATGGCCACCTCCCGGGCTCCCTCGATCTCGAATATGGTCTTGGGAAGATCGTGGTTTTGAATGAACTCCCGGTAAGCTGCGTCAAAGACGATGATGGAACGATTTTTCCTTGCAAAATCCACCAAGCTCTGAAGTTGATGGCGGGTTGCTACCGCACCGGTGGGATTGTTCGGGGAGCAGAAAAAGATCAGATCGGTTCTGGGCGTGTGCTCAAGATCAGGAAAAAAATCATTCTCCGGTGTGCACGGCATATATACCAAATTACCAAACTGCCCGCTGCTGTCGTGGAAATCGCCGGTCTGGCCCATTATGACAGAGCTGTCCACGTAAACCGGGTACGCCGGGTCCTGTACTGCAACCGTGAGCTGGTTTCCAAAAAGTACCTGGAAACGCCCGATGTCCGGTTTTGCGCCGTCGGATATGAATATCTCTTCCGCATCCACCAAGCCACCGTACATCTTTTTGGCAATCTTCTCTCTCAATTCGTAAAATCCCGGCTCTTCACCATATCCTAAGAAACCTTCACGCGTTCCCAACTTTCGCGCACCGCTCACAAGCCCTTCCATCACATGCTGCGGAAGTGGCTCCGTGGTGTCCCCGATACCCAGACTGATTACCTTCGCCGTGGGATTCTCCTCCATGAAAGCCCTTTTTCTCCGGTTGATCTCCCGAAAAAGATAGGCTGTTGGCAGCTTTGCCATGTTGGGGTTTCTCCGTACCATGCTCGCGTCTCCGGCATTCTCCGATTATTATTTTTTCGTCTGAATTTTTTATAATAATGAAAGATCGATATTTCCCTGGAACACGAAATCCGCGGAACCTGTCATATAGACATGATTATCATCCGCCCATTCCACTTCAAGGTCCCCCCCTTTTAGATGAACGGTTATTTTGCGGGCGGTCTTCCCACTCAAGACAGAAGCAACAACGATTGCCGATGCACCGGTCCCGCAGGCCAATGTCTCACCCGAGCCGCGCTCCCACACTCTCGCAACCACCTCTCTTTCGTTCAATAATTTCACGAATTCCGTGTTTATCCGGTTCGGGAACATCACATGGTTCTCGAAGTGGGGTCCTATTGAAGACAGGTCCAGTTCATCCAGGTCATCAACGAAAACGATACAGTGAGGATTTCCCATTGAAACAAGAGTAATATTTACATACCGCTCATTCACTTCGATCTTTTTATTTACCACCCTTTCATCTTCGTACAACCAATCATTCGTGTCGAGAGAGGGAGCGCCCATATCCACGCGTATGCGGTCGCCCATGATCTCGGGAACAATGATCCCACCCAGCGTTTCCACTTTTATCTGTACTTTTTCCGTCATACACCGCTCGTAGACATACCTCGCCAAACACCTTATTCCGTTACCGCACATCTCCACCTTGCCGCCGTCATTGTTATAGATGGACATTCCAAAATCAGCCACATCGCTTTTTTCGATTACCAGGACCTGATCGCACCCTATACCGAAATGGCGGTCCGCAATTTTTCTTGCATAATCAGAAAAAGGTTCCGGTAAAAAATTTTCGGTACCATCGATGACAACGAAATCGTTACCCGTCCCGTGCATCTTGGTAAAATTCATACGCATTCCCCAAGTATATTCTCGACCAGTTCGCTGCTCGAAAGACGTCTCCTGGACAATGCCGCCTTGCCCTCGATGCAGAAAACCTCCGCCGGCATGGAACGTAAATTATATACCCCTCCCATGGAATAACAGTAGGCTCCGGCGTTCCTTATGGCCAGAATATCACCTTCTCTTACCTCAGAAAGTTCCCTTTGTTTCGCGAAAACATCTCCGGTCTCGCAGATGTTGCCGCATACGTCATATTTTTTAGGCTCGCCGTGAGGATTCGTCAGATTCACGACCTGATGGTAAGCTCCGTAATAGGTCGGCCTGATGAGCTGGGGAAACCCTGAGTTCGTACCCACTATCAGCCTACCCCGGTTGTTCTTGACGGTATTTGCCTCCATAAGCAGGTATCCGGATTCCGCAACGATGTATTTTCCCGGTTCGAAGTACAGCTCAAGGTCTCTCCCGTATTCGCTGCAGAACGTTGTATAAATAATATTCATATTATTTCCGAATTTCTCGTAATTAATTTTCGTATCATCAGGTTTGTACGGTACGGCAAATCCTCCTCCGAAATCTATGAATCGGAGGTGAGGAAAATTTTCCGGCGATGCGATGGAGAGCAGGTTCTTCATACTCTCGTACACCTTATTCTCGTCATAAAGGCCCGAACCGGTATGTTCGTGTAGTCCCACCACGGTCAGATCATACTTTTTCACGATGTCAAGAACCCGCTCAACGTCTCCAGGGAGAATACCGAACTTCGTTATTGCCCCCCCGGTCATGACGTTTTCATGAAAACCGGCCATGACGTCGGGATTGAAGCGCAGGCAAACCTCGTCGCCGGGAAACGCCCTACCGTACTTTTCGAGACGCGTGCAGGAATCTATATTGAACATGACTTCAGATTCTTTCACGAAAAACATTTCTTCGTCGGTCATGTTATTGGCGGTATAAAGAATTCGATCCGCCGTGTATCCCGCCTTTAATGCAAGCAGCACTTCCGCCGGGCTTACGGTGTCGAGAGAGGCATTTTTCTGTTCAAGTAATCTTAAAATGTGATAATTGTAATTCGCCTTCATGGCATAGAGTATCTTAAGACCGGGGAAATCGATGAAATCGTGGAGTTCTCCGTATCTCTTAACGATTAGGTCGCCGTTATATACGTACAGAGGCGTTCCGTATTTTTCGGCCAGTCCGATTATAAGTTCATTGTCGAGATGCACTTCACTCACCGGGTCATATTCATTTCATCCATCAATCCAGATAACCCATAGCTACCAGGAGTTCTCCGTTCAATATTCCGCCGCCGGCTGCTCCCCGGACCGTATTATGGGATAATCCCACGAAACGGTAATGGAGAACATTACATTCCCGGAGACGACCCACAACCACTGTCATTCCGTCCCCTGCGTCCCGATCGAGACGGGGCTGCGGGCGATTCGGCTCCTCCCGGTATATAATTGCACGCTCGGGAGACGAAGGCAGGTCGTATTTCGAGGAAATACCGCTGAAATCGTTCCAGGCACGCATAATCTCCTCCCGGGTCGGTTTACGCTCGAACTCCACGGAAACGCAGGCCGTGTGGCCGTGCAATACTGGAACCCTGTTGCAGTGGACCGATATCTTCAATTCATTAAAGTTCTTAATGACGCTTCCCTGTATGGTGCCCAGTATCTTGGGCGGTTCATTCTCGGATTTTTCTTCCTCTCCGGCTATGAATGGAACGACGTTGTCAGTGATATCCAGAGAAGAAACACCCGGGTGTCCGGCACCGCTTACGGCCTGCATGGTTGTTATGATGGCGCGTTTCAGTCCGAATTTCTCGAAAAGGGTGTACAACGGGGTCATGTAGGACTGCAGTGAACAGTTTGGCTTGACGACGATAAATCCGCGATCCCAGCCCCGGGACCTTTGTTGGATAGGTATGATCTCCAGATGATGGTGATTTATTTCAGGTATTACCATTGGCACGTCGGGGGTCTGCCTATGTGCGGATGCGTTGGAAACTACAGGAATACCGGCAGCGGCATACCTCTCTTCGTATTCCCTGGCTACGTCGGTCCCGAGAGCCGAAAAAACGAAGCGGCAATTTTCTTGAACAAGGTCTATCTCATTGAGAGTGGATACAGTAAGGTTCTTTATGGGCACGGGAACGTCTGCAACCATTTGCCACCTGCCCGTGACCGCTTCACCGTAGGATTTGCCGGCTGAGCGTGGAGAGGCTGCCAAATGGTTAACCTTGAACCAGGGATGGTCCGCGAGAAGTGAAATATAGTTCTGTCCCACCATCCCGGTAGCGCCCAGCACTCCAACGTTTATTTTATCCTGCATCTTCTCCTCTCCTTTTAATTCGATTTTTTCGTTCTACCGCTTGATAATTCCAAATACAGTTTCAGCTCTGTAATCCCAGGTCCTTCAGGACCCCAGAAAGAAGCTCCCTGGTTCCAGGCGTGATTGGTGAAAGGGGTAAACGGCACTCTCCTGCCGCCATATTTTGCATATTCATCGATTCCTTTATGGGAATGGGATTGGTCTCGACAAATGCGGCCCGTATTAGAGGAAGCTGCTTGAAGGCAAGGTCCCGGGCACGGGAAAAGTTACCCTTTGACGCAGCATCTACCAGCTCCACCACCATTTTCGGCACCAGATTGCTGACTACTGAAATTACGCCTCTTCCGCCAAGGGACATCAGAGGCAGGACCAATGCATCGTCGCCGCTCATAACCGAGAAATTCTCGCGATGATTTTGTATTTGATTGATAACATCCGTCATCTGAGCGACATCTCCCGATGCTTCCTTGACGCCGATAATATTGCGGAATCCCGCAATTCGGCTCAGCGTTCGGGTCTCGATGTTGGTTCCGGTCCTTCCCTTGATGTTATACACGACAACGGGTATGTCCACCGCATCCGTCACCGCCTTGAAATGCAGAAAAATACCTTCCTGGGTGGGTTTGTTGTAGTACGGGGTAACGACCAATGCCATATCGGCGCCCATCTCCTTCGCCCTTTCCGTTGCACGAATGGTGCTGGCGGTGGAATTCGATCCCGTTCCCACCATTATATTCACCTTTCCCTTGGCTAGTTCCACCACTATCTTTACTATTTGTTCCTTTTCAGAATCGGTGAGTGTGGGAGTTTCCGCAGTTGTGCCAAGTGCAAGAATGCCCGTGACGCCTCCATCGATCTGAAAATCTATGTTTTTTCTTAGCCCTTCGTAATCCACTTCCCCGTGTAGGAAAGGCGTGATCATCGCCGTATACGTTCCATTGAGTTCCATAATTTCACCTTTTTATACCAATTATTCATTCATTATTTCCCGTACAAGATCATCGATATCGAAGAAACCGGCTCTGCCGTGGATCCATTTGGCAGCCTCCAGAGCTCCGGCGGCAAATCCTTCCCTGTTCTTAGCAGAATGGGTCAATGTAATAAAATCCGCCGGTGAGTCGAATATTATCTCATGTTTTCCGGTAATTGAGCCGCACCTGACACTGGCAAAATGCAGCTCATTGGCCTCTATCCTGCGCTTGAGCATATCATAGACCACTTTTTCTTTTCTTTCAATGCGGTCCTTTATTCTGTTTGCCAGGGTAATTGCAGTCCCGGAAGGGCTGTCCGCCTTTCTGTTGTGGTGATATTCTATCCCTGCCACATCATAGATATCGAACTTATCGAATAACTCCGCCGCACGCTCCACGACCCTGTTGAATATATTGATCCCTATTGAGAAGTTCGACGAGTACAATAAGCCGATCCCGCTGTTCTCGGTCATCATTCGTACATCCTGGATATGGTCATACCACCCTGTTGTACCGATGACTGCGTTCTTCCCCAACATTGCATATTTTTCAATATTGTCCATTATCACATCCGGATGGGTGAAATCGATACAAACGTCGATATCGAGAAGAGTTTCCTCATCCATTTGTTCATGGGTGGCATTTGGATTGACCGGATCGACTATGGCGCCGATCTCCATTCCAGCTGATTTTGCCAATCTCTCGATAATGAGTCCCATATTGCCGTACCCGATTATAGCCAATTTCATTTCAAACCACCCTCTCTTTCAAGCAGTATCTCGTGGATGGCATGCAGTGAATCTTCGGCCTCATCATCATCCACGATGAAGCTGATATTTACCTTCGAGGCACCCTGCGATATCATCTGTACATTTATTTCATTATCTTTCAAAACCTGAAAAACGCGCTCGAGAATAATCGATGAATGTTTCACATCACCAATGAGGCTGATAATTGTTTTATTGCGGAGAATTTTCACAGTAGCGATCTTCTCCAGATCCTTCCTGAGACCTTCGATCTCATCCTTGTGATCCAATGTCAGCGACACGCTGATCTCGCTGGTGGCCACCAGGTCGATGGATATTCCGTACCTGCCGAATATATCGAATATCTTTGCCATGAAGCCGTACTGCCCCCTCATTCTCGGTGAGATTATATCTACCAAAATGATTCCTCTCTTGCACGATATCGAGCGAATGAGATTTCGATCGTCCGGTAGTTCCCTTACGATGATCGTACCGGGGTGGTCCGGCTCATGTGAATTTTTTATTCGTACTGGAATCCCGGTTTCCTTAACGGGATTTATGGAACGCGGATGCATGATATCCGAGCCGGAATATGCCAGTTCCGCAGCCTCATCGAAGGAGACGTATCTAATGGGACGGGCATTCTTCACAAGCCTCGGATCGGTGGTCATGATGCCGTTCACGTCTTTCCAGAACTGGATCTCACGAACCTGCAATGAGGCACCGATGACAGTGGCGGTCATATCGCTTCCGCCACGGCCGAGTGTGGTTATATTTCCATCCTTGTCCTTCGCTATGAAACCGGTTACGAAAGGCGTCTGTGCACGATCCATTTCCGGTCCATTGAAAAAAGCGGCGACATTTCCATAGGTTTCGCTCAGTAGTTCTGCATTGGTGAATCGTGAATCCGTAACAAATCCGACATCCCAGGAATCATAAAAGGCGGCCGGAGCGATCTTTTTATCAAAATACGATACCATCAGCCTGACAGCCAGGCGCTCGCCGAAGGATACAAGATAATCATTGGTCTTCGGGGTCAATTCGCGTAACAGTGAAATCCCGATGAGAATATGCTCCAGCTCATCGAATAGTTTTGCGAATTCGCGAATTTCATCCGGATCGATACCAAGCTCCACGGCGATCTTTTCGTGTATCCTACGTATGGCTTCAAGGTCAACTTTTCCCATCAAAGCGGCACGCCCTGCCGCTAATAGCTCGTCGGTGGTATTCTCTATGGCCGAGAGAACTATTGCCGGTCTTCGTGATAGATTCGCCTCGATTATACCGCATATCCGTATTATTCGTTCGGCATTGGAAAGGGAACTACCACCGAATTTCATGATTATCATAGAACTGCCCGTGAGATGCAACGACACTATAAAAAAGTTAATGATATAATGGTTAATGACGATAAAAATTCAGGCCGTTTATCCGAAATTTTACAAAAGGGGGACGAAAATAGATGGAAATGGCCCGAAAAACGATATGAATACAGATGGACAATAATGGGAAGTTAGAGGTGGACAGGTCCTCTTTTTTACCAAATAGTGCTTTTCAAATTTCGCTTCAATTTCCTGCGGCGTATCAGCATATATGATGAAAACAGGAAACTTATTGCTGCGAGACCCACCAGAGACATCCAGAGAACTTCCATCACACTTCCAGGGATGGAGAGGAATTTGGATATCGAAACGATAAGTGCAAGAATGAATAAGCTATACGATGTCACACTGAGACCTTTTATGAACCAGATATGGGTTTTTCGCATTTTTTGGAGCTGATTACGGACGCTATGGTTTTTTAAGGTTTTCAACCAGTGCTTTGATGTTACACCGCCCCCTAAATAAATATCTTTGACGAGCTTTTCGAAATTCTTTTCGGAACTGGGATATATCTCCATCAGATAAATCTTCAACATTTTCCACGCATATCCATTCGTAATAAAGCTCAATATTAACAACAACAGCGGGATTGTGATATATACCCAAAGAAACAAAAAACCAAGAAGAGCCAATAAACCGATAACGATGAACAAACCAATTTCATCAAATATTCTTATGGGGACGTCCATTGCTTCAATGACATTGGTTAAATCATCCTGCCATTTACGGGGTCTTGCCTCATTTGAGGTCTCCTCCACACCTGCGGAACCGCCAATTCCCATAATTACCCGGGTCCGTAGTGGAGATACTTTATGTATAGTATAATTCTTTTGATTATTGAGGCTTAGAATCCCCTTGATCTTCTTTCTTGATAAGCCTTGGATCACTCCAAAGGACCTGGTTTCACTCATTTCCTTCACAGCAATCTGTAAAGATTTAATAGTAAGTAAATATTTCTATGTTCAGTGTTAGAATTAAGCTTCTGTATTTTGATAATGTGTGGGATCGTTTACTATCTACAGGAAGGGCAGTCATGCATAATAAGCCGTTATTGACGGTAAGATATACATTCATCGGAATTCCGCTAAACTGAAGGAAGTGGATTTTGGTAGAGATGATTTGGACTCTCCCGGATTGTTATTTTTTTGGTCGCCTCGTCTGATGAAAACTTCGTGAAACTATCGCATAACGGTACGCAGATTTCCGAAGTTGCGACCATAGGGAGCAATTTGGAGCGGAGGCGTCAGCCGAGAGCCTGAAATCTGCAAGTTATACGTGTCCGCTAGGACCGTAGTGACCAACGGGAACGGAGAGTCATGAGGCAAAAGATTATGTATTTTGTGAATTTCTCTCTAGTTTGCATAATTATTACTACTACTTCTAACATCCTTCTATGATAAAATATTCTCTTTCTTCTTATCGACGTTGCCAGTCAATATATACCCACCCTCCATTTTTAGGGAATGATTTTGGAACCCAAAACGCGCTAACCGTAGGTGTTTTATTTTCAGGGATAAACTTAACAACGCATTCAGAACCAGGGTTTAAGCTCTTATTCATTGGTTGTGAATTTTTATCTAAATTTCTAAAATCAAAATAGACAAGGATTTGAGATTCATCATCGAGCAATCCTTTTTTTGCTAAAGAGTTATGAGGATCCGCGATAATAGTGTAGTTAAATCGATTATTATAATCAGGTGAAGTGTTATTAATATGTGTTAAAAATGTCTCCCCACTAATATTTCCTTGGGGATTGGTATCAACCCAAGTGAGACAAATCGTAAGGTCACTTTCAATATCAATTGGCGGAGTGCTAGAATGAAGTCCGACATAGTATCGGACCATGTACATCTCGTTAGAACCGTTATCAGAAATCCACCCTTCTTTGTGGATTATTTTGAATCCATAACTTCGGTCAGCATAATGCGGTTCATCCTCCACTTTTTCTTCTTTTTCATCGTCATGATCAATCCAGCCCAAACTGAAATAAAGAAGAAAAAGGATGCCATTAGTAAGTAATATAACGATGCATAGACGAATGATTTTACCGGTGGAATACACCATTTTGTCACCATTCTTAACTTTATGGGTAGATGATATTATCTCCGATCCAAATCCTTTTTAGCATAGAATACAAAAGATAATATATAAAACTGTCGTATTCGTATTTCAAAGTACGTTGATTCAATCCAAGTATTCATATCTTGAAAAATAGTTATGTAAACTTCTTTTTTAAAAAAACATCATTATTACTACTGTTCACAAAATATTTTGCCACATGATTACGTATAACTCCCCTTTTCCGAACTTTCTGTTCGTCAATAGGGGAGTTATACGTAATTGCTAAATCACCAGATGGGTTTTTTACATTTTTGTGTCGCTGCAAAGAAAGAATATATAGGAAATGAACGAATATGTTATCTATTCAACTTGGTGAAGATATGAAGAAGCTTCCTATTGTGGTCTTAGTCGTTCTCGCTCTTTCTTTGTCGTCTATGGGTTGTATAATCGGGGATCAAGATACCAAATCCAAAGGCGTATTTTATGTAGGGATTAATGTTGTTGCGAATGGTAATGGCTCTTATATTATTTATACTCCAATTCCAATATTAGATGATGGCTCGACGTCACCAATAATAGAAAATCTGAAGATTACACGAGGGGCTGCAAAATATTATTTAACAAATACCAAATATGGGAGATGTTTGTGCATAGAAGGTAATAATAGTGTAGAACTTGAAAAAAATGGCCGTAGCCCATATTCTCAATTCTATTTGAGCACCCATAATGGATCTGTGAAAAGAGCAGGGAGTGAAATGTGGCAATATAGTAATAACTCAAAATATAATGGGGAAATGTGGGTATTTTGTAATTATACTAAATTTAATGGGAATATCACTGTATCTCTTCGAGTACAATCACACGAGGGTAGTACAGGAACTCTTATCTACACTACTGATAATCTACCATTGAGAAATGGGTGGTTCCTGCTTTCATATGTCCAACAAAAGTACCCTGGCCCAACATAATGCTTTGAAGACAACTCGTACAAGAAGATGGGAAACGTTCACATAATACACTTGGATTATCCCAAAAAATATTAGTATTAGCGACACAAAAATACACGCTTCGCTTTTAGATAATAACCCATCTGGTAAACAGGAAATGTGATTCTTTCTCACTCCGCAAATCGGGCCAGAAAGCCGGAAAAAAGCGTAAATGGATCTACGCATAACAGACGATTTGCAAAGTTTCTCTCTTGGATATATAATCGAGAAACTACTTTCAAAAGGCATTTCCAGCGATTTAGCAACTCTTGCGCTCCTCGTGGACTATCGCCCACTGCGGTGCTCGGTCCTAGCGGACACGCTGAAATAGGTACTCATAAGTATCCTATCGAAATTAGAAAGATAATCTAAATAACCAATAATGTAGTTAAAAAGTCAGCCAAAGGGATTATTTAAAGCAACTCTCTATCAACAATAGAAGATGAAATTCTTGACATATGGAGAAAACAAAACGGGAGTAGCAATTCGCCACCACAAAATGGGCCGCATGATGCGAGCAGGTAAGGAGAATTTTAAATATGAACGAAACTAAAATAAAAGGTATGCTATTATATCACGAAATTGTTCTAAAAAGAGAACGAAAATTAAAGTATACTAGTTTGGGGATAATGTTTACTCTCCTTGCTTTTCTATCTTTTCTCGGCATTTTTTTGTCCACCTTAAAGTTTGAATATTCTAATATTAATGAAGGTATAGCCTCATTATTTATTACCGAAATATTTCTTTTTAGTGCATTAGGATGTAGCATAACTTCCTTGATATTATTATCATATTTCTTAGTCCCAGAACAATCTATAAAAGTATATGAAAATGGTATTTCAATACCTTGGAAGACAATAAAACAGTTACTGCTCATGAAATTGGAGGTATTCATTCCTCATTCTGATATTGAAGTTATCGACTTTCCACCATCGGTTCCTTTTATTATTATCTCAAAGACCAATGGAGAAATTGTCCGGCTTCAGAAACAAAAGGATATTAAGAGTATCCTCCAATTTAAAAGACACATCAAAGGAAAAGTAGATATTTCAAATAGTAAAAGAATTCAAGATGTTCATTCATCCAAATCCTTTAAAAAATCGGGTGCTCTCCTTTATGAGGAAATTATAAAAACATTTTCCCCTATTAAAAGGTTAAAATCTGGCGGGGTGGCATTAATTTCAGGGAACTTTTCCCTTTTTTGTCTTTATCTTTTCATCATCTCCCTTTTTAGATTTAAACCAGTTCTTTCAGAGGGACCATCGATGACGACCTTTATTATCGTATATTGTATGTTTCTTTTTGGAGGGTGTGCTTCTGGATTAATTTCTCTCATATTTTTATCAAACTGCCTCTCGCCTAAACGGTCGGTAAAAGTATTTGAAAATGGTATTTCAATACCTTGGAAAACAATAAGGCAGTTACTATCCATGAAAATGGATGTATTCATTCCCTTTTCAGATATTAAAGTAATCGATTTTCCTCTCTCGGTTCCTTATATAATTATCTCAAAGACCAATGGCGAAATTATACAGATTCAGAAACGAAATGAAATAAAAAACCTTCTCCAATTTAAAAGACATATCAAAGGAAAAGTAGAAATCAAAGAGAATGAAAATTACCTGTATTTATCTCAGGACGATTAGCAGAAAGTTTTATTAGTTTAGATCCCTTTAGCTTATGAAAGAGAACTTAAAAAGCAATAAGCAAAATCAAATATTTTCATCTGTAAAACTTGCGCTTCTCGGGGGACTACCGCCCCCCTCCAACGCTCGGGAGTAACAGAGTTCCTTGAAAATCTCTCTGTTATTTGAAAAAAAAACATATATAAAAGATGTTTTACGTTGTATGTTAAAATTTGAGGGGATAACATGATAATGGAAGTCACAATTTCCATTGGATTTATTCTAGGCTTGATTTTTTGTATTATATTCCTGCTTTGGTATAGAAATAAAATGAAAATAAAAGGTCTCCTAGAGATTTTTAAAAAATCATATGCGATGCTAGATCCAAATCAAAATATTAAAGGAGTCATTTTCATATCCTATCAAGGTCTATCAAAGCATTTTCGAAAGTATGGATTTCTCCTTAATTATAATAATACATTCAGAAACCTTCCATATGATTTAAATAGGGTTGGAAGGGGAATTGGGATACCTTTAAATTTAGATGAAGAAGCCTTGGATAATTATGTAGAATTACTCGAAATTGTTCGCTATTCAGACTATGAGTTTGACCAAGAATTAGTAAGTAAAGCTAAGGATATCTTTAATAAACTCGAAAAATCCATAGTATATATCATTGTAAATAAGGACTCTCTCATACAGCGAGAAGTAAAACCAAATTCATTGTGCGTATCCAATCTTTCAAGTACGAAAACAAACAATTTAAGAAAGATCTACAAACAAAAACTAAAGGAACAACATCTCAATAAGGTACAAGTGAAGAAACAAATCTCAGATTATGCAAATGAAGTATCAAGATTAAAACCAGCCACGAATAAGGGAGATTATAGCAGTATAAAAGAGGCATTAGATAATGAGGATATTAAGGATACTTTTAGTCAAATGAATCAACTACTTAATGAAAAGCCCGAGATTATCGATGATATATATATCGAAAATAATATTCCAATATATCTGGTTGAATGTATGATCATGATAAGCGAATTTCCGATACTAACCCATAATCTTCAAATGAATGATATCAAGAAGGCATTAAACATTTCTATGGTCTCAGCAAGAATTGATGATAGAGATTACGTCATTCCTGATGATGTAAGAATTACTTCTAAAGGTATGATATTACACATGGCGAAATTAAATGACAAAGGAGTGTCTCTGAAGCTTGAGGTTCAGGACATAATTCACTACGTTTTTTCACAAGTTCCCACTCCCAGAATCTAAAGAATCATTTGTTAGGATACGTTAGACATGAAACTGCGCTCCTCGGGGACTATCGCCCTCGGCCAAGTAACATTGCCTCGTCTTCAGGAAATTCAATTTCAGGAAAACATTTATCGTTCTCAAACGCAATTCACCCGCAGGTGAACAAATGGGATTGTTTGGAAAAAAACCGTCAGTAACCATAAATATCGAGGGAATGAGCTGCAATCACTGCGTCATGAGAGTTACAAATGTGCTGGAAGGTTTATCCAGAGTCAAAAAGGCCAAGGTCAAGCTCAAGGAGAAAAAGGCTGATGTTACTCTCGAAAAGGAGGGGTCTATCTCTTCCGAAGCATTGATCGCCGCTGTGAACGAACTCGGTTTCAAGGCAAGCAAAAACTGAAAGGAAAGGCCTATTAAATGTCAGGCGAGCACCCCGTTATGAAGCGCGAAAAGAAAACTGTTGAGGTAATGATAAATATCTATTGTAGGGCTCATCACGAGAGCGGGCGAAAACTGTGTACCGAATGTAAGGAGCTGCTTGAATATGCAAATATACGGCTCGACAAATGTCCCTTCCAGGAGAAGAAAACCCCCTGCGGTATTTGTACGATACACTGCTACAAGGGATCCATGAGGGACCGGATAAGAACGGTTATGAGATATGCCGGGCCCCGAATGCTAACTAGACACCCCATTTTGGCATTTCACCATGTTCTGAAGAGGATCAGGAGAAATAAAACAAGGTAGAAGTAAAATTTGTGTTTTTGTTTGATGGGGAAATTAAAACTGCAATTCTTACTTTTCTTCTCATATGCCCTTTAAATTATCGTACTTGTTGTTAAATAATATAGAGTTATTCTAATTGATATGATAATCGATAGAATGACTTATGTTAGTGTAAGGGTCAAGGAAATATTCAAGGAAGGTAGATTATTAAAATGGAGTTTTCTTTTTCTTTCCGCAGTCATCATCATTTCGTTGTGTTTATTATTAAATACGAGTGAGATCGAAAACGATACTGATAAATTTGAAAGCGAGAACCCGATCCTATCTACTGAGAAGTCAGCGATCATAGATACCCGGGCCGTTGAGAGTTGCGAGAGCGGTGGCTGCCATCAAGGTATTGAACCCATTAACCCGAAGATGGATTATTCATGTACAACTTGTCACAAAGGCGATGGGGAAGCTGCTGAAAAAAATGAATCGCATAAGGGCATGTTCATAAATCCCGGGGATCTGAATGTAGTTCGGGGGACGTGTGGGCAATGTCATCTAAATGAAATTGATAGAGTCAAAAAATCGATGCATGCAACAATGGCAGGGATGATCAGCGGATCGCGATATACCTGGGGGGCTCAGGACCGAAACTCATCCTATTCGATTTTTGATATTGAAGATTCCGATGGAAACGTCCCTTCTGAAAACGGTGCACTCCTAAGCCTGAGCCAAATACCCAACTTTCAGAATTCATCAGAACCCATTGACGATTATCTCCGTAATCAGTGTTTGAGGTGTCACATATGGACCGAAGGTAAAGAACGCGCTGGCGATTATCGCTCAAGCGGTTGTTCCGCTTGCCATGTTCTTTATTCTGACGAGGGATTATATATTGGGAATGATACCACCGTAAATAAGGAGGAAGCAGGCCATCCACTCAAGCATGAGATCACTACCAGGATCCCCGCGGAACAATGTGTTCATTGTCATAACCGTGGCGGCCGAACAGGCGTTAGCTTTATAGGGACCATGGAATCTGATGGCTATGGAACACCGTTTACGGATACGGGTGGGAAACAATCAAAATTGCATGGAAAAAATTATAACCATCTGACCCCGGATGTCCATTACGAGCGCGGAATGCAATGTATAGACTGCCATACTAAGAATGATATAATGGGTGACGGTAACATATATGCAAAAAAGGAGGAAGCCGTGGAAATTGAATGCACGGACTGCCATGGTACGCCTGATGAATACCCGTGGGATGAGGAGGGAAAAGTAAAGACCTCCGGGGCCATAAAAGCCGATGGTACCATTTATGGAACCCCGGGCGGAAATGAGTTTACAAATATTGAAAAAAATGGAAATACCTTGACCCTGACCTCGAAATACGATGGTAAAGAGCATGAAATACCAATACTAAAATTAATAAATGAAACCGGATCCTGGAAAAGTACTGCCGCAAAAACCGCCATGAGTTCGATTCCTCATATCGATAGTTTGGAGTGCTATGCGTGCCATGCAAAGTGGGCTCCGCAATGTTACGGCTGTCATGCTAAGATGGATGCTTCTCAAACCGGTTATGACTGGGTTGATGCAAAAGAGGACGCAACGAATTCATGGGAAGAATCAAGAAGCTATCTTCGATGGGGTTCACCTGTCCTCGGTATAAATGCAGAGGGAAAGGTATCGCCATTTATCCCGGGATGCCAGGCCATATTCACATATATCGATGAGAATGGGGAAGTTGTCGTACTGAATAAAATATACACCACAACAGATGGAACATCAGGGATAGCCCACAATCCCATCCAACCTCATACTATTTCCTCCTCCGCTCGTACCTGTGAAGATTGTCATACCGAGCAAAAAACGTTGGGGCTCGGTTCCGGTATATTTGATCCATCCGGAAATGGACTGAATATTGATTTTGAACTTGAAAGAATTGTAGATGAGGACGGCAAGCAGATACAGGCAACATCCCATGTTGGTTCAAGACCTTTCAATAAGGAGGAGCAGGAAAAAATAAGCAGGGTCGGGCTGTGCATTGGCTGTCATCAGAGCTATTCAGACCCGATCTGGAATGATGTAACCGATGTAGTGGGCTTTGCTGAAAATAACGATGCGCATAAATCTATGATGAGTCTCGCATTGAGCTCAATCTCCGGCTCAAAACCCATAATGGTATTCCTGGCTATGGACGGCCATGACAGTAAAATTTATTTAAAGTGGAATTTCAGTGAATCCTCCGAGGTGGATCATTATGAATTGTATTGGAATACGTCCCCGATTACCGATGTATCTGCTCTCACTCCCATTGTCAATACAACAAACGATTCATACGTTCTGGAAGGTTTGACAGCGGAAACCACCTATTATTTCGCTTTAGTAGCTATTGATGAGTCGGGTAATATCAGTGGTGTGTCATTCTCAAACGCTGAGCCTGCCCTCGTTCAAGATGTAGAAACAACGGAGAATGCTAGCCAGATAACATGGCTTGTTGGTGCTTTGGTTATAACTATATTATTTGTGTTCATTCTAATTATAATAATAAAAAGAAAGAAGATGGGCCCACTCGAGCACGAGAATAAAGAAGAAAAATAGGGTTTGGAACATAGCATTCTAAGATGAAGAAATCAAAAATAAGCCATCACACAGACAGGTTAATCTTTTAGTTGTTTTGTTTTTTCTCAAATGACCTTCCAGCAAGGTATCCAATAAAGTAAAGTCCTAACATGGGAATTGCTATCATAAGCTGGGTGATGCCGCTGCCATCGGGAGTAATAATACCTCCGAAGATTATCATCATAATAAATGCGTATCTCCAATTCCTCAGCCAGAATTTCGATTCCACAACTCCGATTCTGGTAAGGCCGTACATTATTATGGGCAGTTCGAACACTATCCCAAAGGCAAGAGTAAAAAGAATAACAAATTTCATGAAATCATCGACTGTAATAAGCGCGGTTGCATCCAGTCCAACTATCACCTGCAAGAGGAAATGGATTGTGAAAGGAATCAATAAAAAAAAGGCGAATGCACAGCCCCCAAGGAAGAGAATTGTTGCAGGAATTATCGTCTTTATGATACCTCTCCTCTCCCTCTCTTTTAGAGCGGGACTGACGAATTTAGCGAGTTCCCAAAGGGTCATCGGCATGCTGAATGTGATCGCCAAAAATAGGGACATGATGACCAGCAACATAATGCCGCCCCCGAGACTGGCATAGGGTTTAATCACCACACCATTCAAATTCATAGGTACCAGATAATCCCACATTCTCCTGAACAGGGCTGCTGAAAAAGAGTTCTTTAAAGTAGGATAAGGATAAACTAGCATTGTACTCCTGAAATAGAACTCCTTGAACCCAAATGTGAAAAAGAAAATAAACTCAATGAATATCAAGCCAAATACTTTTTTCAAGCACCTTTGCAGTTCATGGATATGCTCCAGAAACGTCATCATTTTACTCAATAAGAGTCACCTGTCCAGGATATGTTCGGCCCAATTAAAATATATTACGCTTAAACTGAAGATATTGAATATATCATAGAGATAACAAACCCAGAATTAGTGGTATTGTAAGCAAGCTTATGGCTGTTGAAAGAAATATGGATAGGGTCACATTCTCGATGTCGCAGTTGAATTTCTGAGCGATAGGGAAAGTTGTTATCTTCGTGGGCATTGCCGACGCAATGATAACCACTCCAAATGGAATTCCCCGAAGACCACCCATATGGGCGAAAACAAAGCCCAATAGAAGGCCAAAGCCCATTCTTACTGTAGTGCTCAGGGCGGGAAGGTTCAATTTTGATATTTTCACCTTTATGACCGAAAGCTGCAGACCAAGAGTGATAAGAAGCAAAGGAACTGCCGCGCTGCTTAGAAGCTCCAGGGGTCTCAGAACAAGCACAGGAATCCCTATCCGGTAGTACGAGAATAGAATCCCAACCAATAATGCATATATCAACGGGAGGGATACCACGGTTCTCAGAGAATGAAGATTCGACCTTCCCTTCCTGGAAGAGGCTATGAAAATACCCAAAGTGTAGAGGAGGATCTGAGTGGTAATATAGAAGATTATTGCGAGAATAAAACCTTCCGGACCGTAGAATAAAAGACAGATAGAGGATGCCAGGCTCCCGGCATTCATAAACATCGTTGTCATTAGGAAACCGCGACGAGTATTATCTTTTAGTTTCTTGATCTTCGAAATTATGTAAGCAAGGAAAGCCGTGACAACTACAATAAATACTGCAGAAAGGACTATCAGCCAAAAAACGGATGTGAGTGTCATCTTCGCGAGACTCGTAATTATGAGGGCCGGAACCAGGATATAAAGGGTGAGATCGGATAATACTTTTATTGTGCTTTTCTGCACCTTGCTAAATCTCCCTGTAACAAATCCGATGAAAATTAGCAAAAATACTGGTATGAATACGCCCAATAGGTTAATATCCACGAAAAAACACCTCGATCTTTGATCAACCTATCCATTCAAGGTTACAACTGCGTCCGTTAGATCTTCCAAATCTTTATTATCCAAACAGTTCAGAACAGGAAAACCGTCATGTTCAGAAATTCTACTACCTATGACGCCGGAAATCGCAATAATCCTATTATTTTCGATCCCCATCTCAGCTATTATCGAATTGATCTGGCCCCTATCCTTTGCCGTTAGAACGAAATAGGCGTCCGATCCATTGCTGCGCAATCCCTCACAAATTAAAAAATCCACATTCTTGGGAAGATTCGTCAAAACGTCCTTAACGTTCATTCGCTCCCGTGTTCTGTTAAATAACACGGTCCTTTTTGGAGTTAAGGCGAACACAAAATCCGCTCCGGCATCCATATGGCGGTACGTATCTTTCCCTTTGACATCCAATTTCATGTGGGCCATGTGCATGAATTTCGCGGAACCTACTCGGAAACCTCTGGATTTCAAAGATCTTATCAGCCGTTCGGTGGTGGTTGTCTTGCCTGTTTTCTTATACCCTGCCATACCTATGATTTTTGTCATGGAAACAGCTCTCCGAAATAATCAATTCAATGTATTAACCGTTATTCTCAATGATATATAACGGTTTGCTTAACAATTGTTAATTATGATAATATATACGTAAAATCATGGTTCGTTTATTGCCCGTTATTAAAGGAATCGTTCAATCCTTTTTGGATCGACCTTCTCTTTTCGCATTGAGGGCAGGAATTAATCGATTCCCTCACCACATACTTCAATCCACATTCGGAACAACTCTCGGTTCTGATCTTAACAAGAATGCTGGCTTTGTTTTTTAGCATCCCCAGATCCACTTTCTCCCGATATGCCAGTGCCTTGTTTGGACAGGCCCTTCTGCATAGACCGCACCCGGTACATTTTCCAAAATTAAAGTAGATTATACTCAAGTCATCCAGTTCCAAAGAGCTTAGAGCCCCCGTAGGGCATAGTGCAGTACAAACTTCACATAGATCGCAATTATCCTCGTCGATCATCACTTCCGCAAATGGAAGGGACCTTCTTTTAGTTTTATATCTTTTACATTCCAACGTATGGGCGAATTTGAGGAGTGCAAGCCTTTTTTTGGGGACCTGTTGATGCCAGAATTCTTTTTCCTCCGAATTCTCTTCATTTCCAATATCGAAAATCTTTGCAGTTTTTTTCCCCAGATCTGCTAAAAAATTTCTCCTAGTCCCTTCATCTTCCACCTGACCGGAGAATTCGCCAACAAGGGATTCGCCGGAATTACCTGAAGTAGGCACAATGATCATGCTTCTCATTATATGTTCGATCAGAATACGCGTGCGCTTGAAAACCTTTATCCCCTTGGTACATTGGCATTGGTCATCACATCTTCCATATGAAATTTTATTTACGCCAAGAACATGTGCCCAGAGGATAAAAAGTTCGGATATGCTTCCCAAGCAAGGTATAAGTAAGGTTTCTTTTTTATTTCTCCTTTTCTTGATTTTTCCGTACTTACCATTACATTTCGTACAATCAAAGCGGAGGTTTTTTGTTTTGGAGTTGTTTAAAATATTATAAATGTCGGAAAACATCTTTTCATCAGACATTATCTTTACTTCGAACACGCCATTGGGACAAACCGGGCCGCACACCCCGCACTGAATACATTTTTTTTCGTCGATAATGATGCCCTTTTCCCTATTAAATTCGATAGCCCCTACAGGGCAGAATATTTCGCAGGTATTACAGATCTTCCTGGTATACCTGTTGTTGTGACAAAGTTTTTGATTGACACCCAAATAACCAAGATCAATATCTTCCACCATATCCAATACATTGCTCAATTTGGGGCCTTTAACAACTTTATATATCCTGCTCCGCTCCAAATTTGCAACTATTCTTCCAAATAGGCGGATGCTTTCATTATCGACTTCCAAGCCAGTTCCCTCACAGAAAGCAGAACAAACAATCGTTTACTATTTAAATTCCGTTAGCAGATCATCCACTTGTACTTTATCAAAAAAGATAAAGTCCCTTAAAAAAATAGATATGCCCCTATAAAAATAATTCTCTGACTTCTCGCATATCTCATCCACCAGAGCGGGGATCCATTTTAAAAGATGCTCTTCTAGGAAACTTTTTTCTAGACCCAAATACTTGATCGTTTTCTCGGTATTCTTCTCGTTCAATGAGTCAATCTCCTTCTCACACAACATCTTCATAAACTCCAATTCCAAACCCACATGATCGGCGGGGTCTGGAAAGGTTTCGGAGATATCTATGCCGCTCTCTCCATAAAATCGTTTAACACAATTGGTTGGTTCCTGAAGCATGAGGCCAGTTAGATAAACGGATTCATAGGGCTTCACATAAGTCCTTTTTAAAGGGATCACAAAAAGAATGTTATATTCATCCTGAAGTGATTTTATATCCCCATTGAACGAAGCGGCGAATTGTTTCAGGGGATGAGGCTCATTCCCATCTTTCGCATCGGGAAGATTTGCCAAAAAGTCCTTGTTAAGAATACTATTTATTGTCTCTTGGGAAGGTTTTTCAAGAAAAATGCGAGAAAGAAACGAATAAATGTTCTTTCTCGCTTCGGTCAGTTCCCTTTCATCAGAAAAGGGTGACCCAACGATAGAATCCATGCTATCAGCTTCTATCTTTATATCGTGTTGTTGGATTTGTCATCGAAGAGGATGGCATTCCAGCGATATCTGCCGTCAAGGACGAGTCACCGGCAAGAGTGGCTGCGTCATCGATTCCCAAAGCTTCAACGGGGCATGCGGAAACACATGCCGGATTAAATCCCGCATCGATAAGATGCATGCACATATCGCATTTTTCAACTTTCCGGGTCGAAGAGTTCTTCTGAGGCGCCCCATAGGGGCATGCCCAGATACACTTGTCACATCCAACGCATTTAGCATCGTCGATGTGTACGATCCCGTCGGTTCTTTTCGTTATCGCATCCACAGGGCAGGCTTCCAAACATGCGGGGTCCGCACAATGATTGCAGGCTGCAGAAACCCAATATCTTGTGGGGGTTGGATAGGTCCCTCCCTCGACATTCATTAGCCATCGGTAATTGATTTTTATCACTGTGTTTTTCTCGGATTTGCATGCAATTACACACGTATCACAACCGATGCATCTATTAAGATCCACTTTAAACCCTTTTGCCATACATCATCACCTCCTACAACCTCTCTATTTTTACTTTAGTGTCGAAGAAGCATAAGCCTCCACTGAGCACATCTCTCAAACCGGATTTTCCATTCCCAATACCATTATTGTCCATACGCATGACGGAATTGGCCGATATGCCACTGCCTCTAGAGGAATCATGCCCTGTTATGGCACCATCAACCACATTTGCCCTTGTCCCATACTGCCAATGACCCAAACTGTGAGAGACTGCAACAACTTTTGGCCGGATACCCTCAATGACCCTGGCCTTTCCGATCACACCTCCGGGATTCGTCTTGGAGACCATCCGGATCATATCTCCGGTGGAAATCCCCATTGAATCTGCGTCCGCCTTGTTTATCTCGATGTGATTGTCCCCTATAACCTTCATGAGCCACGGGTTGGCTGCGGTACGTGATTGGGTATGCTGGGCCAACTTGTAGGTGATGACATGGAAATCATAGCCCGCATCATCAATGGAATTCCCAGCTGAATCTTGGGGTGGCACCCAGGTTCCTGTTCCGGGGAAGGTCGAACCGTCAAGGTAGCTCTTTGTGGTGCCCAACGGCTCTGAGTACACATGGAACGGCGATGTTTTGTATTTCCATTTATGAGCAGGATTCCCATCACTATCATATGATTTACTCGCATCTTCGAAGACTCCTCCTCTAGCAAGAAGATAATCAACCATTTCCGCTTCTGTTGTAAGGTCTTTTACTCCGGCCACTCCGGATGCCTTTGCCTGTCCTCCTACATTTGCGACACAAGCATGATACCAATCAACCTCATCGTTCAGGTCCCCCGCCGTTCCAAGCCCGCCAGTACCGTAACCCGTAAACCCGAGTTTTTTGCCCAATTCGATACACACATTCTCCACGGTCTTGATATCACTGCTGATATACGGCATCACCGGCTGTCTTACCGAACTGCCCTTTGTAAGAATGCTGTAGTAATAATGCGGGGTTCCCCATTGTTCAAAGAATGTTCCGTCAGGTAGGATGTAATCCGCCAGACTTGAGAACTCGCCTACAACAATATCGAAGGTTACAAAGAGTGGTACAACGGATTTATCCCTGAAACCTTCCTCGATAACCCCCCTCATAGCAGGCATGGAGTACGGGTAGTTGGCCTTGGTAGCGAAATACGCTTTTGTAGGATACGGATATGAATCGAGTACTCCTTCCATACATGCATGGGATATCGCTTTGGCATGCCCGGTTGAAGCCAACAATGGGAAGTACACGTGGGATGCTGGATATCCGTCATCGGTAAATTCCGTCGTATCCTCATATTTAGCTCCACCTCGGGAGACCTTTAGGCCCCACGAGGAAACCTTACCTGGTTTTGTGTCACTGCTCTTCAGATCATGGAAAGAACCGGATTTACCCTGACCGAACTCATACCAATTGTGGCCGCCGTACATTACGCCGCCCCTATGATCCGAGTTGCCTATGATGGTATTCAATGTTCCAAGAGCAAAAGCGCTATGCAGGCCATTTGTATGCTGGGCAACGCCCCGGTAGTATTCCACAACAGCCTTTTTACCGTGGCTGGTGAACTCAACCGCCAGGCCGGTGATCTGGGCTTCAGTGAGCCCGCAGGCCGTTGCATATTCCGCGATGGTTTTCTGTTGTGCTGCCGCTTTTAGTAGTGTGAAAGAGCTTTTCACGGGTATTGCATTTACCGTACCCGTATACTCAATTGTACCATGCTCTGTGCCGTCTTCGATGGCCATTTTATACTTTTCTCCATCCGGAAGATAGACCGCTTTGGCAGCAGTTCCGTCCCAGATAACATATTTACCCGTGGCATCCGCCGGTACACTAAGACCGGCATCCGCTGGTTTCAAGAATTTGCCATCGTCATCCCTTACGAGATAGGTTGCGTCGCACCAGGTGGCTTCACTGTCTGCGGAGGCTGCTGCGTAGGTGGCATTCTTGCAGTATTCAACGTCATACAGGCTGTTTTCGATCATATGCCTGAGCATTCCCATTGCCAATGCGCCATCTGTGCCCGGAATAATCGGATACCAATCACCTTTTGAAGCTGTCACGGAAAACCTGGGATCGACCACTGCGATCTTCAGGTTCCCATCGTTTATGCCTCTAATGACCTTCCTCGCCGCAGCCTGGAACGGGAATCCCGCTTCAAGTCTTGAAGAGCCGAAGAAGATCACGAATTCAGAGTTGGGATAGTCTGCCGGAGCCTTGGTTTTCTTTCTTATGAGAACTGTTGCGTCATGCCTTGGAAGCTCGCAGATATCAGTGTGATCGTTCCGCAAGTTGTAGGTTCCATAATAATCCCCGAAGAACCGATCCGTGAATTCCTTTCTTCCATGCTCGGCCCTGCCAACTGTATGGACCAATTGATTTGCCTTTGGCCCAAAGTTTGGGTTATCCGGGTCAATCAACTTAGCTGCAACACCAGCGTCCAATTGAGCTACGATCAAATCCCGGTCGGCTTTTGCCATTGCAGTAAAATCAGTCAAAGCCGTTATCTCGGTTCCTACTGCCGCCGCAGCCCTTGCAGTCTCGTATGCAGTGATGACTTCATCCTTAGTCACATATTGGCGAATATCTGCCAGGCCTTCGAAATCATATGCAGCCTCACCGGCTTTGGCTCCAGGCAGAGTTCCCCCGTTGCATATCTCATCGATAGCCGTTGTCCAGTCGATGGTCTCCCACTGTCCGGATCCTCTCGGTCCGCTTCTTTTCAATGGTTTATTTATTCGGTAGGGGTCATAATAAGCCTGAAGCCCCGCCTGTCCCTTGGCACAGGTTGTTCCGACAGAATTCAAAGCATCCGTGGGAGTTGTGTCGTAGGGTATGTGCGGTTCCAGGGTGTTTGGATGATATGGATTTCC
>CAYFHS010000003.1:0-170740 GCA_964342815.1 uncultured archaeon | reverse complement strand
ACATTTGGACTGACTTCTTGGTAAAGTTGAACCAGAATGGGTCGGCTTTACACGTGAGGCGTACTGAGTAGATTGGGCGTTTTTATTACGTTTGAAATAATCGTTTCCATATAATAATTGTGTTACGGATTCGTATAAAAATCATTGCGAAAATTATAAAAATATGTTTTTAAGTATAGTATTTATCCAAAAGGAAAACATCGGGGTATTACTATTAAGGCAGGTATGAAAAGGACCATAGGCATCATGATTGCAGTAATCGCAATGATATTGAGCGTGACCGCATTTTTTTCACCCTGGTGGTCTGAAACCAGACAGGAGGAGGAAAGTCCAAGTAAAATAATTTTTCACGCTGGATTATCTGATTTCAGTTCAGAGGAAATTCGGACGGAAAACCAGTACAAGTACACCTGTCCGGGCTGCGGTGATATGATTGCAAGTACTGAAGAAAGCCTTGATTATTACAAATGCTATTTATGCCCCCATTGCGAAGAAAGAAATGGTTATAGTTATCAATCTTTGGACGACTTGAAATCTCACTGCCCGGAATGTGGGAGATACGTGGGGAATGGAGCAACAAGCTGTAATAGATACGGGGGCGGTTGTGATGCGGAATTCAGTGAACCTGTGGTATGGTGTGATAATTGTGATATGGAAATTATACCTATCGAAGGATATTATTGTCGTGATTGCGATGATGCATTTCCATCGTTGGACAAGAAAATACGAGGTAGAGAAGGTGATTCCCGTTCCTTAATTACACCATTATCCAATTCTCTCGTTACGGAAGCCGAGAAAGAGGATGGTCTGATTAACAAGGCGGATGTGGCAAATGTAACATATTACATATGGTTGATTGGATTGATCCTTTCAGGTATCGCCATTATAGCGTTATTATTTGCTGCAATCAATCGTACAAATTCATACGTTGGGATCATATCGTTGGGGCTGGCTGTTTTGATCACTTTGGTCGGAGTAATTTATTTCGCGGCAGCCTGGGGAGGTGCCTATGACAAGGATTGGGAGGATTCGCACGATGAAAATGATGAAGGGAATGGTGATTTTATTTTGGTTGACGACCCCTCGGAACAGGTCGTATCCGGATTCTGGGGTTCGAAGAGATATGAACCCGGTGACGATGAAAAGTATACAGATTACATTTGGGGTCCGGGTTCAGGATGGATATTGGGGCTAACATCTGTGTGTTTGGGCTCTTTTGCGATGGTATTTTTATTTTTAACCAAAAAAGAATTGGAAATAAAGACGGGAACCGAGAAGGTAGAACAAACGTCGTCATCCTTCGGGGACGAACCTAGTGAGAGGATCGAACCGGCGTTGTCAAATTCATATGAAACATTGTATGGAGCAACCCTTTTGAGAGAGCATGGGGAGACATCTCAATTTGCTCATAACGCCTCTCCACCCCCCCAGTATCCATATAAGAAATCTATATTTAGAAATAAAGCCGAATCCAATGATGAATATGGAACACGACCTATGACCCGGCCTGATCAATACGACAATTCGTTTGACCGTTCTCACCGACAACCTTCAAAAACTTATGGAGTTCGAAAAAGAAGATTTCCTCCGCCACCGTATTAACCGATCAGTTTCATTCCATAAGGTCCAGTTGGAGTGATTCGACCCTCAGCTCATCAAATCCCTTGACGGTCCGAAGATCGCTTTCCGAGGTATCCCGCAACTGCTCCAACGTTGTGTAACCCGAGTTATAAAGCGCGTTAGCCAGGGTCGGATTCAGTGAATCGAGTTTTGAGAATTCTTTGATCACATCTATCCTGCTTTTCTCCGGCTTCATCTGTTCTTCCACCATGTCTTCATCGTCGTCGAAGGAGGTATTCTCTTCGAATGATGGTTCATCATCAAAAGTCGGTTCTTCATCGAAAGACGGTTCATCCACTTCATCGGGTATATTCTCTTCCACCACGGAGGCAATTTCCTCTTTGATACCCGGTCTTTCCAGTTCCATCATTGCTTTGGAGCTGGAAAGCTCTTCTCCCTTTTTTGCCTGCTCTATCAATAACTTCCTACCGTCCAGGCTCTTATTCAAATTCTCAAGATTTGAGATGTTTTCCTTGAACCATCGATCCCTGGCCTCTATCTCTTTGCGGGCCCGTTCAAGTTCCTCTTCCAGTTCCTCGGTGAGAGCATACAACTTTGCATATCGCTTCTTGTTCTCCACCACCAGCCTTTCCTTCTCTTCCATCTGAGGTCGTATCTCATCCAGATCGGTCTTCAAGGTGGTATTTTTCAATTCCAGTTCCATTATCTCTCTGTTCTTCTCCTCGATAAGCTGCCGGAGGCTTCTCTTCATCTTGCCGGCTTCCCGAAGTGATTTCTCATTCGTTAAGATCTTTTTCAGCGCCTCGCTGTATTCCCTCTCTTGGGTCTCGTACGCCTTCCATAGTTCAATGAGGCGTTTTCTTTCCTTGGAAACAGTTTCCTCGGCCATTTATTTCCCACCTGGATATCGGATAATGTGATTGGAACTTGTTCGATAAGGAATCTCCATCATAACAGATTCCCAGGAACGTTATTGGTAATCTGTCACCCGATATTAATCTTTTCGTTATTGTGAGTTCTTATGATTCTCAGGATATGGGAATCTTACCCCAGCCTATAACTTAGTTAAGTCGGAGATGGCTGAGCATGGGTCATTAAAGCAATTGGTAAATAGTAAAAATATCAGGCGACTTCCATTCCTGACGATTTTTTGGCCTTGTTCTTTTTGAAGTTGATGTTCGGGAGCGGGATGGGCGGGGGCAATTTGATGTCCTTTGAGATAATTATCGCTTCGGGCACACACACTCTCATTATGGCTGTGTGTATCTCTCCTGCGATCTCGTCAGGCATATTTCCCTCGTTGATCCATTTTGTGGAAAGGTCCTTAACGTTCCCCGTATATATGATGACTCCTTCCATGCGAATGGAGCCTATGCCGCCGTAGCTGGCAGTATACCTGAACTCCACGTTTGCTTCTTCGTCGTTCATAGGCGTTATCAAGGTAACTGATGAATTGTTGTCTATCCTCACGTTGGTGATCTTCTCACCGGGTTTTGTGAATCGTCTTGCATCTATGGAAGTTATTTCAACGGTTTTTACGGGCATATTATCACTTTCTTGATAATTTTGAACCTGAACACGAAACATTTATTATTCGTATGCATTTTGAATTATTTGGAGCAATTTATTATCGGAGCAAGTAATCAGTTTCTTCAATTATAAAACCTTCGTTACAATCAAAACAATACCGACGTGTTCCTCGATACAGTAGCTTTTGGAACAGCAAATATTTGCAAATGGTGGAATAGAATGTAATCTAACACCAAGGATTAAATAATTTGTTTTTAATCACTGAAAACAAAATTACCGTATGAATTATTGAAAAATATACGGGAATTATATCTGGATTTAACAAACTCGCGGAGTTGATATAATGACGAAAAGACCAGCAGGTCATTGGATAGCAATCCTTTCAATTATCATTGGATTGATATTTATAGCAGGGCCTTTTTACAAGGCACTTGATAATGAGAGTAAGGAACAAGATAGTAATATAGCAAATTTGGAACCGGCTTCGGCCAGTACTTCGACGAGGGCCGCTGAGTATCTCGAGGCATCAGCGACACCCAATAACATTTTCTACGCCGGCGATTCCAAAGAAGAATTCCGCATAAGGATTGCCGAAGACTACGATGGTGCCGCATACGAAGGGGAAAATAAAGGGCATGACCAGTTCAACAATGACGACCTCTTCGAAGCCACCGTATCTATAAGGGATTTCCGTGACAAGAACGGCAAGGCTATTTCGGGTACTGCAGGGAATCCCTTCTCGGGATTTGTCTCGGGGTACGGCAGCGCCTACAACGGACCGGACGGTGACGGTCTCACCATTAGCAGTAACCAGAACTGGTATGCTACTGACGGTTTCGATGATTTCCAGCTGAATATGAAGAACACGGTTACCCCTGGCGAATATACCTTGTACATAATTGTCCATTACGGCATCAGGATAGAATATAATGGTGCGAAATTTGAATACAATTTGAGTGAGAGTACGGAGCACCTTTATATTCCCATAGAAGTGAAAAGTGGATTGGGAGTTGCCCATGAAAAGAAAGTAACTGTATATGACACACCCAACGGTAACCTGTACGCCGGTGCAGTTCTTCAGAAAATTGGTGTTACCGGAATCAACTCACAGGTTGGAGATGTGGGTTTGATCGGAGGAACGCTCGCATATTCGGGAAGTGAGATTTCGATCCCTTCGATTTACACCAAAGCTTCATTGGGAGAACTGGACGGTGGGGCCACCGCTACATTATACTGGCGCATAAACGTCGAGAACGACGCGGCACCTGGTAAGTACGAACTGAAATTAACTCTTTCATATACACGTAATTGGGATGATGGAGATAACTCGAACGACATAAAGGTAACCGAGAATTCCATAGTACTGAAGATGGATATTGACTTCACCCCCCTTCTTTCCCCTCCTGACAGCAAGGAGCTCACAAGTCACATTAGTCAGCGAGATCAGGAAGATGAGGATGAGCTTTCTTTCGATGTCATATTTACCAACGGAGGTAATGTTGATCTGATACAGATAGTTGTCTCATTGGATCTGTCCGCTGCGGATTATTTCTACACCTCCGATTTCTACTACGACGAGGATAATCACGCAGTGAAGAAAGATCTTGGTACTGAAAAGGATATCGCGTCGCTGGAGGTAGGAGCTACTGAATCGGTGACATTCAAGGTCCGGGTTCGGGATACCATACCCCCCGGAAGATATATAATTCCTATACTCTACGACGCAAAATATTTCGATACTGGGGTCTTCGGTGGTTCTTCCATCGACATTGATACGGATGAGAACGAATTTCACAATATCATGACTGCCCGTGGTGAAAAGGAACCGGACGACAAGTCATATATCTATATTCTAGTGGAGGATTCCGTTCTCGATATGGAAGCGAATACACCCAATCGCTTGCAGCCGGCCATGGTGGAAGCCAATCTGGCGGTGAATCTACAGAATGTTGACGGTTATGACCTCTCCAAGCTGAACATCACAATCCCTTTCAGTAATAGTCTTCCCATATCCCCTGCCGGGGGATCGAAAACCTTCGAATATCATCTGGTGGATACATTGAGATCGGGGTGGACCACTACACAGACATATATGGTTGACGTAAAGGAGGGTGATCATTTGATCGGATTTCACAATATTCCTGTGTTGGTAGAATGTCGAAACGAGCTTGAGGAGAAGATTATCATCACAGTTATTTGCGAGTTGGAAATAATTCCCGTGCCTCCGGAGATCGTTGTGGCAATGGTGGAAACTCCTTTGATAGAAGAGGAGGAGAATTTCGATCTGAAGGTTACTCTTATGAACATCGGCGGCAGCAAGGCATCCAATGTTACTGCCCTTTTACTGGATAATAATAACTGGTTCGAGAGCGGAGGAAGTACAGTCTTCAAATCGGAGCAATTCGATCTGGAACCATCCGGAACCTATACGGTGACGTTCAAGATGAATGCGGACAAGGTCGATCTCAATAGCATACATAACACTGTTCAGAATCTTTCAGTCAGACTGGAGTACAAGGATAGCAAAGGCAACCAGATCCGTTTTTCACAGTCAGCACCGCTGGATGTCCAGCTAAAGACAGAGGACGAGAGCAATGTGGAGGCGGCCACCATGAGAGATTGGGTCTATCTCATTCTTGGAATCTTAGCTCTAATAGTGGTAGTGGTTTTCCCTTTTATATACTTCCGCTATCGTTACAAGGCTAACAAGAAGGAAAAGAAGTTCACAAAAAAGCTTGAGGAAAGAGGGCTGAAGGACGAATCGGTCTCCAAACCCAAGAAATCCGGGAAGGACAAGAAAAAATCCAAAAAGGAAGAAGCGGTAAGGCCACCTCTCGGTGTTCCGGTACAGCAACCAAGGCAGCCCCCTGCACAGGCGAGAGACCCGCAACAGCAGCAGTGGCGTGTTTCCACTCTGCAGAAAACCCCCCCGGTCCCCGCACCTTCCGGGCCAAGACCTCCCCAAGTACAACAGACGGGCCAGGTACCCCGAGCCCCCAAGGTCGCCCAGGGCCCTCAATATAACCAACCATTGCTGCCAGAGCATTATCCGTGAATTGGGTTTGTACAATTCCGCTCGGATAATAAATATGAAACTACGTCATGAGACCAGGAAATGGAGGTTGTGGGCTTACCTTTGGAAAGAATGACCCGTAGGTAAAGCAAAAAAGTTACTCCCATGTTCCTTAACTTTCAAGCCTGACGTCTTTGAGGTGTTTCCAATGTCTCTCTTGAAGTTATGCCAGGCCCGACATTAGGATGTTTTGAAATGTATGCCTGAAACCATGGATCCGGTTGAATCTCTAAAGTTGAAAAACTGATTATTCTTCCTTTCTTTTTAAGGAAAACAATATTTATATCATAATCGGTTCAGATATATGTAAGTCCGATATTATAATATGTTAAATTCCTTGACGAGCATATTTTTGATTCGGAACAGGGAAATCTAAGTTAAATATCCATGGGGTATGGGATTTCCGATCACCACAAAAAGGAAGGATTGAAATGGCAAAGTGGGAGCCTTACAAGAAAGGATTGATGCGAGCACAGTTGAAGCAGGAAACCAAGAACATAGGGGACAAGGAATGGCGTAAGAAGAAAGGATTGGAAGATCCTCCCTTGTTGGATTTCAAAAAGAATGCGCATTGGGTTCTTCATTCGACCATCGAACTGTCCGAAATGCTGATGTCGCGATTTGACGGCATCATGAAGGGTACTTACATGGCACTTGATGGCCAGATGAGTACTGGGTTCAGCAGGTTGAACGACCGCCTTGGAAAAGAGACCCAAAGCATAGCATTATCGGTGAAACGGGCCAATGCTGAGATGGATAGGGATATAACGAAGAAGCTGAAGCAATCGTCCATGAGAGAGAATAAGATACTGGGTGAAGTGAAGGGAGTCAGGGCTGAAGTCGATAACGTGCTGCTGACCATGAGGGATGATATTCTGAAAGCCTCTAAGGGCATAATCAAAGCTACTGCCCGTGAGATCACCAACCTGCGAAGCAATATGGAAGTTGAAACGGACGAGGTGAGCGGCAGGATGGAAAAGGTTGAAGAGAACATCCTCAACTTCCTCAATACCATGGACAGCGATTTCAGTGTAACACTGAAAGAGAAGATGAGCGGGGTGGCGAAGGCCATACAGGTTTTCAACAGCGAACTCAACAAGAGGGCGCAGAACAACATGAAGGTGGAGGAAGAGAGATTCAACCATATCGACGGAAAGATGGAAGACCTCACCCTCAAATCACATGTAGCAACACGGACCCTCACTGACGTCGTGACCAAGAATCTTGGAGACATGAAAGCAGAAGTCGGGAACCGCATGGATTCTTTCTCGAAAGATAACAAGGTCATTCTTGACAAGAACGCAGCGGATCTGGCGGCTCAATCTCACAAGACCATCGATCAGGTGAAGGACCTTACCGATATCGTACAAGAGAACTATGTCGATACCAGTGACCTGCTGAAAAAACAGCAGAAACAATTGATGGATTCACTATTAAAGAATCAAGAGGAGATCAAAAGGAACTTGGACCGGGAAATTAGCGAGGTCCGCAGTCTTATCGCGAATATCCGCGGGGACATCGAGCTTATCAAGACCTTCCTGACCAAACTTCACGCGTAGTAAGCACAATCTGGAAAAAAGAACATGCCACGGACTTCAGGTTCCAATACGCCTTGGTTGAACGATAATGAGGCGCTAAACGCAATGGAAAAGACCGAGGGCAGACCAGCTCCTTCGAAGTTGAAATATTTTTCTTTGGGGATTGGAATTCTAATAATTATTGCCGGTATCTATACCATGGTGCTGGGCGTTACACCCGCGGGAGAAACCGATGACGGAATGTCTACCAAGTCCGGTTGTACATTGGTGCTGGGATTGGTGTTCATTACTACCGGCGGCCTTTTCATCATATATTCCTTCAGGAAAAGGCTGTCTTCACGTTCTAATGAAGAATTGAGAACGGAGCTGAAGGCTTGCCCATGCTGCCAAAAAAGAGTAGAGAACGACCAGACATTGTGTTATCACTGCGGTCATGAGTTCGGATGATCTAATCTTTGTGGTTCTTTTCCAGGGGAACCGGTCCGACTGCGGTCGAGCTTTTGCGGAGATGGGGGAATTTTTTTAGGTCTTCTCTCGAGAACTTTCCTTTTTTGTAAACCTCTCGCGAGTTTTCATGTTCTTCCGAGTCACTTTTTCTCCATCGGATGGGAAGATCCCGTACCGCCATCTCGACCCTGTAGAGCCCCTCTATAATGTTCTCAAGCGAGTTTGCATATGACATTCTTATGAAACCTTCCCCCGACGGTCCGAATGCGGAACCTGGGGTCATTGCCACGTGTGCTTTTTTAAGAAGGTGAGTTGCCAAATCCATGGAGCTCATGTCGAAATCAAATGAAAAGAATGTGTAAAAAGCCCCTTTGGGTTTCAGGCAGTGTATTCCCTCAATATCGTTAAGCCTTTTCACCGTGTAATCCCTTCTTTCCCTAAAGGTTGCCACCATTTCTTTCAAGGGTTCATCAGTTCCTTTGAGGGCTTCCAGCGCTCCCCTTTGGGCAAAGGAAGTGGCACAGCTTATTGTATGCTGTTGTATTTTTGCAATCCCGTTGAAAAGGGGTGGAGGTGCCACCACCCATCCCATTCTCCACCCGGTCATTGCGTAGGCCTTACTAAACCCGTTGATGGTAATGGTCCTTTCGAACATATCCGGTAGAGAAGCTATTGAATAATGCTTAGCATCGTATATTATCTTCTCATAGATCTCATCCGCCAGTACGATAAGGTCGTTATCAATGGCAAGATCGGCTATACCTTTTAGATCATCCCGGGTGAGAACGGCTCCCGTGGGATTCGATGGAGAGTTAAGTATTATCATCTTGGTGTACGGCGTTATTTTCTCGTTTATATCATCGGGAACCATTCTGAACTTGTTCTTCAATTTAAGGGGGACAAAGACAGGTTTTGCTTCGGCCAAATCTATCTGTGGGATATAGGACACCCATAGAGGATCCGGAACTATAACCTCGCTACCCTTTCCCACAGTGGAAAAAATCGAAGAGAATATCCCGTGTTTTGCCGGTGTTATTATTACGTCCTGATAGGAACAGGGAATTTCGTTCTCTTTTGCGCACTTTTCCGCCACCGCCATCCTCAATTCCCAGATTCCCTCGGATGGCGTATAGTAGGTATATCCATCGTCCAGTGCTTTTTTTGCGGCTTCCCTGATGTGAAGAGGCGTGACGAAGTCGGGTTCACCCATGGAAAAGGAAGTTACATTTATCCCTTCTTTCGAGAGCTGTTTGGCCATTTCACCCATTGCAAGGGTTGCGGACGGGTTGATGGTAACCATCCGGTATGAGTTCATGATCCTTCTAATAGACATAATGTTCCGACCATCTTCTCTATGCTAAGCTTTCTCAATAATGTGAAAAGAATTTTTTCATTAACTTGCTTGTCCAATGTCGCGGAAGGGCACTTTCATCAAAATCATAGTTTATTAATTTTTGGACGCAATTGTTTCCCTTGAAAAGTCATGTGGGTTTGTTATTTCGGTTTCCCAACTAAACAGCTCACAACACCTATAATGGAGTGTTTTTTTAGCATTCAAAGTCGGTCTTACGGCCGGTTTTACCCCTCGACCATTTAAAGGTAAATGTTTATTTATGGAGAGAATATTATCTAAAGGCGTCGAATAATAAAATGTCTTGCCAATTGCTGAAAAAAGCAGACAGCCCTCTTCAGTATGGTAAAGAACATACATTTTGGTGTTGATGATGATAAGTTCCGCCATGCCAATCAGCGAGTTAATGATAAAGGACGTCAAGACAATCGAACTAGGTGCAACCATAGAAACGGCTGCCAGAATGATGGCCGATTCAAATATCGGTTCTGTAATCATCGTTGAGGAGGAAAAACTGCTGGGTATACTTACCGAAAGGGATATTCTCACTGAGGTTGTGGCCAATAATAAAAAACCTTCCGAGGTCGGCGTAGCGGAGATCATGGCATATCCTCTTATATCCATATCTCCAGAAATTCCAGTAAGCAGTGTCATCGAAAAGATGGCCAAGCTGAATATAAGGAGAATGCCGGTGGTGGATCGAGGGAAGCTCATCGGGATCGTATGTTCAAGAGACGTTTTCAGAGAGGCTCCCAAACTGCTGGAAATATCCCGGAAACACCGTAGGAAGAATTTTTTAGAAGGAGATTACTCGGACATAATCATTTCCGGAAAATGTTCGGACTGCAGTACATATTCATACAATCTAATGGACGTAGAAGGGCGGAGGCTTTGTCCGAATTGCCGGGATTATTAAAGCAGTTACTTTTCTTCAGGGTGTGGTTTTGGGTAAAGTACTTTTCAAATTCAAGCGGCTGGGCTAAATTGTCTTTGTGAAAATTACTGAATCAAAGATTCGTCCTGCTTGACTGGTCATTTCCCGGCTTTCTCGGTATCCTTTCAGCTCATCTGATTTATCGGCTCCCGATGTTGTGGTACATTCAAGTGTCTTTATAGGGCGGTAACCCGACAAAATGTATGTAATTTCGACAAATATCACGGGCTTTCGGATGACGCTTTGAGCGGGAACGATGTGACAAAACAATAAAGATTCTCGGTTTGAAAATCTTCCCGGAATCGCGTAAAAGCGCAGATGCTGTTAATATATCTTATATTGAAAAGGAAAAATCAAATACATACATTTATTAAGTGTAAAATGTATCCAAAACAGATATTGTTCATTTGCTTGGACAACCAGTTTGGATGAAGTTATCTCATTATCCGGTTCCATAATCGTTTCGAAGAGGAATTAGATGCCAATCACCCACAACCCCCCGGAGCGGTCCGCACTGTTCGCAAAAAAGAGCCAGGCAAATGCTACTGCTTGTCGGTCCATCTTCTTCGTGCTCGCAATTCTTCTTATCGGGATACCCGCCGGAGTGCTGCCATTTTCATTTTCATCGGGCGAGATACAGGCCGCGGCCTCGCGTGGTTTTGGAGACCCGGGGAACGATACCACTATTGAGTCAGTTAACACACATTCAGGGGGTATGACTTACGCCCTTCAAATGCAGGAGATCAACATAACACTGGCGAATTACAACGATTCCTTTGCCATAAACGTAACTGTAAATTTCACTGTGAAGTGCATAGACACGGGGCAATTTGAGGCTATGGCGAATACCTCGGGGAACGTGTCGGACTACATGATACCCATCAACAGCACTAGGAACCACAGCCTCTGGTGGACTCCCTCCCAGGAAGGTAACTTTTCTATAAACATCACAACGACAAACGAGGCGGGGTGGCCAGATGATCCCGATCTTGATAATAATTACTTCAACCTTACTGTGAAGATCCAGAACATGACTGACGTTGGCGCGGAGATATCCAGTCTCGAAGATGGGAAGAAATACGAAATGGGCAGTTTTCCTATAGAAGCATGGGTCAACAACACAGGAAATAGTAATATTACTCAAGACTTCCCGGTGAAATTTGAAATATTCAACTACACCACCAACGCCTCCGATTTTAGCAACGTCAAGACGGTTCCTGCATCCACCACACCGCTCAATGTCGGAGGTGGAGCACTCGTTACATTTTCGGTATGGACCCCGTCAGCAGCGGGATTGTACCGTGTAAACGTTACCACAATGATGCCCGGAGACGGGAACGGCAATAACAATGTAAGTTCAATAATTGTGAACATCACACCGGTCTATTATTACGATTTCGAAGTGGAGGTGGATCCCACGGAAGAGTATGCCGAGCCGGGAGGGGCGTCGGTGGAAGTGCGTTTCACCGTCAAGAACATAGGAACACTTCCGGACAGCTATACTTATTTCATCCAGTCGGGTAAGGGGTGGTTGGTAGCCAGTAACCCGGATACAGGCACAATTGGTCCGGTGGATCCCGGGGCCACCGCCGTTCTATCAGTTGATGTACAGGTTCCGGATGGTACGGATTCCGAAAGTATTGATGGCGTCAACACAACCGTAACCTCAATAGGCAATAACTCAGTATACCGCACAAACGTTTCTTATATCTATACATATGAGATCAACGACGTTGAGGTCACAGCGCCACCCCTGGGTGCCTATGGTGATCCCGGCGAAGAGATCGATTATCAGTTTACCGTAAAGAATAATGGGAATAAGGGCGACATCTTTGATCTTGAGCTGTCGACCTCGCCTCCCAAGTGGCAGGCTTATATCAGCGGACAGGATGAGCCGTATGTGACTCCCTATATTCCCCCCCAAGGATCCGAGATCATCACCGTTAGCGTAATGATACCTGAGCTGGTTTACGAGACCAGGATCGAGGACCATACATACGGGGGCGCTATCGGTTATTTGACGCTTAAAGCCTCATCGCCCCATACTTCGGACTCGGGAACTGTGGTTACAACTGTCAATTCAGTGAGTACCGCGGATGTATGGGGAGAACCCACCTGGGATGTCGTGGACCCAAAACCCAATACACAGACAGTGGATGTCAATCTCTCCATAAGAAATATCAACAATGCGAAGCTGGGCGGTATGAGCAGTCTCGATACCATCGATATCACAGTCCGTTCAGTCAAGTTCCTTGCAAACTGGACGGGTCTGGAGTTCGGTTCCGAGAGCGACAGATGGACTGCCGACACATCGAAGTCCAATGTCTCAGTGGGAGGGGGCGAGATCGACAGCACGGTACGTTTGACAATATTCGTACCCCGTGATCCGTATAACGGCAGCTGTTACGTTTCGGTTTCGGTAGTACCCCGTGACGATCCCCTTGCCCAGCCGGCTTTTCTGGAGATTTATGTTTACGTGACCAAAATAGCGGGGGTTACCGTTACCACTCAGGACCCCATCCGCCAGCAAGGAGCACCCACGGATAATCTTACCTATTCGTTCGCAGTTACGAATACGGGTAATGGGAAAGATACATATTTGTTTGAAACTTCATCCGAGCATAACTGGTCTTCGAAGGTGATAAGCGGAGAAATGAATATCACACCCGATGAGACCGAGATCGTCCAGGTAGAGGTATCAGTACTTCCTTATGTCGCCGCAACAGCCCTGAAAGATGCAACCTATATAGGAGCTGAGAGTAATTTGACTCTGACGGTCACCTCGACGTTCGATAAATCCGTTTTCGACTATGATAATGCCACAACGGATGTGATCCAGGGGTTTGGTATCGATCTTGATCCGAATAACAATTCCTCGGAAGTGGAAAAAGGTAAATCCATAAGATACACCATAAACGTAACGAACCAGGGGAACGGGGACGACACCGTGAACCTTGTGGAGAGCTATGGGACGACAACCGGATGGGAGGTGAACTTTCCCGTAACCACGATATTCCTGTTGAAAGGTCAGATGAAGCAGTTGTATATTACCATAATAGCCGGAGAGTTCGCATCTGCAGATCTTCCCTTCCTTGTCCAGGTCCAGGGCGTTTCCCAGGGCAATTCGGAAAAAACCGATACGGTGAACATGACCACCTCGGTGGAAAGAAGAGCGGGGATCGAAGTTACGGTACTATCGCCCGAGTTGCAAACTGGCACTCCGGGAGCGGTGATAAAATTTTCATTCCAGATAAAGAATACCGGGAACGGTAATGATACCTTCAACTTCAGTACGGAAGCTTCTCCCCATGAGAACTGGACCGTCACTCTGGATAAAGATCAGGAGGCGGTTTCCCCCTTCGAGTCAACGGTGATTTATATGGAGGTAACCATTCCCGCTATAGATGAGGGGGACATGGAAGACCAGTTGGAAGCGAAAGGTATAGTCGTCGATATGATAAACAATATCAATCTGAAGACCGTATCGGGAGTGGACCCGAACCACAGTGATGTGACCAAGGTTCAGGTCCAGGTAAATGCATTGTTCGATCCACGTCTCTCGGCGAGCATCTCGAAGAAGAATATTCTCCCCGGAAAGACCGCCGTCTATAATGTTAATGTGATCAATAAGGGAAACGGATTCGATAATATCACCTTGGAGAACAACGAAGGTCCGCTCTACACCGATTTCAGCATTCTTTCCAGTTCAAATATTCAGCTGGGTCCGGGAACTTCTATAAGCATAACCCTCTCGGTCACACCCCGCACCGATCTGGACCCCTACGTTGGCGATGAGTACACCAACACCCTGACACCTATATCCGGAACCACACTGGAAAGAGGAAGTTCCACGAAGTTCGTTACCACAATTGTATTTATGAACGTTGCTTCCTCCAGTGCATTGGAAGCGAATATAAATATTTCCAAATCAGGCAGTGTTCAGAGCGTCGAATACGATTTCGAGATAATGAACGTTCCCTACCCCGGGGCCGATAATCAACGCAATGACAGCATCATGGTGACTGCTTCCTCCACCCAGGGAAGCCTTGAATCGCGAAATTGGAATTACGATCTTTCAGGTGCGGGAATCAAAGGGAACGACTCCCGTTCTCTGGCAATTTCATTCAGCGATTACTATGTGTCGGCAAGTTTCAAGCTAACCGTAACCTCACCCAACTCAAAAGATGAGATTGGGAATGATATTCTCATCGACATCCGGGCCGCCTCCCAGTCACGATCCATGGACGAGAGTATCGCTACAGTCACACATGTGGTTTACGCTGACCTGTATTTTACAGGTGAGATAACGTTCAATGAGGAGAAATTCGAAGAAGGCGGCACCCTTGAGATAACTACCACCCTGATCGCCGTGGGAACCGTACCCATAAGCGGCTTTACGATCAAGCTCTATGTCAATGACGAGTTGAAATCTTCCCAAGGTTCTCTTATTTCCTTCAATCTAAGTCAGAGCATTAAGCAGGACAGGAGGCCCATAAAGTTCATCTGGAACATACCGAACCTCGAATGGGATGAAAAGGTTGAGGAATACAACATAGTGCTAAAGATCGATGAAGATGGGGCAATATATGAAACGAATCCCAATTCAAAAGTCAATGCTGAGGGAAATAACGAGGCTTCAGGTAGCATCGTGGTAAGGGATGCCACCATGCACCCGGTTATCAGCGTACTTCTTCTGTTCTTTTCACTTGGCGGCGGTTTGTACCTTTTCCGTCGTCTCAATGAGAACCGGAGTCTGTATCTCGTTTACGGCGTCTTTTCTGCCGTTCTCGGCGGAAGTCTGTTCGCCCTCCCCTGGGACAGCCTTGGTTTTTCCTCGGGCGGAGCGACTACCATGGGCAAAATTATAATTTGGTTCTTTTTAATCCTTGTATTTTCTGCGGTGGCGGTGTTCGTTTCCTTTACTTCAAGATCCTATATCGAGCATCTTATAACGGCCAAGGCGAAGAAAGACAGGTTGAAGTACGAATTCTTTGCTAAAGATGAGGAAGGCCATGGAAGAAGAAAATTGATCTCCGATGATAAGAAATTTAAACCCTATCTTATAGCCTGTATCGCAGCTTTCATTCAGATACCGATATTTTTCTTCCTTATAAGCACTGGATTGAGCGTCTCGATTGTATTTTCAAAGATCCTTTATGGGTTGATTTATGGTGTTATAGCCTTTGGCGCCGTATATGGTTTTATCAAGATCAACCTGTCTGTCTACGACCATATAACCAAAGCAGAGAAGATCATCGACGATATTAGAGAGGATACGCTGGGCAGTGTGCGATTTGAGGTAAGGCCCATGTCACCCGAAGAGGGAGCCCGGCCGCAGCCCCGTGGGGAAGAGCGTCATGGTGCTGGGCAACGCCCCCCCGGACGACCTCAGCAGCCTGGGCGCAGAAGGCCTCCAAAGGAGGGGCGGGGTCGTCGACCACCGAGGCGGAGACCGCCGGGAAAAAGAAGAGGGAAGAGGCCGCCGGGAGGTGTGAAACGTGGTTGAGCTAGGACGTATCACACCGGTGAAGATGGAAGCCAAGGTGGATGTCGCTCACGCCAAGAACATCCTTGAAAAGGCCAAGAAAGCACTTTTGAACGGTAAATATTTCACAGCCATAAAGCTGGCTCAGGAATCCCGGAAAATGGCAAAAGCGGCTAAATCCCTCCACAGGACCATACTCAACGATCTAAGGGCTTTGGAGGATTTCATCGATTATATTGGGAAATTGGGATATGACACCGGTAAGGCACAGGAGGTTCTTGACGAGGCGAAGAAGGCAGTATTGCAGCTGGATTATCCTCATACCCGATCACTGATGGACAAAGCCAAGCAGGTGCTCCACAGAGCGACATTCGTCCCGTTCCCACTGCTGAACAAGAACGTCACCATAAAGACAATGGTGGGTGTTGACAAGGAGAAGATCATATACAAGGTGAGGGTGGAAAACAAATCAAAGAAACCCCTGGGGGAGATAATTCTATTACCATCTGTGGATGCGAGAATGTTCGCCACCATGAAGGAGCAGATGATGGGCGAGATCATGGGAATGCAGGCGAAAGAAGTTACTTTTGTACTGACGCCAATAACTAAGAACTGGAATATAGGGGTACCAGGTCATCTTATAGAAGGGAAGGACATCAATCTGAAGACAATTCTTGAATGTGTGGACAGCACGGCCACCTACAAGGTGATGATACATAACAACAAACGCAACCCCATATCCGAGTTGAAGGTAAGTCCATTCGTACCCAAGGGACTGGACCCGGATGAGGAGTTCAAGGTGATCGAAGAGATCGCTCCCAACGACTCCGAGCTGCTGATATTCGATCTGACCCCTTATCATTTCGACGATGGAGATGCATTCCAGACCAGGGTTTCAAGATATGCTCCAACTTATGAGGAAGAGTTCTTGATAGAATGGGGATACTCCCCTGCCGAGGAAGAAGAGGAGGAAGAAGAGGAGGAGGAGGAAGAAGAGGAGGAAGAGGAGGAAGAGGAGGAAGAGGAGGAAGAAGAGGAAGAAGAGGAAGAAGAGGAAGAAGAGGAAGAAGAGGAAGAAGAGATGACCATAGACGAGGAACTTCTGGATATTGAGACAACGGGTTTCACCTCGCTTCGGGACAAGTTCAAGAGCATGATGTTCATGCCGGATATCATCCAGGTGGTGGAACCGCCCGAGATTCCGGAGGAAAGCCCGGATTCGTTCGAGGACGAGGCAGAATCGGATGAAGGAGAAGAGAGCGAAAAAGGGGAAGACGACGAAGAGGAAGGAGTTAAAGAAGAAGTATGGTCTGCCAACAATGATATGACCGAAGAGATGGAAGATGTGGATGAAACCGAGGAAGAGGTATGGTCCGCAAACGAAGAATCATCAACAACTAAAGATGAAAAGGAGGCTGAATAATAGAGAAAATAGGATGACTGAACATCGATTCTATCATAATGCCTTCAGCAGAAAAAGATTTATATCACGAGCATAGTATATAACCAGAAAATAAAAAACCAGAAGGTAAAAAGCAAGTAAAAAGGTGAGAATAATGGAAAAAACAAGATTCGGAAAGAAAGAGAATGGTGCCGTGGGTATCGGTACGCTTATCGTATTCATAGCGATGGTACTCGTGGCAGCAATAGCTGCAGCAGTGTTGATCAACACCTCTGGCAGTCTGCAAGACAGAGCACAGAAAACGGGTTCTGAGGCCACTCAGGATGTATCCGGTGGAATAAAGGTCCAGCATGTCGAAGGTTTGGTCAATGGAACCGGTGGAACAATATCCGATCTTCGGATTTACCTGGCTCTCCATGCAGGTACCGATGGCATCGACGTCTACAAAGAACTGACGATCCATATGACCTGGCAGGACGCCGAACCACTTGGAGCAACCGGCGGAACCATTGACCTGGTGGAGGCAAACAACACCAAGGCTGCCCAAGATGGTATGAATGCAAAATTCGCAGCAACTGCCATAGTTGATCCCCATAGATCATTTCAGAATAGCGGCATACTGGATCAGGATTCACTGATTATGCTCAACGTATCCTGTTGGGAAATATTAGAGAATCCTTTGATACCGGCGGGTCAGTTTGGAGTAGATGAGGGACTTGACCAGTCATCCTCTGGTATGTTCAAATTCGTGATCTCCAGCGGTATGACACCCACCATCGAAGGATGGAACGTACCCGGGTCCTTCCCGGCAGGCGGCGGATGGGTAGAGTTCTACTAAGGACTTTACCTATCTTTTTTTTTCTTTTTTCAATTTTACGATCATTGCCCTTATGGGTATCAGCGGGAGTACTAACATGATGATGTTCTCCAAGAAGGAAGAGGGAAAGGCTTCGCGCGGTCCGCCGAGAAGAGCACCTCCGGGCGACCGAAGCAAGGCGTCTAGGCGTCGAGGGCCTCCACGGGACAAGAGAAGACCTCCAAAGAGGGGAGAAAGAAGACCCCCTGGAAAGAGACCTCCTGGCAGGGGACGTCCAAGGGGGAAACCACCTGATGGGGAAAAGTCCCCGAAGGAACGCGAACCAAAAGCAAAAAAAGAATACAAGTTCGATCGTTTCGAGATCGAGGTGGGTTCGCCGAAGGTGACCGGGATGGAAAAGCAGAAAGAGGAAAAGAAGGAGGAACGCGGTGAAAAAGAGGTAGTTAGAGCTTCTCTCGGAGAGGTAGTCCTGACCATGGACCCGAAGGCTGAGGCGAGGTTTTCCAATATCGAGAAAGATGTTTCTAAACTTGAAACGAAGGTATCATCAACAAATGAATCCATGGTCTCGGTACTCTCGGACCTGCAACTTATCAAAGAAGGATATTCAAGGGTGGACCTAATCATAAAGGAACTGGAAGAGACACGGGATTCCTATGTCAAGGTGGACAAGACCATGAGGGAACTGGCTGCCCTCTACGATCTTATATCCGCCCAGATAAATCCCTTCATCGACATGGACGGTATAGGGAATTCGCCGGAAGTATTTCGTTGGGATGGCATAGAGGATAACGTAGAGAAGGTCCGTCTGAAAGTAGAGGGAATGCCTGATGAGCTGCTTGGAGCGGAGGAACGGTTTGACGGCGAGCTTGCGCCTGAGAAGCCAAGGAATGTGACCATCCCCTCCTCGCGAAGACAGTTCTACTTTGAGGCCAGCGTGTTGAAATGGATCCAGTTCCTTACATCGAAGATAAGGCAGGAGGACATACCCAATCTCTTGAAGTATTACCGGGAGATAGACTGGATCAACGAGGATATCGAGATCACGACGATGAACTTTCTAACTGGCGCGAAATCGGAACCCAATCTGGAACACATGGAAGGCGATATATATATTTCAGAGGACGGTGCCGTAATCGGCCAGAGTGACGGCTGGAAATTATCCATCGAGGATCATTCCAAATCCCTGGAATATATCGAAGAGATCTTAAAATACTATTCTAAGGAGTGATAGCGGAGGTATGCCATGGGCATCAGCGTCTCTATGGCCGCAGGAGTGATCTTTGTCACTGCGATAATCTCTTTCGGAATAGTCTGGTACGCTGAAGATGCCAAGGAACGGGTGGTAGAGGAGGCAAGGCGGGATAATGTCAAAAGGAATCGTGAACTGCTAGATACATCTGTAGCATTTGTAAATACGTCGTACTTCGCCGCTCCCTCGAATATAGTGAGTATGAACGTTTCGAACAACGGTTCCACAGTTATAGACCTCCGGTATACGGACGTTTATCTGAACGGAACACATTACAACAAAACATACATTGTTTCGGACCCAACGGGTCAGGCAATGACGAATACGGATATATGGGGTCCTATGGAAATTGTGAATATAACTGTGGATTTGACGTCGGCTCCACTGGACCTACCAGTCAAAATAAAACTATGCTGTCCCAACGGGATATCGATATATGAGACCATTGAGTGAGTATTGATAATGACCCTATAAATCAGGAAGGATGATTAATGGCTGCAACATCTGCGTCGCACATCATTTGGTTCATTGCGGCGGTTATCGCCGCGACAGCCATATCGGGAGTGATGGTAAGTTCGGTTTTAGAGGTGGCCGATAGGCTTGAGAGCAGCGGTAGAAGCATGGCTGGCGAGTTGTCCTCTGACATCTCCATAGAGAACGATGTGACAATGGTACCTTACAATGACACCAGTCGTAATCTCACGGTTTATATAAAGAACGTCGGATCAAGAGAAATATATTTCTCAGGTGTGAACTACACGTTCCTTATGTTCCTTACAGGTCCCAACATAAAAGATCCGGATTATATTCCCACCGACATGACCTTGCTCAGCGGTAGTGCATTTTTACCTGGTATGACGCTTCGTCTCACCTATAACATAACCGCACCTTCCTATCTCGAGGAGGGGAATCAATATCATATGAAGATCATTGCCTCCGAGTTTTCCAACGTGGGCGATTCCACATATTTCAGAATAACCGAGGTAAGCGAGTAGTGATTCAGCCGTGGAAGAAGACGATTATCTATCTATAACCCTTGAGCGGGACAACCTGCATACGCAGTTCGGAGGAGGCGGTCTGCCGAAGGGAACGACCCTTTTGATGACAGGCAAGGACGGTGCGGGAAAGAGTGCCGTTTGCCAGAGGTTGGCGTATTCACTTCTGAAGAACGGTATAAAGGTAACCCTGATCTCCACCGAGCTTACCACCAAGGGTTTCATCGACCAGATGAGGTCATTGGATTATGACGTTATGGAGTATCTTCTGGACGGGAGATTGAAATTCATCCCGGTATTCCCACTTTTCGGACAGGCAATGGCCAGGGAGGATTTCCTTGGCCGCTTGATGAACACCAAGCAGCTGTACAGCAGCGACGTAATCATGATGGATACTTTCTCTTCTCTCATCAAGAACGATATAGACGAGGAAAGGGCTTTCATGGTGATCGGTTTCTTTCAAAAACTATCCGGACAAAGCAAGAACATAATAATAACTATGGATCCTGATGAATTGAGCGAGAGTGTTGTGGCACCTTTCCGGTCCGTTTGTGATATATACATCGAACTGAAATCAGAGGCAGTGGAGGGAAATCTCGAGCATACTATGTTCGTAAAAAGATTCAGTGCCGCATCGGGACCTGTAAGGGATACCGTGGGATTCAGGGTCGTTCCGGGGGCGGGATTCATAGTTGATATTACCAGTGTAGCATAGGAAAAGGGCGCAATCATGTCACCGGCTGAAAAAATAGATTCTGATGCATTTTCGATTGCGAGAAAAAGGAATCCCCACTTGAAAGAGTATATTGAAAAGTTCGAAAAGAAAACCAAGGCCAAGGTTGGGTTCGAGGGTTACATTACGAAGGACATGGTGCGGGGAAAACCTGTTGTGAACATAATATATCCCGTGGGAGATCCTGTTTTCATCCACATAACGAACGTAGAGCGGGACCGCATATATTACATTGGGATCGAGCCCATATTGAATGCCACCGAAATGGGGAAGAAAGAAAAGATCTTGAATAACATTCTCGACATGGCGCCCACGAGAAAGGCATCCGTCGAAGGGGAGGGGGAAGAGGAAAACATGGAAAAGCTCCTGGAGACGCTGTTAAAAGAGAGCATTGCATTTACGAAAAGGCAGGGTTTCTTCAGCAGGCTTAAGGGCGGTGGTGTTTTCGTCACCAAGAAGGAGTACGACAATATACGATACCACATTTTCAGAGACCTTCTGGAGCACGGTCCTCTGGAACCTCTCATTCGCGACCCCTTCATCGAGGATATCCATGCCATAGGAATCACCAATGTCAATATCGTCCACAAGGTACTGGGTATGACCCCTACCAACGTTGCCTTCCAGTCACTACCGGAACTGGATAAATTTCTACGTAACATGAGTGAGAGGATCGGGCGGCCTGTGAGCGATTCTTCACCTGTGGTTGACGGCGCGCTACCTGATGGTTCCCGTATCAATATCATTTACAGTGAGGACGTTTCCAAGGGCGGTGCATCCTTCACGATCCGGAAGTTCGCCGAAAGGCCGCCGACCATGATACAGCTGATAAAATGGGGGACCTTCAGCGCTGCAATGGCCGCCTATGTGTGGCTATGTCTCGAGCACAAGATGTCGCTTTTCATGAGCGGAGAGACTGCAAGCGGCAAGACCACTTCACTAAACTCCATGCTGAATTTTATTAACTACAATTCCAAGATATTTACAGCGGAAGATACCCCCGAGGTTATTGTTCCGCACCCGGTCTGGCAAAGGTTGATCACCCGTGAATCGGGGCCCGAAGCGTCCCGTGTCACTCTTTTCGATCTCATTAAGGCGGCTCTCCGTTCACGCCCGGACTACATCATAGTGGGTGAGATACGCGGCGTCGAGGGGGCCGTGGCATTCCAGGCTATACAGACCGGACATGCGGTCCTTTCCACCTTCCACGCTTCATCAATTCAGAAGATGATCCAGAGATTCACAGGCGATCCCATCCGCGTTCCCATTCGTTTCATGGACAATCTAAACATAGCCTGCTTCCAGGAGCTGATCTATCGAGGCGGAATGATAGTGCGGAGGTGCTCTTCAATCGAGGAGATAATCGGATTCTCCAGCGTCAAGGGCGGTGTGCTGAACAGGGCCGTATTCCAGTGGGACCCGGTATCGGACGTTCACAGTTTCAGGGGTATGTACAACAGTCACATTCTGGAGAACAAGGTCGCACCCATAATGGGTCTTCCGAATATTCGGGACATCTACGACGAGATGATGAAGAGAAAGAAGTTCATACAGAATCTCGCGGACGATAACCTCGTGGGTTATGACGAAGTGCGTACGATATTCAAGACATTCTACGAGAGGGGATGGAATGCTCTACCCTCGAAGTACCGAAGCTGATGTGGGAGGGCGATGATTTGAAACCTGTTTGGATCCGGAGCCTCCAAGATTCCAACATTGACCCCACTAAATATATTTTCCGTATGGCACTGCCAACCATTTTAGGGTCGGCCCTCTGTTTTATTCTCATGGTCGTTCTTCTCCCGAATATATTCGGCGGCCCCTATCTCGTGATCCTATTTTCCATATCTGTGGCGGTTATCATCTCCATATTCATTCTGTTACCATTTGCGAAATGGCAGAACCGGAGGAAAAGGATCGAGCAGGAGATGCACTTGTTCATCACCCGGGTTGGTGTCCTTTCCACATCAGATATATCCCGAAAGGGGATATTCGACATCATGCTGGAAATGAAGGAATACGGCGAACTCGCTCGAGAGATCAACAAGATATATGTCTTGTTGGATAAATGGGGCCTCTCCATCGGGGATGCCTGCAGGCGTATTGCGAAATCAACGCCCTCCATCATGTTCGGCGATTTCCTTGAGAGATTGGCATATGCGGTGGAATCCGGCGAGGAACCCAAAGACTTCTTTGCAGCCGAGCAGGAGATAATACTCGAACAATACAAGGTTCTCTACGGGCAGGCTGCCGACACAATAGCCATGGCAGGGGAGATATTCATTGCCATTTCAATGGTGATGACCTTCCTTATCCTGATAGTGGCTCTTCTGCCCTTTATTCTGGGGATCAATACCACTGCTATGTTCTACCTTTCGGCCTTGCTCTTCATAGCTGTTGAATGTCTGATGCTCTACGTCTTCGTGGCCTACGTACCCCGTGAGAGGGTATGGGAGGATACGGACTTGCGGACAAAGGTTAGTCAGAAACTAGATTTTTACTTCGTCGGCTCTCTGGGAGCCTGTGTAATTATGGGTATAATCATTTTCGTATTCATGGATCATACTCTGCCATTGGTGGGGAATAGTTTTCCCATAAGCACTGCAATAACCTTGTCGCCTCTTATGGTTACGGGTTATTATACGAGGAAGATGGAAGAGGAGATCATCAGGAGAGATAACAACTTTGCAGCGTTCATCCGTTCTCTAGGCTCCACCACGGAGACAAGTTCCATTGCCCCGGTCCAGGCATTGAAGAGATTGCTCAATCATGATTTCGGGCCCCTTACCCAGAACGTGAAGGCCCTTTATGACAGAGTTAATCTGCGTATAGATCCGGTTCTTTCATGGAAATATTTCGGGGCTGAAACTGGTTCGGACCTCATTACGAAGTTTTCGGGAATGTTCGTCAGGGGTCTCGAGGCAGGAGGTAAGCCCGGAAAAGCTGCGAACATTATTTCCTTCAATTTCACAAAATTGCTGGGGCTTCGACAAAAGAGGTATACGATAGCATCCTCTCTTTCTGGTCTCTTTATAGGTATCGCCATCGTTATAAGTATCGTCATGTTCATGGCTTCGGCCCTTGTGGAGGTACTGGAGGCTCTTGTAACGAAAACAGGAGCGGATAAAAGCTATATCGAGGTGGAAGTACTTTTTTCACAGGCATATAACCTGGATCTTTTCATCAATTTGATGTTCGTTCTCGTGATCGTCCACGCAGGCATAACTGCGCTCATCCACATCATTATAGCTGCCGGTCACAAATACGGTGCGTTCTTGAATTTTGTCATAATGATCTGGATCGGAGCGGTAATGTCCAAGCTGGCTCCTTGGGTGATAAAATCCCTCTTGGGATGATGCAAGCGGAAGCTGAAATCGGTCTACATCTAGCTAATCGTTAATATACCCGTTAGATTTATTACTGAAATAGGACCATCTCGCTATACTTTACTATTAAAATTACTGAAGAAATATGGTGATAGTATGACTCCGTCGGGGAGAAATTTTTCGGTCGCTGCGGGTCTAATGGCCCTGATCATATGCTTTTCGCAGTTTTCCATTTTTCTACACTACAGCAGGGATTCCTCATTTGATGGCGAAAACGGTGGAATCCCCGTTAATGTTAAGGCCGAAAGTGTGGAATTGACAAGGGGTAATCCGGTACCCGTTTTCACGGAAGGTTTCGAGTCGGGTGATTTCGATGCCGGTCCATGGATCGGAGGGAACGGCTGGTCGGTTTCCAATACCGGTCCGAGAACGGGTACCTATCGTGGAAATGCCATGGCCCATGTGACGGACAGTACTCTGACTTTGACGGAAAATATCGATCTGACCAATTATTTTAATGTGGAGATATCGTTTTATCAGCATACCATAGAGACGGAAAACTCTGACCTTTATCATCTGGATGTATCTGGTGATGGAGGTGGCACATGGCAGGCAGTGGGGAACTGGGATGGTCAAGCATTGAGAACCGGAAATTACGGGGAGTTTAAGATAGACCTATCGGCATATGATGATAACAGTCATGTAAGGATCCGCTTCAGATTCACCAGTTCTTCGGCGGCCGAGTATTGGCTAATCGATGATATAAGCATCACCGGCGTACCCGAGGTGAAAATCCACCGAGACGAAATCAATATCGCTCCTCTGGAAACCTATCGCTACAACGGCAGCATCAATATTTCCGGTAAATTTTCGGACATACCAAAATATGAACCATATGAGTACAAAGTGATCATCGAAATACGTGACAGCGAATCAAAAACCAGTACAATCCTCGACAACAAGACCAGTGGAAACGATTCACTTTTTGTGAAAAAGATCACAGCCGGAAATTTTTCCTTTTTCTATAATTGGACCCCCACGCTTGATCTAATTTTTGGTAATTATGATATGAAATTTCATGTATATAATGTACGAGGATGGGAAGGTATCTTGAACTATGATGAGCAAGAAGCGAATTTCACGCTTCTTTCAATACCTCCGTCCTTCGGGGAAGATGCAGTATCCTTTGATAAAGAACCGGTGAATATTCTCGATCATCGCGGTATCGGAATTAACATAGTGTTCTATGACCTTGATTCGCAACCCCCCGATGATTTCACCCTTAGCTTTTACCTGAACGGCACGAACCACAACATCACACTTTTCGAGGGCCTATCCAATTCATCCGGACTAAATGTCACTCAGGGTCCCAACGGCAGGTACAACGTGACATATACCTGTTTTCCGGAAGACTCCGAGGCAGTATCCGAAGGTGAATACGCATGTAATATTCTCCTTCGCGAGGATTCGGGCCATGAGGTCGATCTGAATATGTTCAACTTAAGCAGAAAGGTCACAATCGTCAAAAGATATGTTCCCACGATTCTTTCTATTTCATGCGATCCCTATCGCGTTAATATTACCGGTTCGGAACATCTGGTCATACGAGGGATATTCTCAGACCTGGATACATTTTCTCTTCAGGATTTTGAGATTTATCTGAGGATCCGCGACCGGCTGAATAATGAGATAGTTCTTGCGGACGGTCTTAAGAACGGTGAGGACGGACTGACCGTGGAAAAGAATGGAACTATTTGGCAGATTCGTTATGAATTCAATCCCCCGGCTTCCATGATAACCGGTGAATATGATCTTTACATGGGGGTTTTTGATGGAGATTCGAGTTTGAACTTTGACGGATTCGATAATAACAGCGATGAAATTTTTCTTTACAACAACACCAGCCCATCCATTGACGAGCCTACTCTCAGTAAATCAGTAGTGAACATTTACGGCGATGATTCCGCGAGGCTCAGCATCGTCTTTACAGATCTGGATTCCGAGTCTATGGGTAATTTCTCTATTAATCTTACCATCAGAGACCAGGAAGGAAACGAATTCATATTGGTGGACGGTGAAATGGAAGGACCCAATGCAAGCATACCGTATCTGGCCCCGGTAGACGGTTTGAGCTACATATTCTCCTATGATATTGACCCAGATACTTCGTTTACAGAGGGCTCTTACGGACTGTCTTTCAATGTCCGGGACAAATGGGGCGGTATTGATGGATTGGCTTACGGTGAGAATGACCTGAACCTTACTTTCTTCTACAATTACATACCGTCTCCCCCATCGAAGATATGGCCCAACAGCACTACCGATAAGCTTCCATTGATAAGCTGGTGGGGGGCATTGGACCTGGAAACACCCCACGAAGAGCTGGAGTATTCCATAAGGATAGGAACATCCGGTGTAGACGATAACGTACTGCCCTGGTACAGTACGGGTCATTCAACGACCTATCAGGTGCTGGAAGAACTGGCAGTAGGAGTTTACCATATCCAGGTAAAGAGTTTTGACGGTGATTTTTACTCCGAAGTTTCTAGCTCCATCATGACCATCGCCTCCGATGGCAATCACCCTCCCGGTGTACCAGGTACTATCAGTCCGCTTTACACCATCCGGAGAGATCCCACCATCACCTGGGGTGCCTGTACGGATCTGGACGTCAACGATCTCATCGAGTACTTTATAAGTATCGGAACGGATTGGCATGCCAGCGATATCATAAAGAGCACACCCACCAGCGTCAACACTATCTATCAGCTACCTTTCATGCTTCAATACGGGACTTATTACGTCCAGGTGATGGCCACCGACGGCTACGAGTTTTCGCCGGTAAGAGAGCAGCGTATAATCATCTTCGATCCTTCGGATAACATCGAGCCGTTCCCACCCAAGTCACTCGCGCCCACGGTAACCCGTAATCCTTCCCCCATGATCCGGTGGGAAGGTGCTGTGGACCTGAACGGTGACGACTTACTCTTCTGGTTTCAGATGGGCAGCGGTCCCGGCTCAGGGGACCTTATTCCTTGGAGGAGTACCGGTGAGGACAATTTTTTCCAGATCGAAGACTCCTTGACACCTGGAGATTATCACGTTCAGGTGAAATGCTATGACGGCATGGCATTCTCGGGAGTATTCGAGGCTGTTCTCCAGGTGAAAGCGCCAAGGAAAATCTCCGGACCCACAGAGATCATGCCGGGCAACTCGATCGATCCCACGCCTCTCATAAATTGGAGCGGGGCCCATTATAGCGACAGCCCCGGAACAGATGTAAATTTTTCATATCAAATTCGGATCGGGAGCGACCCTTCCCTTGGCGACATACTCCCTTGGACCCTTGTTTCCAATGCCACCAGTTTCCAGGTTGAAAAACCCATCAAACGCGGCGATACCGTATACGTGGAGATCAAGGCATTCGACGGGCACCAGTATTCCGAAGTTTCACTATTCGCTCTGCGGATCGGTGATTTTTCTATCACGGTCGGATTCAACGAAACGAACTATATCTATACCATCACCGGAGAGACCAATCAGACCATCCGCGGATTCATCAAGAACAGCGGCCGGGATGACGTTACCGTGGAACTGGGTTTGGGAGGTACTTTTGCGAAATACGTCAAAGTACCAGGAGAACCGCTTCATATCAAAAGCGGGGAGATGATGAGCGTTATTCTGACAGTGAACATACCCGATTCAGCCAATGTGAACCGGGACTCGGTGATCGTTCTAATAGCCACTTCGACGGATGGTTCTACCGCTCAGTCCGAGCTTCTGGGATTCGCAAGGGAGGATGTTGAGGAAGAATCATGGACCTCTTCGCTGGGTATGAACCTGAACCTCATTCTAGGTTCCATCGTCCTGCTGCTGGCTCTCTTCATTCTTCTGATATTGATTATAAAGCGCGCAAAGCGGGGTAAGCGCGAGCGATTCGAAGTAATAGAGGTGCGTAAAAGATCCGAGGGGGTGGTGATCGACGATCTCATACCCACCAGCATCTATTCCACCCAACGCTTAAGCGATCGGCGCACATTTGAAGCACTGGACAAGACTCTTCTTAAAATGTTCAAGGCTCACGGTATAAGAACGAAATCCAGGGTGAAGGGTCAAAAGGGCAAGGCTTTGAGCGATGGCAAGGCCCTGGCCAATGGCAAGGGGGGGAAGAAGACCCCGGCGCTTCCGCCTCCGGCTCCAGGCACAACTGATCCGGAAGAAGTTAAGAAAATGCCCCCGCCTCCCGGGGAACGTGTTGAGTTCCTTCCGCCGGGTGAGGACGTTACGCAAGAGGAGCTTCCTCCTCCGGAGATGGAATACATTCCCCCCGAAGTGTCCGACAAGGCGCCTGTGGCTATTGGGGATACCATAGTTGATGCAGAGGAAATCACCGAGAAAATCCCCGAGCCGGATGAGATTTCGAAACAACCGGTAGAATCGGAAGCGGACACTGCCGAGATTCCGTTGGTGGATGACGTGACCGGTGATGAAATTCCCGAGGGATTAGCTGAAACGCCCGAGGATGTATCAGCCGCAGATGTGGAAGCTGATGCGAAGACAATGGGTGAGTTATCGGAAGATACCGGTTCCCTGGAGCCCGCAGAAGATGATGCTGATTCGGGCATGCCGGATGCGGCGCCCATTGAGCCTGATATCGGAGAAGCTGGTGACGCGGTTCAGCCCACCGAGACTGATGAATCCCATGTCGATGAAGAACCCGCCCATCCTGCCGATTCGGATGAAACTTTGGATACGCCAGATATTTCTCCCGAGCCCGCCGGTCCCGAAGCACCTGAAGCTGTCGAGGCAGAGCCGGAGCCAGAAATCCCCCTTACCGAGGCTGAGATAACAGAGCCCTCCGGCGAGGATCCGGCAACGACGGACACTCCGCTTCCTCCGGAGTCCATGGATGGGGCTCCCGAGGTGAAAAAGGAGGATGCCGCAACAGCCGCCGGTGACGATTCCAGCGCCCTTGATGATATAATGGATATACTGGGCATCGACGAGGAGGAATGAATATGTTGAAAAAAAGTGTAATGACTTTTACGGCAATTATAATTTTAATGTTCCAGTGTTTTGTAGTTTTTGGTGTTAACGATTTCTCCTGCTCCCCGGTTGAAACCAGGGCGGATGAGCAGTTCAGCGCAAATTTTCCCGATGCCAAAACGGATGATTTCAACGAGTACGACGGGTATGATTACATAAAGGTCACTAACGGGCTGCGTTCGGTGATCCGATTCGAAGTCCAGAATGATCTTGCGTCGGGTCAGGAATTTCATCTCAAGCTTGAAAATATTACTCCTTGGAACATAGCATTTACCACATCTTCAGATACCATGCCCCTGTGGGTTGACGGGAAAGCGACAGAAACATCGGATATCTGGATCACCACAACGGTAGTGGGAGAAAAAATAATCTATCTCAATATTACCCTGGGGAGCAAATATACTGTACAGGCATTGATGCTTGTTTCCCTTCCCCCTTCAATTACACTTTCCGCAGATCAAACCTCTCTGGTGGTGGACCCTGGCGGGCGGGCGGATTTCAACGTCAGCATCGAAAATAACCTGGCGGAGGCAGATAACGTTGAGCTTACCCTTTCGAACAATATTGTTGAGGGGAATAATGCGGATGACAACTCATGGATCGGGTCGCTTTCAGATGATTCTCTGACCATACCCGGGAATTCCGTGAAACATATTGTACTGACCGTATTTTCTCCGAACTTGGGTGTACCCAAACAAAAGATCGTGGTGGGTTTGAGTGCCGATTCACAAAACGGTGATAAAGAATATACCATGGAGCTGGAGGTTGTGATCCGGTCCAACTTAAATATGGATGTTTACACCGCGGTACTGGAAAAGGTGGGAAACCCCGGTGATACCTTGCTATACGAGATAGGCGTCCATAATACGGGGAACGATGAAATAACGGTTACCCCCGAGACAGTTTCGCTTCCCGAGAACTGGACCATAGTATTTACTCCATCCTTCGCAAAGATATCCGCCGAAAATAAGCAGGTGTTTGAGATCCGTATAGGAATCGCTTCCAGATCACTTACCGGGACGAATGCAGTGAAGCTGAACTTCACCTCGCAGGGTGGATTGTGGGAGACTATGGGTCTTGAAATATTTGTCAATCCCATAATCGATTTTGCGCTTACAAAGACCTTTGCTCCCGTGGATACACTATATCGGGGCGATTCCCGTGAGATGACCTTTCACCTTCAGAGCGCCAGTAATGCACAGAGGAACGTGGTGATATCCCTTGGCAGCAATCCTTCTTCATTAAGCGGATACTTCAACGGCGTGTACACCGGTATTGAAGGGGACAACATCTCAAAGGACTTTGCCGCTTTTCTAAACTTGGAAGGGGTCACAGGTATCATCAAACCGCTTCCGGACCAGAAGATGACGGACATTCAGTTGACTCTTGCTCCTTACCAGGAGATATGGGTGTGGGTGAATATCGAGTTCGACGGTATACCGCTGGAAGGCGAGAACAGCGCACTGGTCCTGATCAATGGTACTATGGTTAATGTATCGAAAGGCGAGGCCGTACAATTTCAGATAATGGGCACCAAGGTGGACATAATCTCCATAATTTTGGACGATAAGACCGTGGATGATGAAGCAAAGGTGAAATTGACCGAGGACAGTGAGCAAACCCTCAGCGTAGTAATAAAAAATAAATTGACCGTCAAGGCAACAGGACTAAAAATGCATCTGTCTGTGGACGGCGAGAAAGATGTGGTTTTGAAAAGTATTGACGAGATCGCTCCGGGAGCAGAGTCTACAGTGGTATTGTCGTGGAAAACGAAATCTTTGGGTACCGGCGAAGAGCAAATGCTTGAGTTCACGGTGACGGATCAGGGGGGAAATATTGTCGAGGCCGGCCACATTTCGGTACAGTTGACGGCGGTTGAGGAGGAGACCCGGCTCAGTACGGGATACGTGATCCTTGCGATAATATTCATAATAGCCATAGGAGTGTTCATTATCTTTGTCATAAAAAGCGTAAAAAAGGGCAAAGAGGATGCTGAGGACAAACCTGAAAAAAGAAAGAGCCGCAGGGAACGGGAGGAAGATGATTTCTTCATCTCTGACCGGAAATCATACTACACGGACAAGGATTACGAGAGCATGGGTACCGGGTCGAGAAGCAGCCCGGGTAAGGCCGGAAGGAAGGAACGATTGATGAAGCGCTCGAAAACCTTGGCGAGAAAGAAAAAAGAGAGCAAAGGCGGGGACGGCGACTAGGGATATTTTTTCGTAATAGGTTCATGAGGATTATGTTTCAAGTATGTTCAAGGGCAGCTATCATTTATATTGTTCAATTATAGATATGAAAGTTAAAGTAACTGGATATGGTGAATGACCGTGAAAGAATCCAGCAAGTTTATCATGCCGCTGTTTACAGTGCTGCTGTTCCTCCTCGTCGTCATGTTCGCCGGGTGTACGAATGACGATGAAAAGCCCGAGGAGGACGCCGACGGCTGGAATAATCTATCGAAGATGCAGAAAGATATCAAAAGTTCCCTTCCGTACAAGTTCCGCTTTCTATCGAACACCAGTAACGCGGAGAATATCCTCAGCCCGTCCGATAGCATTTTGTTCCTCCTCGGGTTGGACTCTGCCATATCGCCGGAGGAAAGGATATCTCTCATCGAATACGTGAAAAAAGGGGGAACCCTTGTATTCGCTTCGGATCGTGAAGACCTTGCGGAACCCTTTACAAGATATTTCAGGATACGATATTATGATCATCGATTGATCGATACCAGCTACACGTATAACTGGGATTTCATAACAACGAAATCTGATTTTTTTGGTACCGAAATGAATTTATTATTTAACGGCCCCAGGGGATTGAACGTTACGGATTCCGGTGAAGGAATGAACGACTCCCACGAGGGGCCGGTTGACCTTGACGATGAACCAATAGAGGATGAGAATATAGCTCTAATGATGGCGTCATCCCCGGTTGTGGTAAAAGACCTTCAGATCACCAGTTATTCGTTTATAGATATGAACGATAACGAGAACCAGGACAACTGGGACCTCGACGGGCCTATCGGAATGGGTTATCGGGTGAAAAAGGGAAACGGACAGGTATACATTTTCGGCAATTCAGGCCTCTTTATAAACGATATGTACAACAGGGCGGATAACAGGGAATTCATACACAAGATGATGTCCAGCTCCATTAGCGACCAGGGCACGGTTTACTTCGATATAACCCATCACAGCTCTGAGAGATCTCAACACCTAGGGTATTCCGGTGGTTAATTTTTTTTATCATATAGGAAATACAGACCATCCAGTCGATTTGTACTTTATTTAGGCAATCAAGTATTTGCGATAACGCAGGAGTGGAACTCTGCTAAGTCGCCAATTTCCTTTGGAATTTGGCTCCCCGAGGGAGCCCATCCCGAAGGGATATATTTGGGGGGGATGCCCACTTCGTTCCGCTAAATCAGAGATTTAGCTGCACCCTCGGTTTTGCGAACAAAACCTACGGGTGGCCCCGCTTTCCCGCAGGAATCCCATCTGGGATTCCGAGGGTGCAGGCGTATCTTCGATGCGCCGTGTCATCGTAGAAAAGTGGTTTTTCATAATAGCTTATCCACCTCATTTGCCAGCACCGAATAATCTGTGAGACCAACCTGCTTGAACTCTATGGCTCCTTCCCTGTTTATAATATAAATCATTGGAATGGAACTGGCACCGTAGGTATTTCCCACAGAGCCGCCGTTGGTGGCAAACTGCCAGTCGCATTCATGCTTTAATTTGAAATCGTTCAACTCCTTTTTGGTTTCACCGTTGTCCACGTCGATGGATATTATGCGGACTCCCCTACTCTGGTAATTGGTGTGTATCTTCTTCAAGTGATCCATTTCCTCGACGCAGGGTCCACACCACGTGGCCATGAAATCCAGTATGATCACCTCTCCCAAATACTTGCCGAGACTGAATCTCTCGCCATCGGTATCGGTAAGAGTGAAGTCGGGGGCGGACTCATAGACCACAGGTCCCTCATCGTTCATGCAGCCGGTACTAAATATAACGAGAAGCAGAGCTGCACACAGCAGTGAGGCTTTTATTTTGATTTTCATTAACGCACCTTTTTATTTTTCAACGTGAGCATAATAATCGCTTTGCCAATATTAAATGATTCACACATAATTCTCCGTGACGAACATAATGACGGTTCATCTAATAAACCATTTCTTGCATCCATGAAACAGGGTGATAAATTGGCAGTTGACCAGGGATATCTTGATTTTGTGACTGAGAAACTTGATGGTCTCGAGGATCTGACGGTGAAGAAGATGTTCGGAGGCGCGGGTCTCTTCTCCGGCGGCAAGATGTTTGCACTCATTCACGGCGGGATTCTTTATTTCAAGGTGGATGAATCGAACGAGAAAGAATATTCCGATAAAGGCTCAAACCCCTTCATTCCGCCCTTCGGGAAGCGCAGAATGAAAATGCCGTACTACGAGGTACCGGGCGATATTCTCGATGATATGGATAAAATTGTGGAATGGGCGGAGAAGTCGGTGGAGATCGCCCTTGGGGGCAAGTAAAAAACTCATTTCGACCTTAAATATTCGAGTATCCCCGATATTGAATTCCTGACAAAATGAACTTCTCTCTTTTGTAGAACAGGCGAGAGTTTTCCGAGTCTGCTGAATATCTTGTCCTCGGTAAGCAGTACTACAAGAATCTCGTCCAATTCCCGATCTCGGTTCTCGTCGATAAGACGCACCCAGAGCCTCAGCTGAGATCGTGCCGTGTTCAGGATATCTCCAGTATCTTCTGATCCGTAATGCGCAAAACAGATTTTTTTCCGTAGAAACTTTTCTACCCGGTCCATGGACGTCAGATAATCCTCAAGGACAAACCTCGAGGGCGTTGCCGGCCGCAGATACAGCTCATTTTCCAGGTGAACGTAAGTGCCCAGAAGCTCGCCCACGAATATATAATCCCGGAAGGCGAAACACTGGTGGTGCGACGCGTGGCCGGGGGCAGGTATGACGGTAATTCCGTCCCCGAAATCTATTCGGTCAGTAACAATTATCTTGTCCTCCGGTACAGGAAAAATCCCGCCGTAGACGTCGGCGACCTTACCGATAACCGCTCTCGAGCCCTCCCACAATCTTTGCGGGTCAATGAGATGGCGGACCCCCTTTTCATGGCAGACGACCTTCGCGGCCGGGAATTCGGCGATGAGATGACCAATGCCGCCGGCGTGATCCATGTGGATATGGGTCAGTAAAATATAATCCAGATTTTCGATTTCTCGGGAGCGCAGAGCGGAGATGAGGACCGGAATGGTGCATGCGGGGCCGGGGTCGATGAGAAATGAACCTTCAGGGCCGGTGTAGAGCCAGGAGGAGATAAAATCGGTGTAGCCAAGCTCGATTATGTCCAGGGGTATGAGGTGGAGTGATGGGTCGGGTGTTGGCTTGGACATGGGTGGAAGGGGAGGGGTAGTCATGGATGGGAGAATGGCGGATGTGGTATTGAAGGTTTTTGGTGAATGGATTTTGTAGTGGGAAGTGAGTATGAATTTGTCTACACCGTGGCAATTGAATCCGCAGATGTGAAAGTTTATTTTAAGATTATCGCGGCTGTACGGTAAAATTTGATAATATATATCGACTCAATAAATATTAATAAAAGATTAGACTATATGAAGAACAATATGGAATTATTGAAATTTCTAGTAGAAGAACTTAAGGATTTGAAACCATCGAAGCAACTTTCTTTAAGAGCAATTCGTCATATGGGTAAATCCCACAAAAAAGATTTGTTCTCTAAAAATAAACACTCCCAAAAAAATGCTGAAGGTCATTGGTTTGAAGCAATGATATATGAGAAGATTTCAGTTCTATCGGAAAAATCGGAAAATATTTTTTGGATTATCCGGAAAGGGGCGGATGCTCCTTCAAAAAAGCAAAAACATCATTTGGGCCAGAATGGATTCTCATATGATTTATCAGGTAATATAATTATTAGAGGAAATGGGCAAGATTTAGCTGAAATTGATTTGTTGCTATTGGATGCTGATTTTAATATTACTTTTATTGAAGTATCAATCTCAAAGCAGAATCTTAAGGATTTTGACAAAGAGATTTTTTTTAAGAGAAAATTAATAAAAGAAGTAACCGGCCAGCAAGAAATTTCATTTCTATTAATCTCTTCCATTGATCTTTCAAGGAATTCTTTAATAAAACGTTTATTAAGTTCACCAAATAATTATTATGTTTGTACAGGTCCCTTTGAAGAAGTCAGTTCTATTATCGGTCTCAAGGAGGTCCGTGATTATAATAAATACCGAAGTGATTCTACAAAACTCATTGGATTAACTGATGTTGAAATGAATCCAAATTTTAACTATAAGGAACGACATGATCGATGTAGGAGAATGTTATTCAAATCCATGAAGAAAAAAGAATCCCTTAATAATTTGAGAAGTCGAATCGGAACTTCGTCTATCGTTACAAAAGTATTATTAGGTACCTTACCTCCAAGTGGAGTGAAAATTTTTTGTGGAGAAAAGAAAATAATCATTGATGATAGACTCATGAAAAAAGAGGACGTTTTCAAATATATTAGCAAATTCATCCTTGCGGTAAGTTTACCTGAATTAAGGCTTACATTATATCTTAAAGTTCAAAATAAATTCCTAAAAGTAAAAAGGAAAAAAACATATCTTAAATGTGGGGCCCACTCCATCGATACTTTCAAATTTGAAAAAAATATCCCTGTCTTCGTAGGATTCTATCGGTGGCTTAACTCTATTACTGCAACTATTGATCCCCAACAAATTGGTGATATAGTACAATATTTTATGACAGAAGAGTTGGTTTTTCCAAAAAGGAGATATGGCAAACCAAATATTAAAATGAAAAAATAAAACAAAGACCAATATTATAGTATACTCAATTCCATAATCTTGCAATTCTAGGTAATAGGTGTGATAAATTGCTTTTTTATTCTAAATCCTCATCTCAGCGATCATTAATACTTTTCCTTGAATATGTCTCAAGCAACCTATTAAACATCTTCCCATGTTTAGGATATCTCAGATGAAGAAGTTCATGGAGAATGGTTTCCCATCTAACTTTTTTGCTTTCGTTTAATAACGCTGCATTGAATGTAAGCCTTCCTTTACTGGAGCAACTACCCCATTTCTTTTTCATCTTCCGTATGTGTATCTCTTTAGGTTTCACTCCAACGATATCTGCCCAGGCCATTACTTCCGTTTTGAACTCCCCTGGTGTAATCAATGGGCACCCCCCTTTATGGCTCGCATTATTTTCTGGGCTATCTCCTTGACCTTTGCGACTGTCACAATATCTGAATTTATCAAAACGCCATAGAGTTCCTGTTTGACATTTCTCTCATGAGCTTCACTTGTACGCCAATGAGGATATTTTTCCAGAACCGCGTTCATATCGTTTGCCCTATCCGCCGATCCTTTTATGCCTTCCCTTTTGAGAGTCCAGAAAATTGAGAATATTTCTTTCGTCATGTTTCGAGCGGCTTGCTCTTTCCGTGCATCGTTAATCTCCTTGATGATCTCTTTTAATTTTTCCAGGGTATTTTTCGTGGTTTCCTGTCGATTCTTATAAAGCTGCGCGAGCAATTCCGCTTTGTCTCCAATGGATATAAGATAAGGCTCCGCGTCTGCGTCGGTAACAACTACCCTTTCTATACTCTTTAGAAGGTTGAATACCTTTTCGGTATCCGAGGTATTTGCCTCTTCTATTTTTTTAATGGTCTCGCCATCTATCTCATAAACATCTAGTGATGATTTAATCGAACCGCTTTTTGTATGCTTTTGCACGAGCTTTGCGGTCTTTTTAGAAAAATCCAGATCCACCGAGATCCCTTTGTCATAGGCTTCCTTTACCATTCGGTACATCCGGGCTATTATCTCGAATTCGTCCAGGAAAGGTCGCAGGAACGCATCCGGTGATATAATATCATAAATGTCAGATATCTCCTTGAAAAATTGATAGAAAGCTTGTCGCTCTTCTTCGTTCAGAAAATGCTCTAGTACGGCTTCCACCGCCTTGTCCTGGATTTTACCCTTTATGAGGGATAGATATTCCTTTTGGGCAATATGGATCATCTCAGCGAACCTACCTTTCAATACCTCTATGTCATGAACAACTCCCTCTATATCGATGGAATCGAATGCAAGAGCCTTTTCGAGATTGTCGAATATACCCACAAAATCGAGAACGAATCCCGACGGTTTGTGCTTTCCCTGCTTGTTCTCGTACGGTCTGTTGACACGTGCTATCGCCTGAAGCAGGACATGATCTCTCATGGGTTTATCGAGATACATGCAATACAATACCGGAGCATCGAAACCTGTAAGGAGCTTTTCGGTAACGATAAGTATCTTCGGAAGTTTTTCCGGGTCCCGAAATGCCTTTCGAATCCTTTTTTCCTCCTCTTTCGAAAGGTGAAAGCGCGTAAGTTTTTCAGAATCATTTTGGGCGGGACTATATACCACCTCCGAATATTCCTTCGGGAGATATTTGTCCAGCTCAGTTTTGTAGATAGAGCACGCCTCCCGGTCTACGGCGACCAGGAACGCTTTGTATCCCAAAGGCTCAATTGTTTCAGTGAAATGATTCGCAACGTATTTTGCAATGCTCTGCATTCTCTCGGTGTTCTTAAGCATGTTCCGGAGTGTTACGGCTCTCTCAAGTATCTTGTTCAGCTCTCCAATGTCACTGATACCTTCCGCTTCGGAGAGCTCCAGAAATTCTTTGTTCAGAGTATCCTTGTCAACCTGAAGGACATTGGGGGCAAGGGTATAGTGGAGCGGAACGGTTGTACCGTCGTCAATTGACTCGGCTATGCTGTATCGGTCGAGATAACCATGCGGGGGATCGTCCTTCCCGAAAGTGACGAAGGTCCCGGTTCCTACAGAAGACTTGTCGATTGGTGTCCCGGTGAATCCCATGTATGTGGCATTAGGAATAGCTCCCATGAGATAGTTTCCGAGTTTTCCTCCGGTTGTCCGATGCGCCTCGTCCACCAGAATGAATATATTTTTCTTAAGATTGATCTTCTCGGGCATCTTATCGAACTTGTGGATCATTGTGACAATGAGGCCCTTGCGATCTTCTGCCAGCAATTTTCGTAGGTTTTTCTTGCTGTCGGCAACCTCCACTTCGAACTCTGCGGATGCAAGATGGCCGAAAAGTTGTGACTCCAGCTCGTTCCGGTCAACGAGCATGATGACGGTTGGATTCTCAAATTGCGGATTCTCGATTATCCGTTTTGCCGCGAACATCATGGTGTAGGTCTTTCCCGAGCCCTGCGTGTGCCAAATAAGAGCGCGGCTTTTATCTTCCGCAGCCCTTTCGAGTATTTTCCGTACTGCCCTCATCTGATGCGGCCTAAGAATTATTTTTTTCAGTTCGTCGTCCTCGCGTGCAAACATCAGATAATCGGAAAGCACTTTAATCACTCGTTCTTTGTCCAGAAACGCCTTGACAAGCGTCTCGAAATTTCCCTCCACTTCCTCCTTCCAGTTGAAAAGCAGTTTCCGGGAAGTGTTCCATGTGCCGCTGTAGTAATATTTGATTATATGGGTGATGGCGTATAACTGCAATACCGATAAAAGTTCGGGACATTGGCGGTGGTATCGCTTTATCTGCTTTAACGCCTCAACCATTCCCTCCCTTTTGTGCGCGGCTTTTGTCTCGATAATAATTATGGGAATGCCGTTTATAAGACAGACAATATCAGGGCGAATTGTCTTTGATCCGTTGGTGAAGCTGAACTCGTCGGTGACATGATAAGTGTTATTCCGGATGTTTTTGGTATCGAGAAGAATTACGTTTCGCTCGCATTTTTCGGCTGTGACGTAAGCGGTTCGAAAGCCCTTTAGATACTCCCAGGCGATGAGATTTCCTTCGATGTTGGGCGGAACCATCTCTATCTTTCGAATTACTTCGGTGGTGATTTCAGGAGTAATGAAGTGGGAATTGAATCGAGTAATCTGTTCGGTGAGGATTTCCCTGAAGACGAAACCGGCTCCCCCTCCTCTTAATCGAGCCGCTTCATCCGGTGGAACGTATTCCCAGCCCGCTTCGATGGCGTATTTGATCATCGGATTCTGTACAGAAGCAAGTTCGCCACCGATCAAGTGTCAACCTCCAGATCATTTACACGAATTTTCCCGGTCATGAGATTGTTTAGCATTGTCTTAAACATTTCGTCGAGAGCTTTTTTCTTGTTCTCTTCGGAGCGGAGTTTTTCGTCGATGGAGGTTAGGATGGAGACGATCTTTTGTTGGGTGGGAAGAGAGGGAACTGACACAATAAAGTTCCGTAGTTTAGTCGCATTAATATTTGACTGACTTACACCTCTTGTAGCCAAGAATTTTAATCGATTTTGTGTACTATCCCAATTCAGATAATAGTTAATATATTCCGGTGATAACTTGGTAATGTCGGGGACGGCCCGTACTAAATAAGATGCAAAAACAAAGACATCTCTGATGTTAAATAAAGAGGTCTTTCCCACCAATTCGAAGCTATTTGTACGATTGAATAATATGTCCCCTGGATTCACTCTAAATTTTTCAAAAGCATCATCATCTAGATCAACGTATTGTAAGTCTAATGTTTCTATTCTTCCATCGATTAGGTTATTCATTCTAAGAATTGGATAATCACCTTCTGGATTTCCCCGCATTGATATACCATATTGCGTTCCTTTAATTACATCCCCCAACCTTACCACATCCCCTCCCTCCGGTACCATGCCGATCTCAGTCTCCTTCAGCGGGACGCTTCCCGCCTTGCTCGGGGGAATGGGGCCGTACGTGAAAAGATGCTTCATCATGGACTTCTTGAGTTCTTTCGTGGCCTGGATGACTGATTTGGTTTTCTCGCGGGCGGTCTGGATTGTGGAGAGTACTTGAGCAATGTTGCGTTGTTCGGGGAGTGGAGGAAGGAGGATTTTAAGTTTTGAAAGCTTTTTCCAAGATGTTCGGGGATGGTTTACACCCGTAGTTGTTGCTATTGCATGGTTAAGAACCAAGGGATGATGTAATAAATAAGAAATGAATATGTTATTCGCATTGTTTTTTGCTTTTAAGACTATAATGTCGGTTGAGCAAATTCCATCAAACTCCGCATAAACTACCTTGTCCAAGTACGGACGGAGTTTACCGTATAGAACATTCGAAGGTTGAAAAGCATATTTAGTACTTCTGACATCTGATGGATTACCCCATCGTCTTATTTGACAATTGCCAGAATCCATGTGCTTTAATCCCACATATTTTTGAATATTTGTAGTACTGGGATCCACAGAATCTTTAATTTGTTCTATGAACTCGTCTAGCTTCAATAAATTCCAATCATCAGGAGTTAATCCAATATTTATTATCTTAAAACCCTCTGGAATGACATTATTCTGAGGTGTGCCAGGGGAATTTTGAGCATTCATTTTTTCCCCCCGACCAAGATGATTATGCTTTTGTTATTCTGGCATTTTACGGGAAATAGATATAAAATACTGGCTTGTGAAATTTTTTTAATTGTTTCTTGAAGACGATTTACCCGATCACTGGCAAGACGTCCATTTGGTATGGGGTCCAAGGAACCGTCATCATTAACCCCGAGAAGATATATTTTTATGGAATTGGAATTAAATTTCTTTACTAAGTCGGACGATATTTTATTCGTGATATCCTTGTCTTTACCAGTAAAATAATCACTTGCTTTAAATTCAATGATGTCATCTTCAAATTTCGTAATGTTATTTATGATTTCCATATTTTCCAAAATTTTTGTACATAACTCGTTGAAAAACACAGATAAGTGTCTCATCCTATTATCAGATTTTAGTAGAAAAAACAGTATTAATTCGAAGATTTGTGTAAGATTTTTATCTGTTAAATCAACACTCTCAAAATAACCCTTTATCTCGGAAAAAATCGTGGATAACACTAGTTCATTCCATATTTCAATATTTTTTATTATTAAGGGTTGATGGGAAAATGAATGACCTGCATGACATATTTTTATATTTTCTCCGTTTCGCAACTTTCGATATATGTCATTCATATAACTATCTCTTATTGAAATTAGATGACAGCAGAAAAGAACATCGAAATGTGGATTGGTTTTTTCAACAACAGCTATTGTATTATCACCATCTATCATAATGACTCGGGCTTTTTCATCAATGAATTTATATGAATATGGCTTCATTGAGTTTTGAATTTCGGTAAATTTCATTCTGTAATAATTGATATTGTATTTTTCGGCATAAAAATCTTGCAGGAAATCACCGGCATTGTCATATTTTTTTCGCCCAACCCTTATTTGAACTATTTTTAATTTTGTAATTGGAGCTGCAAACTCAATCTCCGATTTCTTGATTTCGTTATGACTGCTGATCCATGTATCTATTTGTTCTATTGGAATTTCTAATGTATTAACAATTCCATCTACTTCTGTCGAAATTCTATATTTTCCCCCAAAATGATATAAGGCGTCTCTCTGAGGTAATCCCAGCCAGTCAACAAAAGAATCTGTAGAATATTTCTCAAAGTATTTCACACAGATTTTACCATCGCTTTCCATTATAAATAGAGCATATCGAATGACATTATCAAAATCTAGCATTCTCGGAATGACTTTCCATTCTGGTGTAATGGTTTTTTCCCCAAAATAGCTATGGGCCAATAATAATTCATTCTTCTGAAGTATTCCAATAACATACTTTTCTTCTTCTCTCATTCTTGTTTTCATACCATCTGTAAAATCATTAATCAGATTGTTCATCTTCCCTTCACTCGGATTTGAATCACTCTCAAGTAAGACTTTTATCCATTGTTTCGGATTTGTGTTAAGATTAATTTCATGAAATCCCTTTTGACTTCCAGTTGGCAACTTTGATATGACTTCGACAATTTTATCTATATCACTAGAACGGTCAATAATTGAATGTTTCACATTATCCTCTTTAACACCTTTTGAAAATACAAATATCTTATCTTTGATACATTGTATTTGAGGGATTAATCGCGAGTTCTTTGATTGATTGTTCATATTGAAAGCCCCATTCTTGCTTATTTTGCATTTTCAATCTCGTTCTCAATATTATCAACGATTTTCTTCATTGAGCCTATTATATCAAGTATATATTTCCTTGTCAATTGGATTGAATCTCCATCTTTAAGTTTAGAATTTGTTTCTTTCCGATATTTATGATCCACAATTCCGGAATTATGTACTATTAAATGACGTATTTTGAAGAATTTTTCAATCCGTTTTCTACGGTTTTCATTCTGAAAAATTGAGAATGAGTCTTTTTGCCCACTCAACGCTTTTCGATACAGGGAGTTGATTTTATCCAGTTTGAAAAAATCGAAATTCTCTATTACTATATAACCCATTAATTTATCATAATCATAGTCATACTTCTTGATTTTCTCATAACTAAGCTTGTCATTCAATTCTAAAAAGAACCTCTGTTCAACTTTTCTATTATCGGTGATTAGATTGATTATAGTATCTTTTAGATATGTTTCAAACGCCGTCACAGCTGAAACTACTGCTTCATAGTAGAGCGGTTTTTTTGAAATTATCTCTGAAGACCTGAATAAATATGCCATTGGTGCAAATGCTTTTTTCAATCCTTTTCTCCCTTCCTTTGTGTTTATTGATTCTACATACGCTTGATATCCATCAGCCTCCTTTTGAATTTCTTCACCAAACTCATCAAGAAATATTTTCTTAACTTTTTTAGGAGGCTTTTTTGACCGATCAAGGATTCTTTTATGAATCTCAAATAATGGAGCAATTTCCGGAGCTTTCTTTTGAAAATACGCCATTACATCCCAGTTTAAATCGATCACTTCCTTCACCATCTCCACCCCATCCTGAAGCTCCGCCAATGCCTTCGCTCGGATTACGGACTGCTGGAATGAATCGTAGATTTTTTTATCGTGCTTCAGGATGTGATTACCTCCCAGTGACCGCCTTTATCCGGGCCGACTCTCTTTATTATACCCAATTCTTTCAAACGCTTAAGATTATATTTCACACCATTTTCTGTTATTTTATCTATCTTTTCGGCCAATTCTTTCCTGCTGGCAAATGGATGTTCTCTTAAATAATCAATTATTTCATCTTGTTTCCGGGTAGTTTTCTGGGTAGTTTTCTGGGTAGTATTTACCCCTTTCATGACCCCGCGGTCGGTGATTCCCAGCAGTATTTTTCCACCGTTACCGTTCGCAAATGCACAGATTTCCACCCCGATCTTCTTTGAAAAGGACTCTTTGAATTCCAGATCATAACCTTCCCCCTGTTCGATGAGTAATTTCAATCTCTCATCGGTCCATTTCATAGCTCCATCCCCAATTTTTCCAATATCTCCCTCATCTTCCCATCCGCTTCTTTTCTCTCTTTTTCGGCTTCCCGTAGCAACAGCAGTGCGTCTTCCACCGGCAGGGTTTTGTCCTCCTCATCCTGTGCTACGTATCTTGAAGGGCTCAGATTATAATCATTCTTCGCCGCTTCCTCTTTCTTGATTATCTTACCGATACCATCCTCTTCCTTCCATCCAAGGTATATCCCCGAGATCTGTTTGATACTTTCATCCGGAAGGTAGTTCTTCGGTCTTCCCTTTTTGAACAGCTTAGAGGCGTTTATTAGCATTATCTCGTTTTCAGTTCTCTTATTCTTGTTGATAACAAGTATTATACCGGGTGCAGTGGTGTTATAGAATAAATTCTCGGGCATCAGGATTACTCCCTCTACCCAATCCTTCTCAACGAATTCTTTTCTTATGTCCCGCTCCCTGTTCCTTCCTTTATTCCCGCTTCCCCGCGATACAGCTCCCGTATCGAGTACCACTGCCATCTTACCGTCATCCCGCAATGATTTGTTCATGTGCTGTATCCAGCCCCAGTCTGCACTGCTTGACGGTGGATAACCCATATCGAATCGCTCATACGGATCATTCTCGAAGATATCCTGCGAGAATTTCTGGTTCCACATTGGATTAGCAGTGACGAGATCGAACTTTCTCAGCGAACCACCCCTATTCTTGAAAGCTGGGCGGTTCATCGTGTCTCCGAGCGTTATGTTCGCCTCCATATCATGTATGAATGAATTCATCTTTGCCATGGCAAAGGTGGAGTGGAGAATTTCCTGACCGAAGAATCTCAACGGCTCTACGTTAGGGCGATTTTCGAATTTTTCTCTGAATCTAAGATAGCTTTTTATCAGCAAACCGCCTGAACCGCAACAAGGATCGTATATCTCTTGGCCTGCACCGGGATCGAGAATGTGTGACATCAATATTGCCACTTCTCTCGGCGTATAGAATTCTCCGGCGCTCTGTCCGGATCCTTCCGCGAACTTTCTAAGAAGGTACTCGTTCTTCCAAGTATGTCGGGCTCCACATCGTCTATTCCAAGCCTATACCGTCCAAGAACGTCTATCAGTAATCTCAGCTTGTCATCGCTGATTATCCGCTGTCCCGCAGCTGTGGCGTTGAAATCCACAATGTCTATTACTCCCTGTAATTTCAGGTTTTCTCTGGAAATTGTACGGACCGCGTCTGTGAGATATTCTCCCACACCAGTAGTTTGCTTTGCTAATTCATCCCACCTCGCCTTTTTTGGAATAAAGAATCTTACGAGGCCGTGGTCCCCTTCCACAAATTCCTCAGCAACTTCTCTGTTGCCGTAATTTCGAGATAGCTTGATGACTTCGTCCTCAAAAACGTCCGATAGCCTTTTAAAGAATATTAGTGGAAGTATGTAATCCTTGTATTTCGCTGCGTCGATTTCCCCCCGTATTCTACAGGCTGCTTCCCATAGCCAGTTCTCAAGGGTTTTAATGTCCAGTTCGCTGCTTGACATGCAAGTTCATCCATATTAAATTGTGACAATGGGAGGGAATAGTAATCAATACCTTTTTAATTTGTTCCATCTGTTTATTCAAAATCTGGATTATCATTCTCATAGTGGTAGAAAAACACCTTCTATAAAGAATATATAAGAAAACTTTAATACCTGTTATCTAAATATATATCATCAGGAATACGTCACCCTTAGTGGAAACCTAGTCATTCCATTCTGGAAACTCTCCGGGAGGTGCGCGTACTCCTAGGAGAATGGGGACTATGCCCAATGATGTAAAAAATACTTTAAATACCAATATATCCTTCGATGAGGATATCGTAGGATATTCAGCATCGATTTTCTGGATGCCTGTGAAGGTAGAAAGGTTTTATCGGAATAGAATGTCTTTTCTAGTGAACTTTGTTCATAGAACTGGGCTTTCCCCTATAAAATATACGAACGGAGGTAAAGTCCATGACAAAATCCAATATGTCAGCGAAAGCTGCAGCTAGGATTCAATCTAGTGCCGACAAGTCAGGTAGAAACCAAGGCTTCAAGGCAAGAGCCCAGCGAGCAGCGGCGAAGAATAAAAAATAATAAACCATTGGTTGGGCTTTGGGATTTATTCCCAAAGCTTTTTTATCTGCATATCAACAACAATAGAAATAAACCAAAAGGATGAGTGAATGAGAATATTAATTACCGGTGGAGCAGGATTCATTGGTTCCAGCACGGCAAAGGTTCTGCTGAAAATGGGACATACCGTAGATATTCTTGACAATCGAAAGGACCACGGTTCATTACGGAAAATCCAGAATGAAATCACTTATCATGATGTCGATATCAGGGATTCTGAAAAGGTGAATAATATCTCCAAGAATGTTCATGGTATCATTCACCTCGCAGCCGTATCGAGGGTTATATGGGGACATGAAAGACCGGATGAATGTATCAATATCAATGTCAACGGAATCTCCAATGTATTGGAGGCCGCAAGGTTGTCGGGCAATAATCCGTGGGTTATCTTTGGGAGCAGCAGGGAAGTATACGGGGAACCGGATGTACTTCCCGTCTCGGAAAACGCACCCTACAAGGTAGCGAATGTCTATGGAAAAACGAAAATAGACGGGGAGCGAATGTGTAATGAGTATTTCAAAAAATACGGTCTTCGAACTGGTGTACTTAGATTCTCAAATGTGTACGGTGGAGTATATGATATCCTGGATAGGGTAATTCCCCGTTTTATCCTGAATTCCCTGAACGATGAAGAACTGAATATTCATGGAGGAGCTCAGATATTCGATTTCACCCACATCGACGATACTGTAACCGGTATAATCAAGATGAGTGAACTTCTCTCTAACACGAATATCCGATATTATGACAAATTCCACATTCTCACAGGAAAAGGAACAACACTTCAGGAAGTTTTGGATATCATATCGAATAATGTGGAGAACAGGCCAAAGACAACTTATTCCGATCCGCGTAATTATGATGTGGAACGCTTTATTGGAAACCCTGAAAAAGCAAGAAGATTACTTGGATACCGTGCCACAATATTTCCAAAAGAGGGCATTGATCGTACCATTGGTCTTTACAAGGAGGAATTTACAAAATGAGGGTGTTACAGATAATTCACGGTTATCCGCCCTATTACATGGCAGGATCCGAAGTTTACACATATAATCTCTCTAATGAATTAACCAAATACGCCGAAGTGTACGTCTTCACGCGTATGGAGAATCCATATGAGAATGCATATTCACATCTCGATGAAGTAATAAACGAGGTTAAAATTCGAAGAATAAATAAACCTCTTCGGGATTATACACTTGAGGATAAATATCTTGACCTTAAGATGGATGCTGCTTTGAGAAAATATATCCAAAGAATCCATCCAGATGTCGTCCACATAGGTCATCTTTCCCATCTTTCCACGAATATTATCAACGTGATCAAAGATGAATTCGATCTTCCGGTGATCTACACACTTCACGATTTCTGGCTGAGGTGCATCAGGGGGCAGGCAATAAAGGAAAATTTAGACCTATGCCCAAATCCAGAACACGAAATGTGCTATCAATGTTTAAGGGCCAAATTCAAGCACTGTGTCACTCGGGAACGATATATGGAATACGTCAATCATATGAATCGAATTATTAAGAAGATCGATTATTTCCTCTCCCCGTCAAAATACCTTATGAAGTATTTTATCCGCAATGGTGTCGATGAAAGCAAGATTTCTTATTCCAAGTATGGATTCGATAAGAATATAATTGAGTATCAGAAGAAACACTACTCAGGTGATGAAAATATCAGTTTTGGCTTTATGGGGCGCGTAATCCCGGTCAAAGGAATTAAAATGATGCTTGAAGCATTTTGGAATACAAAAGGTGCCAATCTAATCATCTACGGCAACAGCCAACTGGATAAATCTTTCCTGGAAAAATATGCAAATGAAAATGTTCATTTTAAGGGTTGTTACAACAATTGGGAGATACAGACGGTTCTGGATGACATGGACGTGCTCATAGTACCGTCCGTATGGTACGAGAATTCCCCGTTAGTAATTCAAGAGGCCTTTCTTGCGGGAGTACCGGTGATTACATCGGATATAGGTGGAATGAAGGAACTTGTGGAGGATGGAAATGATGGTTTCCTTTTTAATGTCGGAAACAGTGATTCCCTGCGTAAAGTGCTTCAAGGGATAATTTCGAATCCTACGGTTCTGAACGAACTAGAAATCAGACCTTCAAAGGTCCGTTCAATAGAGGATGATGCAAGGTCCGTTATGAAATTGTACGAAAAGGTGATGAAGTGAGCTCCATGGACGCCCCTTGGAGAATAACCTTTGATACCAATCCCGACATATGCAATCTGAACTGCATAATGTGTGAAGAACATAGCAATTATAGAACCACTGAAAGAAAGTATAAACGGATAATGGACGTTCAAATCATTGAAAAGGTGGTCGAAAGCGCAGTAGATCGTGGCCTTAGAGAGATAATACCTAGCACTATGGGAGAACCTCTGCTATATCGAGATTTCGAAAGGATAATCGACCTTGTAAAAAAGTTCGATTTGAAAATGAACCTCACAACGAATGGGACCTTTTCGGGAAGAGGGGTGAAAGAGTGGGGGGGAATGATTCTTCCCGTGGCCAGCGATGTGAAAATATCCATTAACGGAGCTACGAAATACACATCTGAGATGATAATGAATGGAATCTCACATGAGAAGTTGATCGAAAATATTACGGATCTTATAAAAATCAGAGACTCGTTTCGAAGGAACAATTGGAACGAACCGACCATTACTTTCCAGGTCACTTACATGGAGAACAATTTGAAAGAGTTGCCTGCTATTTTGAAGATGGCCATAGATATGGATGTGGATCGATTCAAGGGACATCATCTATGGGTAACATGGCCAGAACTAACCATTCAGTCATTGAGAAGGAACAAGAATAGTATCAAGCGATGGAACTCGATGGTAGAAATACTCCACAAGATTGCAGAGAATTCCCGTTTAAGTAACGGCAACAAGTTCAAACTGGAGAACGTTTATAAAATCAAAACCGATGATATATCCTCAATAGTGCCATCTCATTGGAGATGTCCTTTTGTAGGAAATGAGGCCTGGATAGCATGGGACGGAACCTTTAATGTGTGCTGTTCTCCAGATGCGCTTCGGAAGAAATTCGGGTATTTTGGAAATGTAAAGGATGATGATTTCATCGAATTATGGAAAGGAAGGAAATATTCGGAATTCATAAGGAAATGGGGTGTTAGTGAAGTATGCGGAAAATGCAATATGAGACGCCCTCCAGACGAACATAAGGATGAAAATTAATATGGCAAATAACGAGATTGTCGAGAAGAAGGTATACTGGAAAAACCTACGAGTATCCAGTGATGGGACACATCATATCAGACCCGATGGTACAGAGGCTTATAAGAAACGTTTTCTATCCGTTTTGGCATTTCGTTACTCTCGTGCACCAGTCTTGGATGATAGCGGTGCATATCACATTCTTGAAAACGGAGAGCCGTTATATCCTGAACGATACGGCAGAACCTTCGGGTATTATGGTGGATTAGCGGCAGTTGTTGAGAACGGTGAATACTACCACATAGATCTTGATGGAAACGAGGTATACGAGGATAGATATGTGTGGGCGGGAAATTTCAATGAGGGATTGGCCCCTGTTTGCGATCGAGATGGAAATTTCTTCCATATCAAATTAGATGGAAATAGGACATACCCTGAAAGATATCTTCATGTGGGCGATTTCAATGAAGGAGTAGCGGGAGTTAGAGATTCCGAAGGAGTTTTTCATATAGATCGCAATGGAAATAGAGTGTATGAGAGAACCTTTATCAATGTTGGAATATTCCATAAAAGGTATGCTGTCGCTGAAGATGAGCAGGGTTGTTTTCATATCAACAAGAATGGTGAAGAATTATACTCCCACCGTTTCAGATTGGTCGATAATTTCTATAATGGATTTGCATGGGCAGAGGAAATCGACGACAGAATTGTATGGATCGATGAGCGTGGGAATATCATCAAAGTGATCAGGGAATGAGTTGAAATGTGCAAACGAGGGAAAAGCGTATTAATCGATATAGACGGTACCATTTGCGATGCCCAAGAGCGAAAAATAATTGCTTATGAGCAGTGTTTGGAATACCTAAAGAAGTGTTTTCCTCAATTTGAAGTACAGATAAACAGAGAACTGTTGAATAAAATCACCAATGTACAATTCAGCGTCTTCCGAATGAATGATAAAAATGATCTAAACATACGTTTCAGAATGCTTCTTAGCTTCCTCGGTGTTGAAGAGAGGCTTATTGAAAATCACCTACCAGAACTTAATAATATTTATTGGAAAAGTCTTGAAGAAATGAAGGTTTTTCCCAAAATAACTGATCTTCTTAATACTATCATTGGAAATGAACATATATATTATCTTTTTACTGATTCATCTGCAACTGAAGCGGGATTCAAACTGGACCGATTTCCAGACGACTTTCTACCGGGAAATCCACACGTCTTCGTTACTGATAAGATTTCATCCAATCCTCGAATTATTCCATTGGGTATGGAGAAGGAAGCTAGGACATATCAATATCTAAGAGAAGAATACGGTGCTGTTGCCATGGTGGGTGATTCACTGGATTTTGATATCATACCAGCAAGAGTCGGGGGGCTGGAGGCGTTCGATATAAATAAAATCTCTATTGAAGATTTGAAGGAACAAATTACAATACTGTTTGGTTAGGAGCATGGTTTTATGAAAGTGATTTCAGAAGAAGCTCGATTGGGACTTGACTTGGAGAATGGAGCAAGACATTACAGGGCCTATGTGGGACCGGCAAAGAACTACGACCTATGTTCAGCAATACAGTTCAATTTGTTAACCTCACTTGGTCTTAGAGAGGAGCACTATCTATTAGACATTGGGTGCGGTTCGTTGAGAGGAGGGAAATTGTTTATTCCATATTTACTTCCAGGAAGGTATTATGGGATTGAACCAAATCAATGGTTAATCGAAGAGGGAATTGAATTGGAATTGGGTAAGGATATTTTCAAGATCAAAGAACCAACCATAATCAATGATAATAATTTTTCATGCACTACTTTCGGAGTGCAATTTGACTTCTTCCTTGCTCAATCTATTTTCACTCATGCATCCGAAAGGCAGATAAAAAGGTGCTTTAGTGAAATTAGAAAATCGATGAAAGAAAACTCAATAATTGTTGCAACCTTCAGTCAAGGGGAAGAAAATTATTCGGGTGAGGAATGGGTTTATCCTCCCTGTGTTTTCTATACGATAGAAAAAATGAAAGATCTGGCGGGGGAACAGGATTTGTATTGTAATATCATTGAGTGGCCCCACCCGGATGAACAAAAATGGATGTTGGTTATAGATAATGAACAAGATATTATGAAAGATGCATTATTTTCTAAAATAAATAAGGTTGGGAGAAGTATGTAAGAAGATAGAAAATAGCAAAGAGGTCATGGAAAAATACCCAAGTTGGATCGCTGTGAAAGAAGAGTTCATTGCGATATTGACAATCCTTCCATCAACTTCCCCACATCCTCGAGCTTGAAGACATCACCCTCGTACAACTCACCCAGCAAACCAAAGAACCATCTTAGTATCTCGAAGTATTCCATTAATTCAGAACCGGTGATCTCATCCTCATCGACACTTTTCAAACTATCGGTAAACTTCATCTGTTCCTGCGCGAATACCTCGCTTACAACCATGATATAATCTGTAACCAATAATTGAAAATAGAATCTAAGTAACGGCCTGATATCGCCTTCATCCGCCTTTTCAAGATAATCCATGTAGTCGTCGCGTCTTATCACCGGAACGATGATGGGTGGGAATCCGGCTCTTTGGAGTATGAAATTAAAAAGTTCCCTCGCTACCCTTCCGTTCCCGTCCACGAAGGGGTGTATCTGAAGGAACCGATGATTGAATATGCCTGCGAGCTCAAATGGATTTATTTTTTCTTTTCCCCCCTTATACCACTTCAGCAGATCATCCAGCTCCTCCTGTACCGAGATGGCGGGGACAGGTTCCCATTTGCTTCCCGAGATACCTATGCTTATCCTTCGGAAGTTCCCTGCAGTGTTGTCGTCTATGTTCCTGGTTATCAATTCATGAAGTTTCAGCATAAATTTCTTGTTGATGCCCTTATCATATTTTCTTACGTAATTAAGAACCTTCGTGAAGTTCTCTATCTCGTGGATCTCTCTTAATTTCTTCGATCTGGGTGATAGATTGTGGTCCAGCATCATTGCAGTTTCTTTTAGTGATATGGTATTTCCCTCTATTGCATTTGTATTGTGAATATAACGTACATCGAAATTATTTCTGTATTTTTCCAACTCGGAAGGGTACAGGTTCGACAGGTATTTTCTGTAGAACGATGGCAGCAGTACCAGAAAAATCGCGCATTTTTTATCCAGATGATCCAATTTTGTGCCTTTTATCTCAAGATACATTCGGTATAGATCGGCCTTTAGAGACATCAGCTCCGAATAGAATTTTATCCTGTCGGCAAGGAGACTTTCGTCCGTACCTTTCCGCCCCACCATCTTCTCGAAACTTTTCTTCTCTCCTCTAAAGGATGCCGTTGCGGAAACATATACGTAATCATTTCCTTTCACGGTCCTGGTTTTCACCGATACCATACATTATCTAATAGTTATCCCACTATTTCTATTTTATTTTTTATTTATCGTTATAAAGTAGGATAACTGTGGAACTTATCAGGTCCGGGACGGAATAGCGACCGAAGGGGTCTTATTCAACGACGTTTATCTCCACGTCCGTTGCCGGATCGTATTTCTCTACCAACTTAAGCTTGTCATTGTTCTGCCCGCCGAAAACATATATTACGTCATCAACAACAGCGCAAGTTATATGCGATCTGGGCGTTGACATGGACGAGCGTTCGAACCAGTAGTTCCCGGAAGATGACGTGTCGTAAGATTCCACAGCATCCTTGTAACCGGCATCCGTATGGCCCCCGATGGCGAATATCTCGCCGTCCACCGAGGCCGCCGTGGAAAAGCTTCGGGCCTCATTGAGCCATCCTTCCTCTTCAATTATCTCTGTTCCGGCATGATACCGAAGCGTCTGCTTTGGGTCGAGATCCCCCTTGTAACCACCGATGACGAATACGTACGAATCCACGGCGGCTAGGGCAAAGGCGGTCCTTTCCAGATCGCTGGGCAGAGTTCCCATGAGCTCCCACTTTTCCTCGCCTGGGGTGTACATCTGGACCTCGATGTTCGGGTCGTACCATTTTGAGCTGGTATCACCCATGAGAACGATCTGGTCCCCCACTGCAGCGCATCTCACGTATTCATACTCCTTCGGCATATCTCCGGCAGTGGTCCAGCTGTCCATGGTGGGATAGTAGACGTCCACCCGGGTGCTCTCGCTTCCGAAAACGTATATCTTGCCGCTCACCGATGCACTTGTAGTCTCGTATCTCACAACTGGCATGGGAGTCTTTTCCGACCACGTGTCAGTGACTGGATCATATGCATCCACTCCGGTAACACCACCACCAACCAGATATATTATGTCATCCACCGCCGCAGCGGATCCCTTGTTCCTGGATACCGGCATGTCGCTCTTGCGGACCCACGGAGGCAGCTTGGGCACGAAACCGTCATCTGCAGTAAGTGTGGTTTCTACCAGTCCCACGATCCGTTTGGTGGAAAATGACGTGTAAAATCCGCCGCCGTCGCTTGAATAGGAATAGTAATAATAGTATCCCACCGGCCCCAGACCTCCTTTGAAGTATTCATTCTCATTGTATGTGATATCGTCATCACCGGTGTCGATGGTCTCCCCGGTCTCCGGTATATACACCGTGCCGGTTTGGCTGTCCGACCGCCCCACCGAGTATGCCGGTGTTTCTATGTATTCGTTGCTGATCTGGCCCGATTTTGCCGTGAGCTCCGTATCATCGGGGAAAGATGTGAAGAAACCGCCTCCCATCCATTTCCCGGTCATGCCGTCGAATACTATCTCGAGCGTTAGGCCGTCGGTGGATCCGAGAAGCTGATTTCCGTCAACGGCAAGGTGAGTCCATATCGGAGCGAAATCGAAATCCTCGTCGGTGCTGTCTCCGGATACGCTCACCGCAAAAGCATTAACGCCGTCAATGTCCACAGAGACCCCCAGTTCGACCTTGAAATCACCGATAAATGTATCCGTGTTTGGATCATTTCCCTGAACCCAGGAGTAGTCCTCAGTCTTCCAGTAGAAATTCCAAAAAGTGCCAGTCTCAAGCTTGAAATCGAAACCGGATATCTGCGGGTCTTTCGGTGTATCGTCATCATCATCATCGCCGGTATTATCGTCATCTTCCATGTCGTCATCGTCTTTGTTATCTGGAAAATCTTTCCCGTCGTCCTTTTCATCAGGATCATCCGTGCAGCCGACGAAAAGCGTGGCAACAAGAAAGATCGTTATTATTACCAAGCTGATCCAGGCATTTCTCAATGTATCACACAGGTATGAATGAAATTTGGGTTATTTGATATTTTTGATTTATATTCAAAAAATTAGGGGGTTCTGGCTCAGTCCGGAAATCTTCTTTGCCTGAACTTCTATGAAGTGGCACCGACTTTCTTATCTTAAGAGAGCGCCGAGCTGAAGCAAACGGCGCTCTCGTCCACGATATAAAAAAATCCAATTTGCACTATCGCCGTTAACACAACAACCCAGCACAATTCCATTGACCATTGGAAACAATATTAAAATATAATCGTTCCCTTAACGCAGGTGATGTTCGATGCTTATATTTTCGATCTGGACGGAACCCTCATCGATATCAAGGACATTACCTGGTTTCGAAAGTTTCAAAGACGCGTTTACGAGGAATTTGGTGTATTTCTTCCTCCCGACGACGATCTCTACACTGCTCTCAAGCTGCCCAACCATGAGTCGAATCTCTATCTCCGGGGACTGGGTATAAAGGAACCGCGGGACTACTGGAAAAGGCTGGAGGAGGAGGATTACAAGGAGCGGGAACGGCTTCTCGATGAAGGATTCCTGAAAGCCTATCCGGACGTGGGAGCACTGGACCGTCTCAAGGGCCGGATCGCAATGGTGAGCAACACTCCGGATTCGGTCGCGAGACTGGAGCTGCGCAGAACCGGTCTCAAGGATCATTTCGAGTTTTTGTACGCGACACAGTACAATGAAGAATATTCAAAACCGCATCCCCACGGTATAAATGTGGTCCTGGAAAAAATGGGTGTTTCACCCGACAAGGCTTTGATGATCGGTGACAGCGAACTGGACGTTATGGCGGGTGATGCCGCAGGGGTTTATACGGCTCATCTTATCCGAAGCCATTTTCACAATTACGACAAGACCAACCCCACATTCTTCATTAGTTCTCTGGATGAACTTCCTGAATTAAAACCTCCGAAGGAATGATTATTATGGTACCCGAGGGTGCTAAACGCTTGGAAGAATCGGCTGCACCGCTTCTGAGGCGAGCCCGGATAATGATGTTCATGTCACTTTTCTGGTCCGTGGTATTTATCGTTTTTCTACTGGTACTGGGAAACAGGCTGGGCAGTCTTGGTGCCGGAGTAAACATATCCGGTGATGTGGTGGATGAGCACGGGGCTCCTGTCTTGGGTGCGGAAATTATGATCTCCGGCGTCACGGCGAACATCTCGACGAACAGTACCGGTTTCTTTTCGGTGCAGCAGGTGGAGCCAGGTGATACCACAATCGAGATTTATTATAACGGTTCATTAAGACGGGTTCACCTCCTGACCACGTATAACGTATTCAATGAACCGGACCGAACCTATCATCTCGATTTCGTGATAGGAAACGAAACTGGTGTCGTGGAATCCGGCCATCTATCGTCAGCCCGTATGGGAAATTACTGCACCGGTTTCACTCTGTTTTTTTCGGTAACGACTATAACTCAGTTATTGGGAATTTTAGCTTTAAAGAATGGAAGGAATCGAGCTGCGAAGATATTTTGTGTGACGGGGATGTTCACCTTCGGTTTTGGAATTTCGACGTTACTGCTGGGTACTGCACTTATAATTATTCACAAGGCGGATGTGAATATTCGTATGGCAAAAGAGCTCCACGGTAGAAGGGGTGTCGAGGAATAGTCACTTGAGAGAATTTGTAACAAATACCACATCGAAGAGCACAAAGGGGCGGCACTACCCGAGCGAGCAAACGCAGAGTACGAGCTTTCTTTGAAACTAATTCCAAGAGAAAATAGAATATAATATTATGAATAATATATAAGCGATTCACATATTTGGGAGAACTTGATACATGATACAAAGAATATCCGCACCGATAATATTCATTATCATAATGGGCATGTTAATCTCCATCCCATTTTCGACCCAAGAGGGTGGAAATAGTTTTCATGATACCACGGGTTCGAATTTCACTTCCCTGGAAAGATCGATCTCGCCCCGTGCTGTCTCTGAAGAATATTTTTTTGACAATTTTATTGATACGGATAGCATTTCTTCCAAAGAAAATATCAGTGTGACGGGCGGACAGGCTCAGCTGCAGGATAATTTTATGGTTCCGGGTGAACACAGCGCAGGGCTATGGCATTTCGACAACGGGACATGGAACACCGCTTATGATTCCAGCGGTCACGGGAATGACGGGACGATATACGGGGGGATGATAGCAGGTGGACTTTTCCATGGATCGCTGGCATTGGACGGCGTGAATGATTATGTGGGTGTTCCTTACACTGATAAGTTCAATTTCGGGACGGCGAGCTTCGGGATTACCGGCTGGTTCAAGAGTCCGGGCCCGTATCCGGGCGGCAGCATATCCGTCAGGGTCATAGAGCGTAATGACGACGCAGAGGAGTATGCAATGAACTCCGCTGGAAGAATGGACCTTGACTCATCCGACCTAGAATTGGTCGATAACAGCGGGAAGGGACTACAGCACGTGGGGATGCGTTTTCAGAATGTGGAGATACCCAATGGGGCTACCATAAAAAATGCGTATATTGAGTTCGAATGCGACGAGGCGGAATCGGGAGCCACCGATCTGCGTTTTTACTGCGAGGATACGGATGATGCCACCGGTTTCACCAGTAATTCTTTCGATATTTCCAGTAGGCCGAAAACTTCGAATTACGTTCAGTGGAGCAATGTTCCCCCCTGGAACGTAATTAACGAAAAACATCAATCGGAGGATCTATCGCCCATCATCCAGGAGATCGTGGATCGGGACGGTTGGGCCTTTGGCAATTCTCTCGTTGCCATTGTTGTGGGAACCGGCCTAAGGACCGCGGAATCCTATGATGGTGAAACCGAGGCCGCGCCTCTTCTTGTTGTGGATTTTGTCCTTGAGCAGCATATCGTATCCCATTATGATTCCGATCAAGGGTACAAGGTCTGGCTAAGCTCCGACGGGCATCTCTCTTTCGGGATCGACGATGACGCATTGTGGGGCCCCGACGACGTTGTAACATCAACCGGTACCTTTCAGGATAGTGAGTGGCATAATTTTGCAGCATCAAAGGATTCTCAGGATAGTATTTCTCTCTATGTCGATGGTGAACTTGTGGGGGCGGACCACGCAATCTCTGCCGCGGGCACCTTGTCCTCGGACTCGGCTGTGCTGAATATTGGGTGCGACGGGCCTGCGAAAAGTGATTATTACAGAGGTAATATTGATGAGCTTTGTATCACGAACACAACCGTCACATCCGGGATGGCGGTACGTAACGCAATGTTGTTTCGACCGGAAGGCAGACTTCGTTCAGTGGAAATAAAGCCGCCCGACAGTTTCGTCTGGGATTCCGTCTCATTCAATAGAATCGTACCCGCGGGAACCTATCTGAATATTTCCGTGTTCGATACAGCTACCGGCCAGGAACTGATGAAGGATGTTACTGACCATTCATACGGTTCTTTCGACCTTAGTTGGATGAATCCGATGGCGCATCCATCAATTTACCTGGAAGCGCGCTTGGGAGGGTCGAAAACGGAAACACCGGCATTGAAAGAGTGGGGGGCTTACCTAAAAGAACCCGATTCACCGATCTTCATTAAAGATATTGAAACCATTAATATATTGGAAGATACGCTTAATGACAATATTGTTGATCTATCGGAATATTTTGAGGACCAGTATTCGGTATTTTCTCCACCCGCTTATGCGGTCCAAAGCAATTCCGAGGATGGCAACGTCAACCTTTCCGTGACAGGCTCCTACCTGGCCGTTGACCATCTCGCAGATAACTGGACCGGGAAAGCATCGGTGGTGGTCAGCTGTGAAAATATCTTCGGAATTTCCACCCTAGCTCCCGCTTTCGATATAGTCGTCAACAATGTAAACGATCCTCCCTCTTCCTGGCACATATCCCCAATGGATGGCGGGATACTGGAGTATACCAACGTAACGTTGTCATGGGATGTTTTTGATGTCGACAATAATCCAAAGGATATTTCCTATGACCTGTACTTAGGCAAGACCGAAAATCCTCCGCTGAACGTTTCGGATCTCAAGTTCGCTAATCATACCCTTTCTGGCCTTGATGACGGCTCAACTTACTACTGGTACGTCGAAGCTAAAGACAATGTCTCCTCGTCGGTTTCCATGGATGGGATCTGGAGTTTTGAAATAGATGCATATATCCCGATACCGCGAACGAAACTTATGTTCCCCCAGAACGTAGGAACGATCGATACGAATTCCATCAATCTGGAATGGGAGACCACTAATCCAACGGAATATCCGGTCTCGTACCGTGTGTTACTCAACAAGACAATGGATAACCTGATCGAGATCGCCGTTACAAATGAGGAAAATTATTTGATAACGAATCTGGATGTTGCTTCGATCTACTACTGGTCCGTGATCCCCGTTGCCGGGCCCTATGTAGGTGAATGTTTAAGCGCGACATGGTCTTTTTTCGTCAACGACTCGTTTCAGCCTATAATCGAATTCGACATTAACACGGAAATCTCCCGTTTGGATATCGAAAGGGATGTGAATGCAACTTTCAATTTTACCGTGAAAAACAATGGCAATGCTCCCATTACCCTTTATTTCGATACGGCTGGACCTTTTGCGGATTACGCATACGTACCCGCTTCGATTCTTGCAAAGGTTGGCGTTATTACAGGCATTTCGGGCCTCGTCAATCTGCCTGGAATTTCCGTTGAAGATGTGATGAACAGTGGGAATTTACAATTGATAATAAAAGCAGTCTACAAAAATATAACCAAAGAGCTGACAATTCCCGTAACGGTGGCAGGTGAGAGTCCTGCGGCAGATGATGACGATAACGATGATGGCACTGGCAGTGAATCCGTCAGTTCAGGTGGTATCTGCTGGTCTATATGGACCTGGTTTTTTGTTATATTGATCGCTCTGGTGGTCGTACAGATAATCTATATTTTCAAAAGAAGACGCAAGATGGAAGAACCGCGACCGGTGCAGGAGATCGAAGAACCTCGTCCTTATGGAAGGGTTCCCGAAGGGTATGTTCCATTGTTCATCAACTCGCGGTACAGCCCGGAGAATTTACAAAAGAAGAATGTGGACGATGGCCATGGGAAGTATGGTGGGTGAGCTTTTCTTTCCAGGTTTGAGGACCATCTAAGATTTTTTTAAAAGTCATTCTCAGGGTGAAGTTCCTTGATCGCCAGATTATAGAGTGAAAGATTTATAAGGATAACTTAAATGCAGATAACAGCGGCAAATTACTTATATGCAATACAGATGGTGCTCTACGAAAGGTATTGAATGAAAAGGTGAAATTAATGACCTCTAATGAATTGACAATGGGTGTTATTGGCTCATCAAAAAAAGAGAATGAACACAGGGTTCCAATTTTCCCGTCCCATCTATTGGAATTGGATGGTCCATTACGTAACCGTATCTATATCGAAGAAGGATACGGCAAACCATTCGGTGTGAACGATAAAGGGCTAAAGAAATTGGTAGCCGGTATTTTGCCTCGCGAAGAGCTTTTCGAAAAATGCGACATCATTCTACTCCCCAAACCCACTGAGGGGGATTTTCCTTTTTTCCGGGATGGCCAAATTCTCTGGGGTTGGCCGCATTGCGTACAGGGGGAACCTATCACACAGATGGGAATCGATAAAAAGATGACCTTGATTGCCTGGGAAGCAATGTATCTATGGAAACGAGACATGTTTAAGGATCTGCACGTCTTTCATAAGAACAATGAGATGGCCGGTTACTGCAGTGTGCTTCACGCACTTGGGCTTGCCGGGATGACCGGACATTACGGCCCGGCAAAGCGAGCCGCGGTTATCAGTTTCGGTTCAACGGGTCGTGGTGCCATACATGCTTTGGTAGGACAAGGATATACTGACATCACGTTATTTACTCAGAGGCCCGACTATGCTGTAATCGCCCCGATTCCCTCTGTAAAGCATGGTCGGTATATGAGAGAAAGTCCTGGAAGTTCCGATGTATTAATGGTAAAGGATAACCAAATTATCCCTAGCCCCGAGGAATTGGGAAGCTATGATATTATTATTAACTGCATTCTTCAGGACACTGATCGACCTTTGATGTTCGTCCGAAACACGGATCTGGATAAATTAAGACCGGGGGCTCTTATAATCGATGTAAGCTGCGATCTGGGAATGGGATTTGAATTTGCTCGCCCTACGTCCTTTGATAAACCCAACTTCATGGCCGGTAAATTACTATATTACGCAGTCGACCACTCTCCATCCTACCTCTGGTATTCTGCATCATACGAGATAAGTTCTGCTCTTATTCCCTTTATTGGAACCGTTATGGGCGGTAAAGAGGTCTGGGAAAAGGATCCCACCATTCGAAATGCCGTGGAGATGGAGAACGGACGAATATTAAATCCAAAGATATTGAGTTTTCAAAACCGTGCCCAAGAGTACCCCTATCCGAAACTTTCCTGAGAAAATGCTGATTTCCACGATCCCATTATGATTATTCATACAGCTTGGCTTATACGTGGTAAACTTCCACGTAGTGATGGGGATGATATTTTTCCTTTGCTTTTCTCAGTCCCTTTATACCCATGTCCGCTTCTCTATTGATGAATTTATAATCGTTCCGGAGAAACTTTGCGGTTTCCCTGTTGATGACCTGGTATATACCCTTGAAATCGAAGTTTGCTTTTTCAAAATGGACAACCGCGGTATCTTTGCTCATTTTCTCAAACACTGAAAACGCTTCAACGATGCCATTTATGCGAAGGATCAGGCCCGATAATCCTAGTTTGGAAAAATTCGCGAGGGCTGTCTGGACGGCGATTCTTTCGCTATTGAGAAGGGGTTCTTCACTGCATCCTTTCTGTAAGCACCATTTTATGAGAAATTCCCTTGTTTCGGCAATGTTTTCCTCACGAATCGGTTCCACAGTGAAAGAATTATGCTTCAGGAAATAATTGAGTTGATTTCGTATCTTAAGATATTTTTTTCCAGGAAGCTCCGCAAGGTCTCTGGCAAGATAAACATAATCGAAATAATCTCGCTGTGGATGAAATGCCATATTCGGGAACTCCGCCTCCAGCCAATCCTTCATTTCCGGGTCCACAACTGAAAATGAATTTTCGCCGTTTATCTCTTTACACAGCTTTATGACCTCTTCCAATACCACGCAATCTCTCGGTCCCATGGGGGGCCTGAAACGGACTTCGCCTTCATGCTCGGTCATGATGATTACGGAATCGTGATATTTCGTATAAGAATAACGCATATAATGCTGCCAACATACCATGGTTGAGAATATATAATCAGAGTGCACCGGAGGATATCGGGACTGGAATTCCATGAAAAACGTCTTGTGTTCAAAAGATACATGTCTGAAATCTTCGGTAGATAACATCAGTTATCACCTGGCTCATACACCATTGGCTGCCCGGAGAACCTGTTGAATCCCAGAGGGAGGTAAAAATCCTCGGTACCTTCCTCGGCAATGAGGCCGATCCATACGAGGCCTTGTTTTCGGCAGTGATCCACCAACTTTTCAAGTATTTTTTTCCCGATCCCCTTTCCTCGATATTCGTGTAAAACTACGATATCCTGAATATATGCGTCGCTCACCCCGTCCGATATGATCCTACCCATACCCACTGCCCGCCTGGAATTACCTTCCACAGCGACTACGAATGCAAATGTTTTCTCAAGCAGAAACGAAATTCCCGCCGGGTCGTAATGATCCTTCCACCATCCTCCCGCTTTGTAAAGAGAAACGATATCCTCCGGCGGCCACGATCTTACAAATCTGAAATCTATGATCTCGCCTTTATTCCCATCGCCCATATGCTCTCCGGTGAGCTTGAGCATTTTATATGTTAATTATGGTGAAATTTATTGGACATTAAATTTGACTGGATTATATTCTTTATCATATGGGGCAAAGAATCATGGAATCTTTTTTGACCGTTTTATTTAAAGAAACGGATTTTCATCATCCCTTGGTGTATTTACCCATCAGGATCGCTCTATCCACTGCATGTTTTTTGACCAATTTATAAAATTTTTTTTTGTTAGCCGCTCCAAGCTTTTCGACGTTCAGTGCATACAACTTGAAAAAGTATCTATGAATACCGGAAGGTGGACAGGGACCGCCGTAATCGGGTTTTCGAAAATCGTTGTTGACCTGTACTCCTCCCCGCGGTACCGAATCGCGACCAATGCCCGTGGAAGCGGGATCTATATCGCAGACGAGCCAATGAACCCAGGTACCCATTGGTGCGTCCGGGTCGTCCACAATCAATGCCAGGCTCTTTGCCTCCGGCGGCACCCCGGACCATACCAATTGAGGATTTATATTCTTACCCTGGCACGTGAATATTCGGGGGATCATGCCACCGTGCTGGAAATCCTTGCTGTATATTTTCATAAAAATCCCTCGCAATAATATAATTTTTACTTCATTATATATTATTTTGCTTGTTTTTGTTTTCGCGAAACTGGTCGAACTCAAACCGAAATTATTATCTCTGAAGATACAATACCCCTTGAGTCAGATATATATGGAAGCGTGGCCGAGATGAATCAGGAAGAGTTGAAACGGATCACCGGGGAGCGTGCGGCCCATTTCGTTGAAAACGGTATGGTGGTAGGTCTCGGCACAGGCTCCACCGTCTACTATACTCTTTTGGAGCTGGCACGAAGAATGAAAAGCGAAGATCTGGTATTTATTGGCATTCCCACTTCCAAGGCCACCGAATCCATCGCCCAAAAGCTGGGCATCCCACTTACTACCCTTGAGCTACATCCAGTTATCGATCTCACCATAGACGGTGCGGACGAAGTTGATCCGGCCCTCAACCTCATCAAGGGGCTGGGTGGAGCGCTTCTCAGAGAGAAGATCGTCGCGAAGAACTCCAGGGAGGAGATAATAGTGGTGGATGAAGGCAAAATGGTGATCAAACTTGGTACCCGCTCGCCACTCCCGGTGGAAGTTCTGTCCTTCGGCCACGCTACTCTGGTGGATGTTTTCATTGAACTTGGGAGCCGCCCGGTTCTCAGAAAGCTCAATGATGCGACTCCCTTCGTAACTGATTCGGGTAATTACGTTTATGACCTGCATTTCGAGAGCATTGATGATTCGGCCTGGTTAGAGCGAGAGCTGAACAATCTTCCCGGAGTGGTTGAGAACGGACTATTCCTCGGTATGACCGCCAGGGTGATCGTAGCGGGAGACGATGGGATAAAGATAATCGATAAATAATTCAACAAATATAGGTGTGTAAAATGAAGGCAGTTATTCTCGCAGGGGGGGAAGGAACCCGTCTGAGACCGGTTACGGAAAAGAAGGCAAAGCCATTCGTGCTCATCGATGATAAGCCGTGCATTGAGCATGTGATAGAGGCTCTCGTGAGAGATGGGTTCAACGATATTCTTGTAACTATGTACTACCGACCGGGAGACATCATTAGGCACCTTGGTAGTGGAAATGCCTGGGAAGCGAATATTGCTTATTCAATCGAAAGAACACCATTGGGAACCTTCGGAGGCGTGAAAAAGAACGAGGGATTTCTCAATGAAACCTTCGTGGTTGCAAGCGGGGACGTTCTCGCTGACGTGAATTTCCTTGAGATATATGAATTTCACAAGGAGAAAAAGGCGATTGCCACCATTGCACTTACCACTGTCGAGAATCCCACGGAATACGGAATAGTGGGATTGCACAAGGACGGCCGAATCGAGCGTTTTTGCGAAAAACCGGCTCCCGAAGAGGTGTTTTCCAATCTGATCAATGCGGGTATATACGTGATCGAGCCCGAGGTATTCGAACTATTTAAGTTGAATGAAAAAATGGACTTTTCGCGGACGCTGTTTCCCGAACTCCTCAAAAGAGAACTTCCTCTATTTGGGACGGAACTTTCCGGTCTCTGGATCGATATAGGGAGGCCCTCCGACCTTATTGAGTCACATCTCCGCGTATTTACCCGCCGTCTTGAGACCGACATCCACGTGTCGTCCGAAGTGCAGGAAGGGGTTGCATTACTTGGAAGGTGCTATATTGGAGAGGGTGTCCAGACGGGGGAAAACGTGCATGTGGAGGATGCTTATCTCTACGATGACTGCATTCTTGGTAACGGGGTGAAAATTAAAAACTCGGTGCTGTCTCGACAGACCCTTGTGGATCATAATACAACAATAAAAAATTCGTTTATCTGTGATTCCTGCAAGATCGGGAAAGGTGTTCATGTGGAGGATTCGGTTCTCGGTGATAACATTACGGTAAGTGACGGGACAACGATAAGTGGGCAGAAGCTGGAATCAAATCAGCATGTGTAACAATCCCCGAAGGTGAATGAAAATGGAGATCGCCACCGCTGGCGCACCAGGACCAATGCCGTATTTCCAGCAGTACCACTTGTTGATGGCGCTCCTTGTTATCCGGAAAAAGGGGTCCATCGGCCGCAAACAACTCTCCCGCGAGCTGTCCATGGGTGAGGGAAGCGTCAGAAGTATGCTGAGGCGCCTGACGAAAGCCGGCCTTGTGAAAACCGAAAGAAGCGGGAACGTTATAACACCCGCGGGCGAAGAGATGCTGACCGACATTGGAATCGAGGTGATTCCCATAGAGGGTGGTGAATCCTCCGTGGGTACGGAAGATGTGGCGGTGATAGTTCCCGGAAAGGGTAATTCTATTACTGACGGTTTCTCACAGAGGGACGCGGCAGTTAGAGCCGGGGCTCTGGGCGCTACCACTCTGGTCTATCGCAACGAAGGACTTACTTTCCCACCTGATCAAGAACCAATGCAGGATCAGGGCGTATTGCACCAGTTGAAGAACGTAATGAGATCGCCCTTCAAGGATGATGATGTGGTCATTATCGGGACCGCCGATAATGGAACGAATGCAACAAAGGGGGCCTTGGCAGCGGCCATGGACCTGCTTTAGCAGTATTGTGATAGACCAAATATCATTACCAAACTAAATTAAAATAATAAAAGTTCCATTTAGTCCGTTAACTCACAGCGGAAGTAGCCAAGAGGTCAACGGCGACAGACTCAAGATCTGTTCCTCAGTGGTTCGCCGGTTCGAATCCGGTCTTCCGCACCTTTTTTTATTAATTATGGATTATTTATATTATTTCAGAACGGGAATTTTTTTAATTCATTGGAGCCGCGTTCGGACATTCTTTATATAGAGGGCCTGCTCCCGTTACACTCCGGTGTAACTGCGTCACACCTGAGCCCTCGGCTAGTCAGCCTACGGGCGACGTAAGAAACGCAGGCCCGATATCAAAATAATAATAAGAAAACAAATAAGGAGTCGTCAGGCCCCTGCGTTTGGCATTCGAGTACCATATTTTTTCTCTGGTACTCATAGATGAGAGCGGACCTTTTTAGATTTTATCCACTACTGTAAAAATCAATGTCCAATTGCCATATCAAGCTTACCTTCACCGGAGACGAGTCTTTATCCGTTCGAAGATCCCCTTTTTGACTCCTATGATCTCTTCCTCTATCCTTTTGAAACAGTACGGGTCGTTGTGCATCTTTTCAGTCAGGCTGTATGACATGGAGTTGCACCCTCCCTTGCAGCTTTCACCGTAGCGACACCCCGAGCAATTCCCCCCCTGGTCGGAGGTCTTGAATTTTCTGTTGTAGCGAAAAGAATTCGGATCTTTCCAGATATCTATTATCGATCTTTTCCTGATGTTTCCTTCGATGAACCTGTTATTTCCCATTGACAGGCATCCCGCCACGCCGCCGTTGCTCGTAATACCAAGACTGCTTATACCTGCGGTGCATCCTTTCCACGTGTTAGAGTCCGGAAGCAGTTTTGAATGATAACCGAAACAGTGCGCGCCGATAACGGGTAATTCCTCAAAAGGGTGTTTTATCCGCTGGGAGGCTATGAACATGGCCACGGCGTAGTAGTCCTCGTCGCTTATGAGATGTTCCCGGTCGAAATTGCCCATTGGCATGGCCACCTGTATCTGCCAGTTCACGCCCTTTTTGATTACAAGGTCTTTCATCCTGGTGAGGTCATTGAAATTTTTCTTACTAACAGTGGTTATTACGGTCACTTGAATATCATTATCTCTGAGAAGTTTTATAGCATTCATAGCGGTTTTGAAAGATCCCTTTCGCCTGATGGAATCGTGGGTTTTCTTGAGTCCGTCGAGGCTTATTCCCACAACCTTGGGCTCAAGTGAACTTATCCGATCCATGTATTTCTCCATAAGAAGACCGTTCGACACGATGGAGAGGTCCATATTAAGGTCTTTGACGCACCCGGCGATCTGTTTCCAATCGTCCCGCACCAGAGGCTCGCCGCCCATAAGGGCCACAGTCCCGCATCCCAATTGAGCTAGGTCCTCGACAAGTTTGATACACTCTCCGGTGTCAAGTTCGTCGGGACGAGCCTTGCCTGCGCTTGAGCCGCAATGTGTGCATTTCATGTTGCACGCGAGGGTGGTTTCCCACACGGCGCATCCGATGCTGTAATCGGGAGCGGTTTTTTTATTACCTTTCTTTCGAGTAAACGCCATATTCGATTGCCCCACTGTAATATTCTATTCCCCGTGCTGCGTCGTAGACGTTGTCGTAGGCCATACCATGCGCAAGCATATAACCCAAGACCGCGAGTATTGTAGTCAGGATCATACCCGCAATTATGACCAGTTTTGTCCTTTTTCTGAGACCGGACGCGGACATACCGCCCACCAGTCCCAGAAAGACAGGTATCATATAAGGATAAACCTCGCCAGTCTCGCGGTTCACTAGTATCGCCCCGGCGTCGTTAGCTGCATCCCTCCCTGCTGCGCTGTTACCCGCCATGTAACCGATTATTGCCGAAACGATGACAACAAGTCCCCCTGCTATCGTTGTGATTATCTTTGTGAGACGATAACGTTTCCTAATACCATCCATATCCGTCTCGGAAACGTCCAGCCTACTGCCGATTTCGGTCAATTTCTCATTATTCATTATTTACAACTCTTTGATCCCTCGAGAAAACACCATAATCGATCGCCCCACTGTAATATTCCACAGGTCGTCCTACTTCATGTCCAAAAATGATTGCTATTACCGATAAAATAATGAAGAATAATACCAGAATCGACATCATCGTTTTATGTTTCTTTTTTCCATTAAGGTAAGTCAGTAAGTAAAGGAAACCAAAGCCTCCCATTATTCCCCCCATACCGGCACCACAACAAAAACTACTTCCCAACATTCCATAAGGGTATCCCCGATGCTCCATTCTTGGTTCACTATTTTTACCAATGAAATAACCTGTTAGCATAGAAATTATTGAGATTATGCCACCTGTGAGAATGGTGTTAATCTTTTCTTTGCGACGCTGTTTGTGGATATTTCTAAACTCTTCCTTGGTGATATCGAGTTTTCCGCCGATCTCGGCCAGTTTTTCTTTATTCATATAGTTACCGTTCCATTGAATATACTGAATATTTCGGCGTTGCAGAAAAATTATCCTCACCCACAGCTAAACCCGCAACCAGTGTAATTAGAGATAGTAATAATGTGGCTATCAGTACTACTAGGAGATATTTATCCGACTTTCCGTTCTTTTTGGTCTTTCGTATCATAACTAGAATGCCAATAATACTTCCAAAGCTTATAGTCCCACTAATGGAGCAACCTAAAAAACCAAATGATGGCCTTCCGTACGGATAGGGCCCGCCACCCCGACCCAGGACGAGCCCGGTTACCAGAGAGGAAAAGACTCCCAGGATTCCCAAGATTGGTGCGAATATCCTTGTTAAAATCCTGCGTTTCCGTAATCTATTTATTTCATCCTTGGAAACGTTGAGCTTCTCGCCGATCTTCGCTAGTTTTTCTTTATCCATTGAGTTACCGTTCCTTTGAATATACGCCGTATACGGGAAAAGGAATGTGCTCCTGGGCCGCGTCATAAGCGTTTTCGTAGGCTGATGAATATACCAGAATTGAAAGAATGATCGTCAGTACGAATATTACCAATAGAAAGATATTTCTTTTCATCTTGATGGATTTCAAGTAATCCTTTGATCCTATAATGACCGTACTGGAAAAGAATAGACTTGGTACTGCTAAAGGGTATGTCGCAAGATTTCTATCAAAGATCTCTTGAGCCGCCTTCTCCCCCATTGCGTTCCCTCGGTAACTACCTATTGCATAGGATAGGAAAACCGTGATAGTTCCAGTAATGAGAGAAATAATTTTCGTCAATTTGTATTGTCTTTTTACCGTGCTAATGTCCTCTTTCGAGATGTCCAGTTTATCACCGATCTCAGCCAGCTTTTTCTCGTTCATGATCTATGACCTCTTCTACTTTCTGATAGGCCTGCCCCAGATGTCGAGGTTCTCTTTATTCTTTCGCCGCTTCTGGTCACGCGCTGCCTTTCCTACTTTTTGCCATTTGTAGGAGAAACCCTTCTTTTTCGGTTCGCCCCTTGCCACCCCCTGCCCCTCCGCTGCGCGTTTGGAGACGCAGGACCCGGCACCAAGGGTTGTTTTACCGGCCCTGAGGGCAAAGCGTGCCATGTCCGGCAACTTCTCACCCGATTCTATGATCAGCGGCTTCAACGGCCTGAAACGAACCAGCGCCGCGTCACCCTTTACCAGGAATCCCGCATCCGCCTCTCCCTCGGCCTCGCCGCTGTCGGGCCGGTACTTCATTTCTATGGCAACGATCTTCACTGGTACTGCTGCGGTATGGCAGTGAATATAGGGCGACCAGCCCACCTTCACCACGCCCGCATCGCCGAAAAGGACCATCTTTACCGTGAACTCCTCAACGGGGCGCGGCGGATCGTCCACGGGCCCCAGCACGTCCCCCCTGCTAATATCCGAACGACCGATGTTTCGAAGTGCAATTCCTACGGTCTCACCGGCCACGGCCTTCTGTATTTTCTTTCCGTAGGCCTCTATGGACTTTGCCACTCCTATCTTATTTCCTGGGGCTACGATCACCTCGTCGCCTTTCGATATCTCCCCGCTCTCCACCCGCCCCAGCGCCACGATCCCAACACCCCCTATCTTCATCACCTGCATGACCGGCATCCGGAACGGACCCCCCGCAGGTGTTCCCTTCTGTTCCAGGTTGTCCAGCACCTCTTCTAGCGTTCGGCCGTTGTACCAGGACATGGCGTCCCCGCGCAAAGTGAGGTTTTGGCCCTCCCATGCCGAAACCGGGATTACGTCAACTTTTGGAATTCCCAGGTCTATCAGCATATCTCTAAGTTCGGAGGCGGAGCGTCCTATCGCCTCTGGGTTGTAACCCACCTTGTCAATCTTGTTGAGGACTACAACGCAGTGATGGATACCCATGAGCTTTGCGAGCTGGGCATGTTCCCTGGTCTGGGGCATTATGCCTTCCTGGGAATCCACCACCAGGAGTGCGGCGTCGGCGCCGGTGGTACCGGTTATCATGCTTTTCAAGAAGCTCTTGTGACCCGGTGCGTCGATGATATGTATTTCTCTTTTTCGTGTCTCCACGTCGGCGAAATTGAGGTCCAGAGTGAGCCCTCGCCTTCGTGCCTCGTCGCCTCGGTCCATGACCCAGGCATACTTGAAGCTGGTCTTTCCCGTCTTGGCCCCCAGGACGGCGTAGCGCTCGATCTCTTCGGGGGGGACCGCGCCTTTTTCGAACAGAAAGCGTCCCACTAGGGTTGACTTACCGTGATCCACGTGACCGAGAACGACAACCGTTACACGTTTTTTCATCGTTTATCCTATGTTTTTGTATTATTTTAAAGGTGTTTAAATTTTTTTCAATATTACGTTTCAATAAGTCTTCTCATAGTACAAATTTTTCTTGCCTATCTTTGCCCACATTTCCTCGTTCGTGACCCTACTGTTCTCTTGAATACACACCATACATTATGGAACCGCTGTAATATTCCACGGGTTGTCCCGCATCAAATGCAACGGTATACGCGATAACTGATAGAATGGTCGTCAAAACGGCAGCGAAAATGAGAATCAAGTTCCGTTTTCTGATGATGGATTTTTTTGAGGTATTAAAGGTACTGCCCAGTAAAAACAAAGATGGTACTACATAGGGATATACAGAGCCGGTCTCTCTATTGACGAGCTTCGTGTGGGCATTTTTCCCCATTAAATATCCCCCGAGAGTGGCGAGCGCTGTGATGAAAATTCCAATAAAGGGCGATACAATTTTTACAGTAAGGTATTGCCGTTTTATTTTCGATAGGTCCTCTTGGGGCAAATCCAATTTCTTGCATATCTCATTTAGCTTATCTTCGTTCATGTATTTTGCTCCAATGAATATGCTGCGTAAATTATCGAACCATTGAAATTCCCGGAATCATTTCCGTTTCTGACAACATCTTCTGCTGCCTCCACCAAACCGGATCCTTTAAAGAGCAGAAAAATACCGGTAATTAACATCGCCACTGCCGATAAAACGAGTATCAAATGCTTTTTTCGGTTTTTATTGATCCGAAAGACCATTCCCACACCCATTATACCAATGAAGGACGGGATTATGTATGGATAAGTCCCGGTAGTATTATTCGCCGAAGCTTCATTTCCACTGCCGTTTCCACTCTTCAAACAACCCATAAGTGCTGCAATACCTCCCACCACAGCAAGAAGGAACGGATAGAGATATTTTTTTTTACGACGCTCATCCTTCATCCCCCGTATATCCTCAATTCTGACATCCAATTTCCCGCCGATCTCATTCAGTTTTCCTTTGTCCATGAACCTACCGTTCCTTTGAATGCATAACTCATATCTCTCTGTTGCTTTTATCATCTGATCTTCAATTTTTTACTTGAAAAAACACCATACAATGATGATACTCGAAAGGAACCCTCCTTCCATATCATTATCGAAAGAAATAAAGTAATGATTGCAGTAATAAGAATTATAATTTTACCCCTTCGTTTTATTTTATCGGGTGATTCCAAACTTCCGGTTCCCACAAAAAGCAAAAACGGAATTGCGTAAGGGTACGAAGAATTATTCTGGTGATTATATGTGGATGTCACTGAATCTATCGTCATTGGAATAAACATTGAAATTAATAAACCGATAATTGGGCATAATATCTTTATCAGTAGGTATCTTCTTTTTAATTGTATTATGTCTTCTTCCGAGACTTCAAGTTTCATCCCAATCTCATTCAGCTTTCCATTATCCATTTATTTTACTTCCTAGAATAAACTCCGTAATCCACTGCCTCGCTGAAGTTCCCGGTTTCATTACCGTTCCTGACAAGATTTTCTGCGGCTTCAACCAAATCGGATCCATTAAAGAGCAGTAAAATACCGATAATCAGTATCGCTACTGCCGATAAAACGAGTATCAACTGCTTTTTCCGGTATTTATTGGCCCTGAAAACCATTCCCACCCCCATAATACCGATGAATGACGGGATCATGTACGGATAAGTCCCGGAATTATTTTCAGTATTTATGGTTTCATTCACCACCGTTCCATTACCGCCCCCACCACCGCCGTTTCCACTTTTCAAACAGCCCATTAGAGCTGCAATTCCCCCAACTACCGCGAGAAGAAACGGATATAAATATTTCTTTTTACGACGTTCGCCCTTCATGCCCCTTATATCCTCCAAGCTGACGTTCAATTTCCCACCGATATCGCTCAATCTGTTTTTTATCATAACCGGGACACCTCCCGTAGTATAAATCCAATCTCCTTACATGTTTATATCCTTTTTGGTATGAACATCAAATTTTACTCCATATTTGAGAGTTCTAAATCTCGTTAAACTTGAACCGAAAATTCCGATTGTGGCCCACGCGGTACGCTTTTCCCCCCATGGTTCTCGAAGGATTTCTTCTCGTCCTCCAATATTTTTCTAATCTTATTATCTGAAATCAACAGAGAAGCTTTGTTGTAATTATCAGAAATACAGAAGTCCTTTTTCGACATGATCGCACCCAATCTTGCCAGGTTCCAGTACAATAAGAAATTTTCAGGATTGATTTTCGCGGACCTTTCGAATAGTACCGTCGCTTCTGAGTATTTTTTTTGGTCGAAGCATTTCACGCCTTTGTTGAATAGTATCCTTGCCTCCAGTTGAACGTAATAGAAATTGAACATGGGAATGTCGGATGCTTTGAGATTAGATATATAAGAAAGTCTTTCTCTGTAACTGATTTTTTCCCTAGCCAATTTCGCTATAAGGTCCTCTATTCGCCTGAGAAATTGACGAAAATCTTTGTCAGCATTACCCAATTTCTTTTTTGCCTTTTCCCATAATGGAAGTAATTTCTTGTGAAAATCGATCTCGATCAGATAATTTAGTAAGTTCCTAATCCGGGCACAACCTTCATTCTCAATTAGCTCAAACTTATGACAGGTATCAAGAAATACCCGTGAAATTTCCGGGATGCATACGGCCAATTTCGCAACCGCCACCGCAAGTGTTCCATTACCTTTTTCGATGAAAGATTTTCTTATCTCATGAAGGCAGTGTTCCTCCAGAGAATCCAGCATCTCCGAATCGTAATCAGACTCACCTTTCAGTATCCTTGCTCGGAACATTGAAAAAATGTACTCGTTGTCCTTTTTCGTCGGTTTAATGCATTCCATACGCATCCCCGGTTCATATTTGTGCGTGTTTTGTTCTTTCCTGGTAACACCGGTAAAACCGATCTCCTCAAGAGTGGTTTTCAATGATTTATAAGAAAATCCTGTTCCATGACTCATTCCGGAGCTACCTGTACCAAATATCCACCTTAAAGTGGAGTCTTGCCCGGAACTGTCATTGGCCTTGATCTTTTTTACCGAAAGTTCCAGATCAGGGGTTTCAATTATCAATTTTCCCCCTGGGCGAAGTACCCTGAGCCATTCGCTTAATGCATAAATAGAATGAATGTGATCGAAATGTTCGAGTAAGTGAATAGCCTCGATAAGATCTGCAATGGATGATTTATAAGGAAGCGAGATCGCATCCCCGAATTCATCGGCCACCCTTTTATCGAACTTATCCACGTTGATGTATCCTGGCCTGTAGACTATGCCACAGCCGAGATTCAGTTTCACCCTCTTTTTGCTCATGGAGCGTTATACGTCCGTGATGATATAAATAATTTAAACAACTGGAACGTGTCCTGTGATGAAAACTAGGTTTGTAAAATGGATTATTATATAGTTATAATTCTCTTGTATTGATAAGGGTGTCTCCGAACTTTTGCCTAAGTATTAGTGTGGTTATTCTGTTTATTACCACAATTAGATTTCTGGATCGAAATTAATTCCTGTATGTCTATTTAGCTCATATGTCTCTACCTAAATTCGACAAATGTCCGTAATGTACCCTGACAAATGTTAGTTAAAGTGGCAACAAATGTTCGCTTATTTCAATTTTTCGAGACTACTTAAATCCGACTTTACTTTCACTCATCATATTCCACTGCCAGTACCAAAATTATTTTACTTTCACTCACCCCCCTCCCTCCGATAAACCTATATATCTACCCGGGACATTTGTCCATCAGTCAAGGGATTTCCGTTGTCCTTGAAACAGATCAAAAAAACAAACGGGATTGATACCATGAAAAAAATTAGGAAAAAACAGAAACAAATGGAATACCGAAGACAAGTAAAGGTTATCGAAAGAAAATATAATGAAAAAATACCTAGGGCCGAATTAAAATTATTGCTTCATCGATTGATTTTTCATTTCGACGGTTATGCAAACCAGCAACAACTAGTAATTGACCATATGTCTTCGAGATTCCATTGGGGAAATCGACGCACTGTAAGGGTGCTGAAATCTCTGGCAGCAATCGGAGTTATTAAATACTGGCGTGCTCCAGAAGACAAATGGACATTATTTTCTCTAGTCAAAGGTTTTGTTAACGAGTGCAGTGACCGAATAATAAAGGCGGGACTTGCAATCAAGGAAAGAATAAGCCTTTCTTACTCTGCAATAATATCCATTGGTGATGATGAACGGATTTCATCGAATCTAATTAGATTCTCTGATTTTTTATAGGGAAAACGCTATTGATGTAAAAAATTCAACTCCGACCCTGCTTCACCTTCACCAGCCTCGTCAGGGTCTCGTTCACAGGGGCTTCCCGCCCATACTCCCTTGCCAACCTCACTATAGAGTCGTTGATGCAATCGATCTCGGTACGGTTCCCCTTCCTGATATCCTGGAGCATGCTCGATATATTTTCCCGTGTTCTGCTGGCAACGTCCTTCACCATCTCCAGAACGGTGAGCGCACAGATGTCCATATTCATTTCCTTTGCAATCTCCACCCCTTCGGCCACCACCTGTTTCATCAATTCCTGCGTTTCTGAATATTCGAGGAGTTCTCCATTCGGTATGTCCAGGATCGCGGTCAGCGGGTTGATGGCGGCATTCGTTATCACTTTTTTAAATATCCAATTACGTATGTCTTCCTTATTGGTGGGTGTGATCCCTATGGTTTCCAGGCAATTGCCGAACTCAGCCACCTGATCGTCGGAAATATTCGCAAATGAGCCAATCACCGTGAAACCTTCCCCAGAGTGAACGATATGACCGGGGAGGTCGTGGATGACGCCGTGACAGGTGTAACCGCCTATGATGGGATTGGATGGCATTATCTCTTGAAATATCTTCTCGTTGTCCATACCGTTCTGAAGTGATATCAGAACCACATCCTTTCCGATTATGTCACTCCGCTGCGATATCTCTACAAGGGCTTCTCTGGTATCATATGATTTTGTAAAAACGAGACAATGGGTGATCTTCTGCTCGTCCTCGGCGAGAAGTTCTCCCAGAGCGTTAAGGTCGGTTACGGCTTTGGGCTGAAACGTTCCCGTGGTCAATCCTTCTATCAACAATCCCTTTTGCGAGATCATTTCGACATGTCGTTTTCGGGCAACGAGATATGTGGTATAGAATTTGGACAGCAATCCCCCTATGAGACTTCCCATGGCTCCCGCCCCGTAGATTAAAAAGACTCGCTGGCCCATGCGGTGGTAATTCCCTTTATTTTATTTTAAGTTCCCCTTCCCATTGACTTGGGCGATTCTACTGGATAATTGGCCTGTTATTACTTTTTCTTAATGAGACGCAGCGTATAACTCAAAGCGTTTCTTTTGGGACCGTCCGGGATCGTTTTCTTGCTCATAAGTTCTTCTAGTATGCTCCGGGCCTCCTTCTTTCGTTTCATCTGCGAAAGTATCCTGGCCTTTATTATCGACCCTTCCAGTACTATATCCGTTTTTCTGGTTTTTTTCCCCAGTAGGATGATGTCGCCAGCTGTTTCCGCAGCGAATTCGGTGTAAGCCCCGAGCCATTCGAGAGAACCCCGTAAAACCAGGAGCTGCCGCCAGAGCGACACGTTACGTTCATCGAAAATCTCCCTTCCCAGCAACCTCGACAGCGCTCCTGTCTTCCTTGTACTGCCTCCCAGTATCAGAAGTGCCTCCCTGATCCGGGTGATGCAGTCGTCAATTGCGCTTCGGGTCTTTCTGGAAGATCGCTCCCTATCAAGGAAGGAGATGGTCATTGCTTTCGTGAGAATCCCTGAGCGGGCGAGTATGGATTTCACTTCCCATAGCATAGAATCGGCCTGCTGGAAAATCGAATCGGTCCGTCTGAAAAACATCTTAGCACGATTGAACTTTTCCTCGCCCTTACCGTAGTTTCCCTTGCGGAAATGGATCTGACCCAGCAGTTTGTTTAGAGATCCCTGCATGCCGCTGTCATCGGCCGATACCGTCTTCAATCCTTCCCTGGTGGAGCGCTCTGCTTCCTCCATGTCATTTAACTTGTTGTATATGACGCCTGCCTGGAAATGGAATCCCGCCCTCTTTTCAGCCGGAAGCTCGACAATCGTATCAGCGGTCTTCATAAGCCATTTCTCGGCCTTCCGTTTTTCATTTGCACGAGCAAATTCTGAAGCGATGGCCATGCCGATACGAACCTTGTCTGCAAGACTGCCGTCATGTTCTGCCTTTTCCAACATTGATTTCAGTTTACCCGGTCCTTTATCGATAAGCTCCATCCGCACTGCTACCTGCTGAAGATCTTCATCGGTCAAGAAGATTCCTTTATCCCCCCCAATTCTCTTCTTCTGCTCCGATTGATGCACTTCCCTGGCTGTTTTGTAATGCTCTCTTGCTCCCTCTATATCGTCCCTATCGAGAGCCATCTCGGTACGCAATAGCTCGATCACGGCGTTTTTCCCGCCCAATTTTAATTCCATGCGGCGAAGAAATTCCCCGAGAACCTCTTGGAACGGACTATCCGTTATCCTATCAGGCATTTCGTTGATGGCTCTTAGACCCTTTTCGATCTCGCCAATTTCTATGTTATGGTGAATGTACTCAAGAAAATATAACTCAAGGTCTTCTCTCATGGGGATTGGGAGATAATCTCCCTCCGCACTCCTTTTCAGTACATCCTTGAGGTATTCTATTATGCTCTTGGTAAGCTTCTTTCTTTCTCTGAAACCCAACTCCTTTCGGATCACGTCCCTGATATGGTCGTGCACCTGATATAGTCCTTCGGTAGTTCTCTCGAGAAGAAGCCGCTCCGTCAACTCAGACACGTATATCTCGCTGTTCTTCATTAGGTCTTTTTCAACAGGAAGCGTGCAGAGCGAGAACATCTTCAATATTACGGCACTTTTTTCTTCCATGTTCTTCAATATCTCTTTTTCTATCATCCCAGTACCTTTGGTGGTGATCTTTCCCGTCACGATCTCCTCCCTGTGGAGCAGTTCCACAAGAAGCGGGATACCCCCGGTGGCATCCCGTATCTTTTCTGCGGTCTCCCGGTCCACCATTCCTCGTTCCCCGTAACCGACGAGGGAGGCCAGTTCACTGCACTCCGCAGCTTTAAAAGGTTCCAGTATTATCTCCGTGGTCTTCCCTCCGTGTTTGGCGGAAGTGTATCTCTCCATCTGCCCTTTTTTCCTGGACAGTAAAATGAGTTTCATTCCGCAAAGCCTGTCCGAGTAGACGACAAGATCATCGAGGAAATCATACATGTCATCTTTAACTAAATGTACATCGTCAAGTACCATCAATAAGTTGTTTCCGGAACAGAAATCAATTAGCGATCGGATCAAGCGGTCTCCATCCGGCATACCCTTTTTTCCAAGATAGCCCAGAACCTCTACTCCCAGCGAATCGAAACGATCCCACCTGCGAAAACGATAATAGAATATATTGAAATCGCCCTTTGCGTATTTTATCACCTCGCGGCCCAGGGCGCTCTTGCCCATTCCGGCGACACCCATGATCCCTATCGCCTGGAAACCGGGTTTAACCAATATTTCCTTGATATTATCAGTAACATTCTTTCGACCGATGAATTCGCCCTCGGCGATAATTCCATCCAGGTGGCGGCGGTGTTCTTTCCTCACTTCCCTCGTCTGTTCGACGGGTCGCTGAATGATGGATATTCTTTCCATCATTTCATGCAGGGTAATGACGGTTTCCATATTTTCAAAACATGTTGCAACAGCAAAAACCGACGGCCTCCCTCCTTTTTCCTTGAGTAACGATCTGATCCTCGAGACCTGCATTTCCTCAATTTTTCCCTTAAGGCGAAAGGAAACCACTGACTCGTTCACTTTTTTTGTGATCTCCCCTGTCACATTCATGCCATCCGGCCTGAGGTAGTATGCGGTCATTTTCCGTTTTGTCCCCCGGAAATGGGTCGATTCCCGATCTATTAATCCTTCCTTCCGCAGTGACGACAGCTCTCTGGAAACGTTGGTCTGTAGAATGTTTAGACCCTTGGAGATTCCCTTTTGCGATACTTCCAGGGGTTGAATGTAATCTCCCTTCCTCGGGACGAACCTCAAAAGCCACAGCAGGATCTTCTCCTTGCCGGATAGTTTAATGCTCAACCAGTATCACCTGTCGAAACATAATGATTTTAAACCACGCTTTTTTTCCTGCGTTTCGTCGAAGAGCTTTTCTCACAAATGAATCGAATTCTTAAAAGTGACCTGTCAGCTCTCCACGAGTTTATTCAGTTCATCGTACATAAGCTTCGTGCTTCCCCACCTTGTTTCTTTTCTTTTTTCCACTGCCTTCAATATTAACTCGTCAAGCTCATCCGGTACTGAATGGTTCAAATAGCTGGGTGGGTCGATTTCTTGCTCAATAATGTTATGAGCAGTACGCTCTTTATCCTCATCAACGAACGGCTTAATACCCGTTAGCATTTCGTAAAATATAATTCCCAGCTGGAACTGGTCAGTAGCCTCATCTACCTTGCCGAATTCTTTGGGTTCCAAATGTTCGGGGGCGCAGTATCCCTGTATGCATTTATCCGCGCAGAACCTACCAGGATTCGTCGTTTTCTGGAATTCTTCCCAACCCCAGTCCCCTATCTTTAAATCACCGTTTTTTCGGAAAAGGATATTAGTAGGTTTCAGATTGCCGTGTACCGCGCCCTTCTCGTGAGCCGAGCACACTCCTTTTAGTACGTTAAGCATGATATGGACCGTCTCTTCCAGTGAAAGTTTATGGATTTTCATAAGCGCTTTTAAGTCCCCCCCCTCCATTCTTTCCATGACAATATGGAACGCCGGACGCACATCTCTTCCGTATATCTTTACGATTTTATCATCTTTAAGGTGGTCCCATTGATCTGCATAGGATAAAAACTCTGCCATTATGCCTATATTTCCGCTTTTCTTCCGTTCTATTCGGGGGATTTTTATAATTACATCCTTGCCATCTTCCGATTCTCCCGAGAAAATATCTGCAAAATCGTTCGAGTCGATTTGCTTTTTTATGCTGTAATTAGGCAGGGCCCGGGATATCCGTGGTTTCACGGCTTCGCCCTTTGGGGATCGCAGCGAAGGAATGTAGCCTTTCGATGGTCTGATAAGAATCAATTCTTTCGGCTTTTTTTCTTTTTTATCTGTGTTTTCCTCACTCTTATCCTTTTTTCTATCAACGTTTTCCCCGTACGGATTCTCATACTTTTTTTCATCTATGGCCCAGGCCGTAGAGGTGCTGTAAGGGTCGATCTTTTCCATGATCCGGTCAAGGTAGCTGATTATTTCACTGTATTGAAAGTTTGCATCTTCTATGGATCGGGCGTTTCCGGAGTAGTAACGAATGTTTTTAACCTGATCCTGTACATAACGGATCTCCGTATTATAATGCCCGCTATCCCGATGGTATGGGCCGGTTCTTTTTATGGTATTTTCAACAATTTCGATCTTTCTTAGAGCTTCTTTTCGGGTTTGCTCAATGTCCTTTTGCAAGTTCACAAGTGATTTTTCCGTTTTGCTCTTTATCTTATTGGCCCAATACCCAATAATTGCTCCGACCGCTCCCGCCGTTACACCTACCGATATACACATTATGACTATTCCAATGGATTTGTTGTCCGTAACTTCGAAAAAGTATCCAATGACCCCCCCGGCAAAAAGACCAATCACACAACTTATCCATGTCCGTCGCACCAAGACCCCAATTATGCATGCTGCTCCCGCACCGATCAGCTCTAGGCGAGTCATTCCACTGGTGAAGAATCCTCCAACTATCAGCAGCAAACCCAGCAAAATAATTATCGTCATCGTCTTCCATAGCTTGGCGTACTTCATTCTTTAAGCCTCGACACTTATTATTGGATTGATGCTTGAACGGATTACTATTACTAAATTCAGATAAATAGCTTTCCGAACAATAATCAAAGATGGGATGAAGCTAATATGCAAATTATTAACGATCCTTTCGTTTTTTTCTATAAAATCATTGAATAAAATATAATAAGTTACAACAACTATAATCTAAATCTATCAGGCGGTATCAATGTTCGGAATAAACTCTTCGAAAGGTAACCGAATCAAGCTTTCAGTTATTGGACTTGCAGTTGCGCTTCTGTTTTTTTCAAACAACTTTTTCCTTTCCATGGAAGAAACTGCATCCATCAAAGGGAACGGATCGACAGCGGTAACGGTAAACAAAGAACCCTTGAAGGACTTTGAAAAAAACCGATACGGAAGTGTGATCATTGAAGATTTTAACAACTTCACCAGCATCGACGTTTCCAATACTACTTCCATCGTGAACACATATACGGGGAGGGCTTATCTACCTGGCTCAGGTTCGAATCCTCGCTCTGACATCAGGGACGTTTCCAATGCCGACCGGACCCGGCGGTTTACCAGGTTCACGGGCAGGGCGGTTGGTCAAGATGGGAAATTCTACGTACGGTCCTCGCGAGGATCCAATCAAATTAGCGTCTACGCATCCCTGAATTCCTTCATGAACAATGGAAATACCATCGATAGTTTCAACCTGCCTTTCAATCCCCACAGCTATTACCAGATGATTTATGCGAACGGCCACCTGTACTTTTCCAATTCCAATACTGTTGACAAGCTCCGCCTTTCGGATAAATCTAAGGTTCCTTGCTCAATGAGCGCTGCCGGTTCCACTTCATGGCGTTGGGGTGGCGGTAACCAGTGCGGTCTTACAACCGATGGAGAGTATATCTACACTTACAGTGGTAACACCGTGAGGGTTTATGATATGAACGAGAACCTCCTTCGATCTGTGAACATACCAGAACAGCAGAGAAGTATGGGGACCTGTTTTTCGGCGGGACATTATTTCTATCCGGTGGGTTACTCCGCAGGGAATATGAACCATCGCCTGGATGGAGACTCCGGAAATGTGCAGAATTACAACGATGTCTGCATGAACGGTTTCGATTATCTGACCTGCTTCAACTACGATTATTTCGGGAACAGCCTCATCATGACAAACGGGAATGCGGGGAATAACCCGGACACCACATGGACCATCGATAACCTTGCTTATAACTTCGGCGGTACCGGCGGCCTTGATTATGTATCATTTCTCCAGTCGAAACCGCTTTACCAGAAATTACCCACCATAGGCGCAGCAAGGATCACATGGTTCGAACACAAACCCCAAGGAACTGACATTGTGTATAATATGACCGTGGATGGTAAAAATTGGGTGACCATGGAGAACGGGACCAATCACGTTTTCAAGAATCGCGGCTCGTGCTTGATCTGGAATGCTACCCTTACCACCAATGACAATGAAACGAGCCCATATATCGACAAGGTTATTATCGAATACGACCTGATTGCGGATCCCGTTCCATACGCCCCTGCTTCCGGTAAATGGCAGGGAAATAGTACGCCGATCCTGAGATGGAACTTTACCGATCCTGATAAAGGGGATCAACAATCGGATTATCTGGTGGAGATCTACGACAATGAGAACCTCGAAAATCTTCGGTATAACACTTCCTTCGTAAACTCTACTTTTAGCGAACATACAATTGAGGAACCCCTGAGCGATGGAATTTATTACTGGAGGGTGCGCACCAAGGACAGCTACCATGCAGCGAGCAATTATTCAGTAATGAAAAAGTTCATGATCGACGTGACCAAACCGGTGGGTAATATCACCATAGAAGAGGATGTGCTTTCCGTAAATGAAAAGCTAGTGGACCTTTCAATAAATGCCACGGATAACGGGAGCGGGGTTGTCGATATGCAGATAATCAGTGATAGGGGAGATGAGGGACCCTGGGAAGAATACAAGACAGGAAAACGGATTGCTCTTACTCCTCTTGACGGTCTAAAGACCATTGGTGTTAGGTTCAAGGATCATGCGGGAATAATTTCGGATGTGTATAACGATTCGATATATCTAGACTTCAAGGCACCGGGAGATATTGTCCTTAGCTCCCCGACACACCCCGATCCTCTTAGGTACTACAACAGTACGCTGCCCGTTTTTAACTGGGAACTGCCGTTTGAGATATCCGGAATAAAGGGATATTCCTACTTGGTGGACAGTTCGCCTCTCACAGAACCCACGAAGGTCCTTTACACCCAAAACAGCGATCTGACCGGAACATATCCAGGTGAGTTTGCGGGTTTGACGGATGGCACTTGGTATTTTCACATCACTTCCTGTGATATATATGACCAATGGGGCAACGCAACTCATTTTCTCTTTAATATAGATTCGGCGGACCCGTTTATTTCGGACCTTTCTCCCGGTGCGGATCAATGGTTCAACGTGACGAAGGTTGGTTCCAGTTTCGTATGCGAGGATATATACGGTCTGGATATAGGCACAATCGCTTACTCGGCGCGGAAAGACGGCGAAAGCACCTTTGCCCCGTGGACGGATAATGATATGAAATTCGAGGTTCTGGAAACCGACTCGGACGATAATGCCCTAAAGGTACGTGCCTGGACGGATCTACTGGTGAACGAGGGTAGTGGGAATGCCGTGAAATGGCGTGTTAATGATCTTGCGGGAAACGGACCTGCAGTAAGCGAAAAACGGTCGATCAGAGTGGATCAGACACCTGTTACAGCCAGAGATATCATCCCCGGAGAGGACGAGCTGTTCCCGGTAGACGAGGCGGCGGATGGAGGCATTCTTTGCGGGATAACCTTCTTGGACATCGAAGGCAGTGGAGTGGATGGGAAATCCATTGAGCACTCAGTATCGACTTGGGGTGGCGAGGACAAATATTTCGTCAACTGGACTTCTATTGGTAACACGATGGTGAACGAGCTTATTGAAGTGATGATCAACGTACGCTTTGAAGCTGGCAGTGATAATTATATCAAATGGCGTGCCAAGGATGCAGTTGGTAATGACTATACCTTTTCAGAACCGGCGAAGATAAGAATAAACTCTCCTCCGGTTCCGGTTATAGAAAGGCCCGCCGATGATTCAATGTTCGAACAAGGCTCCTCAATTCATCTGAACGCTACCGGGACCGAGGACCTTGAGGGCGATGAGCTGAGCTACTACTGGGAGATAAAGGGCAAGACCAGCAAAAAGACAGTTTTCACGGGCAGCGGGATGAGTACCCAGGCGACCATCGACCAGCCGGGAAAATATCAGGTTTATCTCTATGTGGATGACGGTCATGGTTTTAACGAAAGCCTGAAGCTGGATATTGAGATTAAAGCTAAACCTACAGCGAAAGAAGCCGAAGAGCGATGGGACGATACCACTGACAGCGATGGGGATGAGCTGCCCGACTGGTGGGAAACCATAAACGGTCTCGACCCGAATGACGCCAGTGATGCCACGCCTGAAATGGTGGGCGATTACCATCAGCAGGTGAGTGATAGGAAGGCTAGTTCTGTTGCTGAAGATAGTTTGCTAGCGCAATACTGGTGGCTGTTTGTGATAATTGGAGTTATCGTATTGATTTTATTAATTGTCGTAGTCCTGGTCGCCATCAGGAAAAAAGGAAAGGAAAAGGAACAGAAAAAAGCGGCTCAGGTGCCTCCTCCAGCACCCTTTCACCCTTACTCTCAGGGCCAGAATTTGAATGCTGCGCCTGGCGGATACGACCGGATAGATACAGCAGGTTACGGAGGGATTTACGGTGGACGCAGTCCCCCATACGGGCAGTATCCTGCTTCAATGGCTTCCGCCGGTATAGTTCCCGGAACCACACCTCAATCAGGTCCCAGCGGACCTTGGAACCAACAACCTTCAGCCCCGTCATTTCCCCCTTTGCCTGCCACCTCACAAGCCGCATATACTCCAAATGAGCCGGGGTATCTTCTTCCTTCCTTTTCAACCGATCAGGGCATGCAGGACATGAACCATTTGGCTCTTCCGCCGGCATCGGAGGACAAGGTTCCGTTTCCGGATACCGTGAACGATCCGATGTTGCCCATGGCACCCGTACCGGGTCCCCTAAATCCTCTCTCCTCTGAAATCCCCGATTCTCCGCTGAATGCCTTGTTCGACATACCTGGGGAGCCCCCTCTGCCAGCGCCATCATCTCAGGGCGGCGATCTGGTTTCGCCGTTAGAAATGTCCTCTCCGGAAGTAATTTCAGGTATCCCACCAGAAACACCCCCTGCATCACCAAGCCCGGAGGTATTGTCTTCACCAACTCAGGCGCCTCTCGATTCTCCATTGCCATCCATTCCTCCTTCATCCCCACCGGCACCTCCTGATTCTCCATTACCGGATGCCTCAGCTCCATCCACAGAAGAGTCGGCTTCGGGGGATGTCGGTACCCGGGTACAATGTCACGCATGTGGGACCGGTTATGAGGTCACGGACAGCACGAGACCAGTTATAATAGAATGCCCGGTATGCCATGAAAAAGGATACCTCTCGGAATAAATTTCGTCTGAAACGGTGATGTTATTCATTTGAGGGAATTTGTATTGAAATTCTTCGTCGATGGGAAATATTTCTATTATATGCATCCTTCACTCAACGGGGAAAATCTAATTAATGAAATTGATATATCCCGCTGAATGGTTCTCTCCGATAGTATTTGACTATTAAGGGGACCGAAATGGAGTGATTGAAAATGAGAAATGTTCTTGTATGTACTGCCTGGCCCTATGCCAACGGGCCGCTTCATCTCGGTCATTTTGCAGGCTGTTTTTTACCTGGAGATATATTCGCACGATATCAAAGAATGGCAGGGGAAAACGTTCTGATGGTTTCCGGCTCCGATCAACACGGCACCCCCATCACGGTTAGCGCCGAAGCAGAAGGGATCACCCCTGAAGAGGTGGCGGATCGATATCACGCGCTGAATTCCGAATCCTTGGCGAAGATGGGCATTTCCTACGATATGTTCTCGAAAACTCACAATCCGGATCATTTTGAGGTTGTGCATGATATTTTCCTGAAGTTACATGAGAAGAACTACATCTACAAACGCAGGCTGCTTGCTCCGTACTGCCCTAAATGCGACAGGTTCTTGCCGGATCGCTACATCGAGGGAACCTGTCCGAATTGCTCTTACACTGACGCACGGGGTGACCAGTGTGACGGGTGCGGGAAGACATTGGATGCTGATGAACTGGTTGAACCCCGGTGTAAGCTCTGCGGCACTACGCCCAAGCAAAAAGAGACCGAGCAGTTCTATCTTCGCTTGACACATCTAGAGGGGCCGTTATGGAACATGCTGGAAGGGAAAAAACACTGGCGCTCCTCGGTTATCGGGCTTACCAAGGGATGGCTCGAAGAGGGATTGGAGGATCGTGCAATCACCCGTGACCTGAAATGGGGGGTGCCAATCCCTCTCGAGGGTTTTGACAAGAAGTGCATTTACGTCTGGTTCGAAGCGGTTATAGGTTATCTGTCATGCACCAAGCAGGTGTGCGCAAGCCTGGGAAAACCCGAAATGTGGAAGGATTTCTGGTATGATCGGGACGCCCGGATATACTATTTCCTCGCAAAAGACAATATTCCGTTCCATACTTTAATTTTCCCGGCGATGCTGGCGGGGTATGATCCGGAGATCAATCTACCCTATGACGTCCCCTCAAACCAGTACCTGATGTTGAACAACGAGCAGTTCTCGAAATCCAGAAACCACGCAGTGTGGATACCTAGTTATCTGGAAAGGTACCCTCCAGATCTCATGAGGTATTATCTAACCATAAACATGCCGGAGCACAAGGATACCGATTTCACATGGAAGAATTTCGTAAGGACCGTGAACGAAGACCTCATCGCAACTCTGGGCAACATGATACACCGCGTTCTGGTCCTGACCTCGAAGCATTTTGGTGAAATTCCACCATTGACCGAGGATTACATACCGGACGGGGATGACAGAGACCTACAGGATTCAATAGAAAATGCCAGGGATGAAGTGGGCGATAACATAGACAAGTGCAAGTTCCAGAAGGCCATGAAGGCCCTTATGGCTCTGGCAAGAAAGGGGAATGAGTATATAACGAAGAAAGAGCCGTGGAAGACTATAAAGGAGGACCGGGGCACCACCCAGAACACTATACATAATATGCTGCATCTGACCAATTCCCTATCCTTCATGATGGCACCGTTCATGCCTTTTACCGCTCAGAATCTTTACAAGATGCTGGGGAACGTCGGTGAAGTGGCCCAACGGGACTGGCAGTCGGTTTATTCAGATATTGCCGTGGGCCATAGGGTGGAAAAACCGATGCCCATGTTTAAGAAACTGGACCTCAAGCGCGTGCTGGAACAGGAGAAACTGGCTGGCGCCCAGGACAAGCTCAGCAAAAAGATCTTTCCAATAAAGAAGAAAATATCCTTCGATCACTTTAAGGCAATGGACTTGAGAATAGCAAGGATCGTTTCAGCAAAGGATCACCCGGACTCGAAGAACCTATTCATATTGAAAGTGGATATCGGTCAGGATGAGCCGATAACCATGGTGGCAGGTTTGAAAAAACATTATTCCGCTGATGATATTGTGGGAAAGAATATCGTGGTGGTAGTGAACCTGGAACCGACGGAGATACGCGGAGTCCGTTCAGAGGCCATGCTCCTGGCTGGAGAGGATGGTGAAGGGAGAGTCTCTCTGGTAGTTCCGGAGAAAGAGCTTGATGCTGGTTCGCGTGTGTACTGAATCCTCCGGAAAAACTCGTCGTCAAGGGTTGGCCAGCGCTCTCGTCTATAGACTTAAGTTAGCTTTCCAAAGATGATCCCATGAAAATCGACATGCACGTGCATACGAAATATTCGTTGGACGGAAAAGGGGAACCCCGTGAATTCGTTGAAATTGCAAAACTAAAGGGATTGTCCGGGATAGCCATTACTGATCACAACGAGATTGAGGGGGCTCTCGAGGCGAAGGAATATTCGAAAGATATGGATTTTCTGGTAATCGTGGGCGAGGAGATATCCACCACTTGCGGCCATATACTTGCTTACAATATTAAAGAGAAGATCGAGCGGGAGCGGGAACCCAAAGAGATCGTAAAGGAGATAAAAAGGCAGGGGGGTTTTGCTGTGGTGGCTCACCCGGACCGTATCCCTTCCGGCATCAGTTCCAAGATTGTGAGAACTCTTGATGTCTCAGGAATCGAAGCCCTGAACGGTGCAACCGTCCCGCACAAGAACCGTGGCGCAAATAAGTTGGCGCACGAGCTAAATCTGGGTATTATTGGCGGTTCCGATTCCCATAAACCAAAAGATATCGGTGCTGCCTATACCGTTTTCGAAGGAACATCACTTGGCGTTTATGATATACAACAGCATATTAGGCAGAAGAGATCTGTTCCCGCAGGACATTCACTTCCTTATTACAAGGAGCTCGGTCTGGTTTTGAAAATATTTGTAAAATGGCTTTTACGCGGTGGAAAGAAGATCTGATTTCTTCATTCTTATTCCTGTTTTCGGGCATAATTCATTTAGCGGGCATGAACTACATTGAGGCTGCTGATTCCAGCAATATCTTTTTCCTAATTCGACCAGTTGCGCATGGCAGTCTCCATAGAGGTCTATGTCCTGATCCAGGTTATTGGCGATCAGTTTCTGTAGTTTCAGGTAGTCCTTCTTACCGGTATGGAGGCCCAACCGCGTAAATATTCGAAAAGTATATGCATCTATCACGAAAGATGGGAAGGAGGCGGCATATAGGAGTATGGAATCTGCTGTCTCTGGGCCGATGCCGTTGATATTTAGAAGTCGATCCCGTACTTCATCGAGACTTTGGGAGTGATGAAAAAAGGCGTCCGGACCGCCGGGATGGTCCAACAATATCCGGGAGAAATTCATCAGTCTCTCAGCTTTCTGCCTGAAGTAACCGGACGGCCGGATCATCTGTTCTAACTCCGAGCGGGGGATGCCTGCCAGGTTTTTTAGGGATAAACAATTTGCTTCCCGTAAATTGTTAATTGCCTTTTCCACGTTTGTCCATGCCGTGTTCTGCGTAAGGATCGCGCCTATAATTATCTCGTCGCGGGTGTCGCCGGGCCACCAGTTGCGGTGACCGAACCTCGCCCGTAGAAGCTCGTATATTTTTGGGATGAACAATGCAGCTTCCTTTGTTGACATGAGTTCGTTTTCGATAAAAAACACCAGATCCGTTCTTACTCATATCGATGGAATGAAAAATAAAAGAATGGGCCAAGCCGGATTCGAACCGGCGATCTTTGCCGTGTGAAGGCAACATCATAACCACCTAGACCATTGGCCCGTGTGTAGGCTGAATTGGATTTTTACTAATAAATTTTTTTGTGAATCACCCTCATTTGGAAATGTGGATTTCACCTGGAGGAATACCTCCCGAAGAAATAGTAGAGGGCGCAGGCCTCGTTTACGAAGTAACCCAACGGACTTGCGACCATGGAGAGTGTAAGCCGGCCAGATATTAACATTATTGAAAGTGGTGAAAGTGCCATCCCAAGCCCCCTCCCTGACTTCTCCGCTGACTCGCGCCTCACCCCCGCTCACACTTGCCGAGTCACGCCTCGGCAAGTCAGATGAGCTCACTTTGGCTCATCAAGATGCTCGAAGTCATGGATAAAGTGATTTTTTGGCATTATCAATATTTTTTATGAGTTTAGGGTCTGCGTTTGCTGAAGCTTGTAGGTCCTCTTTAATAAGAGAAACGATTGTGGTCAAAATATATTTTCCAGACTATGAAACACCTGGAAATAGCATTTCCCAGGATATTTTTATTTCATATGGTAGTCTAATACTCAGAACCGGAATTCGGTACCGCAATCGTCGCAGATGGATGCATCCTTGGCAACAGGTTTTTTGCAGTGAGGGCATATGTGTTTTTCTTCTATAAAATTGTGGCCGCATTTGGGACATTTATCCTGAAGGCCAAGCAGCAGCGCACCGCATTTGGGGCATTCGTATTCCTGGGGTTGTTTTTTCGATCCCCTTTTCAAAAGCCATATGATAATACCTACTAGCAATAGAAAAACAACTACAATTACAATTATCAGCCATAGCTCCATTGTCTCTACCTCCGTGTAAAACCAATATTTTCGCTATTGAGGGTTTTCATCTTATAAATTATTTCGTAATAGAATTAAAATTGGGTTTGGGTGGATTTGTCTTTAAATACACCTCCGAGGATACCACCTTCGTTGCGTTATCAACATAGTTCCGATTCATTTCAAATGGAGCATGATAAAACAGTCGCCGTCGTGTGTTCCTTTACCACAGAAATTATATATAACATCAATCCGTTCATAAACCGTCATTGACGGCTGGGGTCGGAATAGTGGAATATTTTCTTTACTCAGGTGCAGTGAAAATTAATAAGTGATCAGATGAATGCCATACTTGAGTTCGTTCTAAATGTCGTTATTGCGACGATAACACAGATGCTCGTTCTTTTCGGACCGCTTTTAGCGGTTGGTTTTCTGATTGCATTCTTCGAGAAAATGAGCAACAAGATGTTGATGAGAATATTCAGTTTCAAAGCTGTGATCTTCTCGACAGGTTGGCTTGGAACGCCGATTCACGAGACAGGGCATGCGATTTTCTGTCTGCTCTTCGGCCACAAGATCCACGAGTTCGTACCATTCAAACCGGAAAGGGACGAATCGGGTGGCTATACTCTGGGATACGTCAAACACAGCTGCAAGGGCAGCATATACAATAACATTGGCTATCTTTTCATCGGAACCGGCCCAATCATACTTGGCTCTACCATTATCGCCCTGTTGATCTGGCTTCTCCTTCCCGGAGGTTCGGATTTTTTCGGGGCCCTTCGCAATCATGCTTCGGGGGTGGACCTAACTTTCATGGGTTACATTACCATGCTCTGGGACACTATCAAATCCACCGTTGAGGTTATATTCTGGAGCGATGGATGGGGTACTTATGGACATTGGGAGTTCTGGGTGTTCTTTTTGGTGGCTTCCTGCATTTCTCTTCATATGTCTCTCTCCCCCCCCGATCTAAAGAGTGCATGGAAAGGGGCAGGGATCATCGCATTGATCTTTCTAGTTATAAATATCGTTCTCGTTGCAATTGGTCAGACAGATTATATGAAGTATTTTTCTGCATATATAATGCTGGGAGCCGGCGTACTCTTCGTTGGTGTAATACTCTCCTTTATCACAATGATAATTATACTCATCATCACTTCAATTCTTGGAAAACTCAAAGGCTGACAGGAAACGTCCACGCTTAAAAAAGAGGTTATAATTTGAACAGAAGACCCCCGTATCAAAAAAAGTTCGAGCGTCCCAAATCTAAAAAACAACCGATGCTCAATCTCAGAAAGGAATTGGAATTCAAGTATGATCTAAGAAAAACCCTGGAAGCTGGAAAGGTGGACCCCAAGGCAGTCCCCTCGTTCATAGCCACGCTTTTCTCCAAAGGTTCGAGGATCAACCTTTTTGAAGCCAAGGATTACATAAACGACAAGTTCGAGGAAGGTCTCTTCGATGAGAAAACCCGGGACATTATACTGAACCTCTTGAGGCGTTATCAACGGTGGAGATGAATCTCTTTCATAATCTTTCTAGAGTGGCCACGAGAAGCTTCCAGAAATCGGCAGTGGATGATATTTTCACTCTCTCTTCCGGTGAGTGCGGGTGCTCAATCTGCGGTCCCAGAGATACCATATCCATCCCGGGAAATTTTTCTCCGATTATTCCCGTTTCCAATCCTGCATGTATCGCCTTGATTTCCGGTTCGGCACCCAATACATCCTTGTGTACTTGTTTTAACGTTTTCAATAGACTGGATGAAATATCCGGTTTCCAGCCGGGGTAGCTGCCTCCTTTCTTGAACCTTGCTCTCGACAACCACGATATTGATTCGATATGATCCAGGGCCCACTCGAGAGCGGATTCCACGGATGACCTGGAATTCATTTGCACCGTGAACCGGTCGTTATGTATTGTAATTATGGCAAGATTTGTGGAGGTCTCCACCAGATCCGGTATGTCCTGACACATTGCCTGAACCCCGTTGGGAAGAGAGATTAGAAGGTCAATGACCTTTGTAGTTGAGGTGTTATTGAGGCACCGCTCTATTGGAATCTCGCTTCTTTTTAATTCCACGACGATGTTCGACTCAACGGTGAATTCGTTCCTGAAGCCCTCCAGGGTTTTTTCCACTACCTGCTCCAGCAAGCCGATGTCCTCCGAAGGCTTGACAAGTAAAAGTGCCGAGGATTGACGCGGTATGGCATTGCGTTTGGTTCCACCGGTTATGTCCACAAGTCTAAAATCGATTTGCTTTGATAAAGCCTTCAAGCTCCTCGCGAGAAGAACATTGGAGTTTGCCCTTCCGAGATGTATATCAACACCAGAATGACCGCCTAGTAAGCCCGTGACGTTGATTTTTATCCCGGTACCCTCCGGCGTGGGTTCGGTTTCCAGAGGTAAGAATATCTTGCTGTCGGCACCTCCCGCGCAGCCCACGTAAATTGCTCCTTCTTCCTCGGTATCGAGATTGAGCATTCGGCGCCCTTCGAGAAATTCCTCCTTTAGCTGGAACGCGCCGGTGAGACCGGTCTCTTCATCAACTGTAAAAAGGAATTCCAAGGGTCCATGTGAAATGGAAGTATCCTCCATTACTGCGAGCATAGCGGCAGCGCCAATACCATTATCGGCCCCCAGCGTTGTATCGGTGGCATATAGGTAATCGCCCTTGACGCGTAATTTTAGAGGATCACTCGAGAAATCGTGCTGTACTTCGTCGTTCTTTTCGCATACCATGTCGATATGCCCTTGAAGAATAACTGTCGGTGAGTTCTCCTTTCCGGGGAAAGCAGGTTTTTTTACCAGAACATTTCCGGCAGCATCCACCTCACACTGGAGCATTAGAGCTCCTGCAAATTTCACAATGGACTCCCTGATCCTTTCCTCGTTCTTCGAACATCGGGGGATTTTTGTGATATTCAAAAAGTGATTCCATAGCTGTTCAGGCTCACCCAAAGCTGCGACATCCGCAAGGGCTTGAAAAACTTCTTCTGTTTGTTCTGACATGATCTAGCCTCCGTTTTCGGTTATATCACGGGATGTCTAAAATAGATTTTCCCAGATTTGACAAAAAAATACAGTGATGAATCAATATAGTCCACCAATAAAACCATTGCTTAAAACTTTAATATAATAATTCGTATTGCCCTAATCTCATTTCATATTAATTAAAGAATGAAAAAAGTATCATGTACTTCATTATGGGTGCATAGCGTTGCATCAAGATGCAACTCACTTGCCCATTACTCGTTCGATTCGCTCACTCATAATGGGCGCGTAGCGCCGTACCAATGGCACGGCTGACTTGCCCATTGTTCATTCGCATTCGCTCACTCACAATGAGCGCGTTCGGAAGGTAAACCTAACGGTTCACTTCCTACTTGCCCATTGTTCACTCATTAAAATTCGCTCACAATGGGCGCGTAGCCTAGCCCGGATAGGGCACTGGCCTCCTAAGCCAGGTGTCAGGGGTTCGAATCCCCTCGCGTCCGCCTTTACTTTCAGAGCTATCAAAGTAGGCGAATTCAATAATTTGGGGTTTGACTTACACACAATCGAGGTTCGGCAAAGTTACGTATTAGCTGTTTGAGATGGATATTTATCCCCTCAATACTGGTAGGAACTGCCGGAGCATAAAAAGTTACAGAGGGGAAAGAATGACCGATTTCAACCTAATCGAGATCGAGAAGAAATGGCAGGATTGGTGGGAGAAAGAGGAAATATATCACTTCGATCCTGACAGTGACCGGGAACCGTATTCCATAGACAACCCGCCGCGGTATGCTTCAGGTCCGCTTCACATTGGCCATGCGGTCCACTACACGCACATCGATTTCGCGGCAAGATACCACAGAATGCTGGGCAAGAATGTAATGTTCCCGCTGTGTTTCGATGTAAACGGTATGCCAATAGAGGTTAACGTGGAGAAGAAATACGGGATCAGGATGAAGGACTGCGACCGCCATGAGTTCATCAGTCTATGCGAGGAGTTCGCAGAGGCCAATATAGATGAGATGACACGACAGTTCAAGATACTTGGAGAGTCTATGGACCCCTCGGTGTACTACCAGACAAACGCCAAGTACTACCGCAGGTTGACCCAGATATCCTTTATCAGGTTGTTCAACAAGGGTTTGATCTACAAGGACCGGTTTCCTGTAAATTGGTGCCCCCGTTGTGGGACCGCCCTCGCCGAGTCGGAAGTGGTTTATCAAGACCGAACCACCAAACTGAACTATTATAATTTTATCGAAAAGGAGACCGGGGAGAAGATAGCTATTGCCACCACGCGCCCCGAACTGCTTTGTACTTGCCAGATGGTGGCATTGAATCCTGACGATCCGAGAGCGGAAAAGCTTCGGGGCAAGACGCTGATAACACCCATCTACAACAGGGAAGTACCCGTGAAACTTGACGATGAGGTGGATTCCGACTTCGGCACCGGTGTTGTAATGATATGCACCATAGGGGATAAAGACGATCTTAACTGGGTTTTCAACTACGGATTGAAGATGGAAATGGGCATCGACGAGCATGGGAACATGACCGACCTTGCCGGAAAATACCAGGGAATGTATCTTGAGGACGCCAGGAAAGCGATAATCGAGGATCTTAAATCCACCGGGACCATATGGAAGCAGGAGGAGCTGGAACAGAATGTGGGAATGTGCTGGCGCTGCTCGACACCCATCGAGTTTCTGCTGTCCAAACAGTGGTTTTTGAAGACCCTGCCCTTTCGTCTTGACGTGCTGAAATGCTCGGACGAGATAAAATGGTTCCCCGAGTTCATGCGGATACGCCTTGAAGAATGGGTCAACTCCCTGAGCTGGGACTGGGTCATTTCGAGGCAGCGCTACTTCGCAACACCTATTCCGGCCTGGGAATGCGAGGACTGCGGGCATATCGATGTCCCCGAAGAGGAGAACTGCTATATCGATCCCACCATCCACGAGGCGCCTCGAGAAAAATGCAGTGACTGCGGCGGCGGAATGCGCGGCTCAGAGGAAGTCTTCGATACATGGATGGATTCTTCCATTACGCCTCTTTACAATACGTTCTGGCTCCGTGATGATGAAAATTTCGAAAAATTCTTCCCCATGTCACTGCGACCCCAGTCACACGATATCATTCGAACCTGGGCTTTTTATACGATTCTCAGAAGCAAACTTCTCTGCGACAGCATACCGTGGAAGGACATAATGATGGGTGGATTCATACTGGCTGCGGACGGCTCGCCAATGCACGCGTCCAAGGGAAACGTCATCAATCCACTGAAGATACTCGATGAAAGCGGGGCCGAACCCCTGAGATATTATGCCACTACCTGCGCCCTGGGGAAGGATAACGCTTTCAGGCAGCAGGATATTGTCCGCGGACTGCATATTACAAGAAAATTGTACAACATCCAGCAGTTGATATCGGTAGCTGTGGAGAAGGGTAGGGATAACGGGATCGATGCGTCTTCCATTACCCTGGAACAGGTCCGCAACGATCTTCATCCTATCGATATATGGCTGCTTTCGCTGTATTCGAAACTGGTGGAGGAATGCACCGAGGAAATGAACCGGTTCAGGTTCGACAGGTCCGTACGGGATACCGTCTATTTCATGTGGCACCGCCTTGCGGACCACTATCTCGAGATAGTGAAGAACAGGATATATGCCGGAAACGACCGGGCGCTATTATTCACTTTGTACCGGGTTGGATTGGGAATAATAAAATTACTCGCACCGTTCCTGGTCCATGTCACCGAGGAGCTTTTCCACGACATCTACAAGGACGGAGAGGGAGACAAGAGCATTCATATCTCCCTGTGGCCGAAACCAATTCTGAAGGACGATGTGGGAGAGAAGAAAGGAAATTTGGTAGTGGAGATAACGTCGGCAATCCGAGCCTATAAATCGGAATCGAAAATGCCTCTTAACACAGCTCTCGGCGAGGTCATGATCTCCATTTCCGACCGGGCGGCTATAACCGATTCCATTGGAGATATGCTTTCCCCCATGGTGGCTGACGGCGTGAAATTTGTGGACAGGGGGGACATGGAGGAAATGGTGGTAGGTGTCAAACCCGATTTTTCGAAGATAGGTCCTCACTTCAAGGGGGACGCAAGATTTATTTTCCAGGCGGTAAAGGAGATTGATCCACTGGTAGCTTGGGAGAAAGCCAACGGTGGCGGATTCTACGTCAACGTCCCCGGAAAGGGAGACGTGGAGATACCGATGGATTTTCTGCTTTTCGAGAGAGCCATGACGCTGAGCGGAAAAAGGGTGGATACCATAAACATCCCTGAACGGGATATCACGCTTTTCGTGGAAAAAAAGTGAAATTTTCAAAGGTCTCGTAGGCAATATCTATTCGTATTTTCTATTGATCCCGTCGACCTTATCGAAATCCGAGTCAACGAAAATCATTTCAAACCCCGTTGAACCTTCTTCTTGGATTCCACAGCGTTTCCGCCTTCATCGAAAATGCCGAGGATATTTTCCAGATCAACCTTTTTACGTAGCATGGCCTTAATCCCCTGCCTTCAATTTTCAACATCGATTAATATATAAATTTGCAAATACTTTGACATAATATCTGAGACTCTGTGCCTATGACCCATAGCGCTCCAACACTTCTTCCGACCGTTTAATAAAGGCCGTAAGTTCATCACCCTTCAATTTTCCCTGCGAAAGCAGGGCCAGATCATAGACGTTCCCGCATAATCTTTGTATCCTTTCCTTCCGGTCCTTCTTGCGGCCGCGGTACAGCTTCAGGATATTCTTTATGATGGGGCTGTTGAGATTTATGATCAAAGCATGGCCGGCGTGGAATGGTATGGTTTTCGTCTTGAACAGCTTGCTCATATCCTCGTAGCGGCGCATCTGCTCCTCCACCACCAGCATGGCGGGGACTTTCTCGCTGGTCAGCATCTCCGCCTTTATAAGCATTCCCTCTTTGTCGATATGTTCTTTGAATATTTTTTCGATCTTTTCTTCATCCTTGCCGCCTTTCTCGTCCTCTTTCGCTTCATCCTTTTCTTCGTCCTTTTTCAGGAAACGGCTTATATCCGAATCCACCCTTAAAAAGTGCAGCTCGCCGTCCTGGCTTTCAAGGAATTGAATGAAATGGACGTCTAGCAGAGAATCCATTATCAACGCCTCGAGCCCGTTCTCTTCCACAAGACCGAGATAGGTCCCCTGCTTCACCGTATCGCTGGCATACAGAACGGTATTCTCGTTCTTCCCTTTATTTCGTTCCAGATACTCGGGTAGAGTTATGTAACCCCCGGAGCTGCTCAGATAGATGATGGAATCCTTGATCTTTTCGTAGAAGTTATTGTCCTGCAGAGTACCGTATTTCAGTATCGAATTCACGTCAGGCCATATTGTCTCCAGTCTTCCCCGTTCGTCCTTGTACATGGAGTTGATCTTTCCAGCAACCTCACGTACGATCAGCCGTCCGATCTTCATGACCGTGGGATTGCGCTGGAGCATTGACCGGGAAATATTGAGAGGAATGTCCGGAGAATCCACCGCACCCTGCAGAAGGGTCAGAAACTCTGGAACCAGTTCCTTCGAGTGATCTGTCACGAACATCTGATTGCAGTAGATACGGATCTGCTGGCCGGGCGCTTCCATCTCGCGTTTCAGTTTCGGAAAATATAGAATTCCTTTCAGCTCAAAGGGGTAATCCACGTTCAGATGTATCCAGAACAACGGTTCCTCGAAAGTACCGTAAAGGTCCCTGTAGAATTTTTTATAGTCATCTTCGCTTACCTCGGAGGGCGATTTGTTCCACAATGGGTCGGGATCGTTGATCTTTTCGTCTCCGAACTCAATGGGCACGGGCAGGAACTGGCAGTGGGTCGATATTATCTTCTTGATCTCGTATTTTTTGAGGTAATCCTTGTTTTCCTCGTCGAGGTAGAGTATCACGTCGGTGCCAACCTCCTCGCGCTCCGCTGGTTCCATGGAGTATTTAGTGGTGCCCTCGCAGCTCCATTTTACTGCCGTGGTGCCTTCCTGATACGACCTGCTGATTATCTCCACTTTGTCCGATACCATGAACGACGAATAGAAACCCACCCCGAAAAATCCTATGATCTGGTCCTTCTCGTCCTTTTCCTGATATTTTTTTACAAAATCCTCGATACCGGAGAAGGCGATCTGGTTGATGTATTTCCCGATCTCCTCACGGCTCATTCCAAGACCGTTGTCGCTCACTGTGAGAGTTCCCTTTTCCGTGTCCACCGTTATCCTTATCAACGGATCGATGGAACCGGAATAATCCCCGAAGCTGATTATCTTCTGCAGTTTTGTAATGGCGTCAAGAGAGTTCGCCACCAGCTCACGTAAAAAGATGTCCTTTTCCGAATACAGCCATTTTTTTATTATCGGGAATAGATTTTCCGTTTCGATGGACAGTTCTCCAGTTTCCTTCGCATTTTTTTTCTTAGCAGTCATTCGAATTTCCCCGGTTGATTAAGGTGAATTTATACCCGGAATTATCTTTATTATGAAAAATTTTTCTTTTCGATTGTGTGAAACTGTTATTTTCAGAGGTAGAACAATTAGTTATTATACTCCCCATGGGGATTGAAAACACTATTTATTTATTGTTGGAAATACTTCCGGAATCAATTCCTTGATCTAATTCTCAGTATAGCTCCCACCAGTAAAAAACGGTGCAATTATGGACAAAGTGAAGGTAGTTGTCATCGGATTTGACGGTGCGACATGGGATTTAATAAGACCTTGGGCGGAAAAGGGGGACCTGCCGACATTTAAAAAACTTTTCAAAAATGGAGCTTGGGGCAAACTGAAGAGCACCCTGCCACCTGTTACCTTCCCCGCCTGGAAATCATTTTCAACAGGAAAGAATCCAGGGAAACTGGGTTTGTTCGGTCACATCCAGTTGGAGAACGGAAAATTGAGACCGTGTAACGCTAAATCCGTGAAAGACAACCGCGAGATGTGGGATTATTTGTCTAATGAAGACAAGAAAGTCGCAGTAATAGGGGTCCCGATAACTTACCCTCCCAAGAAGGTCAACGGCATCATGGTCTCCGGACCGTTCTCCGTGGGCCATAATTACACGTATCCCAGAGAGCTCGAGAAGACATTGAGAAAGAAATATAACTACGATCCGTTCCCGGAGGAGTTCCTGATGTCTGAGAACAGGGACATCAAAATACTCATGGAGAGCGTAAAATCCAAATTTGATCTGTTGGATGATATTCTTTGTGAAGATTACGATATGGTATGCTCGGTCATATTCGAAACCGATACCGCTCAGCATTTCCTCTGGGGAACAAAGGGATTGAAGGATTTGTGGAAGCATATCGATAAGAGACTAGAAAAAATTGTGAAAAAGATCGACCATGACGAAAATACTGTTCTTTTCATGTGCTCCGATCATGGATTCCACAAGATGAAAGGAGCTTTCTACGTGAACGAATGGCTGCGAAAAAAGGGGTATCTCAAGTTACATCCCAGATTTAAATTCCTTAAAATGATGAGTAGGTTCGGGATAACAAGATCCAGGATTTACCGGCTCATGAAGAAATTCGGTCTTTTATCGCTTGGCAGAAAAATATTTTCGCCCGAGTTCCAAAGAAAAATTGGAAAAACGCTACCAACTGACAAAAAAATGATTTCGGACCAGGGAATTGGAGCGGTGGCGAACATTGGGGAATCAAAGGCTTTTTTCGTGGAGGGCGGAGTTTATGTCAGAGACAAGGAGATGATTGGGAAATTATATGAAGAAATGAACCGACTTAAGGATAATATGGGGGTCCGTTTTCTCGATATGAATAAAAAAACCTCGGAATATTGGGGGGATCATACCGAAAAAGCGCCTGATCTGTTAATCTGGTCCGATACTTATTCCCTTAGAGGTCAGGTATCCCTTGATCGATCCAAACATATCGATTACACATCCAAAAATGATAAGTGGGTGGCAACCCATCACAGGAATGGCATTTTCCTTGCATACGGAGCCGGGATCAAGAGAGCTTTCAAGATCGACGCGAGCATTTACGATATTGCTCCAACTGTTTTATCGATTTTCAGCATAAAACCCGATTCAGATATCGACGGGATCGTGTTGGAGAACATATTTGAATCATGACCCTGCATCGGCCGAGGGCTGGCATGTGTCCGGGTCAGGGCCTATAGAATTGCTAATAAGGGACGATACCCAAATGGCACTAAGAAGTACTACTGGTACTGTGGAGCATAAAATCCAGGGGAAACGCTACCCCGAGTACCGTAAGGGACACTGCGCTTGCTGCGGGCATCAGCTCCCCAAGGGGCAGGTCAAGTTCTGCAGTGACCAGTGCTGCAATAGATACGTAAACGAACCACCTGCAATGAGCTTCAGGGAGAAGGTCACGTGGGACCGCTTGAAAAAGATCGTTTTAGACCGTGACGGCTACGAATGCCAGGAATGCCTGAAGCGCGGAAACCATCGAAAGGCCAAGGACGTTCATCACGTTGTTCCCATATATCTGGGCGGCGCGGAGTTCGAGCCGGGAAACTGCATTTCATTGTGCGCGGAACATCACAAGATGCTTCATCGGGCCCTTCCGATAGCGAGAGTGAAAAGGGGTGAGGGAGGCGGGAGCCTGACCAAGAGGAAGATGAAGGAGTACTGGGGGAGTTTGGATGGAGAAAAGTGAACTAAGTAGTTGATCAATTTCTATTTATTGTAAATGTTATCATGATGATCATAGTCCTCGATCACAACCGTCATATTGAGTTCGTCAACCGAAAAAACCAGTACGAAGCTTCTGTCAATATGAACACGTTTAAGGTGTTGAAGCGGTCTTCTGAGATTCTTGTAATGATGCGGATTTTGCTGAATCTTCTCTATCTTTCGATAAATTATCTCCAGCTGTTTTCTGTTCTTCCGGGCTATCTTGAAGAAAACCTTCTCGACGGATTTTCTGTATAAAACCTCGTACATTATTCCAACCCGAAATGTTTTCTGAAGTTCTTAACCCTTACAGTGGGCTCCTTCTCTCGCTCCTTCATTTTATCGATGTACTCCGGGCGAAGCTCGGGTTCGAGCAATTCCGTCTCGAATTCGTGAATGATATGATTTATGGCCTCTGATTTATTCCTGTAGCCAAACTTGCCCTTTACTATATTGATGACCCTGTTCTCGTGCTCATTCAGATTGATAACTGCCTGGACCATTGTGTTCACCCGTTATGTTTCATATTGTCAATGTGTGTGTAATCGTGATCTCAAAGGGTCGATTACGCTTCATTATAAAACATAACGTTTTGTAACTATTTATTATTTCTGGCACAAAGTGTAAGAAAATATCAGATCATAATGACATTCGATCACTTTACTTCTCTAAATTCTTCATCTGGAATTACTAAAAAATCTTGCTTATAAACTTACTGTTCGGTACCGCTTTCCGCAATCATAGTAGAACTCAGCACAACACCATCGTCCCCGAGGAGCATATCTATGCATATTATCCTTAAGGACTTGAGCCCATTTTCCTTCCGAATTATGTTGATCCTCTCGGCGTTCTTTCGGGTTTCCGACGATACAACGATAGTATCTAATCTTGCTTCAAAGCCAGCAGGACCGGAAAAATCATGTAGTTCCACAATTTCGTAACGACATCCCAGGCTTTTAAGATACGAGCCTACCGTATCCGCTCTCTCCTGGAACGAACGGACCTTTCGAGAGCGGCCTGAAGATGCAAGCTCATCCGAACTTATACCAACGAGAAGAATTTCATTCTGACCTGCTTCCGCCGCCTTCCCCAGAAGTTCCCTGTGTCCGTCGTGCAGAATATCGAAGGTACCGCCTACACAGGTTCGGCCATGGCGGGATTCCATCTCGCTTCTTACCTTCAACCTTCTCACCCGTAATAGAGAAAATACTACCACTCGTGAAAAAAAAAGCTTAGGATGGATCAATTGTTGATGACGATCTAACGATTCGTAAGGACCACAAGAACGAAAACCACGGCTAGAACGCCGTACATGATATACATCATTCTCTTCTGCCTCTTTATCTTTGCGACATGTATCTCCTTGCACTCGTCGGAGCAGTAATCCCGGCCAAGCCCTATGGCCTTGAAACATACAATGCAGTGTTTGTGCTGTATTATTCTCGTACCCTTGTCCTTCTTTTTGTTATCTTTGTGCTTCTTTTTCCCCTTTTTCTTTTCCACCATGTCCTTGATTATGGCGCTTTCGTCCTTAAGTATGTCATCTATCGAACTTTTTTTTCGGCTTGGCATGATATTTCCCCTCTCCTCATTCATCTTTAGGTATTATCCTTGTACCCACGAAATTCTCACCAAGTATGGCCTTTTCCAGCTCGCGGGTGTTCCTTCCGTCCACCACTATTCCCTCTATTCTCGAACGGGCAAGTATCCGTACCGAAACAGGGTCCATTACCACGTTCGGACCCGCCTTCGCAGAAGTCCCCATTATGAGGTTCAACAGCTCTCTCGTATCTATCTCATGGAATCTCTCGGCCTCCGGGAACTCAGCGGGATCCTTGTCATATATTCCGTCAACGGTGGTGGCGTTTATGAAAATTTTACCTTTACACCTCTCGCAGAGCATGGCCCCCACGGCGTCGGTGGTATGCCCCGGATGGGTTCCCCCCATGATCACTATACTGTAGTTTCTCCCCAGCTGAAGAGCCTGGTCATAGCTCTCCGCAACAACCGGCGCCGCCTTTTCCCCCATGGCGGTTATCATCAGCATTGCGTTCAGTCTTGTGACCGCTATCCCCAGCTCATCGAGATACGATTCGTCGCCGCCCAGCTCCCGGGCATAACCGATATATTCCCTTGCCGTCCTGCCGCCTCCCACCACCAGAAAGAAACGGTATGACTCGCAGTAGGTCCCAAGCAGTCTTGCGATCCGTTTTATAAGATCCAGCTTCCCGTCGGTAGGGACTATTATCGAGCCCCCCAGGGACATCACGATACTCTGTTTCATTTCATCTTCGAGAGAGATGGGATCTCCTCCTTTTTACTAGCGGCAAACCGGATTTCCGGGCGCGGAATCAGTTTTTATTGCCGTGTAAAGCCGACCCATTCTGGCACCCGTAGGCATACTTGCCGAGGGTGCAGCAACACTTGAGTGTTGCGGAGCAAAGCGGGCACGTCTTTACCAAGAAGACGGTCACTTTGTTCCCGTCTTTACGGGACTATTCGATCTCGCCCTGCGCGCCGCATTCGGAACAGGTGATTATCAACGGTCTTTCATCCGTGTAGATCGGTATACTGTTATTGCAGTTGTAGCATGCAACTTCCAGGGGAACTTCTTCGCTTTCCGTGGAGGTCTCGTCGATCCCGGCGGTTTCTTGCTCTGGCTCAATGGTCTTCATATCTTCATCTTCGAAGGGAACCAGTGTGAGAAGATCATCAAGGAACTTGTCTCCGAATCCCTCGGATTCCATGGGAGCCAGTTCGCTTATCAATTCTTCCTCGTCCTCCCCATCGGCATCCATAATAGGTGAGAAAAGTGAATCCAGTGAAAGGGATTTCTCTTCTTTCGGAGTCTTTTCCGCAAGGATGTCACGGGTGAGGTCCTTCAAGGATTCCTCTTCATTTTCCTCATTCATGCTGGCAAATAGTCCTGGTCCCAAGGTCCCCTCGAATGGCCCCGCCGATGGAAGAAGGGCTGGCTGCTCGGAATCGTCCACCGCGGAAAAGAAAGATTCCATTGCATCCCGATCCACCTCTATACTTTCCTCGTCTCCTGCGTCTTCCTCCATGGACGAGATGGTCACGGTTGGACCGTCTTCGGATGGCGTGACCCGTCCGTACAGTTCCTCCGCCTCCAGGTCCTTTTGGGGTATTTCCACAGGTGTTGGCACCACGTCCTCTTCCTCTCTTCTTCTTTTGGATCTTCTCGAGATGATCAGAAGGAGGACCACAATCACCAAAATCAGTAAGAATATGCCTGATCCGATGGCAATCCACAACCAGTTGTTATCGTCTTTTACGCTGCTTATTTCACCAGTGTTCGCAGTGGGGTCGCCTGCTCGCGGATCGTCATTCTTGGTGGGATCGGTTTTCTTCAGATATTCCTGAACATTGTTGTATTTATCCTTGTCGGGATTTCCAGTTCGACCCTGAGAGTCCGTATCGCCGAAATAGAATTTCTCCCATCGGTCGTCCAGACCGTCGCCGTCAATATCGATCTTATCGGTCCAGAAATCGGTTCCGTCATCATCATCGTTATCATCATCTCCGGTGGTATCGTCGTCCCCGGCCGTATCATCGTCCTCGGTGTCGTCATCTCCAGTTGCATCATCATCTTCAGTGTCATCATCTTCGGTGTCGTCATCGTCACCTACATCCCCCTGACCAGCGTCCACCACCTCAATGTCCCAGCTGTGCTCCGCCTTGCTGGTACCGTCGTCCAGTTCCACCTTTATGCTAAAGGTATCCCCTATCTCCGAGGGAACCTCGTATATTAGAATACTTTTAGTTTGCTGCCTTATTTTGTCATCGTCTTCGTACCACTGTATTTTCCGTGTTTCATCGTCAAAGAATTCTGCGGTGATGTTGAAAGTTTGCTCGCTGTCGGCCTCAAGTTTCAAGGAGCTCTTCGAAGGCTGGAAATAGAGGATCTTGGGTTCTAGGTCATCCTTCGGGCTGGCTTTGGCACCCGTACCCGGAACTCCCTCGTTACCCGTTGTATCCACTGCCGTTATCCCCACATAGTACTCGGTTCCGTCAACAAGCTTTTTTCCGTCCACCTTGGTGAAATTGTATATACTGGTATTTATGTCATCGATCTCATGGATCATGTCATCCTGGTCGGGTGTTATGATTTCGGACTTTGAAACGTATATCCTGTAACTCTCAAAATCGGGGGCAGCGGATATGGTCCAGGTCACGGTCAGGGATCCGCCGTTGTCATCGAGGGTATCTGCGAGTTCTATACCGCTTATCTTGTCTGGTGCCGTGGCGTCCGTTGCCACTGCGGAAACCACGTTGGACACGGCCGAAGGGTTCAGGGCGTCGTCGAAAACCTTCAAAGCGAAATAATAGGTGGTCCCACCATCCAGCCCCGTCATTACGAACTCTTCCGAAGTTCCGGTATTGCCGGGAGCCGGCAGCCCGGTGACCAAGGCAGCGCTGTCATAAGCGTCGGCGGTGAAAACCGTGGAGGAATAACGCATCTCGTAGGAATCCGCTTTCCCATCGGTACCGTCGTCCCCTGTGGCCTGCCAGATTATTTTGATCTCTCCGTCGTTGTCGCCGGGTACCGCAGAAAGAGAGGCCGCGTCTGGAGATGTGATGTCCGGAAGCTTGACCGAAACCACGTTGGAGAGTTCTCCCTCGTTATCCGCTTCGTCCTTGGCTATCACGGCATAATAGTTTGTCTCGTCGAAATCCAGACCCGCAGTGCTGTTGATATCGATCCTCATTGACTCGGCAGCACCTGCTGCCTGTGGTGTCGGCAGCCCGGCGGTTATCTTTGTAACTGTTTCGAAGTCTACGATGTTTGTATCAGAAAATCCAACGAGATAGGAGTTCACCGTACCGGTATCTCCGTCATCCCCCGGAGCGGTCCAGCTAAGTTCTATCTCCCCGTCTTCGGAAATGAACGAAGCTGCCAGATCGTTTATGCCGTCCGGCACCACAAAATCAGGTATCCCGAAGCTTACCACGTTGGATAATGGTGCCCAGTTCCCGGCGTCGTCCACAGTGCGAACGGCGAAATAGTAAGTAGTTGAGGATTCGAGTTTATCTATCTGGAAAGTTTCGGTGTTGCCGGGGCCTGCGGGTTTTGGTGCATTTGATGCATTGGTGGTAGTATTGAAGTTACCAATATTGATTGCGAAATCCGCATAATGGACAATGTAATATGCCGGCGGGCCCCCGGTTTTATCATCGTCCCCCGGAGCGCTCCACGCAAGCCGGACCGTATCGCTTTGCATGCCCTGAGGTTGAGCAACGCCGAGGTCGATTATGGCAGCCGGAGGGATATTATCCGGCTCGTACCCGGTTCTCACGTCAAGCAGTCGCAGGTCTTCCCCGGAATAGAGGACATCTCCCGCACCGCTGTTGTCGAAATCGTCTGCCCAGATACGACCGACCTTGCCTTTGAGGGTACCCTGCGGGCCTGTGTTGTCGGACCATTTCAGGGCGAAAGCTCCCTGATTGTTTATGGTGTATATCCTCAACTCCCATCGATCGATGATGTCATCCGCGTTCGTGTCCCAGCTGTATCCCAGAACGAAATCGTCCCTGTCTTCATCGTCGAAATTGTATACGTTCATAGAAAAACCGGTTCCTTGACCCTGTACCGTGAACTTTGCAACCGGGTTTACATATCCCTGAGCCCCCTGCCCCGTGGCAAGCCAAACTTTCCCGTCAACCCAGTCTCCGTTTTGGTTCTCTGCATCGGTGGATATCAATATATCGGGATTACCGTCACCGGTGAACTCGCCCACGTCAACCGTGAAGGTCCATTCATCGTTTTGGTTGTACTGGTAGCTCCAGTGGGCATTGGGAAGTACTATTCCCTGTGCGCCCCCTTTGTAGACCCTTATCTCGCCCGGATAATAACTTACCTGATATTCGTTATAGCCGTAAATGCTCAACACAACGTCGTCGAAATTATCGCCGGTGGCTTCTTTTGCCTGGATGGCAGCAATCCAGAGCACGCCCCATTGATTGTTAGAAGTATCAATCGTTGTTGAGGTTGACGCATATCCGCCGGCACCGTTGTTCAAAAGGAAAAAGATAGTTGCTCTGGCGGGATTACCGTCACCAACGTGGTTCGGATGGTTATGGCTTATACCCAGGACGAAGTCCGCTTTTCCGTCGTTGTTGAAATCTCCGGACCTTAAGGTTATTGTAAATAGAAATCCGTATGTCGCCGCAGCTCCCACATCCACTTTGTGGACTCCGCCTCCACCGATGAAATTCCCGGCTCCCTTGTTCTCATACAGATAAAGGTCCAGGGAAGTGGGGTTTTGCACCGGATTCGGCCAGGTTGCCGTCATCATATCTAGGTCTCCGTCATTATCGACGTCACCGAGCGCCACACGGCTGTAGTTCTTGTTATTGTCTATGTCCACGAAATGTTTTCTGAAACCGAATGAATGATTGTTGTGATAGGTTGCAATGGTATGATTCTCGCCCACAACGGCCAGATCCGCGTATCCATCGCCGTTAAGGTCGCCGGTGGCAATATCGAAAATGGTATTATTCAATAGTGTTTTGTTGTTCCATTTCTCGGCAATGGACCACCCTCCTCTACCGCGCGCAAGGGGAGCCAGGGGATCAAGGTCCCCCATTCCATTGGGAACTGAGTTCTTCAATCCCGATAAGCTCATCATATTTTCGTTCTTGAGGGCATGATGGGAGTCAATATCAATTTTTACTTCCATCCGTATCTCGTCTTCCGGGGATTCGGCATTTACCATTCCCGAAAACGCTGCAATTAACATTATTATTCCGCAAATAAGGCACGAAATAGTTCTATTCTTACCAAATACAATCATTAACTCCACTTCCTATAAAGATATATTTAGAGACATTATTGGCCGTTTAATTCCATTTATGATATATATAGATTCACCTTATTTCACCAGCATTTATCATATTTTACAGCAGGTGGAACCATCCCCGTGGGAACAAATCCACTCACTTTAGCTCACTGGCCATGATTGCGCAGGATTAATAAATCCGTACTAGATGCTCCAGGGTTTCCTTTGAGGAACCAGTTCTATGAGCGTGCTGATATTATCAAAATTTCGTATTTCTCCTCCTTGTGATGGCTATCCTCCTTATAGGGATGCTCGCCAGCGGTTTCTTGTTACTTTTCTCCTCCGTTTCTTCTTCCTTCTCTTCGTACTTGTCCAGAATGAAATCTATACTGTGAGATATCTTGTCTGCATATCTTCCGACCTTTGCTTTGACTTTTGGTGGGGATGCAGCGGGGCTTGGGCTTTCCACCGGGGATTTGCGGGTGGGGATATCCTTTCTAAGCTCCGAAAGCAGCGAGCTCAGGTCCGGGGTAGCTTCCTTCCGTTTTCCACTCTCATTTAGGGTACTTTTATCGTATGGACTTTCTCCGGGCCGCCCGGCTGACACCCCTGCCCAGGGCGTGACCTTTTTGGTGTCCGGGGGGGGTGTTTTCGCGAAATTCCACACGTCTTCCAGTTCTTTTGGAACCTCGGGGGTTTTTGCTGCGATCATTGGTTGCGGGCTTGGGGGGGCGGTGACCTGCTTGGCAGGAGCACTTGCTGCGATCACCGCTGGTTTATCGATAGGTACGATTGCAGTAGCACCGGAAACGCTCGGGCCTGCTTGCGCTGCATATCTCGCTTCTACCTCCGCTGCAGACGGGGGCTGCGGTGCCGATGAGGAAGCGACTCGAGGCAGGATACCCTGTTGTACTGGTGGAAGGTACGTTTTTCCAACCGTATACGACGGAGGTGCCTGAACATTGTAGCTGAAATCGGTGGAATCGCCTCCCGAAATTGCAGGAGTTCCTCCCGCATGAAGCGATGCCAGCAGCGCCTCTTTCCGAACCCGTCGGGGTTCCTCGGCATCCTTTTTTTCCGCAAGTTTTTTTCGCCTTCTGTTAATGACCAAAATAATGAACAGTATCAGATTTAGGATTATCAGAACGATTATCCAGCATTTCCAGTTGATTCCACTCCCCTCACTCTGGTTTTCTCCATCGCCTTTCCCCGAACCATCACCTCCGTTCTTGGCGTTTACCCTGAAGTTGAGAGCTATCCCCGACGACATTGCGTTTCCGTTAAGATCCAAGGCGGAAATGAACAAAGTGTTGTTTCCGTTGGATGCATTGACCAATGTGGAATGGATGGCAGTCCCTTCTCCCTTTTCGAATAGATTCGTCATAGAATAATAACCGACATCCACTGACGACCAGCGGAGAAAGGCTTCCTCGTTGGTGGTAACGGTTATATTCACCATCAATGAGTCCTGCTCGGTATCGGGACCTGTGACCAGAAATATGGGTGGTGTGGTATCCAGTATGATGCTTCCCTGGAATAATGCCACGTTTCCACCTTCATCTTTCAGTTCCACATATACCGCTTTGCGCCCGTCTACGGGAGTGAGGTTCCACATGCGCTCGCTTGACAAGTCACTACTTGTCCAGTTTGACACACCGTCAGATGTGTCTGTACTTGTGAAGGAATCCCAAGGGACATCGGGAAAATCCTGGTCATTGCTCATTCTTATCTCGTATGCGTCCAAGGCCGCTCTGGTGTCTATAATAGTTATGGTGACCCATGTTGAATTCGTATACTTGTTACCGTTGTTGATCAATATTGTTATGTTCTCAGGTGCTTTCGTATCAACTGTAAATTCGATATGGGTTCCGTAGGTCTGGGAATTTTCAAAGGAATCCGTGGCACTAACATAAATAGTGTTTATCCCCTCCCGGGCATTTACAGTTACGGTATGCCTTGTTTCGCCCTCTCCCTCCGTGAACTGGTTTGTCATAAGCTCATAGCTCTGATTTGCCTCGCTCCATCTCATCAAAGCATTCTCATCTGTCTCCACCACAATCTTTACCTTTCTCGAATTTACGTGATCCGTTGGGAAGATTGAGATGAAATCCGGTGCTTTGTTATCCACGGTGAACCTCACAGTGGTGGATGGTGTGCCGGTTTCCTCGTCCGATGGAGTGATCTTTATGAAGACATTATCCTCATCAACCTTCCCGAGGTCGCTTGATGAGTCCCAAATGAACGAATGCTGCACACCTCCAGGTTTGGAAAATAGACCATCGGTCCCTTCGCTCCCGGCTGCGAGGGTGGCTTCCCGATAAGAAGAATATCCGATACGATACTGTACAATGATGTCAATATCATCCGAGTCCCCGTCATAGAGGAGATAATCGATCTCGATATTTCCGTTCTGAACGCCTTCAGGAGTTGCAACTTCCACCCTGGGTAGCACGTTATAGGAGATCATGATATCGGCAACCACTGGACTTGTGGATAAATCTTCGGTTTCAAGATAGACCTTGTACTGCAGCCATCGGTGGTAATGATGTCCTTCCCAGATGTCCATTCCTGAGTTTGTGTAGTACGAAGATGAACTACCGTCCGGTCCCAGAAACGATTCAGCCGAAATTCCGTCCAAGGTCGGAGAGCTGCGAAGTTGAAAGGCAAGCCGTGTGCTCGGAGGTCGGGTTTCGGTCCAGGTGAGCCATTTCCAGGATATGAGATATTCATCGTTATCGAAGAATGCCGATTCGTAATCTCCCGAAGGATAAAATTCTCCGTATAACACACGTACACTATTAAGAACAGGACTTTCGGAATTCGGTGAGCGGAATTCTATTCTGTAGTAGAATGAAGAAGTATTCCACTTCAACCCGGATAAATTCAGCCACCACGCTCCATCCGTAAGTCCGTCTTTCCCGTGGATAATTCCATCGCTATCATACCAAGTGATATTATCTTGGGAAAAACTGGCCAGCAGCTGAGTTCCATTGGGTATCGAACAGGAATATTCGAACTTATCCAGGAACGCGGCACTCGATCCGAGAAGATTGGTGGATACAAGAAGCCCCTGGGTGAACTGGCAGGTCCCCGCGCTATCAGTTCTTATCAACCAGATATCGTATTTCCCAGCCCCGAAGGAGTATGATGTAGCCAGGATCATGTAACCGCCGTCGGCTGCCGTGCCAATGGATTCACTGTAATCGGTGCTGCCCCCTCCATAGGTCCGGTCCCATAATTTCATTCCATTATTGTCGGTCCTGATGATCCACACGTCTCTGTTCCCCGCCCCGGATGACCAGGTGCCGCCCGATATGATGTAACCTCCATCGGCAGTTACCCTTACGCTGTAACCCTCATCATCCTTCTCACCGCCATACTCCCGGTTCCACATCTCCTGGCCGTTCTTGTCCGTTTTTACGAGCCAGACATCGTTCCCTCCATTTCCATACGAGGAGGTATATCCTACCAATATCAAACCTTCGTCAGCGGTCTCCTGAAGCGAAAAACCTCTCTCGAAACCGCTTCCACCATATGTTCCGTGCCATCTAAAGTTTCCATTCTGATTGAACTTTAACAGCCAAATGTCTTTACGACCATTACCGTACGATTCAGTAAAACCCACCACCGCATACTGTCCGTCTTTCGTCTCTATAACCGAAAGGCCCCAACTGAAGTCTCCCCAATTTCCATAAGTGCTGCTCCATAGCACACTACCCTGGGCATTGGTCTTAATGATATATAATTCACTCCAAGGATCGTCCCCGCCGTGGTAATCGCATCCCGTGATAATTATACTGCCGTCCGTTGTTTCGCAAACTCCTTCCCCGTATTCGTTTCCACCGCCGCCATAAGTCTCTTCCCAGAGCAGATCACCGTTACCATCGGTCCGTATAAGCCAAACATCATGGCCGCCGTTCCCGTACGAGTAGGTATTGCCAGTTATCACATATCCTCCGTCAGCCGTCTGCCTGACATCCTTCCCGTAATCGTACTGGCTTCCACCGAAGGTCTTCGACCACAGCCTATCGCCATTTTCATCTGTTTTAATGAGCCAGACATCGCTGTTACCGGAACCCTCGGATTCGGTGGACCCCACAATTATGTATCCTCCATCGGTAGTGGGACGTATCTTTTTACCGTATTCGGAATTCGCTCCGCCGTGAAAAGTCTCTGTCTTGATAACGTCGATCTTACCCTCCTGCGTGTCGTGTGAAAGATTTTGAATTATCTTTATATCGTTCGAGTCCATAAGATCGTCTTCGATCTCCTTTTCCACGGTTGCCAGCCGTATCTCGTCGTGAGGGTTGATGTAAACATTACGCCCGGTACCGCTGGAAAAACCATTCTCGGTCCACACGCTAGGTGCTTCTATCCCCATTGCTATAAATAACGCCATACCGGGAAAAAGCAATGTGATTAATACTGCGATCGAATACAATTTCAACATGAATCCCTTCCTAATAGAATTTATATTATTAATGGTACTAATAGAGATGAATACCAAATATTTAATATTATTGCATAAAAGTTCTTCAGAGCGGCCAGTGCAGTGTGAACGGCTTCGATCCAGGTGTTTATCCAACCTTCTCAGTTCATATTTGTCTTCTCATACTATAAGTGGGCTCCCTTTTGTATATCCCAGGATTGAATATAGCGAGGACGGTAAAAATTTCCAGGCGGCCCACCCACATCAATACAGCCAGTAATATCTTGCCTCCGCTGGATATGAAAGCATAGTTTTTCACAGGTCCGACAGTTCCCAAACCGGGCCCGACATTTCCAAGGGACGCAGCTACGGCAGATGCACCTGACACGAGGTCCAGGCCCATGGCAACTATGACTCCGGTCCCCGCAACGAACAGCAGGATGTAAAGTAAAAAAAAGGTAGTTATGTTATCAAGAAGAGTTTCGGGAACCAGCGTACCAGCCACCTTGATGGGTAGAACCATTCTCTCCCGCCCTAATTTCCTGAATTTTCGCCACATTATCTTCAGTATTATCAGTATTCTAATGTTCTTGATGCCCCCACCGGTAGAACCGGCTGAACCTCCAATGAACATCAGAACGAGAAGTATCATGCGCGCAAAGTCGGGCCAAGCATCAAAGTCCACGGTGGTGTATCCGGTGGTGCTCAATATGGAAGCGGTCTGGAACGCAGAGTGGCGAACCGCGCTAGGGATACCTTTCTGAGCATCGTAAATGCTTATTGAAATGACTGCGGCAGATACAAGGAAAACTCCTATATACAGCCGGAACTCCGCATCCTTCAGCATATCCCTGACCTTACCCCTGAACGAATAGTACAACAGGGCGAAATTGACACCGGCAACGATCATGAAGAAGGTTATTATCCATTGAGTCAAGGCGGAAAACTCTCCCAATGAACCCACTCTCGATGAGAAGCCCCCGCTGGCCATTGTGGTAAATGTATGGTAGAGTGCTTCATATGCGTTCATACCGCATATGTAGAGCATAATGAACTCGGCGAGAGAAAAACCGCAGTATACGAGCCACATTACCTTTGCAGTGTGGGTTATCTTGGGTTTCAATCTGCTTAGGGTGGGCCCCGGAGATTCCGCACGGAGAAGCTTAATACCTCCCCGTGTGAATCTTGCGAGAATTGCCACGGAAAGGACGATGACTCCCATGCCCCCCAGCCATTGGATCAAAGCTCTCCATAACATTACGCTGTGATCGAAATTATCAAGGTAATTTGTGCCTGAAGGTATCTTGAGAATAGTTGCACCGGTGGTGGTAAGTCCCGACATGGATTCAAAGAAGGCGTTAGTGAAACCGGGTATCATACCGCTGAGGATGAATGGGAGGGTGCTTATGAGGGCAATTACCAGCCAACTCAGGGAAACGATGGCTAATGCTTCGGTATCGGAAAAATCTGAAGGCATGCCCACGCGTTCAAGCAGTAATCCGATGGTGATGGAGAATAAAATAAGGAACAGGAATATCAACGCATTCATTGGATAGAAACCCTTTACCAGTGGTTCCTCCCAGTATAGCAAGGATACAAGTAATGGTATGAACATTGCAAAAGAATAGAATTTTATCACGGTACCGATGTTCCCCATGACCACGCGCCATCTCATAGGATCAATCCCTTTCCCCTGAACAACCGGTTGATCTGTTCCATCATTTCCTGGAAGCAGAATATTATTACCCGATCTCCCTTCAAAACCTGATCGTCGCCTCCTGGAATCAGGGTTTTACCCTTGCGGAATATACCGACGATGAGCACGCCGCGGGGAAGACGGATGTCCTTGATCTTTTTACCCGCCGCCCGGGAACGTTTGGCCACCTTTGTCTCGAAAACCATGAGCTCCCCCCCATGAAGAGTAACTGTTCGCAGTATATCCAGCTGCTCTATCTCTTTTAACACAGCCTCGATGGTTAAATGTTTGACGGACGCCGCAAAATCGATTCCCACGGTTTCCATCATTGGTTTAAGCGAGGTCCTGTACAGAAGCGACATAACCTTGGGGATCTCGTAAATCTTCGCAAGGAGTGCGATGAGTATGTTGAACTCCTCGCTGCGGGTCATGGCAACCACAGCATCCATCTGCTCCATTCCCTCCTCGAGAAGCAGTTTCTTGTCGGTAGGCTCTCCCTCTATGACAACCGTTTTTCTCAATTTCTGGGCTGCCTTAAGACACTTGTCCTTTCGTTTCTCAATAAGGGTTACCCGAACGTCCTTCTCCTCCAATAGTTTGGCGAGGTGGATCGCCATGTCATTGGCACCCACGATCATAACCCTTTCAATGCGTTTTCTCTTCTTTCCATGAACTTCCCCCATCAACCGCTCGATATTTTTCATCTTGTCCGGCGAGTCTATGACCATCACCAGGTGGTCGTCCTTTCTGATTATCGTCTTGCCGTCAGGAATTATTACATGGGCTCCGCGGAATATTGCCCCTATCATCAAACCCTTTGGAAGTTTTGTGTTCAGTATGGCATTATGGCAGATTGGGGAGCCCGGATGAACCTTCGCCTCCACCAGCATCATCTTGCCCTTTGCCATTGATGTTCGGTTGACAAGGGCCGGAATCACGATGATCTTAGCTATCTTATCGGCCACGACCAGTTTTGGCGAGATGGCAATGTCGATTCCTATGGGAGCAAACTTTTTCGAGACGGGATCTGAGATATATTTCAAACTGTTGATTCTTGCGAGCGTGGTGCATCCCATGGACTTTGCTATTACGCAACCCAGCATGTTAGCCTCATCATCGGCGCTGAGACCGAAATAGAAATCGGCCTCCCTGGCACCAGCGCTCTCGATTATCTCGGCTTTGGCCCCGTTACCGCAGATAAGTCTGGAATCAAGTCCACCGCAGTTGTCCACCACGGTACAGTCCGGCTCGATCACAGTTATTTCATGCCCCACTCTGGAAAGTGTTTCCGCTATGCTGTAGCCCACCTCGCCGGCGCCGGATATGATTATATTCATGAACACCCTCGGAAAGTCCAGTAATTGATAATCTCCAAAATCAAAAGCACTAACACCACATATCATTATTTATATATATCGGTCTGGCAAAGTAATTATTTAAGTAGAATCTGAGACCCTGTTATCCTCAGCAACTCGGTTTCACCCTTTTAACCATCAGGTACTTCATCGTTTCATTATTCCCCGAGAAGACGAATATCATTTTCTTTCGGACACCGTGAGCCACTCTTACGCTTCTCGAGATATCCGGCCAGTTCTTCCCTGTTTTTGACGGAAGAAAATGAAAAAGGTATTCAGCATGATTCTCTTCCGGGTCATCCCCGTATCCTCTGAAATTGGCCCCATATTTGAAACCTGTCTTCACGATGAAATCACGGCCTTTCAGCTCTTCATATAACCTGTATCTTTCCGGGAGATCGCTTTCATATTTCTGCCCGTAATCCATATACTCTTCGAAGCTTATTGATCCTTCTAACTCTCGTCTGCAGTCCTCGGGATCGTTGATTGATATGTCGAGAATGTTATTCTTCAGGAGAAATGCGGCCTCAACAAGTGATAACTGGTGGGATGATTCCCGGACCTGGCCGAAGAACTCCCTCTCGAAAAGGGATCTTAGCTTTTCCTTATCGAAAACCACCAGACTACCTCCCAGCAGTATTCCTTTTACTTTATTTCCGGGTGAGATGTGTGGAATATTGCCCCTGGGATCGGTTATGGATATTTCATAGTATGTAATATCTCCTTCCTCATCCACTACCTGTACGAGATAGATCTTTCTCAATTCACGGCTTTTCTTTGCTTTTTCATACATGTTTTTCGGTATGAAACGGTGCCGCTCAGAAAAGACATCAACGTATTTCTTCGAAGGATTTCTCCGAATGGAACTGCCGCCGGGGTATAGGGAAAAATCGAAGGGGGAGGTGAATTTCACTATAAATCCCCGATTTTTAAGGTCACGGTAGGCTACATAATGGTGGAAATCAGTATCGGTCCTGCTCACTATGTAATCGATAAATTGAGAAAAATCCACCGGATGGCCGTGAATGATAACTGAAAGTTTATTTCGTTCCACCAAGTACGCAGCCTCGATGAGTGTGAGGATAGTGCCTCCGCCGGACTGGGGTTGACCAAAACAATGTTTGCCGTAAAGCCGGTTGCCGTCTTCTTTATCATCAACTACGGCCCTATACTTGTCGAATATCCTTGCCACGGGGATGCCCATGATTTCACCGATTGATCTTTGTGGAATTCTTTATATTAAGGTTCTGAAAGTCGCTTTTGCCATGGAAAAAATTGATCCAAATTAACAAATCTGGCATATTTATAATTTATGCTGTGTTTCCGCCGGTATAATCCAGTCAATTATATTTTAATTTAAAATATATTCGAGAGATTTTTGTTATAAATTGTTATCTATCTTGGAATAATCTACCGCATATTATTATATTATATTGGTAATAGAGCAGAATTACCCGATAGTAGGCTAATCTCTAGGAGATTATAACTACTATGAGGATTCCAGCTTCTCGCCAATAATTCAATAGTGACTGACCCATCATAATAATCCCACCCATAACTCTCAAAGTCACCCAACAGACCGAAGTGTTGACCATGACCGATGGAAACGAGAAAAAAAATAGATCGCGCTCTCCACCAAAGAGGCGTAAAGAGACCATTCAGATCGATGACCAATGGCTGACCCGAGATCAGATCGCGACCAAGATACAAGAGATCTTGGCTTCGGGCAATACAAAATTTGGAAAATGGGCCGATGCCCTGGATAACCTAGATGCCAGGCTTATGGTGAAAGCTGAAAACAAACTCGATGAAGCCAAGGAATACTTGAAGGATAACAGAAAGATCATTGAGGACATTGCCATCATTGAAGAACATATTGCTGAAGCAAAGTCATTGTTGGGTGAGAAAAAATATGAATCTTCACTGGACGAGTCCTTCGAAGTGATGGATCGGATCCATGAAATCAGACACGAACGATACTCTTCAGAGGTGGGTGACCTACTGGATGAGACTGAGAAACTGGTGGATGAGAATCGCGAGATGGGGATGGACGTTTCGGTCACAGTCTCCATTATCGAAAAAACACGCAAACAGCTTGAGAAGCAGGAATATGAAGAAGCACTGGAATTAAGTCATTCCACATTGAAAATTGTCCGCAGCAAACAGAAAGAATTTTTAAAGAACAAGGCCGCTTTAAAGCTCTCCAGTATAGAGAAATCCCTGGAGGAGACAAGGGTTCTTGGTCTCGTAACAGATGATATCGAGACCCGCTTCACCGCCCTTGGGGTGCACTATGAAAGTGAAGAATTCAAGGAGTTTCTGGAAAAGGCGGGAAGCTTGGAAACGATTCTCAAAGAGGCCCGGGATCGAAAGAACGCGGAGCTTTTAAATTCGGAACTTCAGGAATTCATCACCCTTACTGAAAAGGCCCGGGAGATGGGGGTTGGAGTGGATAAGGAACGAAAGGCCGCTTCACGCATTGACGAGCTGATCCGGACTGAAGGATATATCGCAGCCATCAACACAATAAAGAAGCATAAGAAATCTCTCAATGAAGGGATGAGGATACGGAGGAGAAGGAACTGTACTCAGAGGCTGCGCAGGGCATCAAGAGAACTCACGCTTTTTCAAAAGGAGGCCCGGATGGCCTTCCCGGACATGCAGGAGTTCCGTGACTTGGCCTTTGATGCTCTGGAAAAAGAAGATTATGATGAAGTGGAATCAAATCTGGACCGTTTCAATGAAGCCTGGGACCAGCAAAAGCTTGAGTTACGGATCGCCAAATACGATCGGGACCTGGAACAAAGGGAATCGGAAATTGACGCAATAACCCAAATGAACATTGATCTCACCGACGTGGGAGAAGTCATATCCGAAGCTAGAAAGAGCATATCCGCGAAAGATTTTGAGCGGGTGGATGCCAGTATCGCCGAACTGGATGCAGTTATCAGTGAAGCAAAGGGGGACCGGGCAGGAAAATTGGCCACAGATCAAATGGAAACCAGCGGAAACCTCCTGGAACGGATGAAGGAAAAGGGAATCGATGTGGAGGAACTTGAAGTCACCATGGAGAAAGCCAGGGAAGCTTTCGCCACCAGCGATAATCTCGAAGCTTATCGTTTGGCCCAGGAAGTGGAAAGGGGATTGGTCGATTTAAGAACTGGAGCTCGGAAGAAGATAGTCTCAAAGCTACTCGACGATGTGAAAGTACTACAGTCCAAGGCCACGGAATTGTGGCTTGATACTGGTGATTTTCCAGAAAAAGCGGACAAGGCTAAAAGCCTTTTTGCAGATGGGGATTACGTTGGTGCAAAGGAACTGTCCTTGGAGGCCAGGACTGGACTTGCCAGGATGCTAAATGAAAAACAAATGGAAATATATCAATTCAGATACGATGAACTAGCAGCCCTGTCTGAGAAAGCCCGTGAGATGAAGATGGACATTTCCGATGAAATGAAAGGGATGTATGAGATAGAGAAGCTGAGGGATGCGAAGGAGTATGATGAAGCGATAGAAATTATGAAGGAATTAAAAAGAACTCTTGAAAAGAAGTTGGAAGACCACGAAGTTTCGGCAAATGAAAAGCTGCTCGAAAAGGCAGAGGATGAGCTGTTGGCTCTCGAGAAAGCGACAGGAAGGCAGTTTGAAGATCTAGGGGGACTTCTGGACATGGTATCTTCGGCCCTGGATGACGGGGATTACGACAAAATGGGCAGTATACTCAATGATTTTTACCGGATAAAAGGCGGTTACGATGCCGACTATAAAAGGGAAAATTATACGGCGAAGGTCCAAAAACTAAAAAATGGGGTGGAATCCCTCAATTCTCTCGGAATCGACCTCAATGATGCAGTCCCCCTGATTGAGAAAGCGGAAACGCTCCTTTCGGAAGAACTTTTCGATGATCTGGAAGAAACATTATCGGAACTGGAACCGCTATACGGAGATATTATTACTAAACGGGTTAAAAAGAGGACTGGACTGATAGTAAAAGAGATCAATATGTTGTTCAAGAGATTGATAGAGCGGGGAACCGAACTGGATACGGACAAGGAACTCTTCAATGAGATTGTTCATGCCATTAAGGGCGATGATTACCTGAAAGCTTGCAAACTTGCCATAAAGAGCAGAAAATTATTGTTGAAAAAGGACAAGCGCTATACTGCAAAAGAGGTTGGAACCAGGCTAAAGGAAGCCAAAGACCTGTTCCAAATTATAAAGGACCATCCCCATATTGCACCGGAAAGAGTGAATGAATTAAAAAGTATAATGGAAACGGTTGAAACCAGCCTGGAATCAAACGAGCTTGATGAAGCCCAGAGATCTTTGAGTGAACTGACCGATGCCGAAGAGGAAATGGTAGGTGAGAAGAAAAAGGCCGGCGAGATCGTTGTGTTAATGGAAAAAGTAAATGACCTTACACAAAGTGCGTCAGAATTATCAATAGATATCGAGGCCGAGAACGATATTCTGGACGATATCGACGAATTACTGAACAATTATGAGCTTGATGAGACTATCCCGCTTCTGAAAGAAGTTTACGAGTCAATGTTGAGCAAGCTCGACCTCCGTCAGCGTGATGAATGCAGGGCATTGCTCCATGATGCTACGGAGAGGTTCGAAGAGTACAGGGATATCCTGGAAGACCACAGCTTGATAGCTTCACAACTTGACCGAGCACAGCAAGATCTGGATGCCGAGGAATACGAAAAATCCTTGGAACTGTCACAAAGTATTCTCAAAGAGATCGAGGGAACGAGATTGGAGCAGTGGGAGCAGGAGATTAGGGAATTGTTGCGCAGTTCGGACAAGCTCATTCAAGAGACCCAGGAACTGGATGGTGACACGGCACGGGTGGAAGCGATATATTACAAGGCAACCTATTATCTGGAGAAACGGGACTACGAAAATGGGAAAAAATACGCCACAATGGCCCTGGATGGCGCTATGAAGAGCAGAATGGCTCTCGATAAAAGCGCAGCAGCAGTGCTCGTGGACGAAATAAGAGCCATTAAGGGTGAGGCGGAAAGCAATGATCTTCCAACAGATGTCCTGGAAAGCCTGATTTCGGAAGCGGAGGGTTTTGCGGAAGAGGCAAGACAGGAAGAGATAAGTGTAATACTGGCAAGAGCCAAAGACGAATTCAGGAAAGCAGAGGTTTTCGTATTGTTGAAAGGAACAACGGGGTTGATGGAAAAGGCCGTGGGACTATGGCTGGAGGTGGATGAACATAAGCTCATAATGGAACAAGCAGAAGAAGCCTACAAAAACGGTGAATTTGATAGAGCCTCCACCATTGCCGGTAAAACGAAAGAAGCACTCACTATTCTTATAGATTCCACCTTCAAGGAGAAGATGGAATTGCAGGGAAAAAAGGTGATTACGCTTCTAAAAGGAGCCGAAAAACTTGGGGTGGACACAAGGAACGATTCCAGGATCTTATCCGGCCTCAGAAAGATGAAGGAGGAAGGAAGATACGAAGAAGCCACCAAAGTTCTACTGGAAGCAATTTCCTCCATCGAGAAAAAGAATGATCAAAGGGCTCTAGATAACGCTCGTGAAGGATTGGAGAATCTTGAGAAGACCGCGGGGCTCGAGTCGGATGACTTAAACACGCTCATGGAGAAAGCGGATAAAGCATTAGCCAAAGGAAATAGAAAGGGTTTTACAAAGATACTGGAAGATTTTCACACCAGCAAAGAGAGATTTGTTAGGAGTCTATCTCAGAAAAAGTATTCTAGCGAGATAAACGAGTTTGAGAGCCAGTTGGATGAGTTCGAAGGAGTGGGGCTGGACGTTTCGGTTCCAAGGAAGATTTTGGAGGAAGTGGATGAGGCGTTAACAGAAAAGCGTTTGGACGATGCGAAGGAAGGTTTGGCACGCCTTAGTGATATCATGAAAGACATACGACGGGTGAAGATTCGAGATCTGGCATGGGAAAATTTCGGTCAGGCAGAGGAGATTGTCGAAGAAACCCTGGTACTGAATATTGATGTAACAGATAGCAGGCAGCTTCTTAGACAGGCAAGGAGGGCAATGAGGCAGGGTGACTTCATAAAGGGCACAAGCATCTCATCAGAGGTACGTGATCTTTGTGAAAAATTACGGCTGGAGCGCCAGAGCGAGGAACATTCTTTAACAATTAAAAAGGCCAGGGAATTTATCGAAAGCCTCCGTCAATTAGATGATTTTCCAGATCTGTACGCAAAGGATATGGGAAGGGTGCTTGAGGACGCCGAAGAGGCACTGGAAGCGAGGAAAACCGATGAATTTCTTAAACTGATCGATGAATTCAAAGAACTGGAAAATAACACAAAACTGGACATTGAAAAGACAAAGGATGCCCGCTCAAAGATGACCGAGCTGGAAAAACTGTTAGAAGAGGCTAGGGGGCTGGATATAGATGTTGAGGATGATGAAAAGGACATGAATGAGGCGGGTGAGCTGCTCGGCGAAGGGAAGTACCAGGAGCTCTTCGCACTTCTGGAGGACACCCGGAGCTACCTTTTGGAAAAGATCGAGGAATTGAATGAGAAAAAGGCAGTTACCTCGTTTGAGAAAGCCGGCGAGACCTTCGAGATCTATCGTGAAACCCTGAGAGACAAGGATATGGTGGAAACCCGTATTTCCGAGATCCAGGAGCTGATTGACGGAAGAAAATTCGATGAGGCCCAATCGCTTTCTGAAGACCTGATGAGTTCCATGGAGCTCAGCAGGGAGAAGTCACACCGGGAAGAACTGGAAGCGGCTCTCGACCGGCTCTGGGAATACATCTCTGAAAACGAGAAACTGGATATAGATACATCGAAGGCCGAGGGATTGTTCTACAAATCGAAGTACTTCACCGAAAAGGGCGAGCTGGAAAACGCCAACAACTCCATGAATGCGGCAAAGGAAAAGGCCGAGGAAGGTAGGAAAGCCTACGAGAAAGAGAATGCAACCAGGACCATGGATGAGGTGGAGAATCTAATGGAGGTGGAAGCCGGTCTCGCTATCGATTTTTCCGAGCTGGAAGAGGAAATTAACGAGGCTAACGAATTCTTCGACCAGGGAAAATACCTTAAATCGTGGAAAATGGCTGAGAAAATTATGGTGGATCTCACGGATAAGATAACAAACAGATACCTGGAGCTTATATCGCAGGGTAAAGATGCTCTGAGCTCCCTTATAAACAAAGGTAAGGGACTGGGGGCGGACATGACCGAAGGAATCGCAAGGCTGTCGGCAGTTGATGAATTAAGGGACGAAAGAGAATATCGAAAGGCTCTGGAGCAGATCGTGGACATCAGGGTTCTGGCGGAACAACAGATTGCTGCGCGCCTCGCTGAAATAAATTCCGATAAGCTGGATGATGCTGCGGCCGAACTTGATGAGCTGAAAGAAGAAACCGGGAATGACTATGGGGATCTGCGGGGGATGCTGGATGAAGCCCGAAAAGCGCTTGAAGGCATTGAATACGACGAACTGGATGCTATTCTGGCGGAGTTCGCGGATGCAAGGACTGAACACAATGCCGTTTATCTGGTGGGGAAATATACAGCAAAGATCGATGAGCTGGATGCTGTTGCGGAAGACCTTTCAAAACTCGGGGTGGACATGAAGACCGCAGGGATATCAAGTGAAGTTCGGGAAAGCATAGAGGACCGTGATTTCAACGCTGTAACGGAAGGATTGACCGAACTGGAACATGAGATCACAGAAGCAAGGGACGTAAAGGCAAAGATGCGGGCCAAAGAGGTCATAGGTGTCACAAACAAACTTTTCACTGAAATGAAAAAACTGGCAGTGGACGTGAAAAGAGAGAACAAGATCTTCAAGGAAGTACTGGTGGCGGTAAGAAACCGAGATTATGTGACTGGTATTCGACTTACTCTGGAAGCAAGAGCGGGTTTATTGAATGCCAAACGCGATCATTACCGGGAAAAATCCTCACAGATCATTGGGAACGTTGAGGCTTCCATGGACGAAGGCCGTGAATTGGAAATCGACGTGACCAGGGTGGAAGAACTTCATGAAGAGGCCATGAAGTGTTACGAAGAAGAGGATTACGAGGAAGCTTTCAAGCTGATCGAAGAGGCACGATCAAGCTACGCGAAAGATAGGTGTGAATATTTCCGGGAAAAGGCTTCAAAATCCATGGAATTGATGAAATCGATGTTGACCCAGGCCGGCGAGCTGTGGATAGATGTGGATGAGTTCCAGGATATCCTGAGCGAAATGAAGCGGGATTATGACGAGGAGAGTTATGAGGATATGCTGGAAAAATCAGAGGGCGCCAACTCAGATCTTGCAGCTTCAATTGAGGAAAAATTACTGGAGAACATAGGAAAGAAAGCCGAGGTTTTGGCAAAAATAATGGACGAAGCCCTTGGTTTGGATGTGGATGTCGTGCCCGAGCGCCAGGGACTTCAGAATGTGGAAGAACTGAAGCAGCAAAAGAAATACAACGACATTATCGATTTATTGGACCACAGCATGAAATCCATCGAGGAAAAAATTGCTGCAAAAATGAAAGAGATCAATTCCGAAAAAGTGGGAAAGGTCCGGGAGGAACTTGAAGCTCTTGAGGAAGAGACCGATATGAATTACGACGATCTGTGGGAATTCCTCGAATCGGCGGAAAATGCTTTCAACGAGGTGGATTACAGCAGCCAGGATTCCATTATCCAGGAATTCCGTAAAGCCAAGGCTGATCATTACCAGCAATATCTGGCGGATAGATACGATAAGAAGGCTAAAGAGCTCCTTCGCGAGTCGGAAGAACTTAAAGAATTGGGGCTGACCCTTACGCCCGCAATTGAACTCCTTGAAACAGTGAAAGAGAACGTTGATAATTTCGATTTTACGGAAACCGAGGCAACCCTCGAAAAGATCGAAGAGCAAATAGAGAACGCTAAAACGGAGCAGGCGAAAGAACTTGCCAAAAATCATTTTATTAAAACAAAGAAACTTCTAACGGAACTGAAGGGGAAAGAGCTTAAGTTGGAAGAAGAGAACAAAGCCTTCCAGCGTGCTATTGCAGCCATCAAATCCAAGGACTTCGTTACCGCCTGCCGCCTGACGAGGCAGGCTGTGGAGATGGCCGAGAATGCCCGGGAGCAATATTACAAGGAGAGGGCGGAGGAGGAGCTGGAGTGGTCAAAGGACATGGTGATAGAAGGGGTGGACCTGGACCTGGAGTTCATCCATGAATGTCTTGAAAGGGCCGAGGATGAATACGACGAGGCCGATTATGAGAAATCAATTCAATCAGTGGATGCCGCTCGTTCGGATTTCAAGGAAAGGAGGACGGCGTACTGGAAAAAGAGGGCCGAGGATGCTCTTGAGAAGGTCCGGGATAAAACAAAAGAGGGGTATGAACTTGAACTGGATATGCAAGACGTTGAGACCTTGATCGCCGATGCCGAATCATACTTCCAGGAGGGAGATCATGAAAGGGTGATGGAACTTACGCGGGAGGCCGAGGAGAAATACTCTGCCCAGCGAAGGGATCATTTCATGGAGAAAGGGCAGAGGAGCCTTGCCCAGCTCGATGAGGTGTTGGTAGAAGGGAACGAACTGGGACTGGACACTGGAAAGATACAGGAAACCCGTGGCCTTACCGCCTCCCTTTTTGACGAAGGACATTACGAGCGGGCAATAGACATGGCGGAACAGGGACGAAAGGATTATCATCTGCTGCGGCAAGCGCATTTCAAGGAGAACACCGACGCAGTACTCAAAAAACTGAAAACAATGATCGGAGAAGCCTCCGAGTTCGAGGTGGATATTTCCGCTGTAAAGGACGATCTTAGAAATATACGTTCATTATACGATCAGAAAGAGTTTCAGGAGGCTCAAGAGCTGAGCGAGAACTCAATGCGAGAACTCCGGAGAGAAATCGACGGGGAACAGATCACACGTCTTAATGACGAGATCACAGGGCTTGAGGAAGAAATGGATAGTGCCCGTGGAATTGAGACGGACATACGGGAGGAAGAAGATGGATTGACCTCCGTGGAGAATATGAGGGCGGAAGGCAGTTACAGGGATTGTATTATCAGAGTTGGGCAACTGCGGAGTGCCACCAAGCAAAAGTACGAATTGAAGATTGCAGAGGTCAATGCGGGAAAACTGGAGGAGACCATGGAATCTCTGGAAAATTTCTCAGAAGAGACTGGCGGCGAGTATCCTGATCTCGATGAATTGGCAGCCTCCGCGGGGAAAGCATTGGAAGAAAAGGACTATACCGTCTTCGAAGAATTACTTGAACGGTTCCGGACCACCAAGGAGGATGAAAATCGAAAATACCTCTTCACAAAATATAAGGGTGAGATCGAAGAACTGGAGGGCGAGGTGCCGCCCCTGGCTGAGCTGGGATTGGATCTAAGTTCCGTGGAGGAATTGGTAGGTACGACCCGAGAACATATGGAATCATACGAATTCGAAATGGTCATCGATGATATAGCTAGTATCCGGGAAGGTCTATTGGAGGTAAGAAACGTAGGTGCCAAAAACCTGGCGAAAAAACATTTCCTCTCAACAAAGTCAGTTCTCGGGGAATTGAAGGAATTGGACCTTGTGGTGGAGGAGTTCGATATATTGTTCAAGAAGGCTATCGCTTCAATAAAGGGCAGGGATTTCGTTTCAGCATGTCAGCTGTTCCTTGAAGCTGGGGAGTCCATGGCTGAAGCCCGCAAAGAGTATTACAGAGGGAGTACCGAAGAGACAGTGAACAATATTAAAAAATTCATGGGCGAAGCAGCCGAACTGGAGCTAAACGTGACGGCATTTACCGAGCTGGATGAGAGGGTGAGAGAGAGTTACGAGGATGGGGAATTCGAGGAAGCTCACGGCTTGGCTTTGGAATGCAGTTTAGGGCTTCAGGCCGCCATCAACACCGAGCTTCTGGTTATTATCGAAGGGAAAGCGGATAAGTTCGAGAGCATTGCCGCGGAAGCACTGAAGATCGATGCCAATATTGAGGCGGAGAAGGTAAGTCTTGCGGAAGCGGACCGGCTGAGGGAGAAAGAACGATACCGAGAAATTATCTCACTGCTGGAAAATGCAATATCATCAGCCATAGTTAAGATCGAAGAGAGAACCTTTGAAATGAATGAGGAAAGATTCGAGGGAGCAAAGGAAGCGCTGGAGGAATTGGAATTTGAAACTGGGGTAAACTATCCTGACCTGCATTCCCAGCTTGACGAAGCCAAAGAAATGCTGGTTGAAAAGAACTACACTGACCTGGTTCCTTCGTTAATGGAATTCGATAAAGCAAGAGAAATGCTCTATATCTCACATCTCATGAAAGTACATAACGAGAGAATTGGAGGAATAGAAGAAGAGCTGGGTGCGATAAGGGACGTGGGTATCGAACTAGCCGATACCGACGAGCTTTCCGGGACCGCAAGAGTAGCCATCAACGAGGAGAGATTCGAGGATGCCAAGGCGGTCATGGACGAACTGGACGGGATCATAGATGAAGCCAAGTCTGTGAAAGCGAAACAGATAGCAAAATCCAACTTCACGGAAACGAACAAACTGCTGACCAAATTGAAGAGGCTCGGAATCGATCTTACCAGCGAAGAAGCTGTTTTTCGGGAGATACTTGGTGCCATCAAGACCCGCGATTTCCTGAAAAGTATACAGTTGACCCGTTCGGTGCGGGAGAAACTTGACGGAGTGAAAAAGGATCATTCTAGAAATAAAGCCGTGGCGGCCATCCAGAGCCTGGAGGGAATGCTGGGAGATGCAGGAAAGCGTATCACCGACGTGATTTCAATAGAAAAGATACATTCAAAGGCAATGGAGCATTTCGAGGAAGAGGATTTCGACAACGCACTCCTGATGGTGGGCCAGGCAAAGCAGGAGTATGATGAAAAACGAAAGGAATTCCAGCAAGAGATGTTGACGGGCTCCATGGACCGGCTTCAGAATCTGATCTCCGAGGCTGGAGAACTGGATATGGACGTAAGCGTCCCTGAAAGAAACCTTGCCCAGCTGAAAAGCAGCTTCGACAGCGAGAAATTCGACGAGGCTGAAGAACTGGCGGGGGACACCATTTCGACGCTCGAAAGCACCATGGAGAAACGATATCTTACGGTCATAGAAGAGCGGACCGGGGAGCTTGCAAGGGTCATGGAAGAAGGAGTTGGCCTTGGTGTCGATATGAAGGCTGAGAGGGAACGACTCTCCGCCACAATGGACCTGAGAACGGAAAAACGGTATCCGGAGATTCTCATCGTACTGAAAGAGTGCTATGATTCTGTTGCAAATAGCGTTGGAGACCGGCGGCGGGAGCTGAACACTGAAAAACTTCGGGAGATCATGGATTCACTAGAATCGTTCAAGGAGGAAACCGGTGGAGCCTACCAGGACCTGGATTCTCTTCTGGATTCGGCCGGGGCCGCTCTTAACAGGGAGGATTACGAGGCGATGGAGGGGTTCATAGATGAGTTCTTGGAGGCGAAGGAAGGACACAATAACCGCCACATGGCCGAAGGATATGCCGCCAGATTGGAGGAAATGGAGAAAGAGGTCGGTGAGCTCGAGAACATTGGTCTTTCTCTTGAAAATGTCCATGATTTACTAAGGATAGCAAAAGAGAATGCAGAAACTTTCGTGTTTAAAGGGATCGAGACCAAACTGTCGGATATAGAAACCGTTATTGATCGAGCAAGTTCAGTGGAAGCCAAGAAACTTGCGAAGAAACATTTCATCCGGGCAAAAGAGCTGATTGCAGAGCTGAAGGAGACAGGTGTGGACCTGGAAGAAGAGAACCGGCTGTTCAGAGAAGCCATAACCGACATCAAAGCGGGTGAGTTTGTAAAGGGCGCTGGATTGACCCAACGATCGGAAAAACTGCTTGTTGAAAAACGGAAAAATTACTATGTTGAAGCAACCGAGTCGGAACTTGAAAAAGTGGACTATTTCATCATCGAGGCGAGAGAGGTGGATCTATCCCTTGACGAAATTCTTGAAAGCAGCAAGGAGGCCCGGGAATTTCTGGAAGAGAAATTATATCCTCAGGCATTTACGCTTTCACGGGCCACAGCCGCAGCACTTCGGGAGATGCTGAATGTCAGACTGAAAGAAATTTTGGATGATGAAAGAGCTCAAATGGAGTCCGGATTGGAAGCAGCCCGTAAATTGGATCTGGTTCTGGATAATGTAACAGACGCCCTGGCCATGGCTGGAGAGTGTCAGCAAGCGGGGGATCTTCGCAAAGCCATCGATCTCCTCCGGAATGAAAGGCCTGCTCTGGACGAAGCCATGCGTGGCCGCACAAGGGAATTGACAGAGCAGGCTGTGATAACTGCCAAGGAAAACCTCGGCGCCTTTATGGAGATTACCGAAAAGGATTATCCTGATCTTGAAGGTTTCATCGAGAACGCCACAATGTCGCTTGAAGATAACGACTACGAGGGAGCCAAAGAGCACCTTGGAATGTTTGACGAGGCCTTGGCGGGATATGAAGGGGACCGCAGGGCAGATAATTATCGCGTTGATCTACGTTCAAGGGAACCCGAAATTGCAGCGATAACTGAGATAGGTATCGAACTGACCGATATATTCGATCTGGTATCGCAGGCATCGCAACTCATCTCCAGTCATGATTTCGAGGTCCTGGAGGAGACTCTGGTGCTTATAGATCAGGGTATCGAGCATGCTCGGAAAGTGACTGCAAAGGATGCCGCGAGAGATAGGATCGCAACGGCAAAGGGCCTCTTCGATAAACTGACGGAACTGGATCTCGAACTGGATGAAGAAAAGAAGCACTTTGGGGAAGTTCTTTCCAAAATCAAGGAGGGTGACTTCGTAAAAGCCTGCAAGATGGCCGACGGAGCCACCGAGATGCTGAGGAAAAAGGAAACGGAATATCAAAGATCAAGGGCCGAGGAAGCACTGGCGGCTGCGGAAAATTCACTTGAAGAGATCCGGAAATTGGACGTAGAAACAGCAGCTGTGGAGAAGTCCCTGGGTGAAGCGAGGGTATTCTACGAGTGGAAAGACTATCCCAAATCGGAAGAAACAGCCCGGACCACGGTGGAAAGGGCGGAATATCTAAAAGAAGAATACCGCAAGAAAAGTGTATTTGTTATGATCGAGGGTGTGGAGGAAGCCCTGAAGGAAGGTGCTGAGCTGGGTATCGACACCGCTTCCATGGCGGTTGAAATAGCCGATGCCTACGGCCTGGTGAATGAAGGAAATCTGGAGGAGGCCGAACGCATGGCCCGTGAGACCAACGACCTTTTCCTGTCTACAAAGAAAACGCGTATAGAGGAGATAACCACTACCTCATTTGAAACCGCAAGAAAGCTGATGGAAAAATCTGTGGAGCTTGGCCTTGATACTGTTTCTATCGAAACAATGCTGGAATACGCCAATATCCATTTCGAGGACGGGGAGTACGAGAGCGCACAGGAACTCATCGATCAGGCCAGGGAAACCCTTGTTGAAATGATTGGGGGGAAAGAACTGGAGGGAGCTGATTCCGAGATCGCCGCAATCGAGAGCTTGATGAGGGAGGCCGGGAAGTACTCAGTGGACGTTGGCGAACATGAGGGTCGGTTTGCACGTATGAACCAGCTGAGGAACGACGGCGCTTACAATGAGATAATAACTTTGGGCCGGGAGATCAGGGAATCTATCACGGAGAAAATAGACCTTAGCAGGAGTGAGATTAATTCTCGAAGACTATCCGACGCAATGGCGAAATTGGATGAACACACCAGCGAGACGAGTGAGGAGCATCCTGGTATGGAGGCTGCCCTCAATGCCGCCCGCGAGGCAATTGAGGTGGGAGATCACGTAGCGGTTGACAGCAAAATAGACGAATTCGAAGAGTTATTAAAGGAGAGCAAAAGAAAAGCTGCTCTTTCCGCCTATTACCAACGCCTTGATATGCTTACGGGCGAAGTCACCGCACTTGGTGATGCAGGCATCGATGTTACCGCAACCGAAGAACTCCTCGCAAATGTTGGCTCGGAACTGAACTTCCAGAGATTTGAAGCTGCGGAAACAATTCTTGGGAAACTTGAAAGCATCGTTCACGAGGGAAGGACCGTTACTGCAAGAAAACTCGCCAAGAAACACGCAGGGGAGGCTATGAAATTATTCTCATACCTGGGCGATCATGGAGTCGATCTCCAGGAGGAGAAAGCTCTTTTCCGCGAGGTGCGGACCCACGTGGTTGAGGAGAGATTCACCGATGCCTGCCGTATTCTTATCAATATAAAATCAAAACTAAATGCGGCAGAGACGAAATATCACACCGAACAGTCATCTCGGGCTATCAAAGATCTCCATGCAAGCATGTCCGAAGCCATTGAACTGGAAATCGACGTTTCCGATCTTCAACCATCCGAATCGGAGGCAAGAGCCGCATATGACGAGGGCCTGTTCGATGCAGCCCTAGAAAACTCCATGCTCATAATTGACGAGCTGGGGGTAAGGATAGGAAAGAAACGGTGGGAGACCGTGGTGTCCGAACTCACTTTACTGGAGCCGGTGTTGGAAGAGGTACGGGCCATGTCCATAGATATTGATGAAGAGTCCTCCAGAATATCCGAGATCGAAGCCCTTAAGGACGGGTGGAAATTCCAGGAGGCCCTTGGAATCATTGGTGAAGTAAAGCGTTCCCTGCTGGAAAAGACCGAAGACATGAACCGCACAGACAACCTCGAAAAGATCGATGTTTCGGCCCGGTCACTGGCTGACCTGGAAGAAATGACCGGGAAGGTTTACGAAGAACTTCATGGACACCTGGAAACAGCATCAAAAGCACTTCTAGAAAGCGATCACACCGCAGTAAACTCCATACTTGAATCGTTCCATGCCGACCTGGAATCCTCCAAGAGGGAGTACATGAGCGACTCATACAGCAGCAGGCTCATAGTGCTTGAGGAAGATATGACACGGCTGGCTTCAGTTGGTATCGAGCTGACCGAGGCTGCAGAATTCATCGCCGGAATAAGAAATGACATCTCTTCGGAGAACCTGGGGCGAACCGGCGAAGGTTTGGCAGTGGTGGAAAAACTGCTGGATGAGGCGAGGGGCGAGGGTGCGAAAGAGATGGCTCGAACACTTTTTGCCGAGACAAAGAAATTGATGACCGATATGAAGGAATCGGGGGTGGAAGCGGGAGATGTGGAGGGGACCTTCCGTCAGGCAGTTATTTCCATCAAGAACAGTGACTTCCTGACAGGTTGTGAGCTTCTCCTCGAAAGCCGAAAGGTGGTATCCGCTGCTCTCGATGCATACTATGAAGAGCGAGCGCACAGTACTCTCGCGGAATTGGACAAACTAATTCACGAGGCCGAAGAAATGGGCGGGATCGATCTGGACGACGTGCTCAGTATGATGGAGACCGGCCGCAATCTTCTTGTGGAGGAGAATTACGGGGAGTCTCATGATATTGTAGGTAGAGCAGTCGCTCTTGTACGAGAGAGAATACGTCTGAGATGGGAAGACATCCTTGCAGAGAAGACAGATGAAGTAAACCAAATAGTACAAAGATCAATGGAATTCGGGATGGAGGTCCGAGATGAACTGGAACGATTGGGACCCGTGTCAGTTCTCAGAGAAGAGGGGCGGTATGGAGAGGCGGTAGAGCTGGTGGGAGCGGTCGGTATATCACTTTCAAACAAACATAAGGAAGGTATGGGACTCAAGAATGCTCAAAAGCTATCAGAAGCGGAATTGGCTTTCAAACAGTTCCAGGAGATGACGGGGGATGAATCCGAGGCTCTTGGGGCCCATCTCATTAAGGCGAGAGAGGCGATAACGGCCGAGGATCATGCGGCTCTCGAGGAGCATCTCGATTCTTTCTCCCATATGAGAGAGGATCAAAGCAACATACTGCTGGCACGCAAATATCAGGATGAACTGGACGGATTTCAGGAGATCTTCGAAAGCTACCGGGAAGTGGGTCTTGATATTTCCCCGGGGATTGGCATGATCTCCGAGGCAAGGTCGAGCATCTCGGAAAACCGCTTTGGCATTATGGAGGATATCATATCGCGACTTGGCGACTTCAAGGAATCCGCGGCAAATGTCCAGGCCAAGGAAATAGCAAAGGTACATCTCGGAGAAGCCAAAACCCTTCTCGTTGAGGTCAAAGGACTGGGAGTGGAGATGGAGTCCAACGGTGAGATTTTCAGCGAAGTACTGGGCGCCGTGAAAGCAAGGGATTTCGTGTCCGCCTGCCACGCTGCCGTACAGGTCAAGAAGAGATTGTCCGATTCCAGAAAGAAGCACTTGGAGAGCAACGCCGACCTTCTGCTGGAGGACACAGCAAACCGCCTTGCAGAGGCAAAGGAATTGGGTCTGGATGTCGCGGCGGTGGAGGACATTGTCGGGAACGCACACGCGGAGCTTAGTGAGGGGAAACTGGAAGAGGCTTCAAACCTGGCAAAAGAGGCAAAAGTGAATCTTGATGCAGTATTTGACGAACATTTCCGCGAGAAATACCTGGCAACTGCGGAGCTTGCGGAGAGAATGCTGTTTGATCTGAAATCTCTGGGAGTCCCAACTGCGGTTGTGGAAGAGAAGTTCGCGAATGCCACTTCACTCTTTAACGATTCAATGATAAGAGAAGCTTATGTCCTGATAGAGGAAGTTGCAGGAGAAATTTCACGAAGCCGTGGGGATTCGTTGAGAGAACGAGCCGCAAAAGCTATCGAGACAGCGAAGATTGTTCACACCAGGTGCGGAGAGCTCGGTCTGGAACTCAGTTCAGCAGAAGAAATATTGATAAATGCCCAGACAAGCTTCGAAGAAGGTTCTTTTGAAGAAGCCTTTAACGATGCCGAAGAGGCTGCTAAATTACTTTCCGAAGCCGAAGAAAAATATCTGAAGAGGGATACTTCCGCTCTAATATCTGCTGTTTGGAATATGATGGGTGAAAGTTCGGAGATGGGCCTGGACCTTGGTCCCATCGAGGAAAAGATCGCCATGGCGCAGGAATCACTGAAGGAGGGCGAGCTGGAGGTGAGCTATGCGCTCGCCATTGCTTCCAGATCGGAACTGACCGAAAAGATAAACACGAAATTACAGGTAAGTTATGAGGCGGAATATGAAGAGTTTTCAGGAATTCTGGCACAGTTCCAAGAAACGGGAGCTGACACCGACAACGAAAGGAACCAGCTAGCTGGCATCGAGGAATTGAAAAAAGCGGGCAACTATACTGAGGCTGTTTCGACTCTAATAAAACTTAAGATGTCCGTACTCGAAGAGATCGAGAATATGCAGGAAGAGGCTACAACCCGCAAGATCAGCGAAAAGATCTCAACTCTCGAGGAACTGGAAAAAACCCTTGGTCAGGATCTGAGTGACCTGAAGGGGATGCTGCTGTCGAGCCAGGAGGCAGTGGGAAATAAAAATCTAGATGCTGCCGATGCTTTACTCAGACAATTCGATGTTGTGATCGAGCAGTATCTGGGAGAGATGAAGGTCAAGGATTTCCAGGACCGGATTGAAGAGCTCAGCGATAGTGTGATCCAACTCGGAGAGTTGGGTCTGGATGCATCGAAGGGACTTGAACTTCTGTCCATAATAATGGAAGGGGTTCAAGAAAACGATATCGCCTCCATAGAGGAAAATATCCCGCATTTGGAAGATTATGTGAAGCATGCCAAGACGGTGGATGCCCGAGAGCTCGCCAAGCGGCACATCGTGGAAATAAAAAAACTTTTCGGGGAGATGAAGGCAGATGGGATAGATACTTCCCGAGAGGATGAGATGCTAAAGGACGTTGTTGGCGCCATAAAGGATCAGGATTTCATAGCCGCCATCCAACTGACGAAGAAGGCCCATGAAAGCCTTATTGCCCAGAGGGACCGCCACTTCACGGAAGACGTGTCCGAACTGCTAGCAGAGACCAGAACGCTTCTGGGTGAAGGTGGCGAACTGGGTCTTGACACTGCAGTGATGGAGAGCAAGCTGGCAGAGGGTCAACATCATTTTGAGAATGGGGATTTCCAGTTGGCTGCGGAACATGCAAGCCAGGCAAAGGAAATGTTCCAAACGGCCAAGCAGCATCATTACAGGGATTTCACCACCGCCGCCCTCGGTGTCGTACAGGAACTCATGATAGACGAGATGGAACTGGAGGTTGACATGGTTGCCGTGGAGGACATGGTTGCCAATGCAAAAAGAAATCTCGAAAAAGGCAATTTTGAAAGATCGGCAAAGTATGCTGGAGAAGCGAAATCTGCCCTTCTTACCGCCCAGAATGAGTATTCCAGAAATAATGCGTCGGCGGAGATAGAAAACGTACGAGCCATGGTGGAAGAAGCTGAGAAACTGGATCTGGAAGTGTCCTTCGCCCGGCAAGCGCTGGGGGAAATGGAAGAGCATTTCGGCCAGGGTCGGTTCAGGGAGGCCCGAGAGGTGGCCAAAGAAACGCAGGGTACGGTACGACAGTCTCTGAATGCTAGATTGAAGAGTGATATCCGGGCTGAAATGGTAAAACTTTCTCCCCTCATGGATACGGCGCGTGAACTGAATCTTGACATCCGGGAGGACACATCCGTCCTTGCCCGAGTTGAACGACTGAAGGATTTGGGAAAATATTATGAGGCCATGAGCACGGTGAAAGGTATTGAAACCTCCTTGGCTAACAAGATACATCTTTACCGAAGGAGAGCGGGCGGAGACAGGTTGGTCCGGGCTATGGACAAGGTGACGGTTCTGGAGAAGGAGATCCTGGAGATGCCGGGATTGGATATGGATATAACCGAGCTTAAGGACCTGTTGTCATCGGCAACGGCTGCCTCGGACTCCAGCGACTTCGAGAGTGCTGAAAGTTTCCTTGAAGAGTTCTTTACGGCCGAGGAAAAGTACTCCAACGTACTTATTGATGCCTATCCGAAGGAGGTCGAACGGCTTGCGAAAGAGCTTATGGCCTTCAATGAGATAGGTATCGTTCTGGCGGTTGCCGAGGAACTGGTCAACAGTATCAAAGAGAACATTGGCGAGGGGCAGCTCGAGCCGGCGAGAGAACTCCGGAACCAGGTCCTGGAGATCATAAATGATGCTGGAAAAGCACCTGCGAAAGATATCGCGAAACAGCACATCACAAGCCTGAAAATATCCTTCAAATACCTGAAAGAAAGAGAAGTGGACCTGACCGAGGAAGAAACGCTGTTCAGGAAGGTACTGGTTGCACTTAAAGAAGAGAACTACGTAAAAGGTATCCAGTTGATGCTGAGGGTGGAAGAGCGTCTGGGGCAAAAACGTCAGGAATTCTTTAAGACCGGGATCGGAAGCGTCCTTGCAGACGTGGACCGGATCGTCCGGCAGGCCTCACAGAAAAAATTGGATATTCGAGACAGCAGGAAGCTCGCTTTCGAGGCAAGAGCCCTCCTAAAGAGGAAGAAATTCGAGAAATCTATGGAACTGGCGGAGAAGGCCAGAAGTCTCCTGACTGAAGTGTGGCAGAACTCACTTGAGGAAAATGCTCGGATAGCTCTTGAAGAGATCCGAGCGGCTATGGAGGAAAAGAGCGGTGGACCACTTGAACTCGGCGGGGTTGCGGAACTGGTAGAGAAGGCTGTGGAGGAGAACGGGAAAGGGGAGTTCATAAGCTGCATCGAGCACGTGGAGGAAGCAAGGTCCATGATCCTTGCACTTGAGCAGGAAGACCTCATGGAGCTTGCAACGGAAAGACTGACCAGAGCCATGGATTTCATTGCCGAGGCAGAGGAGGCGGGGATGGACACAGAGGAACTGGAGGGTGACATGATAAAAGCCCAGGCTCATTTCGACGAGGGGAAATACAATGAGACAGTAGTTACAGTTAACCGGATGGAAGAAATGGTTCGCACAGTAAAGCTATCAAGAGCGGAGACCCGGGTCGGTTCACAGTTGAAGGAGTTCGACTCGTTCATAGGCGTTTTGGATACCAAACCGTATCTCTCAGAGGAATACAAGGCGGATATCAGGGGCAAGGTGGCAGAGGTCCATGAGCTTTTCGACAGCGGAGAGTTCCTGGTGGCGGAGGATAAGCTCGGGGATCTCCGGGAGATACTCGAGGGGCTGATGGCAAAGATCAAGCTGGAAGACGAGTTCCGGTCTCTGGTAAAAGAGGCGGGGGATCTCATCGCTCGCGGAAAGGAGAACGGAATCGAGGTAAGCGAGGAGGAAAAAGGTTACGAGGAAGCTGTGACCCGCAAGGAAGAAGGGGACCTCGAGGGAGCCATAACCACGCTTCTCGAAGTGCATGAGAGTCTGATCGGGACGGTGGGGGAACTGCTAATGGAAAAGGCGCAGGGCCTTCTATCGGAAACAGAGCAGGTTGTGAAAGAGAACCGGGAAATCATAGAGGACATGTCAGCTTTCGAGGAATTGATGGGAAGGGCAAAAGACAATCTGGCCGCAGGGAATCCCGAGGGGTGCATGGTACTGCTGGGCGAGATCCAGACCTTGCTGGATGAGAACCGGGAAAATAGGGCCATTGGGGAAGTGGAAGCCAATATCACCAGGGCGAAAGAGGAACTGGAGTCGACCAAAGAGATGGGATTCGACATATTCGAGATCGAAGCCTATATTTTCAAGGCCATCTCGGCTTTCCAGGATGGAAATTACGTCATAGCGGACGATCTTGCGAAGAGGGCAATAGGATCGGCTCGGGAAAAGCGGGAGGGTGTGGATGAGGGGAAAATACGGATAATGCTGCGGAACACTGAGATGCTGATGGTGGACTGCGGTGAACTGGGCATCGACATAGGCGTCATGGAAGACGGGATAAGCCGGGCCGAGCGTTATTTGGAGAGCAGGCGTCTTGCAGATGCCATGGAGCTTACGGAGAAGCTCAACGCCCAGGTGAAAGAGCAGATCGAGGTAAAGCTCATCGAGGTAATTCCCCAGCACATTCGTGAGATGTCCGGGCTTATCGAGGCAGCAGAGGAGGAAGGGGCGGATATGGAGGATGAATCCATGAGCCTCATTTCCATTGAGACGCTGAATCAGGAGGGCCGGTATCTCGGTGCTATGAAACTGATAGAACCCCTCAGAGCTGCTATAGAGGAGAAGATAGGCATCCAGAAAAAAGAAAAGGCCACCTCGAAGCTGGAGCTGGCCTTTGCGGATTTCAACGAGTACAAGATGACCGCCATTGGTGATTACGATGAGCTGGAATCGCTTCTGGACGAAGCACTGAACGCAAGCACGGAAGGAGACGCCGAAGAGATGGAGCGCAAGATCGAGGCGTACTACGATATGAAGGGTGAATACGAAAAACAGTGGGCAATCGAAAAGCACACCATAGGGATCAACGACATGGAAACGCAGCTTTCATCCATTACTAAACTTGATATCGATGTTTCCACCGGTACCGAGCTGGTTACGGCTGCCAAAGAACAGCTCGAGGATGAATCCATGGACGAATTGGAGGCTACCATGAAGGAGCTGGAAGCTTTCGTAAGCAGTCTTTTCGAGGACAAGATAAAACCAGAGGCCAAGGAGAACATCAAGGAGATCGATCGGATAATGGATCGGCTGCGGGAGAAGGGAGTCGAGGTGAACGAAGAGGAGGAACTGTTCTCGGAGATATTGAATGCCATGGATGACGAAGATTACGTAAGTGCCCACGATAAAAGCAGCCGCTTGAGGGTTAGCGTTCGCGCCATATGGGGCCATAGGAGAAAGGATGTTCTCCGGGACCTGCTGGATGAACTGGAGGATTTCCTGGATGAACTGGAGTCGAATGATCTGTTCAGCGATCAGTACAAAGAAATGATAGTCAATGCGGTGGACGAGATCCGGGACCATTTCCATGCCGAAGAATTCGACCTGATGGAAGAGAAACACGAACTGTTCAAAGGGACCATAGACGATCTGAAGGCCAAGATGAAGATCCGGGACGAGGTGGACGAGCTGCAACAGGAAGCAATCAAATACGGGGAAACTGCAGAGGGAATCGCAGCGGACGTGGCTGCAGAGCTCGAAGAGCTTCAGAAGGTGGGGGGCATGGTGGAAAACGAGGAGTTCGAGGATGCGAAGGCGCTTCTTGAAGGCTTGATGAAGAAAATGAAGAAGAAGATCAACGTGCGGCGCATGTCCATAGCGAAGATGGTTCTCGAGGACGCGGTGTTTACCTTCAACGACAGAAAGGACAAGATCGATCCAGGGATCGTGAAGACGGCTCAGGGACTTCTATCAGATGCGACGAAACTGTACAAGAAGGGTCAGTTCGAAAAGGCCATCAAGATGGCCACCGAGCTGAAGGAGGGTCTCGAGGACGCGGAAGAGATAGCGCCGGAGGCCCCGGAAGAACCAGCTCCCGAGCCGGCAGCGGAGGAGGCCCCGAAACCCAAGAAGGTAAAACTTACCTGCCCGAAATGCTCTAAAAGCTATGTGGCAAAGATCGCCAAAACCCCGGCGGTGGCGGTATGCCCGTACTGTAAATCGAAGGCGGTTATTAAGAGTTTGTAGGGCGTGGAAATAGTCCCAAGTCGATATGCTGATTTCCATTGGTGAAATGCAATCTTATTGTTGAATTCTATGATATTTACTACAAAAATTCTTCCAGCTGTGCAACCGATCCCGTTTCAGTCTCGTAGGATAGATCCTGTTGTGACCTGAACAGTCTCGGACATTCCTTTCTCAGGCGGGGACAGGCCACTTTCCATATTATCTTGCAGTGTACCGAGTAGGGTTCTTCAGTGCACAGAAGATACTCGTTGTACAGCTCGTCCAGCTCCAGCTCGTCGCACCTGATAGAAACAATGGGTTTGTGCGAAAAATCGGCCTTGAAATTTCTTTCGCCGAGAAATCTTTTCAGCTCTCGGATGCTCCGATTATTTCGATCCAGATAAATGTGTATGAAATAACAGCGCTCGCAGTTCCGATGCAGCCTCTTTCTTTTCCTGGCGTATTCCACCGCCGTTTCTATCTTGCATTGGGGCGCGTTCTCGGTCTCAACAAGGTTCATTGTGCATCTCGCATCCTTTTTTAATTATTAATTCATCAGACTACTTGGAAAATGAGATCATTTTCCGGATCGGCAAACACCGGTGAGCTTTCGATCTTGCTGCTATCGGTCTCTCCGTTGACATTGATGATGATCAACCGCCCGTATCCTTCACCAAGTTCGTTCCTGAAATCGTAGAACGCCCCCACTACCGTCAGGCTTCCGTCGCGCACGAGCTCGCCGTATTTTTCAATTCCGACTCCAACCTGGTAGTCCACGTTCTTAATAATATTGTTCAGAAGCATCTTTCGGGGATAGCTTTCCATATCCGTTGGTAAAGGCGACCCTGATGGCTCGCCTAACTTGTCAGGTGGTGACCTCACAAGTGAAATGGCCTGCTTCAGGCGGTCAAGTTCGTCCTTTATCGGCCTCGGTTCTTCCCCGTATCCCGCCATAACTGCTTTTACCGCCCCGCAGTCGGAATGACCAAGTACAAGCAGTACGGGGGTTTTGAGATGATATATGCCGTAATCGACAGACCCTTCTGCCGTGGATATCTGGTTACCGATGTTTTCAATGGCGAATATTTTGTCCACGGCATCGGGAAGTAGGACGCTTGGCTGCACCCTGGAATCCGAACAGCTAATGAGCGTGATGAAAGGATTTTGTCCATTCATGTGCTGAAGGAAATAATCCCCGCAGCGTGACTCGACGAATTCATTATTACCCGATAAGATATATTGGATCACACTACCGGCGTCCATGCTCGTTCCTTCCATAAGTTTAAAAGTTAATCGTAATTAATTCCGGTCAATAGTGGTGTGAAAAGTGGATGGCGTTGGCAATTTATCTTTTTCCAAGCGTTCTCATGGTCCTGATAAACAGATAGACCACAACCAGGAACATTGCCATAATTATCCAGACTATCTTATCCCTAATCAATTCGGAAAAATGCTCTTTGAGACCTATCTCCACATATACCTTTAAGCTCACCTGTCGGGACACTTTCTCACCGGTGGACGCCTCAATGATGATCTTTTTTACATCCCCGTCCTTGATCCCATCCGAAGCCGTGACCGTGACCGTTATCGTCTTTCTGCCTCCTGGCATCAATGAGACTTCTTCGTCCGATATACTTATCCTCCAACCGCTGTCGTCCTTGGATCTCAGCGATATGGTATCCCTGCCGTTACCGGTATTTCTCACTTCTACCTGGAACGATACCGAGCTACCATCATTACGAACCGTTTTTTCAGAGTCCCCTTTAAGATTCAATCCAATGGAGAAATACTGCCCTACCTTCACGTATAATGATCGCGATGCCCCTGCCGAAGCTCCTTCCCTGCCCCTTATCTTTCCATTAACCACGAACTCCAATCCAATATCGCTGGCAAGCGCGTCTGATGATGGCGTTATTTCCACCGATATCATCTTTTCCGCATTTGGGGGTAAGGAGACAGAGACCGGCCATTCTACGAACCAGTCCAAAGCTTCATCCTCTATCTCCACATCGAGGTCTACCCGCCATTCGCTGTTTCCCGGATTCTCAATAACTATTTTGAAGGATACGGTTTCAAATGTCTTCGTGCTCCCGTCATACTCGCTGGTGGCCTCTGTAATCCCCTCTTTGAAGACCAATTGCTCTTGGATGCTTGTGGGTGTGGTCGTAATCAATGTAAAGGATAAGCTCATCAAGGATTCATTTGCAGAGGTGAATACGATATCAAGAACATTACGGACGTTGTTGGTAGGTGTCTCCGGTGCAGTTATCTCCACGGTCAGCTCCTTTTCATCGTTTTTCTCCATCTCCACCTGATAACTTTCCGGATAAATTCCTTCGGGGGAAGTCCGTACGACGTCTCCCGATACCTCTACATTCCAGTCGACCTCTGCTTGGGGCACTTCCATTATAATGGAATCATCCTTATCGCCGACGTTGGATACGGTGAACCCGTACAAAACAGTTTTTCCGTTATCCACAGCCTGTTCCGCCTCGTCATTCAATTCCACCGTGAACATGTACTCGGTGATGGCAGTTACCGTTATCGGTTCCGGAAGTGTTCCACTTATACCGGGCTCGCTTTCGGAGACGGCGGAAAGTTCAACAGTGGCAAGATCCCCCTCGTTGGAATTGGAAGGAACCTTTATCCGTAACTCTGTCTGAACTTCAGATCCTGCTGAAACACTCACCCCGTCCTCCATTGTGCAATCCCAGAAAGATGGGTAGACCGTGCAGTCGAATGCATAAGTATCGTCCAGACCGCCGGTGTTCCTCACAGTGATGGTGAAAGTGATATGACTGTCAGCCATTCCCGATTTTTCATATTCACTGCTGGTGATCATAACCCCGTAATTCGCCATGTCGAACTGCAAAGTGGAATTCATTTCGTTCATGCTGTTATCTGTAATAGTGACCTTGATGGTATATCGCCCTGCCGGATTACCGCTGTCGTATTCCCATCTAGCACGAAATGACACTGCTGCATCCTCGGTTCCCCGGTCCAGCTCTGCGGAGGCGTTTCCCACCTCGTTCATCTCCGGGTCGTATACGAGGATATCTACAGATGAGATGTCGTAATCCCCCATTATATCCTCTATCTCACCATTTACATCAAGGTACCGTTTGCCGTCGGGGAGATTCGGCTCGAATGACTCTGTCTTCACGTCGTCCCGGTAGGTATCATGTTCTACGCTGGCGATCTGGTTGGTAAAAAGGGATAGGCGGCTGTTAGTGGGCTCTCTCTGGCCATCGTAGCTGATAGCCACAGTCCCGCTCAGAGGACCTTCCTTCACTGAAGCGTTAACCTTTATTCGAATGTGGTTTCCCTGCTGGAAAGTGTATAGATTCTGGGGAGCAACGTCTTTGTTGTAGAATATTATTTTCTGATCTGGCCAGGGGTCCCGGTCGAAGAAGGTCGAAGAAGCCACCTCAATATCGCCGTCGTAGATCTTTATGGTCACGGAAGATTCGGTATTGCCAGCGTAGATGGTGCGTAGAAATAGCTTGAATCCATTCTTGTCACCATCTGTCATTCCCTTTACCGGGAGGTCGCCGTAAAGTGAACGTGAAGTAGCGAACTCCACCGATTCGCCGTCAGCCAGACGTGTAATTGAAGCAGTGTTGTTAGTGGGTGCCTGAGTATCCATGGACAGGTCGCCCTTCAGGTAAATATTCACGTCATGATATTCATCCGAGCGCCCGGGACTGGATTCTTGAAATTCATCTACCGGTAAAGTGAGAGAAGTGCCGGTTTCCCATTGCCGAAATGGAATGCCTGATGCGATTGCGTAAGAAACAAGAAAGAAAAGAACCAAGAGTGATAAAAACCGCACATGAATTTTGTTAAACACTATCAATTGGATACCTCATTTCGACCTTACTGCAAGGAGTAATGGCATATTACAAAAATAGCAACGTTCTATTTTAATTTATCCGCGGGTACAATATGGGATTATATTTCAGATATTATATTATCTTGAGGGCCTGCGGCAAAAAAGCCACGCAGGCCCGAATTAAAATAACAAAATAACAACAAATATGGGGCATTGCCCCCTTTGTCGGCAAACTGCCGACAAGTTTAAACGTAACCCAAAGAATTAATATCGACAGTCACACAGGAAAGGAGAACCAACCGATGAATCACCCACAGATGCCCACATACGTTCCGATGCATCAAAAGATGCATCTGCATCCTCGAAAACCCGAGACGGGTTTTCTACGGATAAATCTGCGGGCTTCATCCTCGGAAACGCATGCTTCCCCTTCTCTTCCGCCACCAAACGGTGGCTGGTTTCGAAGAGGATTCCTGCGGATGAACAATCTATTGTTCGAACAAGTTTATATATCATATTATTATTTTAATAGGCATTGTTAGGAGTGAATGAGATTATGTGTGCAATGAGTAAAAAAGATACGCGGGAACTAGTGACCATCGTATCAATACTCTTGATTATCGGACCGCTGATGACGGTCCTGTCGATACCAGATCACGATAATAACGTCAGGATTGGTATTCCCTCCCCGACCCGCGCCTCCGATACCCGTGCGGCATCAGTCCCCACGTTGGATGTTTCCATGAGCTGGACATATGATTATGAATATGAAAATGATCAAGGAACAACGTTCCAGGGAACCGAAACACAGGCCGTAGAGGCTATTCAGGATCTAAACTTAGGCGGATTTGAGTATGAAGCATATCGAATATCCCTGAGCGGTCATGGAACATTAGATTCGGGGGACTACACCGGGTCCATCGACTTTTCGGGTTATTATTTTCTGAGAACAGCCGATCTTGCACTAATCAAGACCGAAAAAGAAACAACGACTCAGATCGATAATCCATCGATAACCAGGAAGGAGGATGTTGTAGAAACATATCAACCGCCCCGCATGGACTTCAAGTTCCCGCTTGAAAAGGGCAAATGGTGGGAATTTGATACCCACTATACGCGGCATACAACCACAACCACCGACGACAATCCCGACATAGAAATGGATGAAGAAGACCTCTCTTTTATATTCCGGGTCCGTGAGGAAGAGAATATAAACATAAGCCTGGGTACGTTCTTCACCTATTCAGTCTGGAGAAGCGATAAAAATAACGTGCAGAATTATACCTCCTACTGGTATTCCCCCGAGGTTTCATACATCGTTAAAGAAGAGGAGTGGGAATCCGAAGGTGTACGGGCTCCCGTGTTGAAGGGCGAGAGGGAACTTACCCGATGGGCCCATAACGAGCCTCCTCTGCTCACTACCCCAATGGATGATCTGACGATGCAGGAAGACATCCCTGATGAAACCATTGATCTCAATAGTTATTTTTCAGATCCTAATGACGATCCTCTCATTTTTTCACATGATGAACCAACCCATGTTTCGGTTACCATAGATGCGGGAATGGTCAACCTGACCCCGCCTCTGAACTGGTACGGGACCGATTCTGTGACGTTCTCTGCCAGCGACGGCATAAGCGAAATAAACGCCACGTCAACATTGAACATCACGGTTATCTCGGTGAACGATCCTCCCATTCTTACAAACGGGAAGGTTACACCGTCCAGCGGGACCACCGATACTGTTTTTTCCTATTTAGTGTATTATTCCGATATCGAGGGAGATGCACCCACGGCTGCGAGCGTATACATCGATGGAGAGGATTTTTCTATTGAACTTCCTTCTGTTCCGGATTGGAAAGAGGAGGTCAAGCTGGAATTTTCAAGCAATCTTAGCTCTGGCAATCACCATTACTATTTTTTCGCCGATGACGGGGAAAGCACGTCCCGTTTTCCGGACTCCAGCATCATTTCAGGCCCCATAGTGGACCCGGATAATTATCCTCCTGAGCTATCCATGCCCAAGGTGAAGCCGGAGGAAGGGGACCTTTCCACCGATTTTTCATTCACGGTGGATTACCGGGACCCGGAAGGCGATCCGGCCCAATTCTGCAAGGTATTCATCGATGAGCTGGAATATCTTATGACGCCTGGAAACGGGACCTGGTCGGAGGGTAAGAATTTTATTTATTCCCGATCACTTTTGGAAGGATCCCACGAATACCATTTCGAATGCAGCGATGGTATTACAACGGTACGCCTCCCGGTGACGGGTACCTTCAAGGGACCGGTAATAGAGATAGTGGAAAATCGGGTGCCGAGGTTGAAGTATTGGGATATTGAGCCGGAAACCGGTGATGAAGAGACCAAGTTTAGCTTTTCCATCACCTATCTCGATGAGGACGACCAAGCTCCGCAGATATTCAAAGTAGTGATCGACGGCAATGAATATGATATGACGGAGGCCGGAAATGACTATATCGGAGGCGTGGTTTTCACAAAAAGCGGTACTTTATCTGCTGGAGATCATATCTTTTACTTCAAGTTCAGCGATGGTATCGACGAAGTAAGATATCCCAGAAACGGGGAGCTGTCCTTATACGTGGATGAAAAACCTGGAAAGACACAATCGGTTCCTTCGAAATCGGGGGATAACACTATTACAATAATAATGGTAGTAGTGGGACTGGTGATTGCCATCATTGTGCTCTGGCTTATATTGGGGGGAAAGAAGAAAAAAGTAGAGTACGCAGAGGTTATCGAGGTAAGTCCCTTAGAGGAAGATATGGAATGGGATTGATTCTTATAACTAACCGAATATAATTTCCCATATCCAGGCAAAGACCGAGCCAGGGGACCATTGTTCCTGCAGCTCCACGTCGATCTGCAGTTCTTGACCCTGATCCAGCCAGAATGATTCTTCGTATTCGCGATATCCGTCAGCTGAAACCTGTAACGTATATTCTCCGGATTCCTCACTGGGAGGGACGATGAATTCGTAATAACCGTCACTTATTGTATAGTCAGTATCCTCGTAATAATTGCTTGAAATTCTCACGTAGGCCCCAAATAAATAATTGCCATCCTCATCGCTAACATATCCGAAAACTTTTGAATCATAAGGAGATAAATATATGTCAAGCTGATACTCCACTCCACTCTCAATGGTTATGGTATTTTTGTAAGTGCTATATTCATTTGCAGAACAGGTTATTTGATAGTCACCGCCGTCCAGATAGAAATGGTATTCGCCATTCTCATCCGACATTGTGGAATCATAGAAATCTTTACCTTCAATTTGTATGTAGACCGATTCCATTGTATCAGAAGTATCTTCGTCGAATACGGTCCCATAGATCATGGAATTATATGGTTTCAAATGGTAATTGCGCTTTAAGGGAATATCTTTCTCCATCGTTACTGTATCGTAATGATCTTTATAACCGTCCTTTACCACGGTTATACTGGATTCCCCACTTTCAGGATACGCTTCGTAATATCCATTCTCGTCAGAGGTTACGGAGGTGCTGTACCAACGATCATTATTATAGATCATTATGCTCGCGTTCTCGATGGGCTCCTCTGAGGATTGATCATAGATATAACCTGATAATACTGTATAATCCACATCTAAATATATATCATAGATAATATGATCTCCTTCTTCAACGGTAAACTCTTCAGAAGAATCCTTATAGCCATCTTCTGTAATACGAACCCAATATTCTTCGGGTTCCATAATAAAGAAATATTCTCCCATTTCATTCGTTGAATAATTACCATAACGATACCACAAACTCGGAATAAAATATTGCAATAGCTCAACTATTATGTCTGAAATTGGTTCATCAGTTTCGTTATTATACACAACTCCAGAGATAGAACAGACGGGTTCAAGATGGAAATCTAACTCGATTTTTTCCCCCTCGTTTAATTTTATCCCTTCATTTTTGCTGATATAATTATACCCGGATACCTTTAATTCATAATCTCCTGTTTGGAGGTAAAAGATGTAATAGGCATCAGAATCCGGATAATGGTAACTTGAATAATAATCCCCATTCTCGTCATACCCTTCGATAATTACTTCTGTATTATTTTCTATTGGTTCTCCGCTTATCTGGTCGTATATATATCCCGAAACGGTACCCGAACTACGGGTGGTATTCTTGGGTTCTACCGATCCGACCATACCTGCTCCCGATATGAGAATTGAGAGAGTGATCATTATACCCGGTAAAATTTTTCGGAAATTGATTATTAGTTCTTTTCTCATTGAATCATCCTCTGCAATTGAAAAACAAGAGTATAACGGATAGCATTGATATGATGATTTAAAAAGATTTTCATATTCGGACTGCATAGTAAAAAGATACTGCACAATAATAAACCTGCGAAGACGAGTATCGAATCAGTATATTAGTACCGATTACTCTCATTATTATCCGAATATCAGTTCCCATATCCAGTTCCAGACGGAACCTGGTGACCATTGTGCCTGCATCTCGACATCTATTTGAAGTTCTTCTCCCTGGTCCAACCAGAACTGTTCTTGATATGGTCGATAATCGGTGGCTTGAACACGCAAGTTATATTCGCCAACCTCACTGCTTGGAGGACATTCGAACTCATAGTATCCTTCGTCATCGGAATAATAATAATCGCTGTAGTTATCATTATAGATGTTAATGTATGCATCCTCGATGGCTTCACCATCCTCATTGGTAATATATCCATAGACCTTACAGTTGAATGGCACCAGATAAACGTCGAGCTGATAATCTTCCCATTCCTCGACGGTGATATCTGTTTTAAAAGTGACATAGCCCCCTTCGGAGACACTTACCGAGTATTCGCCCGCGTCTAAATAAATAAAGTATTCGCCATTACTATTTGTATAGTCGGTTTCGTAGAAATCTTCACCTTGAACCGTCACATAAACGTATGATATCGTTTCTGATGTTTCTTCGTCATACACTTTACCGAATAAGCTTGATTCATATGGATCGAGATAATAATCTCGTTCTTGCGCAACGTCTTCCTCCATTGTGATAGAATCATATTCGCTTTTATAACCGTCTTTCGAAACCGAGATGCTCACTTCACCTACTCCGGGATAGAGTTCATAATATCCCTTTTCATCGGTATAGGTCGTATCCCGATCCCATGTATCATAATTATCTCCACTTACCCGCGCTCCTTCGATAGCTTCTCCTGAGGATAGGTTATATACATATCCGGAGAGTACTGTTAGATCGGGTTCAAGGTAAATATCATAAACAATGTGTTCATCCTCTTTGATCTCGAAATCATATTCGAAATCTTCATACCCTCTCTCACGGACCCGTAAGACATAATCGCCTGCTTCCATGTAAATCAAATAATTCCCGGTTTCATTCGAATAATCATAACTATACCACCACCCGTCTTCGAGTAGATCAATCTCAATATTCGGCAAAGGCTCTGATGTTCCGCCATCATAGAGAATTCCGGAGATAGTACTAAGGGGTACGAGAAAAAAATCCTCTTGAAGTTCTTCTCCTTCTTTTATTTCAATAATCCTGCTAGTGCGTTCATAACCATATGCATTTAGATCAATTCTGTATTCACCAGGGGGCATGAAGAACTCATAGAAACCTTCAATATCCGTATATTCATGGAGATAATAATAATAGTAATCATCCTCTTTAATTTTTAAATAAACACTTGCTCCTTCTATTGGATCGTTCGAATCCGCATCATATACATTTCCAAATATGGTACATTCATATGGATCAAGATAAATATCGTGTTCCCGATTTTCACTTTCTGATAGAGAAAAATATTCTTTATGGTAATAATACCTTTCATCGTCGCCTCTGATCCTGTATTCTCCTGCATCAAGATCATCGAACTCGTAATAACCAGCATCATCCGAATAATCCTGGTAGGAATGGTCCGATTCTTTGTGAGAAAGGTCGATCTCAACGTCTGGAATAACTTCTCCGGTTTCATTATCGTATACATATCCCGAAACCATACCCGAGCCGCGGGTGTTAACATTAGGTTCAACCGAGCCGACCATACCGACTCCAGATATGAGAAGCGCGAAAGCGATCATTATGGCTGGTAATATTTTCCAATAATTGCTTATGAATCCTTTTTTCATTGGATCTCCTCCGATAAAAATAAATGTTCTAACCGATTGCATTGATATGCTGATTTAAATTTTTTTCCGTACCGAAATGCTCTGGAAAAATTTTCTCCGAAGAATAAAATTATTTTAAATTGAGTATACCAGTACAATAAAAGAGTCAACTGAAAACTTGGATTTACCTACTCTCGGATTTTCCAAAAAATCATTATCGTATAAAGCCAACCCATTATGGCTCGACTTTACCAAGAAGACAGTCACTTTGTTCCCGTCTTTAAGTGTAAAGCCGTCCCATTCTGGCTCAACTTTACCAATAAGTCAGTCCAGATGTTCCTGACTTTACGTGTAAAGCCAATCCATTCTGGCTCAACTTTACCAATAAGTCAGTCCAAATGTTCCTGACTTTACGTGTAAAGCCAACCCATTCTGGCTCGACTTTACCAATAAGTCAGACACAAAATGTTCCTGACTTTACTTATAAATCCTTAAAACGAAAACAATAATATATAACGGTCTGTGTTAACCTATTGTGTCATTCCTATCGTTGCCGTAACCAACGCTTGAATGATCGACATCATTTTTTGTATTCCAGAGGTAATTAAATGTATCAAAACGCTGCCGTGAAGCGGGAATCCGTTTCCATATTCTCCCCTCGATTACTCAGGGTAATCTCCCTGACAATAGCCGGTATTGCCGTTCTTATCGTATTCATGATGCTTGGCGGCCAGGCAAAAGGCGAGCTTACCATAAGCACCGATGATGAGGCTCCCGGGTGGGTGAACGAATCAAGCGTTCAGGTCTGCATGCTCAATATAACCGCTCACAATAATACGCAGGGAGCCGACAACGATATAAACTGGATAAACATTACTTTTTACAACGCTTCCGGTTTCGACCCAACTGATGACCTGGCCCCGCTGACCAATGATAATGATTCCGGTGTATCCATTTACCAGGATAACGGCAACAGCGCGGGTTTCCAGGCTGATGAGGACGTCAGAGCCGGCACCGTAGGACAGTGGTCTGGTAACGGCACATACTGGAATTTAACTATCAGCTTTGCTCCCGGGGTGACCATCCCCAATAACGACCCTGCCACACCCAATTTCTACATAATAATTCGTACTTCGGCAATAATCAGCAACGGAACTCAATTCAATATATCCATCAATGCGTCTGCGATAAATTCCACCTATGGCGAGGTTCCCGCCAATGCCATAAGCTCTTCCGTTACGGAAGCCGATACAGTTGCACCTGCAGTCCCCTCAAATTTCCAGTTCTCGGGGGATGCCAATGATAATCCGGGTGACGGCTTTGGCCCACAATCCAACTTCAACGACGATCTTATCGTGGATCTGAGCTGGAATGCTGCTTCGGACCCCGGCGGTTCGGGTATATCACATTACCGTATCGGCACGGCATGGGGTCAGACCGGTGGAAATTATGCCGAGGATGACGATTACACTGTGAATAATGACGGTAACTACACTCTTTACATATGCGCCGTGGATTTGACCGGCCATAATTCAACGGAAGTGGTAATGTCCAACTGGGTGATCTGCAATACCACCTTACCCACCGGCACCATATCTGTCGCGGAATTGTCTGATCTCGATTTTATCTATTACGACAGCGGGAACGATGAATTGTATTACACCGACCACGAGGCGGATTTCAATATTTCAGCCCAGTTCTCCGGGTGGCAGAACTACGAGTACGGCGTTCGGTTTGGCAACAGTTTCGGTGAAGGGCCCAACAACGATCTCAATGCTCCGTATGACTCGGCCACCTATTCCATCGGCGCAGGCGATACCGACAGCTCGGTGATGGTGAAACTAATCGATATGGCCGGTAACGTCGGTTACGTAAATCTCACATGCACCCGGGATACCTGGGGCCCAAATATCACCTCGCACACGGTCACGGAGAACAGCCATTTTATCTATTACAATGTAACAACGATATATTACGGCGACGACATGCAGAATGCACAGTCTTTCACAATCACCGGGAATGCCGAGGAGAATCTTTCCGGCTTGTGGAAGATGGTATTCCCCGGCAATGCCCTTGGCAGCCCGGCGGATGACGAATCGGCGGCTTCCTGGAGCGGCACATACGACAGCGTTGGCTCGGCTGATAACGTACAGGGTAATTTGACTATAACATTACATGACCGGGTGAACAATACGGCTACTTTCAATTATACTCTCGTGAGGGACACCACGGCGCCCCAGATAACCGATGGGGACTGGAATGAGTCGTCGAAGTACCTTTACGTTTTGCTCACCAACGACAACACGGATAATACGATATATTACGGGAACGGCATGGGTGCCGGACCGGTGGACGCTACCATAAGTTTCGGCTTTTCCGATAATTACAACCTATCGAACGTTAGCTACTCGGTGGGCCCGGGAGTGGACCAGCAGACCGATCAGATAATCGAGAAATCCGATAACGCCACAGCGATATATTATTTTAACAACGGCGACAGCTTCAGCGGCGCATTGACGATAACGGTGACCGACCTTTGCGGGAACCAGTTCGTGGATTCTTCAACCTTCGTCATCACCCGCGATATCACCGGCCCGGCCATAGCTTCACTGTCTGCCAACGAGAACAGCAATTTTCTCTATGTATCCGGCACCACCATCTTTTACAGCAACCGGATGAGCGCAGAACAGGCTTTCAACGTTACGGGGACGGCCACGGATGCGGGTGCAGGTCTCTTTAACTGCACTTTCTCGTCCAATAATCTTGGAAGTCCGAACCCCGACGGCTCCCCCGCGGCATGGCTCGGGAAGTACGACGAGGTGGGCAACGGCGACAGCTGGCAGGGAGTAATTACAATAACCTTTTACGACATGGTGAACAACAGCGCGAATTGTACGTTCAACGTGACCAGGGATACGGAAGTACCTGGGGTCGCAATAAGCAATATAGGTGAATCAAGTAATTATATTAATTATGATAATAGTGTATTATTTTATTCTAATGATCAGGCTATGGGTGAATCGTTTACTATCAGAGTAACAGATAACGAAGGAGGGAGCGGGAGATTAAAAGCGGAGGGTGAAACTGAATTAGGAGATTCTCCCACAGACAATGATTATGGTGGTATATGGTGGGAGCTTCAGTATACTATCAATCAAGGAGAGACCTGTAACGGAGACAATATTATTATTACTGTATTTGATAAAGTTGGAAATACGAATACAACGAATCTTTCTGTAACAATAGACAATCAAGCACCCGTTCCGTCACTATTAACTGTATCTGAATCATCAGATAATCTATATTTTGATAGTAATAATGATTTTTTTTATTACTCAAATGATCAAGGAATGACCGATTCGTTTACGATATTCATCACAGATGACGAATCTGGTTGTGGGCGTCAGAAGGCTGAAGGAGAAGCTGCCTTCAGTGAATCACCCAGTGATAATTCTTACGATGGAAATGTTTGGCAAGTTCAATACACAATTTCCCAAGGAGAAACTTGCACTGGAAATCTCACGATCACTGTATACGACAACTGCGGGAACAACGGCACTTACAATCTAACCGTCATCCTAGACAACGCGGCACCCACTTTGACTATAAGTACCGTTGTAACTACAGGCGATAACGTCTACTGGAACGGCTCTACTCTGTACTTCTCCAGCGACCAGGCCATGTCCGACACCTTCGAGATACGTACTACAGATAACGAGGATAGTTCAGGCAGGCAGAACGCATCCGGTGAGACCGCTTTTGGCAATTCGCCCACCGATTCCGATTACACCAACGGTAATTACTGGTCGCTTACATATACCGTAAACGTCGACGAGAACTGCGACGGCTCGCTTACAGTTAACGTGTCCGACAACTGCGGTAACTGGAATATAACGAACCTCACCGTTACCCTCGATAACGCCAAACCGTCCCTTTCCAATTTCGCCCTCACGGAAACTCCTGACTTCACCGGATGGGGAATGGATTGGTTCGATCCCGAGATCATCCAGAACGGCCTTTTCCATTTCACCTGGACCAATTCCGATGCCAGTTCCGGTCTCGGCAGCGGCGAGATGGACTGGGATTCCAGTAACGACGGGGACGATAATCTTTCCCAGAATGCAGGAACCGGCGGCTCATACATAGCCTACGACGTGGGGGATGACAGTACCGGAAACATCACTGTAACCCTCTATATCTACGACCACGTGAACAACATGAATTCCACGAGCATGACCTTCAACTTCGATGCCAACGACCCCGATAACCTTGCCATCCCCAACATCAACGAGCTCTCCAACGTCAGCAACATCTATTACAGCAGCGGGAGCAAGGATCTCTATTATAACAGCTCCATCCCCATAATGTTCCAGCTCATTGTGACCTTCGACGATACCGGGTCCGGGCGGAACCAGTCCCACGGAGCGACCATTTTCGGAGACACGCCCACCAACAATTCCTATCAGTCCGGCCACTATCTCGACTACAGTATCGAGGTCGCCCGTAACGATGCCGGAACCTATACCGTGACGGTGTACGATAATGTCGGCAGAAGCAAAACTATACAGTTCGACGTTACCCTGGACACCACCGCTCCAACCGTCACCTCCACCAGCTTGTCCGAAGTACTTCATAATGATAACCTTTATTACAATTCCACCTCGAAGGTGTTTTACTACAATAACACCGTAAACGAACCGCAATTCGATATTAGGGTCCAGTGCAGCGACGCCACCGCCGGTCTCTACCGCGGCGTGGGCGAGAACCGTTTCGGCGACAGTCCCACCGACAGCTCCTACAGCTCACGCTACGACCTGAGCTATTCCATCGAGAAACAGAATATTTTCAACGGGACCATCAATGTCACCATCTACGATCGGGTAAACAATTATGCCATAACAGTTGTAAATGTCAGGAGAGACGTCTATGCCCCTAAAACACCCATCAACATAAGATGCGATCCCGATGACAAACAGACCTATTACAAGTATGATGACGATGCCCTCGTGTTCCTCTATTGGACGCCTGTTATGGACGATCAAGGAGGGAGCGATATCAAGTTGTATTACGCACAAATTAATAATCCCAATCCCGTCAATGATACCCTGGATAACCGTCATCATTCTGAGACGTGGGGCGAGGGAAATCAGACGTTCTACTTGACAGTTGCCGATAACGTAGGCAACTACTGTCCCGTGGGGAGCGATTGGATCGTTGTGGATACCGGGCCACCCACTATTGATGCCATAAGCGTTTCCTCTGATAAGACGAGGTACTACTATACCACGGGGATCCATCCTACAAACGGCGGAGACGTGTGGTTCAACAGCAACGCAGGCGAAGGCGCAGGACAGACGATAACAATCACCTTTGCATGGACCGAACCTTACAGGGACAAGGTGAACGTGTCAAGCGTTTTCGGGGGCCAGAAGTACGACGATTTCAACGGAGCTGACGGCTGGAAGATCCCCTTCCCGGTCCAGCCCGGACAGGGCAGCGACCTCTCTCTGGTGCTATGGGTCGTGGACAAGGCCAATAACACAGATACCGTGGTGATAAATTTCAAGGTGGACAACGATGATCCTGCAGCACCCACAAATGTGCTGTGCAGACCCGACGGTCCGGGAGGCGTCGGTGAATACTCGAACAGTACCCGTATATGGGTAACCTGGACCGACAGCACCGGTGACGGTGCAGGCTCGGGATTTAAGGAACACCGTTTGGGTGATGATCAATCCCCATGGAACGTCAATGTCAGCGTGTCGGGAGACAGCGACAACGGGACGGAGGGGCTCGTCACGTTCTACGTCTATGCCGTGGACAGAGTTGGCAATTTCGCCTCGTTGACCGACACGATAACCATCGACCTTCACGATCCCGTGATAACCGATATCGACGTGAATTCCTCCAAGAAATTCTATTATAATGAATCACTTGGAGCCGCAGGCGGGGACGTGTGGTTCAATTCTCTGGCAGGGATGGGCGCGGGTCAGAACTTGACCCTTTCATTCCTGTGGACCGAGGTGAACAAGGAAAATATATCCGGCTCTAACGCTTTCGGCAGCACACCGCTTACCGCCACAGCGCCCTGGAATATTAGCTATATCGTACCTTTGAGTCAAAATGACGTGGATGTTGAAGTGACCCTGTGGGATAAGGCGAATCGCTCGGTGGTAATAACAGTACATTTCAAAGTGGATAACCAGGACCCGGTTTCCTCCGGATTCGAGATCTGGGACAACAGCTCAAGCTTTGTCTATTACGACCATGACGACAATATTCTGTATTACAGTGAAAAAATGTCCATAGAGCAGCTGATAAACATTACGGCCCTTGGCGTTGCCGATGCGCTCAGCAACGTGGCAAACGTTACCTTTCAGTCCGCCTTCGGCCAGTCGGAAGGTGTTATAAAAGGAGCTCCATTCACATTTTCATACGGAATAAATCTCACCGATAGCTACGAGGGAGTTCTGACCATAACCGTTTATGACAATGTGGGTAATTACTTCAATCTCACCATCAATGTTAGCAAGGATACCGAGGTACCTTATATAATAAAAAAATTCGTTGCGGAGGACTCGAAATATCTGTATTATGATCCAGATGGAAATATTTTCTATTACAGCGACAAAATGTCTGCGGAACAGGAATTCTACGTACAGTTCAACGGCTCGGTCGACAACGGAAGCGGTCTTTACGGTATTTATTGTCCCAAAGAATTCGGTCTGATGAATAACTTTTCGTCCGTGCTGCCGTACAATATATTGTATAAGGTCGATTCCTCGGATACTTTCAACGGGACCTTGGAATTCAACATTCACGATCTCGTGAACAACTCGTTTGAATGGAGCTTCACGGTGATCCGGGACACCGAAGCCCCGGAAGCAACCTTCACTGTCAATGAGAGCAGCGAGTTTATCCATTTTGATCTCAACGGTATCCTGTATTACGGAGACGACATGGAAGCGCAAGAGAGTTTCGAAATCACCATACCATTCTCCCTTGATAATCTAAGCGGAGTCGGCGGGGTACTGTTCCCGGAGGCTTTCAATAGGTCGATTACCGACGATCCTATCTTTCCCTACTCCTGTGAATATGGTGTAAATATAGCATCTATCAACACCGGCACCATTAATATCGCCATCTACGACCGAACGTATAACCAACTCATACTTACTCTCGAGGTGATAAGGGACATCGAGGCCCCCGTGGGAACTATTAACATAAGCGAATCGTCATCCTTTATGTTCTACGACGAGACCGCGGGTATATTCTACTACAGCCATGGAATGAGCGCCGCGGAGTGGTTCAGAATCACCATAGACTCATCGGATGATAATGACAGCGGATTGTACCGGGGGATATTCCCGGGGATATTTAACTGGGATTCCACCGAGATCGATGACCTGCTTCCATATGAGCTGACATATAATATTGAAAACACCATGAACCTGACGGGCGGCGTGAACCTATCCGTTGTGGATAACGTGGGGAACGTTCTTCTTCTCCCAATCATGGTCGTCAAGGATACCACCGCACCCACTTTCGACAAGTTCGATATCGAGGAGTCATCCACATTTTTACATTACAGCAACCTGACCCTATATTACAATAATGAATTTATCAGGAGATCCCAGGAGTTCACAGCATTTTTTACAAATATTTCCGATGATCTCAGCGGTTACCTGGAAATCCATTATCCCACCATTTTCTCAACTTTGGAATCCTTCAGCTCCGCTGAGTTTTACCCTTATGCACTTAACTTATCGGATGAACACCCGGGGGCAGTTGAGTTCATTCTGTACGACCGGGTGGGGAATGTCAGGTCCTTGACATTGAACATAACCCTCGACGACGTCACCCCCCGGATGGATTCATTTATGATCTTCGAGGAAAGTGAGCATATTCACCCCGAGTATCGGGATGCGAACAAGATATGGCTCTGGTACGCTGATTTTGATTCTACCCAGTGGTTCGATCTTGCAATAAATAATATCACCGACGGCGGCAGCGGCATTTCCAGAATAGATGTCCCGGCCTTATTCACAGACGATGCTTTCGTGCATGTGGATAGTTCCTCAAACTTTTATCGTAACTATACCGTGAAGCCGGGTTCCACTTTCAATGAGAGCCGGGCATTTTATATATTCGACAATGTGAACAATTCCATACAAGTTCTTATCACGGTGAAGCGTGACAATACGATGTCGGTGGATCCGGCATATGTTGAAATAATGGAAAAGAGTAATTACATACATTATGACCCGAAGAGTTTGACCTTGTATTATGGAAAGGGATTCAGTGAGGACCAGAACTTCACGATCATCTTCAAATCCCGTTCCGTGGAAGATATTGGTGCAGGATTTGGTGAGATCGAATTTCCTGTGTTTTTTTCAGAGATTCATAGAGCTGTTAAGACAGTTCAGTACGTCATCTCCAGTAATAGTGTTATTAACGGTTATTACGATTTCAGGGTCTTCGATAATGTCAGCAACATGGCCAAATTCACCATCATGATCGAAAGGGATGAGAAAGCCCCTGCAGGTGTCATCACCATCAACGGCAAATCCACCGACCGGTCGGTCTCGACGGAAGAATTCTATGTCAATGTCGGTTTCGATCAGGTCAATGATGCCGGGAGCGGAGTTCGAGAGTATTTCTTAAGTAATGACAACGCGACCTGGATTTCGGTTCCCTACAAAGACGGCTTAAAGAAATGGGACTTCCGAGGAAATGGGTTCGACAAGGAATCCAACAGCAAACAGACTGTATATATGAAGGTGGTTGACAATGTGAGCAATGTCTGGATCGAGCCGTTGACCGTTCAGTACATCGCACCGGTGCAGGTTCCACTTTCCGAGGCACTCCCCTTTGTATTTGGTGTACTGGGTTTCCTTGGTTGGTACGGTCTCATCATTGTGGGAATAATGGTAGTGGGTATGTTTCTCTTTGTTGGTAGGAAGAGGCGAAAGAAGGATGAAAAAACGAAAATCCCTGAAGTGGAGGAAGCCCTTGTTCCACTCCCGATGGAAGAAGTCGAGGAATCCCCTGAAAGACCTGTAGAATACTCCCCCGTACAAGAATCACCGCAGCTGGAATATCCTTGGGGGGATGGAGCAGAGGAAGAAGCTTATTACGACCCGGTGGAGGAGCCGGAGGAAGACAAAATGGCACTATGGAAGGAGGGTGCCGGAACTATCGTGGAGGCTGATTTTGTCGAAGAGGCGAGCGGGGAAGAAGATGTAAGTGAACGTTGGGGGAGTGAGATGGAGGCAGCGGTCGATCAAACCGAGGATGAAGGAACTTGGGATACAGCCGAAAAGGGAACGGAAGGTCAGACCGAAGAGGGGGCAAGCTGGGGTGGTGAAACGGTTGATGAAGCATCGGACGAGGAATTCGATGGTTGGGATGGAGGTGGAATGATTGTAGATGAAGCGGGAGCAGAAAGGTCAAGTTTTAGTGAAGTGGAGTCGATTGTTGAAGAAGCCACCGTGGAAAGGACGAGTTGGGGTGAAGAGCATTCGGTAGTGGAAAGGACAAGTTTGGGTGAAGAGGAAGACTCTGTGGATGTTGAAAGCACAGGGGAGGGTGCGGATACGGTTTTCGAGGCAAAATCTCCGGAAAGTAGGGAATGGGAAGATTTGGGGCAAGAGGGTAAAACAGAAGCAGTTGATGAAGCGGGTTGGGAAGTCCATGGAGAGGACGACCATGGACCCGGCCGGGATTTTGATATTTCCACACCAATAGAATCCGAAAAAGGTATCGACAAAACCGTTGACGATATTATCGGGCTGCTTGGAGGACAGGAAGAGGAAGAATCTATCGAATCCGCATTGGTAACGCCTTCCCTGCTGCGAATCAAGAGGCCGTCTCTGTGTGTTAACTGCAAGAAAATTATCAAAAAGGGCTTGTCGGGGTTGAAGTGTCCCCAGTGCTCGAAGGTGATGCACATGGAGTGCGGAAAGGGCAAGGGGAAATGTCCCGAATGCGGAACGGGATTTAAGTAAAGACGACCGTTTCACTCCGATTTTTCTCCTTTATTATATCGTGACTCTACTCTTCAAGTGATAAAGTTCACACTACACGTTTGATAAAAGAAAAAATCCCCGCATAGGGGATGATACGGATAATTTCGATCAAGCTTTGAAGCCTGTTGGCATGTATTTTTTACACGCGTCGCAGTACCATCGGTCATACTGTGCAATGTGCCGTATCTTGCCACCGCAGTCGGTACAGGCCGGGTCTTTCTTTACTTCTGGTTGTGGTGCCGCGGCTGCCGGAGCTGCCTCTTTTTTCCCACCGGGCTTGAAACCCTTATCCATGTATTTCTTGCAGGCATCGCAGTACCATCTGTCGTATTGTGCAATATGTCTTATCTTGCCGCCGCAGTCAGTACAGGCCGGTTCCGCTGCTGCCTTTGGTTCAGGTTTTTCTTCTACAGCGGGTGCCGCCGCCGCAGGAGCTGCTTCTTTTTTCTCACCGGGCTTGAAATCCTTTGCCATATATTTTTTACACGCGTCGCAGTAATATCTGTCGTATTGAGCGATATGTCGGATCTTTCCACTGCAATCCGGGCAGGCCGGTTCTGCTGCTGCTTTTGGTTCGGCTTTAGGTTCAGCAGGTTTTGGTTCGGCAGCAGGTGCCGCCGCAGGTTCCTCTTTCTTCTCGCCAGGTTTGAAATCCTTCGCCATGTATTTCTTGCACGCGTCGCAGTACCATCGATCATATTGGGCAACATGTCTTATCTTTCCGCTGCAATCCGGACAGGCCGGTTCCGCAGATGCTTTTGGTTCCGGCTCGGGTTCTGCTGCTTTAGGTTCCGGTTTTTCTTCCACGACGGGCGCTGCAGCAGGTTCCTCTTTCTTCTCGCCAGGTTTGAAATCCTTTGCCATATATTTCTTGCAGGCGTCGCAGTACCATCGATCGTATTGAGCAACATGTCTTATCTTTCCGGTGCAGTCGGGACAAGTGGGTTCCGCTGCCTTTTCCTCGGCTGCCGGTGCAGGCTCAGGTTCCGCGGATTTTGGCTCCTCTACCTTTGGTTCCTCCTCAACTCCACCCGGTTTGAAATCCTTTGATAGATATTTTTTACAGGCATCACAGTACCATCTGTCGTACTGCTCGATATGTCTTATGCTTGTACTGCAGTCAGGGCACACCGGTCCTTCGGGAACTTCCTCGCCAGATTCTTCCTTGGCTGCCAGTTCGACACATTTCTCCATAGACTCCTTTCCCTTTTCGTAATCTCCGCCCATTACATTGAGACAGGTAAGAAGCTCATATATTTCAAGGTCCGCCTCCCCTCTTTCTATTATTTGATTAATAAAAACGATGGATTCGTCCAGCCTTTCTCTGTCAAGAGCCTGACGACCCAGTTCAAGGAGTACCTCTATCTCCAATCGAAGATGCTGTTTATCCGTGATTTCGAGTTTCTTTTTCTTCAGTTCGAGGAAATCCTTTTCCTCCGGAATGATCACCCCGTCTTCATAGGCAATCCTTAAAGCATTTTTATATTTCTTCAGATTCTTTTCAGTTGTTGCATCATCACCCGTTTGAGTCATAGTTATGCCTCCGTATTCAACTTTCTATCCGCGGGGCCAAGAGATATGTCACCACACCATTCTGGTCGGCTATGGTAAATTCCACCTTTATTGGATAGGCATTGCCCAAGTGCATCCTTACAAGTTCACTTTTCTTAATGGATTTGATCATCTTCGAGAAATAATCAAGTGCAAACATGCTAGTTATCGGACCTTCGCATTCCAGTTCTTCCAGTTTCTCTTTCGGCAGTTCCAGTTTTGCCGAACCGGTATCCCCCGAATTCTCCAGAATAAATCGATTCTCGTCAACCCTTATGCTTATATAATCCGTAATATCCATGGAGATCTTTATGGCCTGCCGGACCTCGTGAGCCTGGACGGTAATAGTGGCAGGAAGTTTCAGGTCGGGCATCTTCGGCTCTGTTAAGTTTGCCGTGTCGATTAGCACCATCTTTCGCTCTATGTTCCCGAATGTAATTACTACTTCATTTGTCTCGTTCTCTATCTTCAGAGTTATTTCGGTACCCGCTTCCGCCAGGCCAAGCACCTTTGCAAATTTGTTCATGCTCAAGCCCACTTCCATATCTTCCGCTTCGTATTTATCGAAAGCTTCTTTACCCAGTGTAAGGTCCACCATGGCAATATGGGCCGGGTCAACGGTCCTTATCCTTATCCCTTCCGGGGTGAAAACCAACTTCACCTCCTCCACGACTGTAAGCACTACATCGACCAATTCTCTGAAGGTCTCGACCTTTCCTACTATATGAAGCATGGCAATTCACCCTTCCCATACCGGTTCAATATCCGATATAGCGGTAGGTTAATAATCTTTACCCATATATAATTTATGATGAGTGATAAATTCCGGGAGAGGTAAAATCATAGAAGACAATTTTTTCAGATGCCGTAAAATAATTCTAATCGGCTCAGTTCAATCCAATTAAGCCGGGTCAAGCTCATAAAGGCAGGTCAAGTATGTATATTGTCCATCCACAATCCTAGCAATGTTCTCTACGGCTAGGTCCACGCCTGAAATGATGGTTTTCATCCGGTTTTGTTGATCAAGATAAGCAATATCTCCGGAACTTAGTTCACCATCAGGAAGATGATCGGGGTCAAACAAGTGAATGTAGGCTGAAAAAAGAGCCGTACTTGTCTCGGACCCATGAATGACCGTCACGCTTCCATTTGTGAACTCGAGGTAATAATCCCGGTCGTTCAGGTGGCGTGGAAGGTGCAGGCCTCGGGCTTCAGGTTTTGGGTTGTAAGTGATGTTATGCCTTATGCCTCCCTGGAATATGACTGCCTGGTTGATCCTCCCTGCGATCTGATCTGCAATATCCTGCATATTTGTGTCGGCGATCTGATTGTCTCGAGCCAGTTCGGAAAAGAAGAATAGACTTATAATGACCAGCGTGACTGCCGCCACGGACATCACCATCTTGGATATGACCCAATCAAGCATATTTATCGTTCCTTACTTTAGATTCAGCAGAATCGGTCCCTCTGGCTTGCGATTCTGCAAACATTGTCAAGCTTCGAACCTCGATTTTATCGAGCTTCTAACCATTGACAATATACTCGGCTCTTATAAAGAACATATCGATCCGGGGATCGAACAATTTTGTCAGCATTATCCTCGACGTCCCCGGGCCGAAACGTAATCCCCCCTCTCCACTCTCGTTGGTCACTGGCACGGACCTTAGCGAATACTTCACGAATTCCGAAACTTCTTCGTCGCCTTCCATTCTGTAATAGGTTGCATTGGAAAAAGGGTTGACCCTGAATCCGCCAGTTTTTCCGTCCCTAACCACAAGCGTATCGCCAAGTTTCACGTAGTCCAATCTCTCGGGCAGCTCCACTTCGAGTACCAGCGAAGCGTTCTCTCCCTGCGAATAAACCTGAACAATGGCATTCCTGATACGTACCATCTCCCGCTCCGTCCGGTTGTAATCCTGTGCAATGGTATATTTTTCCATCCCCGAGAGTATCAAGGGAACGGTTATCAGAAGCACCAGTGCTATTATCAATATCTTGAACGGGAATTCAATAACTCCAGCACGGTCTCGGAAAATATTTTGACCGTGAACCGGATTTTCTCGCATTTCAGGCATTTGAACTACCTACCTCAAAAATCCCCTTTTGCTTAATTAAATCTTTCTTCTTTTGTGGTTTCACTGCAAAATTATTTAAAAAGCAAGGCAGAAATACAGATGCGTTCGGCCAAGAGGTCATCCAGGCCTTTCACAAAATGAAAATTAACAAAATATACATTCTAATCATAAGAACCTTAAATATCCTATCCTATTTCCTCGAACAGGTGTGTCCGGTATGTACCTAAAAGAAGTATATATGAAGAATTTCAAATCTTTTGGAAAACAGACTATCGTGGTGAAACTATCGCAAGGATTGACTGTGGTCAGCGGTCCAAATGGAAGCGGGAAATCCAATATTTCCGATGCTCTTTTATTCGTGGTAGGCGGCCAGAGGACGAAGAAGCTGAGAGCAGATAATTATGCGGGATTGATATTCGACGGCGGCAAGAAAGGAAAGGGAGCAAAGAGTGCCGAGGTCAAACTTATTTTCGCCAACGACGACCGAAAGATAAACGTTGATTCCGATGTGGTGAAATTCACCAAGAAGATCAAACAGAAGGGAAAGGGCCCTACCGATGTCAAAACCTATTATTATATCAATGGGCGGGCTTCATCACATGGTGAATTTCACAATATTTTCTCTGCGGCCAGACTGTCCTCCGATGGATATAACGTGGTACAGCAGGGAACGGTGAACGATATTGCAGATAGCACGCCAAAACAGCGGCGGGTGATACTGGACGATATGGCAGGTATAACCAGTCTTGATGAAGCGCTCAATAAAAGTAACAAACGGAAAGAAAAGGTCAAGAAGCATCTCGATGAACTTGATGCGGTAGTTGGTGAGATCGACCGCCATTTGCGCCAGTTAAAAAGAGAGCGAAATGGAGCTTTGAGATACAGAAAGTTCGAAGAGGAACTGGCCAAAGCCAAGGCAACCCTTGCATTCGCCAGAAAACAAGCTCTCGAAGCATCTATCGAAAACATTCACGAGCTGATAAAAGGTTACAAAGAAGAGATAAGATCGTCGAGACGAGAGATAGAGACTCTTGCTGAAAGGGAGAAAGAACTGGGTCTTGGAATCGTGGATTTGGCAAGGAAAATGGATGAGATGGGTGACGAGGAGAGTAAAAGACTGATCGAAGAGATCCAGGACTACCAGTTGAATCTTTTGAAAGCAAAGGATCGAAAAGAGAACGCCAAAGAAATGCGGGGTGAGTTGGCACTCCAGCTCGAACAGTACACGGTGGACATAGCTCAGGGCGATAAGGAATTTTCGAAGTTGATTGATGAGCGGGATAAACTGACGAAACGGCTTGCCCGCGATGGCACACGGTTCGAAAAGGCAGATGGGGAGTACAAGGAACTTTCCGAGAGCATGAAGGACTCATCGAACAGGTTTCTGAAACTGCAGGAAGAACTGCTTAGATTAAAAAAGGAGCTGGAGACCACGGTGAGTGAGCGGCATTCTCTAGCTATGGAAAGCGAGGCGTTGAACGCCAGGATAACCAGACACCTGGGAGAGCTGGGTGACGAGGAAGATACAATAAACAACCTCATGATGGAGGTAAGGGATATAAAATGGAAGTTGGACGAAAAAGCCAAGCTTCGTCTTGAATCGAAAAAGAAGAGAAAGAAACTTGAGAAACGACAATCTGCCGCAAGGGCTGAAATTGTCGCCCTCAAGGACAGAGGTGAGGCCATGGAGAAAGTTGTCTCCAGGCTCAACCAGGAGTATCAAAAACTTAGAGTAAAGAGAAGTGCTGCCGACGAGATGGGATACGGACGGGCAGTGAAGATGGTGCTGAAAGCGGGAGAGAATAACAAACTTTCGGGGATTCACGGCACCATAGCGCAGCTTGCACGGGTCGACGAGGAATACGAGCTCGCTCTTTCCACCGCTGCCGGTGGCGGGATGCAGGCGATAGTAACGAAGAATGACGCCAGCGCTTCCGGGGCTATCGAGTTCCTGAAGAAAAGGAACTACGGGCGGGCAACTTTCCTTCCCCTTAACAAGATGACAGGGGGCCGGGCCGGGGGAAAGGCGCTGATGGTGGCGGACAAACCCGGAGTGATCGGTTTCGCCATGGACCTCGTGGAGTATGATGACAGATACCGAAAAGCCTTCTGGTATGTTTTCGGCGACACATTGGTGGTAAAGGACCTTGAAGCGGCCAGGCAATACATGGGGGGTGTGAGGCTGGTTACGCTGGACGGTCAGCTCATAGAGAGGAGGGGTGCCATGACAGGCGGCTCCCGTCTTGCGAAATTGATAAAATTCGGCAAAAAGGACGATGCAAGGTACGGAGAGGTGCGTAAGGAGCTGGAGGATGCTGCGGCCAAGCAGGATGAGATCACAAGGAAGATAAAGGAAGAGGTGGAGAATTTCACAGCTATAGGTGATGAGATCGCCGGGATTACCCTGGATATGAGCCGAGTGGACGGCGATATGTCGGCTCTTGAGGTCAATTTAAGAGAATACACCAGCAGATTGGAGCGGATGACCAAGGAGAAGACGGGTGTGACCGACAACATATCCGGTCTAAGGGACGAACAGGCGGTTCTCACAGAGAAGATAGAGAAGAAGGACGAGATGATCCGTTCCAAGGGAAAAACAATTTCGAAAAAGGAAAACTATGCTTTGAAGGTAGTGCCTGAAAAGCTCAAGGCAAAGATGGAAAAGCTGAAGGAGGATCGTGAAAAGCTTCTGGAAAGCAACCGTGGTATCGAGGCAAGACTCGAGGGATTGGCATCGAAGATCGAGGTCTATGAGGAACGCCTGGGAGAAGTGAAGGAAACCAAGCAGGCCGCCGTTGAGAACATGGGTAAGCAGGATGAAATATCCAAAGAAGCGGATAAAGAGATTGCAAGATTATCCAAGGAGGTGGAGATGAGGCGGAGCGTTTCGGACAAACTGGACGAGAAGATGCGTGAGATAAAACAGAAGATCGACCAGGCAAACGAGGAGAAGCGCGAGGTGGATAGGAGACGGAACGGGCTTACAGTGCATATCGAGGGAAGGAATTCTTATATCATAGGCCAGAACGCCGCGTTATCCGATAGCAATGAGAAACTAGGGGAGATCATGGTCAAGATCGCCCGGTACGATTTCGAGATAGAGGGGCCGTATCCTTCGCAGGACGACCTGAAGTACACCATAACGGATTCTAAAAAAAAGATGGAACGGCTGGAGCCGGTGAACATGGTGGCCCTGGAGATATATGACCGGGAGGAGCAGAGAAAGGACGAGATAACCGAAAAATACGATAAACTGGTGGCTGAGGAAAAATCCCTGACGAAAATGGTGGTGGACGTAAAAAAGAAGAAAAAGGAAAAGCTGATGGAGGTTTTTGCCCACATCGACGAAAACTTCAAGGAAATATATCCAAAGATCTGCAGGAACGGCGAGGGATATCTCCACCTGGAGAACAAGGATGAGCCTTTCGAGGGCGGTCTTATCATCAGGGCCAGACCGCCGGGGAAGAAGATGAGAGACATAAGATACCTTTCCGGTGGTGAGAAGTCCCAGGTGGCCATCGCATTTATTCTGGCTCTCCAGAGATACGATCCTTCACCGTTCTACGTTCTCGATGAAGTGGATCAGAACCTCGACATGGTCAACTCCGAGGTAATCGCGAAGATGATTAAGAAGAATTCTGCCTCTGCGCAGTTCATAATGATATCGCTGCACAAGATTATTATGAATTTCGCGGACCACCTTTACGCGTGTTACATCAAAGACGGGATTTCAAAGATGGTGGCCATACAGAACATTCAGGACATTCCCTCGTACGACGAGGACGAGAAGGATAATGAAGATATTTCGGGTAAGATGGCGGATGAAAAAGCGTTGGTTAAGGTGGAGTAGGGGAGGGATAATAAAAAATGATTTTGGGAAATCGGCGTGGCTGCTAATGAAGAACAGTTGAAGCATCGGAGGGGACCGAAGTTCACCGATAGGCGCAGTTTTGGATGAGGTATCAAATAATTCAAAATGAAGTAACATTAGCACAAAAGTTATAAATCTATAAATTTATAGATATGAAGTGAGTTAAATGACAACGACGATCGCCCTATCCCAAAATAGTCATAAGGAACTGACAATGATCAAAATCAATGAGGGTTTTAGGAATATGGATGATGTAGTTCATAAGTTAATTATCGAACATAAAAAGCTAAGATTTATAAAATCCAGTGAAAAAATAAAATCACGAATGAAAGATTTGGACCTTTCGCTTATGGACTTGATTGGATGAGATATATTTTGGATACTAATATTATTTTTTCAGGAATCTATAATATCGATTCCAATGCTGGAAAAATATTATTATTGGGTATTGAAGAAAAGATTGAGATATTAAGCCCCTATTATGTAAAAAAGGAATTGGAAATGATACTTCGGAAGAAGTTACAGTTCACGGAATCTGAGATCGATGAAATAATTTCATCCTTATTTATCAATTGGATTGAAGATGAAATATATCAGGACTATCTGGATAAAGCTTCGAAAATGATCTCTGATCCAGACGATATTCCCATTCTTGCCTGTGCCCTGGCTCTTGAATGTGATATTATTTCTGGAGATGAACATTTTCATGATGTTCTAACTGATAAAATCAAGATATGGAGATTGAAGCAGGCAATTGATGATCTAGGACAATAATTGAAGGTCGAAATTTGGATGATCTCACTCGGTAGTCCTTTTATCATCCTACCATTTAAATATCCTTAAATGCAATTTAACATTTAAAACCTAATGCAAGATCGACAGCACACCAGTTCATTTTCCCAAACATTCCATGGCAAATGCGGCTGATTGAAATCCGGCTTACTATCCAAATCAAACAACATTCCGCTAAATTTTTTATACTAACTCCGCCACTTACCGTTGAAAATTTTGAACTCAAGAAAACAGAAATAGAAGTGAATGCCATGGAAAAAAGTATAATTGTACAAAAAAATGTTCTTTCGGGTGCAGAAATAGAAAAACTGGGACGAACCGGACTGGAGTTGGTCGGAGGAAAGAATTATAATTTGGCTATTCTGGAAAATTTGGTGGGCGTAAATACCGCGGCCTTCTGTGCGGTATCTGCCACCGCTTACAATAAACATCTCGATAACGCCATTGTTGATTTTATAACCCTAAATCAATTCATAGAAAATGCAATTGCTGAATATGGCAGTCAGGATTTATCACAGCCAAAATTTGTTTACAAAAAAGGGAAAGAATACAGAAAGGTTCATTCTGAAGGGATCTCCGGAGAAAAAGGCATCACCATAAGACAGTTCATCAACAGCAAAATTGCAGAGACCAAAAAAATATTGGCGGAAAAAGGTAATGATGAGGCAGCATTGTATGATGCAAAGATCAGTCTGTCCATTACCGCACAAATCGCCATACTGTCTGTGGAAATGTCGGAGGACATTAAAAGTGACATTGCTGCAGGATATAAGGATATTTGTGATAGGTCCAATATCGAAAATGTTGAGGTCGCGGTGAGAAGTTCTGCAGTTGGAGAGGATAGCGATGATGCTGCTTTTGCTGGAGCACAGGATACTTATGTGTATATATATGGTACCGACAATGTGATTGAACATGTTCAAAGAGACTTTGCATCGGGATTTAACGTAAGGTCTCTCGAGTACCGGATAAGTCAGATAAACAAGGCAATTGAGAAAGCGAGAGTAAAAGCCAAAAAAGCAGGTGAGCAATTTGACGAGGCAGCCACAAGAGCAAGAGCTCTGAGATCATTTGATTTTGATAATATTGCTGTAAGCGTGGTTTTACATAGAATGGTCCATTCCACCAAGGCCGGCACCGTTTTCACAGTTGAAACCAATACCGGAATGGCGGGGGTAGTTCAAATTGATGTAAATTATGGAATAGGCGAATCGGTGGTCGGCGGACTAACAACTCCCGATAACATTCTCCGGGGATTTGATGGGAAACTCAGGGTTAGAACGCTTGGAGCCAAAGAAATCAAGATCATCAGAAACGAGGACGGAGTAGGTTCACATGAAACCGAGACCTCCGGGGAAGAAAGGATTTCCTGGGTCCTCAGTAAAGAGGAAGAAGATGAAATTCTTAGAATGGCAGTGATTATTCATAAAAAATATGGAAAATACATGGATATAGAATTTGCCATAGATGATTCCGGAATATATATGGTCCAGGCTCGACCGGAAACGAACTGGAATGAGGTAATGGAATTATACCCAGGCATCATTCCGATGAGGAAAAAAGAAGTTACCGATGCTGCATTGAAACTTGCAGTAAAGGATAAACTTATCCTGAAGACCGCGGACGGTGCATCTGCCGGTGCTGCTACCGGTGAAGTAAAATTCATCAATGAGATCAATAAAGAGGCATTTGTGAATTTTAGGAAGGGAGATATTCTGGTTGCAGAAAGGACGGATCCCGATTTTCTGCCATTGATGAACATTGCCGGAGCAATCGTAGCAAATGTTGGGGGCAGAACCTCACATGCAGCCATAACCTCAAGAGAACTGAATATCCCGGCGGTAATCGGTGTGGGCGATCTTGATCTATTGAAATCGCTGGATGGAAAGGAAATAACTGTGGACGGGTCCAATGGGCATTTGATAAGTGGTTCTGTCGCCCTGGAAGAAAAGGGTGAAGACATTGATACGAACATAATCAAAAATAACTATCCGACAAATACATCGGTGGGTCTGATATTGGCAGATGTAAATGCTGCCAAGAAGCTGAGTCAGTTAAAAAATATACCTGATTTCAAGGTTGGTCTTCTCCGTGCCGAATTCGTCCTCGGCGCCATTGGAGTTCATTATCAGGCACTCAAAGCCTATGATGCTAACATATTTGACTCCCTTTATGAACTGATCAATAATGGTGGTATCAAAGAACTTGTTTGTTCCCTGTGTGAAAAGAATTCTGAAGAAATAACAGAAGAAGAACATCTTTTGATCGCCATGTATGGAACAGGCGGTGCGAACAACGGCGAGAAACTGTTGGAGGTGCTTGAAAAAACAAAGATTGAAATTGAAATAAGACTTCTGGTTGCAGGTTATGGAAGCGGCCATGAGTTTTATACTGAAATGTTGTCCCAGCAGATCGCTTTGTTTGCCAAGGCATTCGACGGAAAGGATGTAATTTACAGAACCACGGATTATAAATCCAACGAATATCAAGGTCTCCTGGGCGGAACTCTTTTTGAACCTGACGAAGATAATCCCATGTTGGGTTTCAGAGGGGTTTCCAGGGGAATCGATGCCTGGGAAGCAGAGGCTTTCAAGAAGGCACGGGATCAATATGGTGCAATAAACCTCCATATCATGCTGCCATTTGTCAGAACGGAACAGGAATTAATCGAAACAACTGCCAGCCTGCAAGCCAGCGGAATTGAAAGAGGGGATAAGGGTCTAAAACTCTTTGTGATGGCGGAAATACCCTCGGTTGGTCAAAATCCAAGATCATTCTTGAGACAAATTGACGGATTCTCAATAGGCAGCAACGACTTGACCCAGGGCGTATTGATGACTGATCGAGACCTTGCAAAACTTCAGGCAGTGTATGATGAAGAAGACCCGTCCGTAGTGCAGCAGATGTTGGCCATAATCTTCGAGGCCATCAGACAGGGGAAGGAAGTGGGATTCTGCGGAATGGGTGTATCCAACAGCCCCTTCATAGCGGCCTTTTGCGCTGTGGCAGGTATTACTTCGGCAAGTGTAACACCGGATGTTTACGAAAAAACAAAAATCCGTGTCCACGATATTGAAAGTAGCGGAATATCTGTTAAAACCCTGGGCAGTTGGATGCAAAAGGATAAGATGGCCAAGATGGGGGCTGCAATCGAGCAGTTGGTTGGCAATAGCGTCTTGAATTCACAGGAAGCGGCTCCATTGAAGGAATCTGCCCTGAAGGCCTATAGGTGGGCGAAAGCTACGCTAAGAGATGCATATGCAGAAGGGGATAAGGCAACTGAACTGGCACTAACGAAAGCGACCAAACCCATAGTACAGGCATTACAGGACTATACCATTCTGGTTGCCGGGGCCCTGAAAATGTATGAGCCGGTTGAAGAAGTGGACTATGATGTTTTTGTGGAAAATACCTACAAGATATATTCTTTATACAAGGACTTTGTCAACAAAGGAATATTTGCAAAGGAAACTGCCTATGCAATTACAATAAACAAAATAAATGCATTATTGGGGTTGCCAGTTGAGGAAGTAACAATTTCCACAGAAGATCTGGAAATGTTAAAGAAAATGAAGACACAAATTGATGCTATAATTGTTTAAAATGCTGTTTTCGTGGTGGCGAATCCATAGTATCTATATGAAGTAATATTCATAACCGTAACAAGCTGAAATATTTGGCACATGAACATTGAGTTCCGATAAATATTTTAATAAGCAATGAAGGTATTTTGCACCCGACTTTCTGTGGCTAATTGTGTGAAAAACACGGGACTTAGAAGCAAGTGAAGCTACTTGATGCAGAAGATTTTAATATAAGCTATTATTATCGAACTTGAAACACGAGGAAGTGGTTTATCATGTACGGAGGAAATTATGCGGGCCCCTATCAAGGGGCACCCGACCAATCGGCCGTGGCTCCTGTGGGTCAATACCAGGCGCCCCAACCCCAACAGCAGATGCCTGGACAGCAGCCCATGATGGGGCAGCCCCAACAGCAGATGCCTGGACAACAACCCATGATGGGACAACCCCAACAGCAGATGCCCGGTCAGCAGCCCATGATGGATCAACCGCAGCAGATGCCGGGCCAGCAGCCTATGATGGATCAACCGCCACAGATGCCTGGTCAGCAGCCCATGATGGATCAACCGCCACAGATGCCGGGCCAGCAGCCCATGATGGACACCCCGGATGCGGGTCCTTCCGGTGGGATTACCGAAACTGCTTCAGGTGAACAGGGAAAGACGTGGATGATAGTTACCATCCTGGCAGGTCTTGGTATAGCAGCCGTGCTCGTATCCCTATTAATGCTATTTCTTCGGGATGCTACGACAGTGGTGGATACCCCCTCAATACTGTTACTGGTAGCGTCAATATTTGGAATTGTTTGTTTGGCTACGGCGTTTATGTACAATTCCGGCAATTTTACAGCAAATAAGATGATACCGGGTTCCACGGGAGTTCTGGCATGTTTGGTATCGGGCGGAGCCATCGGCATGGGTTTTTCTGACCTTGAGATCAGTGCATATATCCTGATAGCTGCCGCATTGGTATTTTTGGTGGGTGGAATCCTCGGATTTCTAGCAAAGTCTTCCGAAAAGAGTGATACACCTGCCGATGGCGACGATTCTCTAGAATCTTTCCTTTCCGAGCAGCCAGCTGCTCCTGAACAGCAGCAGATGCCGCCAGAACAGCAGTTCCCCGGCCAGCAGCAGATGCCGCCAGAGCAGCAGTTCCCCGGCCAACAGCCCATGCCGCAGCAGCAGATGCCGCCAGAACAGCAGTTCCCCGGCCAACAACCCACGCCGCAGCAGCAGATGCCGCCCGGCCAACAGTTTCCCGGTCAGCAACCCATGCCGCAACAGCAGATGCCGCCCGGCCAACAGTTCCCCGGTCAGCAACCCATGCCGCAGCAGCAGATGTTCGGTGGATATCCCCCTCAATAACCGTGAGCTGATCTGCGGTACTGAACCTGAGGTGTAAAGCCGTCCCATTCTGGCACGTCTTTACCAAGAAGTCAGTCCAAATGTTC
>CAYFHS010000002.1:120789-342281 GCA_964342815.1 uncultured archaeon | reverse complement strand
TTCCCTACGGCTCCGGGGTTATCCACTTAACCTCGCCATTGATCGGAACTCCCTGGCCCGTTATTCGAAACGGACAATATGACAGCGGTCCACAAATAAATGCTTCTTTCGTTTCTTGCCATATAAGGCTATTGTCGTCTGATTTCAGGCTCTTTGCACTTCGCTTCCACGGTACTTTTCAGCTTTCACTCACGCTACTAGTACACTATCGGTCTCGGAACGTATTTAGGGTTGGAAGTTAGTGCCTCCCACATTCATGCGCGATATCCAACGCACACTACTCGAGATATCCAAAAATCATCTTTCTAATGCTTCTCTACGGGGCTATCACCCGCTATGGCGTACCTTTCCAGGAGACTTCGAGCTTCATTAGCGAAGATGTAAATGGATCTCCAACTCCACATCTCCCCTATGTTTCCATAAGGGATTCGGTTTGCCCTATACCGCTTTCGATCGCCTTTACTCACGGTATCTCTATTGATTTCTTTTCCTACGGGTACTAAGATGTTTCAATTCCCCGCGTTCCCCATCCTGAAGGATTGAATGCTATTGCATCCGGGATGTCCCATTCGGCAATCTCGGGTTCAAAGGCTCCATGCGCCTACCCCGAGCTATATCGCAGCTTGGCACGACCTTCATCGGCGTCCGAGCCGAGCCATTCCCCAGACGACGTAGTAGCCGCTTATCGACTCAACTGGCGTCCAGATTGCATATGATTTGGTAATCATTGGCACCCAATACTGGTATTTTGGGCCCTATACCCTTACCTGGGGAACGTTTATAATTCCCCAGGCGCACCAGCCGCCGACATTAATTTTATGGTATTTCAAGTTTGCGTTATCAGTGGATAACGGGAATGACAATGTCAATTACTGGCCTAATTTACCTCCCGTGATTGGACGGCCTTCGAAGGGAGTTCATCCCAGATTACTGGCACGTCTTGTTCGAATTAGCGGGATAAATCAAGATAAATTACAAATATCACGCATCCACATTCATCTTTCCAGCTTCTGAAAAGTGGTGAACATGATAATCAAACTAGACGGATGGAAGGAAGATCTGAGATTCTCGGCCTGTCATTTCATCCCCCATCACGAGAAATGCGGTAGACTTCACGGTCATTCGTATGCAGTCCACCTGGAAATGGAAGGAAAGCTGGACGAAGAAGATGTTGTTGTGGATTTCTCACTTGTCAAATATTACTTGAGAGAAATACTGAGCCGACTTGACCATCGAATTATTATTCCCGCAACGAACCATGATATTGATATGGTCATGGGTGATGAATCTGTTGAACTTAATTGGAGCGATAAACGATATGTATTTCCCTCCGAAGATATCATTGTTTTACAGATATCTTCCAGCTCGGCTGAAATGCTGGCAGACTATCTGGCTCACGAACTCTCAAAACGGTTGAAAGATATTGGAAACCTCGATTCACTCAAGCTTGGGGTGGATGAAGGACCCGGGCAGGGTGCGTGGTATTCGCTAAATTTGAAGGGATAGAGATGGGCTGGACCGAGGAAGGAACAAAGGGATCGAATGAGGTTAAAAAGGCAGTAATACTTCTCAGTGGAGGACTCGATTCGTCCACCGTATGTGCTCTCGCGGCGCATGAGAATCACGAGACTTCCGCCCTTTCCTTCGATTACGGCCAAACCCTGAAACGTGAATTGATGTATGCAAAAAAGATCGCCGCTCACTTCCGGATCACGGAACATAAAATATTCCAGATGGATCTGGCTAAGATAGGAGGCAGCGCTCTGACCGAGGATGGGATCAATATCCCCATGGACCGGAAAGAGGAAGAGATGCGTGATATCCCGCTCAGTTACGTTCCCGCCCGGAACACTATTTTTCTGTCTATAGCCCTTGGTTGGGCCGAGGTACTGGGGGCCGATTCGATATATATCGGTGTGAATGCGGTGGATTATAGCGGCTACCCCGATTGCCGCCCGGAATACATCGAGGCGTATCAGAAAATGGCTGATCTGGCCACACGCAGAGGAGTGGAGGGGGATCCGATAACGATAAAAACGCCTCTTCTGAACATGAAAAAGAGCGAGATTATACGCCTGGGACATAAATTGGGCGTACCTTACCAGTTCACATGGAGCTGCTATTCCGACCAGGAGCGGCCGTGCGGCAGGTGCGATAGTTGCATACTCCGGAAAAGGGCTTTCCATGAAGCGGGGCTCGAGGATCCGGCAATGGGTGAATGAAAAATTTTATTTTTTATCATCGGATGGGGGAAGATAGTCCGGCATTTTTTCCAAATATTTGGAAAATGCATCCAGAACATTATCCCCTGACGATAGGGGCGAGACCTCATCATCCATGGTGTCGGTTCCATCAATACCAGTGAAATCATCAAGTTCCGTTGGAGGGGGCTCTTCAAACGAGGAAGGTGAAGGGGGTTCATAGGTAGGAGACGAGGGATCTTCAGAAGAAGAAGGTGAAGGGGGTTCATAGGTAGAAGATTGGGGATCTTCATAAGAAGAAGGCGAAGGGGGTTCATAGGTAGGAGACGGGGAATCCTCAGAAGAAGAAAGCGAAGGGGGTTCATAGGTAGAAAACGGGGGGTCCTCATAAGAAGAAGGCAGTGGTTCGGGATACGAATCAGACGAGAATTCGGGAAGAGCAGGGGTGGGATGACCTGCATCCTCGGTTGATGGAGGCTCGAGCAATGTCGGAACATCTATTTCCGCCGTAGGAAGGGATTGTTTCCGTTCAATTCGGGAACTTTTCAGGAAGGACTCCAGCTTTTCCATGGGCTTGGGCGGCAGCACCTCAATTTCCGGTACGATGGTTTTCTCTTCATCACCATCTGTAACTCGAGGTCCATCGTCCACAGTTCCCTTTTTGGATCCGGTTCGGGTTTTCCGGTAATCATAGCGCCGGGTTTCAGCTGGTGCAGGAGGGGTTATTCCACCTTGGAAGCCGAAATCATCATGCGTTTTCACTGTGAAGGCTTCCATATTGGAAATTTCACTGTAGGGAGTGTAAGAAGATTGGGATTCAACGGCGGCGAAGCCAGCTGCTTTAACGTTTGTTTCCTTCGCTTTATCGATCTTTTCCGTTTCAGGGATATCTATATCCGGATCGAGTCGTTCTTTTTTCTTTTTTCCAGAACGTCTGATAATAAGTAGTAAAATCACAACAATGACCAGAATAAATAATATTGCTATAGTTATCCAGACCCATCCCGAAGAGCTTTTTATATCCAGAGAGCTTTGCTCCAGCGCAATATCTACCTCCAGTTCTGCCTCGGTGCTCTCACCGGAATACGTCGCTCTTGCCTGAAGAAGGTAGACTTTTGCATGCTTTATATATTCCATTTTTAGTTTCATTGTCAGAAATATCTGTTGGCCAGGGGCAAGTAATATGGTGGGTTCGTGCCCCACTTTGCCAGCCAATTCACCGATAATTTCGATAATAATCTCTTCCTTGACATTACCGCGATTGGAGATATTGAGCTCCACGGTTATGTTGCTGCTTTGAAATCCACTTACACGGTCCTCCGTAAATGATATTTTTATATCGTGAACAGGGACGAATACCTTTTTCGTAGAGAACGACCAGACCTCGCTTTCAATGGAACGGTTCGTATCGCCAATCTCAGCAATGATCTTCCAAAAATAGGTATCGTTGATATTCGGCAGGTTTATTGAGAAATATTCATCGTATGTTACGTTCGTTTCGAGAAGGTCCTTCGAGGTACTGCCCATATAGATATGGTATTTCTTCCATGCTTCATTCGTATTTATCAAATGCCATTTGAGATCGATTCCCGTAGCGTTGAGTATCGCCCCATTTTCCGGTAGGAGTAAAATTAGCGCTGCAGTGCTTACAGTGAAACTATTTGAATGGTTTATACAGGTTCCATTACGTTCTCGGTCATGGGGGATAACATACCAAAAATATCTTTTACCATCCTCGAGAGAATCAATAGTGTAATTTAAGCCTTTGACGCCCGATTTATAGAGTGGAACCGAGGGATCATCGCTGAAGTAAATATCATAGGAGAGATCCGCGAGATCGTTATCTATGTCGGTTGCATTCCATGACAGAGTTACGCTGCGCTCGGCGATTACCGAGCGGTCCAAGGGTGAGAGCAGCTCCACCACGGGCGGATCGTTCACGTTCATCACGGTGATGTTGAAATGATTGGATAAAGTGGACCTATCATAATAGTTCGTACAATTGACCACCACCTCAATAAATCCCAACCAGTTTGTTCGAAGATCGTGAAGATGAAGAATTGAGTCGTTTATGGCCAGCGATATGTTTTGTGTATCGGAAACATATTCCAAAGCGAAAACGGTAGGACCTCGATCCTTGTATATATCCAAAATATAAGTCGTAAGGTTCAGAATATTGGCTTCAGTGGTATCTTCCTGAATTTCCATATCCGGTATTTCGAATAAAAGTCTCGGTGCCAAAATACCGGACCAATTCACAGACCAGGAGTTGAGAATTGGCAATTTTATTCCGGTACCAAAATAATGAACTTTGAGACGGATTTCGGACAGGTTCAAATCATTAAATCGGTCGATATCCATGGTGCTGTTCGTCAGATTCTCGAAACCCTTGATCGTCCTGTTGCTTGAATCGATAACAGATAGATTAATCTGCATGCTGCCGGGCTCCGTCTTGTTAAGGGACAGGGTCGACCACAACATGTTTTCCGGTAGTGAAATTGGAATTGAACTTATAAAAGGAGCGGGGTTTGCATATTCGTCACCAATATTGATCAACGGTTCCACTGATGCAAATTTTCTTGCTCTGACATACTCCCAGTAGGCTTCATAGGCCTGGTCGAGACCTGAATCGTCAGACCGTCTTCCAAGAGCAATTCTCTCATTCCATACCGCATTGGTGAAATCCTGGTTATAAACATCAGCCCCCGTTTCAAAGTTCTTTATGTCAATATTTACCTGCGTAGCTGACTTGGCCGTAATCCGCATATCATGCCATTGATTCAAACCCACATGCTCGGCTCCCAGGAAGACCCAGCTTCCTTCGTTTCTCAACCAGTCACCACCTGGATGACATAAATAACCGAAACAATTATTGTTCGAGCTGTAAAAACCCGCCCCTTGGAAACCATTGGGAGGTCTCGTACTGATTCTCGTCTTTACTTCCTGGACGATTGGATTACTAAACTTGGCTTTGCTCAGTATCCTGCCGTTATTGTTCGTACCCTTCAGACGGCCCCCAACAATCGACCACCCGGTATTGTCCGGAACGTTCCATTTCGATAGGTTCAACGTATATCCGTTGAAATCATCAAAAAAATCGAATACAAGCTCACCATTACTTTTCCTTTCCGCATCAGGGTTCCCGTAATACATCCATATTATGGAGCTTCCGTTCCTGATACTGGGTTTATTTATCCAAACTTTGCTGTACCCGGCAAGATTCCAATGTTCGATCCAGTAAGGTAATTCATATCCCCCCTCATCGTAAAATCGAATATCCTCACCGGCAGATTTAGCCTTCGAATGATCAAAATATGTATTGTTGAATGGGATCATTAGCTGAAAATCGTTGAGATTTTCCCCCGCATATGATATCTCGATAGGTCTTCGGTATCTCCAATGATCCAACTTTACACGGCCGTTCCCAACAGAGACTCCCCTATGCCTATCTATCTTTTCACCACCGATAAAACTGTCGCGCCACGCACTTTCATCCACCCATTCGATGCCCCAGGATCCCATTGTCGATCTTGACGGACCGCTTCCGTTGAAGACGGCCTTCAACTGGATTTCAGTCTCACTCAGGTTCGATAGAATAAGAGCGTTTCCGGTAATATTATCAAATCCCGCAATAGTACTGTTCGTTGCTGCATTCAAGATAGAGACGGTTATTTTTGAATCATTTGTTTCTGTTTTGGCAAGAGTGAGAAACTCCCAGCGCATCCTATCGGGAAGACTTATTGATTGGGATATCATGTAAGAAGAGGGATTTTGTTCTTCTTGCCCGAAAATGGTTTCAGGATTCTCTCCGATCTTGCGGACCATCACCCGGTCTACAGATACATCCGAAATATCTGTGTTGCCCCCTCTGGAACCAGTAAAAAAACCCAACCAGATGTAGAACGGACCGGACCACGTACCGATATAATTATTCGTTGTTGCCGAGTTCATCTGGAATGATAGATTCGTATCGGTCAATGTGAAACCCATGGTATGCTCCACACCCTGCGTTGCAGTATACTGCGTTGCACCGGATATGATATCGTACGTGGCCTCATCGCCCGAACCCGCCCAGGCCCTTATACTGGGATCTCCGCCCATATTCGTCATGAGATAGACAATCTTGTCCGACCCTGCATTACTTCCCTGGGTCGAGTGCGTACTTCCCATGCAAAGACCGGAAAAATGTGCAAAATTGTTCCATTTCAACTTTGCCTCGCAAATTTTTCCTGGTTGGTTGGAAGCCGTATTTCGGGAATACACAGCACCGGTTCTTACCGTTAAATACCCGTTGTTTACGGAAGACGTTCCGGTACTAACCCATTTAGCATCGTCATAGAATGAAAAGTCATCGAAGAAATCGAAGACCGCTGAACCATCACTGCCGTCCTCGGCTTCCGGACAACCGTAATACATTCTCACCGTGGTGCTGCCCTCCGGGAGGTCGGGAATCCTGACCCACACGGTAGAATTGCCGTCCTCGTTCCATTTTTCGATCCAATGATCCAATTTCACACCATTCTCGTGAGTAAAGCGAATATCCTCCCCATTGGGTTCTGCTTTAGTATAATCAAAAAAGCTCTCATTAATATTGATCTTTACCTGGAAATCACGAAGAAGTTCACCGTTATTCACCAGTGTAACGGGTACACGGTATGCCCGCTGACTCGATCTCGCAATACTGTTTATAATTGTAACGTTTTCTGATTGATTAAGTCCGCCAAAATCATTGAAATCATCGTACCAGGATCCTCCCTGAGGATCAGATTCCATGGCAGGTCCTCTGGTGTCCTCCCTCCAATCAGGAGTTTTGAGAACTTTCTTGATATTCGCCGTATTCGATTCTTCTTCGGAGAGCTCCACTGGGATTAGAAGATTACCGATTAACAAGTTGACAAGTAAAAGCATCACCGTCCCCATAACTCCAATGCGGCTCAAATCATCAACTCCGTCAATCCTATTCTGATAGGTTTTTCATACCTTAATTATATGCCAATCATAATAACTCAATATTTTTTAACACTTTTGTCTGGTAATTTCAACAAATTATTGGAGTTGCCGTGGTCGAATCCTTATTATTATTTTCGGATACGGAGTTTTCCCTTGTCGTCTCCCATGACCACAACCCTCGATGCCCTCTGTTCACCCAGCATCTCAAAACCTGTACGATGGCCCAAGTCTTCGGAGAATTCCCTTATCTCATTGTGTGAGGGCATGTTATCGATTGTCATCCTGTTGCGGGAATACCCCACAAAGACATATCCTTTTGGCTCCACGAAATCAGGTTCGGCAGCATCAATAAGGGCAGCATACTCCTTTTGATATCCGAGGTTGTATCCCTTGACCAATGTATGTCTTATGACTGTTCTAGTATCCAGTGAGGGGAGAATGTTCAGTGTTTCCATCAATGAATCCCAGGATGCACTCTTCGCCATTGGAACGCATAACCGCCGGTAAATTTCTTCGTTAGGAGCATCCAAACTGACATATAATTGTGTGGGGAGGGGATCCAGATTAACAAGCGATTCGGGAAGGGTTCCGTTTGTCACAAGAAATGTGGTCATCCCCCTTTTATGACACAATTCGATGAAGGCACCTAGCTCAGGATACAGGGTCGGCTCACCTGAAAGAGAGATTGCAACCTGATTGGGATTCCGTGCTTCTTCATACCTCTCATGGGAGCATTTGGGATTCCCTTTGAATCCCGTTATTAGCTTTCGCTGCCCTTCTATCAAGGCATCCAAAATGAATTCCGGCTCGTCGAATTCTTCGAAATGGATCTCATTGAGACCCTGGAAACGCCAGCAGAAAAGACATTTCTGGTTACATTGATTCACTGCAGGTGTCATCTGGAGGCATCTATGACAGTCGATACCATAGAATTTTTCCTTGTAACAGCTCCTGCCGCTTGTTAGTTTTTCCTTTAACCAATGACACAGCTTTACGGCGCTGTGCTCCCCTGCGACATAATACTGTTGCATCTCGAGCATTCTTTCCAGTTGAGGCTTCATCGGGGGGGGAGTGGGGAAATAGGGATTAATATTTTGCCTTCTCTTTTGTTTATATGAACATTTCAGAAATTATGGAATGGAACGGGGATGGGTAAGGTCAATGTGAGATTGGCAACAAAACGTTTATCTATCTCCGATAGTATAGTAAAAAACCGTTTCCGGTCACTCAATCGAGCTTGGTGTAACACGATGATAGATGATACAGATAAACGAAAGATATATGGAGAGATGGTTCGCAAGGCCCTGGCCGAGGGTAGTCTCGAAAAGGTTCAGGCGGAGATGTTGATCAGTCTTTCGGAGCTCATGGACGTTCCCTATGAAATGCATTGTGAAGTTGTAAAAGAAGTTATGAAAGAACAGGAGGAAGGGGGGAAATATGACCAAGAGATTGAAACCAAGGATGCACGCACCGGAGATGATGACGAGAGTATAATGTACGAGTTATTGGTAGAATCTGACGTGGGAGCAGAACCCTTGGAGGATTGGAATGAGGATACTGACGAAAATGTAGGTGACATAGCTCTGAAAACCAATAAAAAGGAAAAGGAAATACCAGGATTTGGCAGGGATTTTTTATCGCCATCATCCCCTTCATACGGAATCGATAAAAAGAGGAACTTCAGGATCGCAGTGGTTGGCGTAGGGGGCGCTGGAGGTAATATCGTGGGGAAGATGTACCGGTCACTGGAAGGAAAGAAGATAACGGGCCGAGAGATGAAGATAATTGCGGTGGACAGCAATCTCCAGGAGTTATTCCAGGTTGGCGTTCCACACAAAGTATACATTGGTGAAGATATCACTGGTGGAAATGGGACAGAGGGGGATGTGATACTTGGCCGCGAAGCCGCTGAATTCTCACTGGAGCGGTTCAAGGCCAGCTTGAAAGGTTTTGATGTTGTGATAGTTACCTTCGGAATGGGGGGTGGGACGGGAACTGGAGCAGGACCCGTAATTGTCAGGGCCGCGAAGGAAATCGGTGCGAAAGTGTGTCCTATTGTGACCCTGCCTTTCAAGGATGAGGGAGGGGGCAAAAAGAGCAACACTGCTAAAGGATTAAAAGAATTGAAGCTATGCTCGGACAAGGTTCTTACCGTTCCCAATGATCTCCTAACATCGCTGGAACCCGATCTTCCACTCATAAAGGGATTCGAGGTGATGGATGAGTTATTGAACCTGGCCATATTGAGAATACGCGACCTGCTGGATGATCACGGAGATATGACCATGAACTTCTTCAGGGGCGGTGGAGTGCTGAACGTCAGCATGGGGCAGGGAGAATCCGTTGAAGAGTGCTGGGATGCCATAACGGGAGAACTGGACAGGGGCTCGGGGCGTCCGTCAGTACGAGAAGCTTTGCTGTTTACCAGGACGCGGAATGTAATTGATAATCGAGAATTCACAGTTTTCAAAAGAAGAGTGGAAATGGATCTTGTGGCGGTTGAGAAGGTCATCAACATCAAAAAAAGATCACCCGATAATGCGGTGTCAGTGGAGATCATGGCCCTTTTCGGATTTCACCCCATGGAATGGTGATGAAAGGTAGAATTTGAAAGAAGGTTTTTGAATGAAAGAAGCCATGTATTATGATAAGCTGGAAAATCTGAAGGTCAGGTGCAAACTGTGTCCGCACCACTGTCTTCTTCGAAGCGGAAAGACAGGAATTTGCGGTGTCAGACGGAATTTGGACGGTATTCTGTACAGCCTGATATATGGAAAAACCTCTTCGACACATCCGGACCCCATTGAGAAAAAACCGCTGTATCATTTCATCCCGGGAAGCAGAGCCATGTCATTCGGTACCGTTGGATGTAACTTCAAGTGTGATTTTTGCCAGAACTCCAGCATATCGCAAGCGGACATTCGGAAGAGTTCTTTGATGAATATTACACCTGCGGAAACTGTCCGAATGGCGAAACGGGCTGGTTGTGCGTCCATTGCCTGGACCTACAACGAACCCAGCATCTGGTATGAGTTCACCTACGATTCCTCCAAACTGGCTCACGAGGAGGGGATAAAGAATATTTACGTTACTAACGGATTCATAAATCCGGAACCCTTGAGGAACATTTCCCCGTACCTCGATGCCATGAACATCGACGTGAAGTCGTTTTCCAAGGATTTCTACCGCAAGATCGCAGGCGGACGACTGGAAAAAGTGCTGGACACGTGCAAACTGGCAAGGGAGCTAAACATCCACATCGAACTTACTTACCTCGTCATACCGGAATTGAACGACGACCCCGGAGAGATCGAGGGGTATCTGGAATGGGTTCTTCGGGAGCTTGGACCGGATATTCCGCTTCATTTTAGTGCTTTCCATCCCGATTACAAGATGACGGACAGGAAAAGAACCACCACCTCTTCTCTGGTTGATATATACGACAGAGCAAAGGGAATGGGAATACATTACGTCTTTCTCGGGAACGTACTTGCGGACAAGGGAGCTCACACGCATTGTCCAGGGTGCGGTAAATGGGTTATAAAGAGAAGTTATATGGGTCTTCGTAAAAACCGGATGAAGGACGGGAAATGCCCTAAATGTGAAACCACGATAAAAGTCATCCGATCATGATCGATATTATGCCAGGGTCTCATTGAATTTCATATTCCCAATCAATTGGGCAGGTTTTGCTTAGCATTGCAGAAATCGGACAGTATCTATCCCGGGAAAGTGTTATCGCCCTTTCGAGTTTTTCGGAATCCACCTCGCCCTCGACTATGTATTTGATCTTAATCTTTTCAAAAACCTTGGGATGTTCCTGGCTCACCTCGGCACTTAGTTTGGCACCCAAACCATTGAAGGGCTGGTGCATCTTGGTCAGTATAGAGATAACATCCATGACAGTACATCCGCCAAGTGCGATTAGAACCAGTTCCATAGGCTTGTTCGCGCCCTCCGCACCGTTGAAATCCTTTAATCCATCCATGGGAACCCAGTGATTGCTGTCGCTTTTACCCACCGTTGTTATTCCTTTCACCATCTTTATCTCCGCTTCCATATGCACACCTGTTCGTCGTATTCTGTCAAATAAATAAGGTCGTTTCGATAATTCTACCAAATCATATATATAGATTTTACATCAATAATCTCCGCATATTAATCGGAATATCTTTGAAAACTGATTGGAATCTTTATAAATCAGGAACGAAGATAGTATATGATTACTATTAAGGAGGAACGATAATGGCAAAGACCATCAACAAGATATTTGCGCTGGCACTCATGTTACTGTTGTGCATGACGGCAGTTGCGGCTCTCGAGAGCAATGACGATGAAAAAGATACTAACGGTGAAGATCCCGACAATGATGATTACCTGGATGAAAAGGAAGGTCTCTTGGGAGATGGAGAGTTTTCCGTCAACATAACAGTGCTAAATGACAAGAACGGTGAGACGGTCCCGGGCGCATCCGTTTACGGGTTCAACGAGGGAAAAGCGGATGGCGATTGGCGGGAATTCCAGGAAGTCAAGGGGATCACCGATGAGAACGGGAGCATAACTTTTCACCTCGATATTGGCACCTTCCAGTTCTGGGCAGCAAAGGATAAGTATTTTGAAAATTTTTTCGTGCTGGAGATCAAGGGAGCAGTGAATTATACCATTAATATCACTCCCTTTCCTCCGGAGAGTAGCATTGTTAAGGGTTCTGTAAAGGATGAAAAAACCGGGGAAGTACTTTCAGATGTCGAACTGAGTTTCAACCTGATCGAATCTCCATTACTGCCGAAAGAACAGCGCCCCCCCGAGGTCCCCATGGATGATGATGAAGAGTGGGAAGACAAAGAAGGTTCATCAGAGAACAGCGGGAGCTCGTCATCCGGTTATATGAATTACTATTACATCCCCATGAAATTCACCCATACCGACCCAAAGGGATATTACACCGTCAAACTTATCCCGGGCACCTATTACGTAGATGCCCATCTCTTCTGGAAGGATGCGTATCTGGAAGATGAAAGGGAAGGGCCCGAGGATTCATCCGGGAGCGGCGGGGGGGTGGAGAAGGGGGCAGCCGAATATCTTCCGTACTCCACAAAGATAGTTGTCGTGGAGAACGAAACTGTCTGGCACAACATATCTCTGGAGCCGTTGCCCCCGGTGGATGCAATGATAAAAGGGTATGCAAGAGACGAGGACGGGAACGGCGTTGGGGATGCCTGGATATACGTATTTCCCTCTTTCGTCGGTGCAAACGGGGAAGTTCCGGAAGGTAAGCCGGTAGAAGATGATAAGGACGATACAAGGGATGATGAAAAGGAAATGGCAAGCGGCGGTGGAGCCGTGGGCTCGGTTGACACACCTCCTAATAACTATCCGGGATATGGAAATGAATATTTCGGATATACCGAGAAGGACGGTTACTACGAGATACCCTTGCGGGCTGGTGACTACATCATGACAGTGTCGCCTCCATATTACTACGGCGGAGATGATGTGGTCGAGTACGATGAAAAACCCATGCCGGGAAACGATGAGGGGGGAGGATCAAAGGAAGCCAACAGGGGTGATGAAGTTGAGGAAATCGAAATTGGCGAGGAAGGTACCAGCGAAGCTGGAGATACTGAACCATGGCCTGACGAAGGGAATTTCAGGGAACATAAATTCGAATTTTCCATTGAAGGAAAGGAAACTATCTGGCATAACGTGACCTTCAAGAACATGCCAAAGAAGGATGCGAAGATAAGCGGTATAGTCAAAGACCGGGACACTGGAGAGATAGTCACAAATTCCGAAATAAGCATCTACGGGGGGGAGATATTCATGTATCTCGCCGCGAACGTTGACGAGAACGGCAAATTTTCCATGGAAGTGTATCCGGGATATTATTACATGAACGTCAGAGTAATAGAGGATTTATACCTGAATCCCGAGGAATACAAGGAGAAATACGGAGAGAACGGTGCAGATTCTGACAATGAGAATATGGGGGGATTCTACAAGGTCGAAACACCATTTTTTCCATACTCCACCGAACTGGAGGTGCTGTCCGGGGAAACGGCGGAGATCGAGATTCTTCTCAAACCCAAGCCCAAGGATGTGGTGAGGATAGAGGGATTCGTAAGGGACGCAGCTACGAAAGCGCCGCTTACCTACTACCATCTCGATGCCACCATCATAACCGATGAATACGTTCTGCACAACAATACATATACCGATGAGACTGGTCATTACGAGATATACGTACCGTTGGGTGATATCATCCTATCAACAGAGGGAAATTACTATATGAATTACCGGGAGGACGGGAGCACCAGCAATGATATGAAAGATCCCGATGACAAAGATAGGGAAGAAGAAGATGATAAATACCGGGAAGATTGGGTTGATTATTTCCCTGCGAAATTCATCACCCATGCCGATTCTCCAGGGACCATAACCCATGACTTCGAGCTTGAGAAGCGCATAATTCCCGATGAAGAGACCTTTTCGGCCACATTCGAAGACAGCACAGGTGGTGACGGATATATCGAACTCGCAGTTTTCGATACCGGGAGAGGCGTCGATTACCGTGGATACGGCGGATGGAACAATGTGGAATACCGGGAGGAAAAGGCTGATGGAGGCACCAGGGGCGATGAAATAGGGCTGAGGCTTCCCCAGGGCAGTTACAAGGCATTCGCCTACAAGACGAACGGCGGCGAGGTTTTTGCCGTATCGGAGGTATCGTCCTTCGAGATAAGCGATGCCGGTCCGAAGGGCATTTCCCTGAAATTGGAGAAGGGAGAGGCGAACAGCGGAAAGTTAAAAATGAATTTCGAAAGCACTGGTTCGGTGAAGGTCGCCACCAATGTGCATCTCGGCGGCCCCGCATTGATGATGAAGGCGAGTATCGAGAACGAACTTGGAAACGGTGACATGGTTATATCGGCCTCAGAGAGGCTTCTAATCGAAAAACACACCTCGATCACGGAAAATCCCATCATACGACCTGTGCTTTCACTGGGAGGCGTCCCCTTCGTAATTGACGATGAATCGCTGTCCTACGAGATGGGTTCGAAGCTGGAGGGAGAAATAACACCGGCCGCCCTCGATATGGAAATAACCTTCAACATGGAAGCAGTGGGAGACGTGAACCTCGAAAAGAACTCGGATTTCGACCTCAATATCAAGGGACCGTTCTCCATGGACGTGGAGTGCATCATAACCCTTCCCAAAGAGATGAAGCTCGAGGACGGAACCCGGACGTTTACGAAGCAAATGAAGATCAAGTCCGGTAACGTATGGGAAAAAGGCCTTTCCGAGGACTTCGACGAAAGGGTGGACGGCGAGGTTCCTGCATCCGACAAGCTCTACGATGACCAGGAAGGTGCGGCAAACTACATGGGCGGAGAGGACGAGCTGGGCAGCGACGAGGGATTGAAGCTCACCATATTTTCCGCCGAGACAGATATACAGCCGGAGTCGGGGCTGAGCGATACGATGATTGTCTATATTGCCGTGGTTGTGCTTGCTGCTCTGGTGTTCGTTGTGATATTCCTGGTGTTCAGGAAAAGAGGCAAGGAACCTGAAGAAGATATGGATAAGAGATGATGTCAAGGCTATTGGGGCTCAGTAAAGCTTTCTTGAATTAGAGAGACTTTGGGCCCCCGTCTTTTTCTATTCCCATCTGTTCTTTTGATGATCAAACCCAATTACCCAGCAGAAAAGCCACAAGGGCTAGAAGCATTGCGAACTTCAGCATCTGCTGCCCCTTTTCAGCATTCTTCTTCGAACTAAATATGGCAAACAATATTACCAGATCGGCCGCACCCATTCCGGCGAGATAGAGAATTCCTGAGAAAAGTTTCAGCGGGTAATAGGGTATAAAAAATAAAACCACGGTAATGATGAGTATGGACCAGGCGGCGTACAACGTCGCGTTCACACCGAAACTTCTGGGAAAGGTATTCCGGTCCACGTCCCCCTCCATATCCTCAATATCCTTTATCATCTCGCGGGCAACGTTGATGAGAAAGGCCAGCAGTCCAAGGAACGTCAGTATCTTCCAGCGGTCGATGGCCGCGGCAGTACCGAGGAAAACGCTTCCCACCAGCGCGCCTATGACAATGTTGCCGGCACCCGGATATTTCTTGAGAGACAGTTCATAAAATAACAGAAGAAACTCGGCTGCCAGGGCGAATATGAAGCAGTTCAGATTTATGATGGCGGCAAAGAAGAGGGCAACGGCGTAGAAGGACAGGGCCCAAAACAGCACGAAACGGCCCGAGAATATACCTCGGGGGATCGCACGGCCAGGATGTGCATTACGGTCCACCTCCACATCGAAAACGTCGTTTATCATGTTGCCGCCGGCCATCAAAAAGAATGCGACAATACAGGCCGGTATTATAAGCTCAATGTGGTCGAGAAAGTCGCCCTGGAATACGGCAAAGGAACCAATGACCACCATGAGAATTCCCATTGTGCAGTTGCCTATGCGCATGAGATGCTTGAACGCCAGCAGGGCTTGAAGATAGTTACTGGGAAAGCTGTTTTGCGTCTGTCTGGAACGCTCAGTCATTAGCGGTGAAAACCACGTTTTCCCTAATTATGGTTTCGACGGATTACTCTTTTGCGACTATGATATTTTCTCTTCTTACCAAAGAGGACCTGCGACGTAAGAAACGCAGGTCCGAACCAAAAAATAAATACAATGAAAAAGGGGGTGACCCCCTTTGGTCGGTTTCCACCGACCTTTTATGATTTTAAGATTCTTCTTTTTTGTCGTAGACGAGGCCTGCGTTTCTTACGTCGCAGGCCTCGAATAAAAGATAATATTCAAGAAATGCAAAATCCCCATTAACAATAATATAAAGTCAACTAATATACATTCAAGTGAAGGAGAAATGGAAAAGATGACGATAACAGAGATTCAGGCGAAATCCATACTTCGCAGACATAAAAGGATCGACTCGTGGTTTTTATCCCGGTACGGCATGAACCTCTATCGGGGATGCCGGCACGACTGTGTCTACTGCGACGGGCGGGCGGAAAGATACTATGTCGAGGGTAAGTTCGGAAGGGACGTTGCGGTCAAGGTCAACGCCATTGATATCCTGCGTCGGGAGCTGGACCCGCGGAGAAAAAGAAAGCCTGTAAAAAAGGGTTTTATCATAGTTGGCGGCGGAGTGGGAGACAGCTACCAGACCATAGAGCGGAAATACCAGCTGACCAGAAGAACGCTCGAGCTTTGTTATGAATACCATCGGCCGGTCCACATGATTACAAAATCGACCCTCATAAAGAGAGATATCGATCTGCTGAAGAAGATAAATCAGAGGAGCCGGGTAATCGCAAGTTTCAGTTTTTCATCCATGAACAACGAGATAAGCAGCATATTCGAGCCCGGCATCCCTGCTCCCAGCGAGCGATTGGATACCATAAGGTACCTGAAGAACGAAGGGATCGCATGCGGCATGTTCCTGCTTCCCGTCATTCCCCATTTGACCGACACCAGGGGGATGTTAAACGAGTCCATAAAAAAGGCAAAGGAAGCGGGTGCGGATTTCATCATATTCGGCGGAATGACCCTCAAAGACGGTAGGCAGAAAGAACATTTTATGAAAGTTCTCGCAAGGAAATATGAAGAACTGATCCCGGAATACCAAAAGCTGTACGCGGGAAACAAATGGGGCCAGCCATCCGGCAGTTACCATAATAAGCTGAATCTTCTTTTCAACGGGCTCGCGAACAAGTTTCAGATGCCAAAACGAATCCCTCTGCGGCTGTTCAAGGACATTCTGGATGAGAACGACCTCGTAGCGGTGATGCTGGAGCACATGGATTATGTTCTGAAACTGGAAAGAAGAAGATCGCCCTACGGTTATGCTGCCAATTCCATTTCTAAACTTAAAGATCCGTTATCATCAATGAAGGAGGAGCTTCAAAAGATAAGCGGGGTTGGCCGGGTCACGGAAGAGATAATACTGGAAATTCTTGAAACGGGGAGCTCAGATTATTATGAAAAAATTTTGAGGGGCTCTGAATTATAGCGGAAAAATTATAGTACCGACCCCGTTCTTGTAGCTGAAAGGATGCCGGTCCGCATTGAAAGTGGAACTTAATTCAACCTTGCCAGTACTCTGTCTTTGCCTTATCCCGAGCCATTCTCATCGCCTGAATCTTTTTTATATAATGGAGGCCCACGCACATCAGCACCAGGCCGCCGCCTATGCCTATGCCGAAAGGCACCAGAATATAATAATAAGGCTCCTCTTTGAAAGGTGTGGTGATGTATATCTCAACATTTTTAGTGGTTCTGAAGTTATATTCACCGGTTTCCTCCGCCTCGAAAGACGCAAATATAACCCATTCATCGTATTCCCCCTCTATGGATGCGTCCTCATATATCAGGTTCACGTCGGCTCCATTGGGATCCTTTATATACACTTCCCCAGGGTCGTTGCTTTCAACAAGATCGTACTCGCCGTACCTATCTACGTACCATATCTGGTAATGGCCCTTGTCAAGGGGTTTATTGTATGAGTTGAGTCTCCGGAAATCCAGAGTATGAACGGCGGAATCGTCCGGGTTTCTCATCAACATAATACCAATTACGGTTCCCGCGATCATGAGTATTATTCCAAATGTTATGAGAAATGCATAATAGCCCATACCCGGTACTTCGCTCTTTGCCTTCGCTTCTTCCGTTCCCATGTGATCACCTAAAATGGTATAAAACCCTCATGTACTTGATAGTATAAAAAATTACAGGTAATTCAGTTCTGTGCTAAGTGCTTTTTTTACCTTAATCATCCCAATACTCGTCTGTCATCCAGTCCTCATGGAAATCATCTTCCCATTGATCACCCGCCTCCTGATACCCCGAATAATAAAAATCATCGTCACCCCCGCCGCCGTATTGTCTCTTCCTGCTGTTCTTTCTATGCTCCGCGCGCTCAAGCTCCTCTTCCAGATAATCGATATCATCATGGATCTCATCCAATTCATCGAGCAGCTTTTCTCGTCCATGGAGGCATTTATCCACAAGCATTTCATATCGCCAGGTGTCAATGTAGCCGTCTTCATAATCCCAATCCAGCTGCTCGAGCTTTCCTGCTATTCGATCCAATCTTTCGAGGACCGCTTCCCGTTCATCCTCCAGCTCCACCAGCTCGCTTACCAATTCTTTCTTCCCGCCCCTGATATCCGACAGCATCATCCCTTTTTCATCTTCCTCTCCATCCTCCTCTCCTTCGTCCTTTTTTCTATCGCGCTTGAGAACAAAAAGAATTGCCAGCACGGCTATGGCGATCATCACGATTGCCGCCATGGTCAACCAGATAAAAAGGCCCCCCCTTGTTTCTTGATCCACCGTTCCCTCGTCATCGTCATCATCGCCGGATCCGGTATGTTCAATTACGGTCAATGAATAAAGCTGTGAAGTTTCGTTACTATTGGAGGTATTTTCTTGATCGTCCACCTTATAATAATAACTGAATTCACCTGCCGATAGATTCATTTCCAATTGATAGGTCCCCCCTAAGGTGTGAATGTCGCCACTTATGTGATTCATCGAGTATTCCACATCGTTTATCACGACCGCCACCAATGGGCCATCACTGCCGTCATCATCAAAATATATCAATCCGAAAATGATGGGCGTGTCATCGAATGACGATGATGGCGTTGTGACATCCAGCAGTATCGGGGCATCGTTCACATTCTGAACATTGATCTTAAAGCTCACGGATTCAACATGATTTCCGTAAGAAATATTGACCGTTATGAATTCGTGATTTCGTTCTTTTGGATAATTAAACGAATTCGGGTAATTGAAAGTTATTATTACTCCATTTACAACTCCGAAAGTCGAGTTAATTGACAAGACGAAATCATTCAACGTATACGCACCCGCGGGTGTTATGAAATCACCCATATCCAGCACCAGATCAACATCTTCCACGGCGTTCTGCTGGGGGATGGACGATAGTATGAACGGGATCCCCTCCAGTGTGACCATGACCGTGATATTCCTTCGGCAGTAAAACTCCCCGTCGAAAACGGTGATGTTGATGTGATCTCTCACGATCCCGGCCTTGGCGGGATAGAAAAAAGTAATCTCTCCGCCCACAACAGTAGCATAACTTGAATTTGTGGAAATTTCCAGCTCAGACATATTATTGTCTTCGTCGCTTATGTACAAAGTAAGGTTCAGAACGAATTTTTCTCCGATATTGACCAACTGGTCGGTCATCCCCGTAATAATAGGTGCATCGTTAATTGGAATCACTTCCACTTTCACCTCCTGGCTCACGTTGTATCCCTTGATGGGGTCCGATAATAGAATTTCAACAATTTCGTGGGTTCTGCCGCTGGGATAATTGAACGAATTGGGATAATTGAAAGTGATGTTGAAATCTTCCACGGTTGCATAGCTCGAGTTCACCGATAATTCGAGATCGCCTTCATTCATATCCTCGTCGTGGATCTCATCATTCAAATCGAGAATGAGGTCGATATCCTCGATAGCTGTTTGATTTGGTATCAATGAAAGTTCCTGCGGGTACCAGACCAATGGATCATTAAAAATCTGAGTCGACGCGGTATCGATTCCGTCCGAGCATTTGAACTGATAAGTATGCTCCCCGTAAATTGGAAACTTCATTTCATAGGAATACTGCTCGCCGTTACTGCGGTTACCGTCCGTTAAAAGCGCCGAAGCATCGGGGTCTACCGTCATGGTCCTGCCGATCAATTCACCGTTCAGATGTACCCTGATAAATCCAGGTGAATCCTCGGGATTATCATTATCGAGATCGGTATAAATGACTGAAAATTCGAAATCCGTTTCCAGATTTCCTTCCGTAGGTGTAAGCGTCGGGGCTGAAAGAACGGGTGGTTTATTCACTGAAGTGGTAAATTCCCAACTGTAGTCGTCAAGGGGCGAGCCATCCATTTGACCGTTGTCGTTTCCATCCAATCCATTGCCCGCCGCATCCTTTATCGTGCTTAATACGGTTACATTAAAGGTCTCTCCGCGGGAAAGTGGGGAGGCCGGAGTGAAGGTTGCAGTAAAGGCGTTATCGTCGTAGAGGATCGTTCCTGCAACATCATCGTAAGTGTCGTTCCTCAGCAAAATGCTCTCGGTGGTTACGGAAGAAGGGTCCATGGGTTCATTGAAATCAATGGTGATGCTAACCGTAGTGGGAATATCCACGGATTGATCTTCGGGATAAATATCCATTATCGTGGGTGGCGTGGTATCGGCATCAGAAAAACAATAAACCTTTGATGTACCCAAATTACCTCCTGTTGCCCCGCCGATGACAAGCATGCCATCTGCAATGGAGGGCGAGGAACAAACCCCGTACTGCTTGGAAGTGATCTTGTAGCTCCAGATAAGTTCCGGTTTACCCGAGGTGGCATTGATACAGTACAAGGTTCCATCGGTGGACGCCACGTAAACCTTTTCATCGGCAACGCTTGGCGAAGACCATATCTCCCCCTTGGTGGCATAATCCCATATCCCGACACCGGTATCGGCGTCCAGGCAGTACAATCGGTTATCATCGCTTCCTATGAATACCCTGCCATATGCTACCACGGGTGATGATATGACCATGTCTCTTGTAGTGTAATTCCATATCTTGGTACCGTTATTGGCATATAGTGCATATACATTATTATCGCCGGCCCCGAAATAGACCCTGCCTTTCATGATAACAGGAGTTGAGATAACGTCCTTAATGTCTCTTCTTGACGGGAATACCCAGTCGATGGTTCCGTTATTGGCGTAAAGACAATAGAGCTTGTTGGCGCCGACGGAATTTGAATCACCACAGCCAACGTATACCCTGTCATCTGTTACCGCTGGTGACGACCAGACCTTGTCCGGCGCTGTGAAATCCCATATCCTTTCGGAGTAATCCATTGTTCCATCGCCGTTAGGATCGTCCACCGGGATACAAAATACCTTGTTGTTTTCAGTCCCGAAATAAACCCGATCGTTATGAACCGCCGGTGATGAGTATATACCAAGCATACCTCCGGCGCGGGTCGAGAAGTTCCATATCTCCCCACCAGTTACAGCATCGATACACCACAATTTAGGAATAAAATCATTTCCCACGAATACTTTACCGTTGGAAAAAGCAGGTGAACATGACTGGCCGTGTGACCATGCTCCTGGTATGGTGGAGTAATTCCAGTAATGGTCGCCGGTCATGAGGTCCAGACAATACAACTTTCCCTCGCCCGAACCGATATAGACCTTTTCGTCAACGATAGCTGCGGAGGAATACACGCCGTTCCCAGTGTTGGAATTCGTCGTATTGAAGGTCCATAATGTATTGTTGGTATTTGGTGCGGTTATTCCTTCTGCGAAGCTGTTGCGGCTTGCATTTTGCCGATGCATATACCACGCACCCTGCCTTGAGGGCGTCTGGCTTGAAAGTGAATTGCGATCATATCCGCGAACGTTGGAAGATGAGGAGCGAGAGGTACTTGGATTGGTGAAATTATGGAGGTTGGCTGCCATTAGTAATACTAGTAAAATGAGAACGATGCTTTTTTTTATTATCGCCATATGACCACTTCCGGGGAAAGAAAAAGAATGTACAAACAATATTTTATGCATATAAATAGATTATTATACGACATTGGGATTACGATTCAAGTGCATCGAATCACGCATTCCGGACGAAATAGCACATTGATTCCCTGCCTTCCTTCTCGATGGCGATAAGGTCCATATCCGCGAGCTGGTGCACCTGGTAGTTCACCACTTTTCGGTTGCGGCCGATCTTTCGAGTAATGTCGCTCTGTGATATACCGGGATATTTTTTGATCTGCTCGAGGATAGTTTCCTGAATTGCAGTGAGACGGAGCTCCGGTTTATGGTCCCAGCGGGGCGGGTAGAAACGCTTGAACTTCCCTTCCATCCGCGAAAGTATGAAATTCTCCCTTTCGAGACGGTCTAGGTGATAGCTCATCACGCCGGTGGGCAGAGCGAGTTCGTTCTTGAGGGCGGTAAAATGCTTGCCGGGGTTCTCGAGTATGTGAGAGCAGATGCGCTGCCGCGTGTCGTGCTTCAGTAACTGGCTTCTGCGGATGCGGGAGAAAATTGCGAGGGAGATTATTATCAAAATCAATATAACTACTAGAAAAATAACTGACAAATTTCGGACGGTTTCATCTTCCTTAGAAATTCCCATTCCCGAGTTTGGCTTCGTATCATCGTCATCGGGCCCGTCACCCGGTTCTTTGTCGTCATCTTCATCATCACCTGGCTTGTCAACTGGCCCTCCATTATTGTCATCATCGTCATATGAATATTCTTCAATTGTTATATTGTGGGTTAATATCTCCTCGGGAACCAACGTGAAATTGAATATATACAGAGTATTATTCTTCGATATTACTTTCAAAGTATAGTTTCCGGTTGGAATATTCGAAAATGAATAAGTATCATTTGATTCAATAATGGTAGAGTTTATAATTGTTCCGTTTTGTGAATATAACAATAAATCCATTAAAAATTGGGGTTCTCCTTTTTCAAAGGTAATTTTACCCTTAACCACAGACAATTTCTCGGCCGATACAGCATGAATAAACAGAATGATACACACCGCTACTACACTGGTGACAAATAATAAATGGAGTTTTTTATTTTGGTATTCCTTATCCATATTTCTGTACTCCATCGAAACATAAATAATACATCTATCCAATATAAAAAAATTGGTATAATAATGGAAATGATAGGCGGCGGTATCATCAAATTTTGAGCTTTGTTGGCTTCATTTGAGATATTATTTTCGAATTTCGCCGCCTTTGCCCTTTCAGTTAGGGTTTCCAGGATTCCTGGTTGAATTCTGAGCTATATTCGGCGGTTTGTGAGTTCCCAGGTAATGAGCTATTCGATCCAGTTTCGGCATCCAAATTGCCGTTCCACTCATTTTGCATTTCATTTCCAGGAGTCTTGTTCAGGTAAAAAGAACTTTTTTGGGATTCATTTTTGCTTCTCCGTTTTTTCTTTACGATCCAAACCACGGTCAGGATTATCACAATAACTATCACACATATCAATGATATCAACAATCCCGCGAAAGTACTTTCCTCTTCTTTGGAAATACCATTTTCTAAAAAAGAACCGGATATTGTGTCATCATCATCATCATCATAGTCCCCTGAGGGGACATTAGGTCCTTTGTTAGCCTCAACATCATTATCTCCATATGTCGTCTTGAACTGCTGCGCCGATACCATCGATCTATCCTCCAGCTTCACCGTACCGAATCCTTTCTTTATAATCATACCATCCTCGAATACGAGAAGGTCTATCTTGTATTCCTCGCCTACCGGCAGATCCAAAGAGAAAGTTGCCTTCATAGTCTTCATGGCATCCACATCCCCCACCTTTACGGTATCACTATCCTCTGCCATATTGGTCTCCGTTACCAGTGCAAATATATCCAGTTCCACGTCCTTTGCGGTGGCGTCACCATCGTTTGTGAAATATACTGTTGCCTCCACTTTGTGATCATCCGCATCGGCCCGGGTGTTTGTTTTGGAATTTACGAACCGCACTTCATCAATATAGAGATTCGAATATTTTTCTGGTTCTGGAAGGGGTTCGGACGGTTTTTCTTCGGGTCCGAAATCAACCGTCAGTACCACAATGATCCCTGCAAGCAGCAGGGTGATCGCACCGATCCCGCCGAGGATCAGTTTAACTTCGCGTTCCATTTTCTTTACGTTTTTCCGACTCTTTTTTATCACTTTTTTTCTTACCATCACGATCACCTTTTGGTATAATGATGGTATGGTCGAGGCTTATATTAAGGAGATTGGAACGGTCTTGGGACAATTATATAAGGTTTATGGTGAGATGGATCAGGCCCTTGATGATCTTATCTATTCTTCTTTTGTGTCGTAGACGAGGCCTGCGTTTGCCTGGGGGTCGCAGGCCTCGAAGAAAAACACCAGTAGAGATTAATTATCTCAGTATAACACAGTAAAAATATTTCACTCAATACAATAACAGCTACCATGTCTCAGAGCGAATCGATCTGTCCCTCTGCGCTGCAATGCGGGCATACTACGATTATGGGTAGCTCGGTAATGGAAGCAGCGTAATCCCCGCTGCACGAATGACAGGTGAGAACCACTTCCTTGACTTCTTCTTTGGGATCCACAGCAACATCTTCGGGGGACGCAGCAGCCTCTGCGGGTGTTGCTTTCTCTTCGTCCAAGATAACTGTCTCCGTATCCACATTGCCCGTATCCACAACGTCGGAGGACGGCTGAACGTTCTCTGAAGTAGGTTCTGCACTGGGTTTGGTTCCAGAGGTTTTCTCTTCAAAGTCCAATGACCATGCTTCCAGAGCTTCGCCGATACTCGGAGTCTTTTTCGGCATCTCGGCCATCGGCTTTTTGACCACTCTTTTCCGCCTCTTTTTTATCGTAGTCTTGGCAGGTACCGGTTCTTCCTTTTCAGCAGGCTTGTGGGATACAAGATCCGCTGCCCCGGGGGAAGTCCCATCCGTAGAAAGCGCGGCTGATTCCACGGGCTGACCGTCAGCTGCAGCGGGAAGGGCCAGTTGGCCAGCTTCGCCGTGATCACTCAGGGTCAGCTCGGGAAGGGGGCCGAGCATTTCAGTCTGCATTTCCGTGCTGACACCCGGCGCCGTTGCGTAATAATCCTGCGGTGGCGGGAAGCTTCTCGGCTCCCCATGATCTCCCAAAGGCGGGTGGAACCGTTCCTGTTCCATTGGAGTTCCTTGAGGTGGAACTGGAGATCCGGGTGGCGGCAATTGTGCCTGTTCATTCCCGTCCTTATCTCTTTTTTTCCGTACAACAAATATGAAAATCAACACAACTGCAATCAGTACAAGAACAAAAAGACAAATGATAATCCAAAGAACCGTGCTGTCGGAGGAAAAACCAAAGAGATCGCCTCCTTCATCGGCCCTGGGCTTCACATTGACCTTGATCTCACTGGTCATATTATTGCCGTGCCCGTCATCCACATGTAAAGTGATCAAGTGATGCCCTGGGGTCAGCTTCCCCCTGAACAGCACCTCCGTACTCAGTGGCACGTCCCCGCTCAGGTTGGTATACCACGTGAAATTAAGCGCGTCCCCATCAAGGTCGGTGGAATTCGAAGCATCGAACAGTATTTCCACGTCATCGAACGAACTAAAACCGTCCTTGGGTGAGGATATTTCCGGTTCCGGATCGGAGTTGACCCAAATCCTGTACGAAGGTGAAATGTTGTGGCCGGAACCGATAATGTCGTCCGCCCTCCACCTTATAAAGTTGTTCCGCCCCCAATCAAATTCGATGTCCAATGAAACCTGGGTCGGTTTGCCCGGAGAAACGTAGAGGACCGTTTTCCATGCTCCAAAACTTAAACTGTCGCCCCCCGCCCCCATGGCAACGGAATATTCAACTGTTGCAGGGTCCACCCCGGACCCATCATCCATGATCTCAATGAAACATTCCACTTCCTGTTTGTTGGCATACTCGTCCTCCCCAGGCGAGAAAAGGCCGAAATATACCGGAGAGGTATCTATCTTAAGGTTGAACTTCTCCGATGAGCCAAATGGATTTCCAACCAGATCGGTACCCCGGAACATGATGTAGTTGTCGACTCCCTCTGCGTACGCAAAGGTGGCCGTTATCCTGTACGCCCCCTCATCGTCCCAGTCATCAGTTGACAGCCCCGTAGACCCGGCCCGGTAATTCTCAATATCCGCCTCGGAAATATTTCTTACATCCACGGGCATCCATTCCCCGAAAGCTGTGGAGCCTTCGGTGGATATTCTTACCTGAAAAGAACTTAAATTAATACCGCTGCCCAGGTCTCTTACGTAAATACCGGTGGTGACTACCCTGTTTTTGTACCAAGCGACCTGCTCCGTGAGCTCCTCGGCGAAATCTATGTAGGTGGTATCTATCTTTATGTTCACAGGCGGGGATTCCACGAATCCGTTTCCTGCCATGTCCTTTGCCCGCCATTTCACGTAATTGTCGGCCCCTTCCTGGAATTTATAGTCAAGTGAAGGGTTGACAAACTCTGCACCCGGTTCAACCCACACTGGCACCCAGAAGGAATAGTCGAATGGACCCTCGGTTGACAATGCGTACTCCACCGTTGTACCGTCCACTCCCGAGCCGTTCCGGTCCCATATCTCCACAGAGAATTCAACGTTCCTGCTAGAGTGCCAGGCACCGTCCTCAGGCGTCAGATTTGTGAATACCGGTCCTGTCCGGTCAACCATTATCTCAGAGAAAGAGGCTTCACCTATGTTCCCCACATTGTCTATGCACCAGACATAAACGGGGGCCGGCCCTTCCTTGAGGTTGTCAACAGCTTTTATGGTATCTTCAATGAAGGTTCCATTCTGCGTTCCCGAGTTGTCCAACTGTGATAGGTAATATCCCTTCAGGCCCGAATGAGTATCCTCCACGGCATCCCATGTAACGAAGGCCGTGGTCCCATTGGTATATTCCGTTTCATCATTTTTGAAATTCTTATGGTGGCAAAGCAGATTGCGTGGTGGCTCAGGATCATCGGCATCAATTTTTATTGGAAATATCAAATCCATAGCGCACACTCCCGCGTCAGGTATGTTTTCGATTGTAATGGTATATTCCTCGCCCGTATCGGATTCATCACGGGCAGTAATATTCAGAGCGACCTCTTCACCACTGGATTCATTGTCCCACCAGTGGTTTCCCGCTTTATCGAAGACCTTGATGTCATAATGTTCATCGGCGGGAACGACGTCTGCCGAATCCTGATATACAACCCTGAGACCGGATACCGATATCTTCTCCCCTCCGCGTATCCAATCGTTCTCATTTAACACACCCTGAAATTCACCCTCGAATGAGGGAATTCCCTGGAACATAAGGTCGTTTTCCACCCTGAAGACGTTTGAGAACCAGTAATCGAGTGAGATTCCGCATTTCCCTGACGTTCTAACAAGGCAGTCGATCTTATCTTCATGGGGAAAAGTGAAGTTGAAAGTAACGTTGAAATACAACCACCATTTATCGATTCCGTCATTCCTGTATGACGACGTATCGAGAAGGTGGATATGGTCCTCCGGGTCGCCATTCTTGTAAAATTTGTTGTATGTACCGTTGAAACCAAGCGTTATGTTGGTTGTGTTGTAATCAAGTTTTATCTTCAGATCGGAAATATCGTTCAGGCCCTCGTATGTGGTGAGGTTGATCCCCAGGGTGTACGGTTGGAATTCCGTGTAACATATGTTCCGGTAACCGTTGGCGCTCCGAAGCGCCATACCATCAGGTACGGGAGGTATAGTTATGAAAAACTTAAGTGAGCGGGGCAGACCGGGAGGGTTCTGGTTGAAAAAGGGCATATTGAAATGGGTTCCATCACCCATGTTGAGGCCCACGGTGGGACTGTTCTGGCCCCATAAGTTCTGATAATTGAAAGTTATCATACCTGTACTTGCATCCATTATCACCTGAAATGTGTTACCTATTCCTCCTCCCCCCCAATCGTCGATATGGGGGACTCCCAGATAGGATACCACGAAACGTTCGGGATTCGTAAGTTTCTTGTAGCATATCGTTCCACCTTCGGGAGGATATAGGTCATCCCATAACGGGGCCATGTAATAAGAATAAACGTTTGACGGAAATTGTACGTTTTCGTATTCCCAGGGATCGCTGGTGTTACCGAAAACGATCATTCCGTTGGAACTGATACGGCAGCTGGTGAAAGGTGTGTCGTAGAAATTGAAGGTCAAACCCATGTTGACCTCCCGGTAATCGTCGTCGTCCAGGAATATCGAAGTACCGGTCTGACTTATGTCGATCCAGTTGTACTGTGCGTTTAGGTCCTCAAGATAATTACGTACTGCCCGAGTAGCCCCTGTAGAATAGGAAGCGGACGGAGTCCCGGTAATATGTTCCCGGCGATGCTCCTTTACCTGCACCGAGGGCTCAGATCCATCGGGTTCTTTATCATCTCGATCCCATAACAGGTTGATATTTGCAAATAATAATATAATAATTATGAATGCTAAACATTTTGTATTAGTATCATTCAATTTCATTTTCTTCCCACCGTGCAAATTGTGAACGATATACTGACAAACAATTATTTCACAAATGTTATTTAATTTAACCTGTGGTATATCCCAAAAATATAAATCACAAGATGAAGGTTTACCGTCCAGCGGACTACGAACTACCAGGGTGATAAAAATGATGGAACAGGACATTAAACGGGGAAAGTACAAGAATATCGAGGGGACGAAGTTATTCGACGTTCTGAGTGATGTGTTTGGCGAGGCACATGTTTCGCTGAAAGATGGGAAATGCTACGTGACCTATGGGGCCCTCTCGCCTCTAATCGCCTGGGTGAAGGATAAGAGCACGCTTATGGTGGATACCATAATGGACCCTGATGTGGACATCGAAGCCGGGCTGGACTCCAGGAAAAAATACAATAAATTTCTCGATATAGCAACGGGATTCAATGCCAAGGCCCGCACGAAGCGATTAAAGGATAAGGCTAAGAAAAGCAAATAACCAATTTCCCCCGTTCTCTATTTTCCGACCTTTCGTCGTTCCAAGAGAGAATACCTGCACCCGCAGTAATCCTGTCGGCGTATCCCATGCTCTCGACATATGAAAATGCTTTTTTTAAAGCCGTCCTTCTTTTTGAAATTATAACTTTTGAAGCACACGTTATGTCTTCCGCCCATTTCATTGCCAATTTCGAAAATCATTTTGCTGTTCTTATGGGGCGATATGGTTAACGTGGTGGTGAAAGCGTCGAATTTCAGGTCGGCGGCCAGACCTGCGCATCGTTCCAACCTGAATGATATGCATTCCCTGCATCTACGGGACCCTTCTCCCAAATGCGAGTATTCTTTTACGGTCGCCTCCCATTCATCATTATCATAAACACCTGTACTGAGTGGAATTCCCGCCTTATCAGCGTATTGATTTGCTTCATCCAATCTCATCAGGTATTCCTCATGTGGATAAATATTTGGGTTGTAAAAGTACCCTGTGACCTTCCAGCCCTCCGAGCGTAAAAGATCGATTGAGCGGGTGGAGCACGGCGCGCAGCATATGTGAAGAAGAATACGTGGATTTTTCCCCGGATTTGAGAGCTTGGTTATTTCCAGGGTAGTATTTTGTGACATTCAAACCATCCGTACGGACCGCTCAATCAGATGATCACTGATAGGCTTTGGAAACATCCTCGTCCTCAAATCCTTTCTTCCCCTTCCTACCGGTATGTTTCAGTGTCTTTCTCTGGGACGGATTGATGCCGACGAACTTGATGTCATGCCTTATCAGCCGAACGTAGGTTTTCCCAGGCAACGGCTCCAGTATGATGATGCCCCTCCGTTTCAGCCTCTTTATTACCTGATCCAACGTTCTTTTTGGAAGCGTCAGCATATCGGAAAGTTCTTTTACCGTCACAGGATATTTTTCCAGCAGATAACGAAGCACCACCGCATCCTGCGAGCTTGATTTGATGGTTATCATTCAGCTGCACCCGAAAATCACTTTCCCATGCACTTGCGGCAGATGCCTCCCATCTCCCAGAAACACGACGAGCAGATCCAGTGCTTGCACAATTTACACATGAATTTCCCATCTCGCTGGAGGCACGCCTCGCACTTGGATCTCTTTGCATCTGCGGCGACGTTAATTTCCACGAGAAACGACCGCCTGTTATACACCTTAACGGATGCCAACCCATCCGGGTTTATCTCGAGGTCATCCTGAACCTCCTGAGGTATCTCCAAATACAGTTTGCCGGCCATCTCTACCATTCTTACCTTGTATGCCATCCGAATCGCTCCTTTATGTTTTTTTTATCAATAGAACTGCGATATTCTGCATGATATAAATAGTTATGTAGAGCTTGACACCTTATTTACGTCGTTCTTTATGATTTTTCTTTTGTATAAAGAGGGCCGGGGGCCATAAGGCGAGCGAAGCGTACACCGGCCCGACCGAAAAATAAAAAATAAAAACAAAGAAAAAGGGGGCTAGCCCCCCCGGCTTCTGCGGGAGCAGAAGATATACGTAATCAGAAAGGTGACTATCACTCCCACGCCATTTCTCCGAAGTTGAAAATTCTATTTCTCATCAGGTTCAACCCTGCCAAGATCATTTTTTTCTTCTTTTTCTTGTGGCTTTCGTTTCTTTCGGATCACTACGGCAAAAATAACTGCGACCAATAATACGATCATTACGGCCACTGACACCCAAATCCAGGTTTTTGAACTGCTATCGGTCGTTGTCTCAGTGCTATTGTCTCCAGGTGACTTGTTCTCCGGATCGTTTGGGTAAATATCGAGTTCTAATGGGGGATACGAGGTTGAATCACTCTGGTCCATCCCAGGATTCCACTTGTCCGGCATACCATCTTTGTCGGAATCCAGAGATGCTGCAGGGTCCAGGGGAAATGCGTCCAGATGTAATCCCGTAGTTGAATTTGTTTCGTTCATTCCGGGATTCCATTGATCTGGTGAGCCGTCACTATCCATATCAATGGAAGCAGCAGGATCAGTCGGAAAATCGTCGATGATGTCAGGGATACTATCATTATCGTAGTCATCGGGCTCAATTTTTATTCTTCGTTCCCACTGAAGATGGGGGTAATCAACATATTCATTTATGGCCCAGATACTTTCGAAATCCCAACCCGCCTCTGTGAAAGTACTTTTTGTCATCATTTCTATTGTAGTTTTACCTTTACCGCCGAAGCTGTTTGGCTGACTAGAAGTATCAATATCCCAGAAACAGTTCTCTACAATGCTCATCAAATTGTCTCCCACTAGCCCACCAACATCCACATCCCCTGTAACATAGCCTGTTGTGTAGCAGTTCGTTATCGATCCATAGGTAACAAATCCCACCAATCCTCCAATCACAAAATCTCCAATCACATTACCTGTTGCATAGCAGTTCTTTATCGATCCATGGGTAACAAATCCCACCAATCCTCCAAGATTCAGAACACCCGTAACATTACCTGTTGCATAGCAATTCCTTATCGATCCTTCGGAATCACTCAATCCCACCAATCCTCCAACTTCATAATCTCCAATCACTTCTCCAGTAGCATATGAGTTATTCACTTTGTCACGATTGAATCCTACTAACCCACCGACATACCATCCTCCGCTCATATCTCCTGTTGCATAGCAGTTCTGGATCGTCGCCGAGTTGAATCCTACCAGTCCACCCACACTATCAATACCTATGGTATTTCCAGCTGTGGAGCAGTTTAATATCACACCTTGATTGTATCCTGAGAGTCCTCCGATTAGATCATTACCACTTACTTGACTATTGATTATGGAAACATTAACTACAGATCCTCCAACATAGATTGTGCCAAACATACCTAAATTATCATTATTATAATATGTAATTTCCAAATGCGATATCGAATGACCATTTCCATTGTACTCGCTTTTTAGAATGGGTATATAAAACTCCGTCTCAGATGCCAGGTTGATATCAGAAGTTTGTTTGAACTTGTAATAAGGAAATGAAGCGAATGGTAACATTTTTTTCATATCAGAAACACTAGAAATATTATAGTTATTTGTACCTGGTATTTTGGAAAGATAATCATCTATATCAAGTGATTTTCCATTACTTATCCAATCCTCGAACTGGTTTTTATAGATGCCATAAGGCGTAACATAATGCTTGTTGTTAACAGTAGTATAATTGATACAATAAAATGAGTTGAAGCTTTTCCACGGGAAATTGTAGCTTAAATTGAGTTGTCCAACGAGTCCACCAACATTCCGTATACCGCTGATATTTCCGATGGTATAGCAGTCATATAGTGATCCAAACTGGTTATTACCTATGAGTCCGCCGACACTCAAATTCCCGCTCACATTACCTGTTGCAGAGCATTTCTGTACCGTGCCAGAATTGAATCCAACCAATCCGGCAACATTCTCTTCTCCCTTCACATTACCTATGGAAGAGCAGTTCTGTATCGTGCCAGAACTGCTTCCGATCAGTCCACCGATATAGTTGTCCCCACTTACATTGCTCGCTGTAGTGCAGTTTTGTACCGTTCCGAACTGGTTATTACCTATAAGCCCACCGATATTCCAACTTCCATTAATGTTTACTATTGACGTGCAGTTTTCGATCGAAGCATCTTTGTTCATACCGACCAGTCCACCGACGGTGCGATGAGCGCTCACATTTCCTATTGCATAGCTGTTATGTATTGGGCCTTTATTTTTTCCCACCAGCCCGCCAACATACTCTGTTTCTCCGGTAACATTTCCTGTTGCATAAGAATTCCAGACCGCGCCACCGTTTAATCCCACCAATCCACCAATATTCTGATCACCAGTCACATTACTTGTTGCATAGCAGTTCCTTATCGGTCCTTCGGAAACAATCCAGCCCACCAATCCGCCGATACCTTCTTCTCCTATCACATATCCTGTTGCATAGCAGTTCTCTAATGGACCTGCGTTAAAACCCACAAGTCCCCCGATATTCCATTTCCCATTCACATATCCTGTTGCATAGCAGTTCTGTATAGTGCCTTTATTGTAACCCACTAACCCACCACTTCTAGAATCACTGGTGAGATTTCCTGTTGCAGAACAGTTCAGGACCGTACCTCCATTTTCACCCACTAGTCCACCGACATACCATCCTCCGCTCATATCTCCTGTTGCATAGCAATTCTTTATGGTACCAAACCAACTGAATCCCACCAGCCCACCAACATTTCGATCACCGTTTACCTTGCTACCAATCAAACTGACATTGCTAATATGTCCACTATTACTGATATCACAAAATAGACCGATATTGTCCTCAGACGGCCTGTTGATATATAAATCAGTGATATGACATCCATTTCCATTAAGGCTTCCAGTGAATTGATTTACTTCCTCCCCAATATCTTTCGCTATAGGAGAAAATCCCCTCCCGTCATTCCATCCTCTCGTCTCGGATGCATCAATATCATTAACCAATATATAACTCGCAGCCAGGTCCAAATTCATATCCTGCAACTGCGTGACATTAGATATCTGATATGGATCATCTTCGGTCCCATTTCCCCCAGCAAACCTGGTTCTGTAGGTTTCATCTTTACTCAGTTCGTTGTTAGAAGAAAGGCGCGCGTCCCTGTTCTCTGTTGAAGTTTGATCAAAATCGATGATTGCATAGGAAGAGAGAAGAAGCAAAGTCAAAGCCAGAGTAACAGCTTTTTTGGAATACATGGTAACTCCTTGATGTCTGGATAGCGAGACATTGTAAAATAAGGTTTTAATTATTTATAGATTATGATTGTTAGACACACTGATGGGAAAAGAGATGATTGGACGGGTGGAGAATCAAGTAGAATCAATCGGAGATTATGAGCGGGACACTTCATTATTTCTTCAATAGAATTACATCATTCAAGTCCCGAAAGTCCGCGTCATATGTCAACAAGGTCTCGCCCAGATATCTTGAACTTGCCAGGATCAATCCGTCGATCAAACCAAACTTCTTGAATCCTTCTCTTCTACGTTCATATTTTATTTTCGACGCTCGAAGTACGATCTCTTCACCAAGTTCCAATATCTCCACTATCTCTTTCAATTCAGGCATTATCTTCGACGGATCTTCATCGTTTCTAAAACACCAGTCCGAAATTTCGCCCATTTGAATGACTGAAATGAATAGATTTTCTTCCCTGATATGAGAATATATTTTCTCGAAGATTTCCGAACCTGGTTTGGATTTTAAAAGTTCGATCAAAACCGAAGTATCGATAAACATTAAAAACGATCTCCCTTTTCTCTCTCAAATCGAGGTTTGTCAGAATAAATGCCAGCTATATTTTTCAGTTTATCGTTACGGTGCTCCAGATCATTCGATGGAATGGCAACATGGATAATATCGCCTTTTTGATATCCATTACCTTTTATGATTTCTTTTGGAACTATAAAACCCAGTGAATTTCCTACTGGACGCAGCTTTGCATCAAACATTTTCGCCATATTAATGTTATAACGTTATAACTTAATATAAATTTCCTATATTTTCATTTTGCTTGATTTCTATTTCACATAAAGGAAGTTCGGTAAACGTCTTGGTATTTCGATAAACACGTTTTAATAGTATGAAGCGAGTTTTCTTTCTATTGAACGGCTGTTGGGAACGGATAATATGAACTTTCGTACTTGTATCGAACGATGCAGTGATATCGTAGAGTTATCGGAAAAAGTATCACCGGAGCTGGAGCTCTCCCGAATCATCGCGCGCCAAGGCAAAACACCTCTGTTATTTCACAACGTAAACGGCACGAAGGTCTGCGCCAACCTCTACGCCGACCGTAACTTCGTATCCGAATGCCTCTCCGCCACTCCCGCCGACCTGCTGCCTCTCATATCGAGAGCGATTCGGGAACCCTCGAACCCGCGAATCGTGGATGACGCCCCTTTCCTTAAAAACGAGATATCCCCCGTTGATCTCGGAGCTCTCCCGATACCCATTTTCTACCCTGGTGACGGCGGGCCCTATCTCACGGCTTCGATATTCTCGGCCGGAGTCCTTGATAACAATAATATATCATATCACCGGGTCATGATCACCGGCAGCGACACGGGAACGGTAAGGCTGGTGGAGCGGGACCTTTACCGCCGATACCAGGCTTCTGTGGAAGCAGGAAACGAGCTTGCCGTGGCAATAGCCATAGGCGTTCCGCCGGAGGTTGCCATCGCCGGAGCCATATCGGTAGGTCCGGATATGGAGGAATACAAAATCGCAAATTCCATTTCACGAATTATCGGAAACGGGGATATCGAACTGTATGAAATGGAGAACGGATGCGCTGTCCCGGTCGGCAGCGAGTATGTTTTGCTTGGACGTCTTACCGCACAACAGGGAGACGAAGGTCCTTTTGTGGATATAACCGGAACCCGGGACCGCATAAGACAACAACCGGTTCTCAAGATCGACCGTATATACCACCGTGACGAACCCTTATTTCACGCAATTCTCCCAGGCGGTTACGAGCATTTTCTCCTGATGGGCATGCCCCGGGAAGCCAGGATCTACGACGTGCTGAAAAACAGTGGATTGGACGTAAAAAACGTTTTTCTAACCCCGGGAGGATGCTCGTGGCTGCACGGAGCGGTCTCAATCGAAAAGCGAAACGAGGACGATGGAATGCGGGCAGGTGAACTGGCCCTCGGAGCCCATACCTCCATGAAGCACGTTTCCGTGGTTGACGATGATATCGATATTTTCTCAGCGCAGGAACTCGAGTGGGCGATGGCAACGCGGTTCCAGTCCGATAATGATCTGAAAATTATTAAGGCTCAGCGGGGTTCGTCTCTCGATCCCAGCAGTCCCGACGGCTACACCGCAAAGGCGATATTCGATGCCACCATGCCCCTTGGCGGCAGGGAAAAGTTCCAAAAGGTGGAATTATAGGATCGAGAAAACTCGGTTATTGTAGAGGAAAAGGTGATTTTGGATGTCGGGACCGGGTACGGACGAAAATCTCGAAAAACTTTCCGCTATTTATCCAACGAGGAATCCCGTTCACTGGAAAATGGAGAACGGGAAGGTCGTCATCACCTACAAAAAAGAGTTTCGTGCATTCGAGAGATTCCTATATCGAAAATTAGGAGGAGTGAGCCATATTCGACGGCCCCTGGACGAGCTGGGAACGCGTATATGGTTACTCTGTGACGGTAGAAAAAGCTTTGCCGAGATCTGCGCCGTCATGGACGAGGAGTTCAAGGAAAGAGTAGAGCCGGTCTCGAAACGGGTCTGGACCTTCATCGAAATACTAATAAGAGTCGGTTTGATGAGACTTGAAAGTGAGCCGCGGGGCCCTCTACCGCCAAGGGTCCTTCGTAATAAAATCAATCAAGATGCAGAAAACCCTTGATCCTGTGGACGATCTCTTCGCGGAAACTGTGCTCCTCCTGAATATATTCCGCTTCCTCCCTGTCGATGTTAAGCTCAAGATCGTCACCGATCCTATGAAGGTTCTCGATGGGGATTGAGAACAAATTTTCACCAACCGCCACTAGTATAAAATCCATGACATCGTCGGCTTCCATAACATCGTGTACAGTTCCCAATTCTTCCCCTTCCTTGTCTAGCACCTTCTTGTTGTGCAAAACTGTTTGAATGCTTGCATCCAGTCCGACGTCTTCGCCCACTGCGACCACCATGGCCACATCAAGGAAGAAGGTTCCGAAAACTCCTTCTTCTATCTCAAAAAAGCCATCTTTGAGATCAACTATCGTACCCAGTTCGATGTCATTCGTGTCCTTGACATATTTCCCTACGAGCTCGTGCATCTTATCACCGCTGAATTTTAAATGTCCTTAAAGTGTATAATTCCCCAATCTATATAATGAATTGTATCTATGGATAATATCTCGTAAGTGTTCTTGGGAAGGGGATGGCGTCCTTTATATTCTCCAGCCCGCACAGCCACGATATCAATCGTTCCACCCCCATGCCGAAACCGCCGTGGGGGACCGAACCGTATCTTCTGGTATCGAGATAGAAACTGTATTCTTCCACTTTCTCCCCCATCTCCACGAGCTTACGCTCTATCTCCTCCAGCTTCTCCTCTCTCTGGCTTCCGCCGATTATCTCCCCGTATCCTTCCGGTGCAAGGAAATCCGTACCAAAAACGACCTCGGGATTATCCGGGTCTTCCTTCATGTAGAACGCTTTCACCGATTTCGGATAATGGGTCACGATGACGAAACGGTCGAAATTCTTAACAATCTCATCTTCTTCCACGGTTCTCAGGTCCTTGCCCCAGGCCACATCAATACCGCTCTTCTCACGCAGCAGTTCGATAGCCTCGTCGTATGTCATTCTTACGAAGGGTTTGTTGAGACTAGGCTCAAGTTTACCGATATCACGACCCAGTATCTCCAGCTCCTTTCCATTTTCCGCAAGTACCCTGCTGATCACATGCTTGATTAAAGCCTCGCCGTGGCGGATTATACCGTCGAAAGTGGACCATGCCATCTCCATCTCAGCGTGCCAGTATTCGGTAAGATGGCGCGACGTCTTTGATTTCTCGGCCCTGAAGGACGGTGCAATTGTATATATCTTTTCCAGGCTGAAGATGGCCGGCTCCGCATACAGCTGCCAGGTTTGAGCCAGGAATATCCCTTTTTGTTTGAAATAATCCACGTTGAAGAGGGTGGAGCCGCCCTCGCACTGCACCGCCTGGAATATGGGGCTCTGGTACTCGTAAAAACCTTCGCTGCGGAAATATTCGTGAATCGCTCCGAATACTGTGCTTCTCAACTTCAGTACCGCGGTCATCTTCGTGCTTCTGAGCCAGAGGTGCCGCTTATCCGCCAGGAACTCGATGCTCTGGTCCTTCGTTATAGGAAAAACTTCCGCGAAATGGACAACGGTGAAATTCTCGACCTGTATCTCGAAACCCCCCGGCGCCCTCTTATCTTCCACCGCTTTACCGCTGATCACGACACTGGATTCCACAAGTGCTTTCTTGGCCGCCTTGAAATCATCCTGCGACACACTTCCTTTGAAAACCGTGCACTGTATCTGGCCGGAACGGTCTCTGATCACCGGGAACACGAGTCGCCCAGACGAGCGGGTGCGGTAAATCCAACCGCGCAAGCTAACCATCCGGTCCGTATGCTTCCCGGTCAGCACATCTGCGATATTCACATATTCCCCGATAGATGATCCTTCAACTTTACTCACCATCATGCCCCCATAATCAAAATAATGATAGTAATTTTATATTATTCAGGTAAGTATCTCGCACCCGTCGTCGGTAACTAGAAGAGTATGTTCCGCCTGGGACACCATTCCGCCGCCCCGGTCCCGAAGTATCGGGTATGACGATATGGCCCTCGACCTGACAAGTCTCGTAAGAGCCGGGGCCGGTCGTTCCATGAATTCTCGACACCACCTCTCAGAGAAAGGTAGTGCCGGCCATTTCCCGGAAATGAAGCCCAGAAGTTCGCGGGCACTGGCATCCTTCACCCTCTTTTCCCGGATGAACTGGTATATATGGCTGGCGTCAGTCTCTTTCACCCAACCTTCACCGTTGGTGGCAAAGGGTTCGATGGCAACCACCTCACCTGCTTTCAGCACGTCCTTTTCCGGCCCACGCACGTTTGGAATGGCAACACCCGTGTGCAGTTTATACTGCCCCAGACCGTGCCCTGTAAGATTCGATATTGGCCTGAAACCGAAAGATCGTATCGTATCCTCGATAGTGGCAGCAATCATGCCAAGCCCCACGCCCCCTCTTACTATATCCAGTGCATTCAGCAAAGCTTCTCTGCTGGCCTGTATCAACATTCTGCTGTCGTTGCTCCCCACCTCCACCGTGGATGCCGTATCGCCGATGTAGCCGTCCACGTGGACGCCTACATCCAGTTTTACCACCATTTTCCTCCGGAACCTAAGTTCATCATCAATGCGAGGAGTGTAGTGAGCCGCCTGCTCGTCAACTGCGATATTAGTAGGAAAACCTATATTGCCGCCAAGATCGACTATCTTCTTTTCGATAGCTTCAGCAACTTCCAGAAACAAAGTTCCTTCTTTAATAAGGCTAAGTCCGAATTTTCTGGCCTTTCCCGCGATCTTCCCCGCTTTCCTGTACTTGGCCAGAATCTCATTGTCCATAATACCACTTTAATGACGCCAAATCACCCGGCAAGAGAAAGAAACTGTTCCCGATATCGTGAGCAGAGCTATTTTCTACTCGTCCGGAGGTATCTCAGCGTCTGCAGTAACTTCTTCCTCGGGCTCATCTGTAGCCGCTGCAGCATCCGTTTCGGTTTCACCAGAATCTTCCGTTTCCTCGGGTTTTTCTTCCTCCAATCCCTCATCCGGTGTGCTGGCTGGTGATTTTAAGATCTCGGATTTCCGGATCTCGATCCGTTTCATGGGATATATCTTCTTGCAGACGCGAAAGATCTCCACGGGGAGTTTGCCGAATACCATGCCTTTTACGAACTCGCTCATGATATTATCTTTCGCGAAACCCTCCACGACTTCTTTCATCTTTTCGCGGATCGCCCTTTTCTGTGACGATTGTATTCTATGTTCGGTCATGGCCAGGGGTTTCACCCGGACTAGATAACCGTCTTTGGTGAGAACGTCGAAAACTGCATCCATTTTGGATCTTTTCCTCCGGGTCAATCTCCGGATATAATCGCTTGTCAAACAGTGTCCGATGAATTTGGTATGGGCGTCGCTTCCCACTACATCGTTAATCTTGAACTTCAGTTTGATATGTATCTTTGAAAAATCACCCGTGATCTCGTGCAGAGTTGAATCGAGAGTCCTTCCGACTACACTTTGAGCATCATTGCTCATGGTAGTGCCAATCTCGGATTTGTTGAACATGACGGGCGAGTAAATATTGTACCATTCTTTAGATTTCCATCTGTCCTTTGCCTTTCTCATCTGGGCTCGGGATACCTTCTTCTTTCTCCCCAACTTAATTCCTCCTCTTTCGGATTCTCCGAAAAATATTCGGGTGTTAATGTATTCAATGATATAAAGGTTTACTACACGAATGGAAATTATGTTTATTTTAAGGGAAGACCGTCTTTCCACCCAATCTGTTCGGGGTGAAAAAATTACGCGATAAGTTAATAACCGTGGTCTCCCCTCATTCTCTTCTAATATGGTTTTCTTCCGTAACTACCCGGAATTTATGTGCGATTGCATGTCCTCCCAAGGATATTTTTTTTCGAGGGGACTTGGACAGCGCCAACCTTTTGACAGTATGATTTATTTTTACAATTTTACGCTCGGTAGATCAATTCACAGGGGTGGCATAGAATGAAAGGCTTTTCGAGAGCACTTCTCAGAGGTGAGCTGGTGGATATGCACGTCCGGGATTCCATGATCACGGCTATAGTCCCCTCGGGAACAAATGAGCTGGAAAAATCGGATACTTTCATCGACCTTGGCGGTATGGAGATATATCCCCTGATGATAGACGTGCACGCTCATCTTCGAGAACCGGGGCAGGTATACAAGGAAGGCCTGGAATCCGGCCTCAAAGCCGCCCTTCTTAATGGTATCTCCAGGGTTGCCGTGATGGCAAACACCTCACCCGTTCTAGATGGGCCCGATATGATCAGGTCTATCGAGGAGAAAGCACGCGTCCTTGGCGCGTCGGAGATAAATATCAACGGAGCCGCTACTGTGGGACTAATGGGCAGGACAATGGCGCCGATCGACAAGTACCCGGACTGTGTCCGCGCACTCAGCGATGACGGCAATACCATTGCAGACGAAATGATGCTTAGAAAGGTCTTTTGGGAGGCGAAGAGGTGCGGAAAGACGGTGATGAGTCATTGTGAAAACAATCCTTCATCGGGATACATGGAAAGGACCGGAAAAACTGAATCGCTGAAGATTTCCTCGGTTACGGAAGAAGATGAAGTCTGCATCATCAAAAGGAATATAAGGGTGGCTGGTGAGGTGGGCTCAAAGCTGCATATCTGCCACGTTTCGTCTGTTCAAGGGGTTGAGAGAGTGGTAGATGCAAAGAGCGCGGGTTTGCCCATCACTTGCGAGGTTACGCCACATCATCTGTTTCTATCAACGGACGATATCGATTACAGGGATGGATTTTACAAGGTCAATCCACCTTTGAGGACAGAGAAAACGCGAAAATATCTCCTGCATGCATTAATAGACGGGAAGATCGATATGGTGGCAAGCGATCACGCACCGCATGCCATGAATGAAAAAAGATGCACGGTGGCCGATGCAGCCTATGGCTTTTCCGGTTTCGATTCTTTCTTCTTAAACATATACACTCACCTAATAATGACGGGAAATATCAGCTACGACCAGTATAATATGCTTACGTCCTTCAACCCCGCCTCGCTGCTTTCGGTTCCCTCTGAGACAATAGAGGTTGGCAGCAATGCTTCTTTCATGGTGATAAAAAAGGGTGATTACATACTGAATGAAAGGGACCTGTTATCGAAGGGTAAGAACAATCCGTTCATTGGGAAAAAATTTGCCGGGAGGATCGAGATGGTCGTCAAGGAGGGCCGGATTTACAGGAGGAGGTATCGAAAATGAGATCATCTTCTATTTTTGAAGGGAGACTGGTGGGTAGAACAACGTTCGAATGTTCGAACCGTACATACCTTCTTCTGAGGATCGATTCCCATCATGTACTACAGGCGGCGCCCGGCCAGTTCATAATGCTTGAAACCGGTGAAGATTGTTTCCTGGATCGACCTTTTTCCATACTGGACGCCATGGGCACCATCATTGAGCTGTTGATCGAGATCAAGGGAAAGGGTACCCGCAATCTACTGTTTAGAAATGTAGGGGATGCGATTCGGTTCAAGGGTCCCCGCGGTAATGGTTTGGATGAAATATTGAACTTCCCGGGAAAAAAGGTCGACCTGATTGCCGGGGGTGTCGGAATTGTGCCTCTCTACTTCTTCTGCTGGGAGTGTTTGAGACGAGGAAGATATGATGATATTTCCCTGTTGTTCGGGGCTGGAGAAAGAGATTTTTTCGATGCATTGAAGCTCCACCTCAACTTTCCAAATATATTTCGAGGAATGGACGTACATCTCATACCTTTCAATGAGATGGGGATGACCGTGGTGGATTTCTACAAAAAATATATGGAGGGCAGAGGATATGAACCGGATTATGTTATATCCTGCGGGCCCGAAGAGATGCAGGAGGCCGTCCAGGAGATAATTATTGAAATGAATGTACAAGGCCATCTCCTGATGGAGAGGCGGATGGGCTGCGGAAGAGGCATGTGCATGGGATGTCCGGTGAGAATGGTGGAAAATGGTGAAGAGATATTGAAAGATGCCTGTACCGACGGACCTGCATTCGAGGTTAACAGCAACAGAAAGGTGGTTTTTAAATGAATCTGATGTGCAAATTTCTGGGCATGGAATTCAGGAATCCCATTGTTCTTGCATCAGGGATAGCGAAGTACGGAAGGGAGTTCGATGACGAGATAGGACTCGAAAATGTAGGCGGCATTATCACAAAAACGATAAGCAGGGAGCCGCGTAAAGGCAATCCTCATCCACGGATCGCTGAAACGGATTGCGGGATTATGAACTCCATAGGTCTCGCCAATCCCGGGATCGAGAGTTTCTTGGGAAACGAACTGCCTTACCTCGAATCACACAGAACAAACATTATTGTCAGTATTGCCGGAGAGAAAACGGGCGATCTGGTTCATATGGCCAAGAGCATAGGGGAGGTAAATTACGTAGATGCCATCGAGCTTAATCTTTCTTGTCCGAACGTGGATACTGGCATGCGATTCTGCCATGTTCCCGACGATACCTTCAATGCAGTATCAGAAGTTAGGGAAGTCATCTCTAAACCCTTAGTGGCAAAGCTTTCACCAAATGCTCCTGATATAGTGAAGATCGCGCGAAGTGCGATGGAAGGCGGCGCAGATGCATTATCTCTCGTAAATACCCTGGCCGGGATAAAGGTGGACCCTATAAAAAGGAAATTTGTGCTGGGAAATGTCACCGGGGGATTGTCAGGTCCCGCCATCAGACCTGTGGGGTTGAGAATGGTATATGAAGTAAAAAAAGAACTTGACATTCCTGTGATAGCCCACGGGGGCATCGTGGACCATCTTTCTGCTCTGGAATATTTCCTCTTGGGAGCGGACCTCATTGCCGTTGGAAGCGGGCTTTTCAAGAACCCAGACCTGGTGGGAGACATAAGAACCGGACTTCAAAACTATTTAGAAGAAAAAAATCTCAGCCTGGATGAGATCAGGGGGGGGCTCCTATGAATTTTATAAAGAAAATCAATGATAGAAAGCTAAAAACAGGTTCCAGGCTGGTGGTGGGATTAGACCCGGTGCTGGAAAAAATGGCTCAGGGATACGCTGAGGTCGGCCGGATCGGTGGTTTCTTTCAAAAGATAATCGATGCTACTCACGAGTTGGTGGTGGGTTACAAACCCAACATAGCGTTCTTCGAGCAGTACGGGCCCCAAGGCCTAGAGCAGTTGAAGTTCATCTGCCATCTGATACATGAGTACGGGACATTACTGATACTGGACGCGAAAAGAGGCGATATCGGCCATACCAACAAGGCTTATGCAAAGGAAATATTCGAGTATTACGGGGCGGATGCAACCACAATAAATCCTCTTCTGGGATTTTCTTCGCTCAAGGAGTTTTTGGATTACGAGGACAAATATCTATTTGTACTGAATTTCACGTCGAATCCTGGCAGCGAGCAGTTCTTTTTATATGGCAAAAAACCGCTGTACCAGGAAATAAGTGACGAGATATCTCGTTATGCGAATTGTGGAGCTGTGGCCGGGGCCACGAAACTCGAATATCTGACGGAGATATCAAAAAGAGTGGGAAATTCCATTATTCTGGTACCGGGGATCGGTGCACAGGGGGGTTCCGTGGAGAGATCCATCGAGGCCATAGGGGAGGACAAATTCATCTTCAATGCTTCGAGGTCCATAATATATGCTTCAAGCGATAAAATGTACTTTGAAGCATCGCGGGAAAAGGTAATTGAGATAAACGTAGTTGTAAAACAGGCAATGGAGAGGGTATTGTGAGCGACAATGAACAAATAGTATTGGACCGCTTGAAGGAATCGGGAGCCCTGTTGTCCGGTCATTTCCAGCTGAGCTCGGGGCTACATTCAGAAAATTACATACAGTGTGCGAAAGCACTGGTGAACCCACAGGATGTTGAATTCTTTGCGCTGGAGCTGATAGAACATCTCCCATCTTTGGACTGTATTGTCTCACCGGCAATAGGCGCACTGGTCATCGGGTACAAGGTGGCTGACATACTTGGAGTCCCATTCGTGTTCGCGGAGAGGGACCGGAATGGTAAAATGACCATTAGAAGAGGCCTCAACGTAGCTCCCGGGACGAGAGTGGCAGTGATCGAGGACGTGGTGACCACTGGAGGAAGTGTTAGAGAAGTCGTCCGGCTGCTCCGCAAGGCGGGAGTGGAAGTGTTGAAAGTGGGCTCCATGGTACGGAGGAACAATATGCGGGATCTCGATGGGGTGCCCTTCGACTCGCTTGTGTTTCTCGATTTCGAGCAGTACGAAAAAGAGGAGTGTCCACTCTGTGCACAGGGAGTGGAGATGGAGAAACCTGGAAGCAGGAAATAACATCTTTATATCTTTTTCTCGGCTCTGGAGTAATAGGAGTCAAGCATTTCCTGGGCCTCGCGCATCAGGGCCCGTTCCTTCTTCGTGATTATTCCATCGTTGAGGATGGTCATCTCGATCTCCTTTATCCTCCACATGACGTCTTCGTTCTCTTGCCTGTCGATTATTCCGTCCTCGATGGCCGCTTCGAGCCGTCTTTTCAGTCCGGCTACCATGGCATTCAGTTCATTAATATTGTCGTCAACCAGAATGATCACCTTTGTTTGTAAAATCGTTATGATTCTTTCCACTATAGGAAGTTATGGTAATTAAAAATTCTCCATATGTTTTCCCGATAAATTCATTAATCTGGGTGTCACAAACAAAGAAGGTGCTTTGTCTACTAACTGGTACCGGCCACCCCAAATTGTTCTAAATAATTGATATTGACTTTAAATAATACCTGATTTAGACGGAATTCACTGCAGATTACCTTTATCCCTGCCACGGAAAATACGTACGAAAAGCACAGCGGCCATTAATAGTATTAGAAGAACACCGATTATTATGATCAACATTCTGTAGGATTCTTTGGATTCCACTTTCCTTGTGATGAAAACGTTGTACGGGGGGCTGTCCAAATTCCATTTCCAGATCAATTTTCTGGTTTTGAAACTCGCGGTCATGGAAGCTCCGTCCTCGATGGATTCCACCGGTCCCTTGATCCATGCGAAACCGTTATCATCGGTTATGTTCCAGTAACTATCGCCATCCTTCTCATAAGAAACGATTATCCCGGCAATTCCTTTGCCATCAGCATCGAGCCAGGGGCCCACCGAGACGATATAATAGCTGGGTCCTTCTCCTTCCTTTAACATTTGTATGGTCCCCAGATCTACATCCGAACCGTCAATCTGTATAATTTCCAGATGGGTTTCATATCCTGGAGAGGCAAACGCTAATCTGTATTCACCATTCTTAAGATCGTCCATTTTGAAATCACCCGTGGCGTTATCGAAAAAGGGAACGGTCCCCTGGCAGCAGGTGTTCATTGTGGCATTGGGAGGCAATATCCTACCAGTTATGCTGTAGTACTGAAGCTCATTATCCGCTTGATCGGGATTTTCTCCGGAAGTAGACAAGCCGTTTATTATCAAAAATGATTCGGCAAGGATAATAACTATTGAAATAAAAAAAACTAATCTCTTCATGTATTTCGCCCTGTTACTGGGTCAAACAATTATAAACATATAACGGCGTTATATAATAATTAATTTGCTTTGATTTTGATCATCCGAGCTTCTCCGATATTCAGCTGGCACCATTGCCCGCTCAATAGTCTTTTCCCCGTTTCTTTTTCACGAAGTAAACAAGTACGGGCACAAGAACGCTAAATATGAGCAAGCCCCCGCAAAGATAATTGCTGAAGTTCAAAACATTGGTATCTATCTCGATACCGCAGTTTTCAAAGACCAGGCCCTCAGTTATCAGATCATCACCTATCTTGGTGCGAACTGCGACCTCACAGTCTCTAAATGTTGAGCCTGTAATTTTCAGATCATTTCCTCCGCCAGCACTCCAGCAGGCATTATTACACCGGATGAATGTACAGGAATCCACTATTAATCTTGCTCCATTGAAACATCCCAGGCTAAAATCGCTGTTCTCCAGAGTACAATTGACCAATTCCACCCTGCCGCCGTTCATCTCTACGCATTCGTCACCACATTCTCAAAAACACAGTCGTTAAAGAAAATTTCCGAATCGAACTCCATAACAGCATTGGTCAGCATATCCCGGAATGTGCAGCTTTGGAAATTCCCATATGAGCTGTAAAACTCGATGCCTCCCTGGCCATTTGTTTGATCGGTGGTCCCGAAGATCCAATAAAAGGTAGTATCAGTGGCTTCCAGTTCCCCGTGTACCTCAAAGGCGGCACCCAGATCTCGACTCCGGCCCTTTACAGTACAATTGATCAGCGTCAACCTTGCGTTCTCACCCACATAGACGGCATATTGACCGCCAACTGTGCACTGCAGCTCAAGCGTAACATTCACCATGGACAGTTCATCATCAACCACCAGACTATCTTCAAGTAATAATTCAGTATCGTTGATCAATCCGGTACTTGTCATGGATGAAAGAAAGTCATCCATTTCCATTTGGTGCTCATCATTATTCGACATTATGAAGTTGCCCGGTGGAATGATGAACCAGGCCGGGATCCCCAGCACCAAACCCACCACTAGAACCGCAAAGAACGGTCTGGGGTCAGGTTTGTACTGCCTGTTCTTAAGGATCAGGCCAGCGACCCTGGTGGACAGGACAAGGGAAATGGAAACACCCAGCGGCATCATTCCCAGAGCGTTGGGCCAAAAATTATCCATATCTCCTTGTACGGCTATCAGAGCTGAAAATAGAAAACCCAACGGGAGGGAGCATATATAGACAAAGGTTTCCTTTCCTCTATGTGAAACGGGTGCCTTTTTGGCTGTAGGTATATAGTCGGGATTCCCAAAGCGTTTCTCCAGCGAAGGTATGAGGGCCTCCAGCTCGGGCCATACGAGTATATTCAGGGGATATCCTTTCTGGACCCCCTGGAAAATTCTACCCTTCGGTCCTGCGGAGATATTGAATTTTTCTATAAAACCGTATGGGATGAACATCTCTTTGCCCAGGAGATTTGATAAAGAGATCCCGTAATCGTGAAATGTTATGGGCTTCAGTTTTTCTCGTCTCTTCACCATGGTGACGCCGAGCCCCAGAAATATGGGAACAAGGATCAATGAGGGGGCGATACACAACACAGTCTTGTTGATGCTCTCAACCATAATGGACAGCTGAAAGCCGAGAATTCCCCCGAAAATAAAGGGCATTGCCATAATAAATATTGCCACATAAAGGGACTGCTTTTTCCTCTTTTCAAACATGTCGCTGGGTTCCTGGCACAGTACCGCTCCATGCTCCCCCTCCCCTATCTTTCGAGGTTTTTCCGTATCTGCCGGAGGGGTTTCAGAAGAGGAGTCAGACCCATCGAGCCGTGTTTTTCCGCTATCCCTGGAGGAATGAACCGGAATGACCTCATCTCCGATAAGAGACACTATACCCTTTTCCCTGGCCTTTTTTGCGGCTTCGCGGGAATCCACATACCTCTTGAGTCCCAGAGCATGGGGGCCCTTGACCAGATATGCCCCATTAGGAAGAGAAACGTTCTTTTTCTTCACTTTGTAAATGCTCATAAGAGTAATGACCCCACCGAGAATTACCAGAGAAGAGATGGAAATAAAACCGATCTTGTCCATTCCCAGTAAGGTTAAAAAGAATATCACCACGTATCCCATCACCTCCATACCGGTTTTACCATTGTACTGAATAAGTTCGGTCAAGGATCGAGCCTGGCCAATTCTTCGAAAGTTTACGAGCAGATAAATTACCAGACCCGTTTGAATGAGAAGGCCTGCCGAAACCAAAACCAGCCGGATGATTCCGCCAATTCCATCGGCCGCTGGATGTTTCAGGCCTCCGCTTGCCATCAACGCCGTTACGATATACAGTATTCCATGCAATGTGAGGATCATCCTCTCGTTCCTGTTTATATACTTCGCCACCTGGACTCTGGTAAACCGCCTCCCCTTGTCGATTATTATCCTATCCGCCTTATCCTCCTTCTTGATATCCTCAATGACCTTTGGAGCTTGCTTTATATATTCAAATCCTTTTTGTCTTAAAAAACGATCAAAAGAGTATTCCTGATAGAAAAAAAATCCCACAAAGATCAATCCTCCGATAATGCCAAAGAGCATACCGCACACAAACGACATTATCAGTGTAATTAGAGGCATTGCATAACCCCCAAAAATAAAATTTGAAGGCGAGTCGGCCATGGCCTTTTTTGCCTGTTCCGGGGTCATTCTTATGGTCATCATCTTGTGCAACATCAGGGTCATAACTACGAAAAGGGCACCAAAGACCAACATGGTGGTATCTATCTCAAATTGAAAACCTAAGTCCCAGAACATAAAAATCTCCAATCCTAAAAACATAACTGTCATCAACCCCACAAAGATAAGGGCGTTCCGTCTCAGAATACTCAGGTCATCTGCCGTCCAATCCTTGAGCTTCTTTACCTTTTCCCGGCCAAGTGACTTGATCAGCATCATGGTGAAAAAGATGGACACCATCATTGTGATTACCATAATCGGCATCAGATTTGTAGAGCTCAGATAATAAGCCGGGCACCTGATATAGGGAAAGAAAGAATTCTCGGAATATTGCCACAATCCGTAAATCAGATTGATGGGTACCATCACATAGGCTACCGCTGCTAAGAGAGGACCTTTTCTCCCTGTAGCCCCTGCAATAATTACGCTGGGGCCTGCCATTGCCAGGGAAAAAGAAAGGATGGAACTTACGTGAATTGAAAAGGTAGCAGCACCTATCGGTTTCCACCCTAGATACTGAACGGCACCGAATGCCCCTACGCCTACTGCAGCAAGTACCAACGCCCCCAACGTGAGGTATATGCCGATCCTGTGATATTGACTAACATCCTTTTCATCGCTCAGTTTGTACAATACGGAAGCTCCCATTATTAAAGCCATGAGATTGAGGAATATGCCGAGGGGAAATATGCGGAACCCGGGTTCCAAATATTCATCAGACATTATTCCAAGAACCATGAACAGAATCATAAAGGTCCCGCCGGCGATTAAGAAGAACCATTTGAGAAAGACATAGCTTCTCAGGTCAACGAACTTTACAAACTCCAGCTCTACTGTTTTCCTCAGCTCTTCGGGACCCTTTACCTGGGCTTTTTTCTGTGCCCTGAACTTCCATACGAAGACGGCAACCATGCCGATTATCAGGGGAATCATCAACATTGCCATCATAGAACCTATACCGGGTGTTTCATTTCCGGTCAGATCGGTGGATTTTCCGATTGCAGCCCCGTGCCACGGGCTCATATACAGGTTATAGCCGTCCGCCAGGTCCATCCATATAATGGTTCGATCATTATTAGTAACAAGGACAACACCTATACTTCGCTCGGAGTCTGCAGAGGTCAGCATTACCGGGACGGAACTGCTCTCGTTTACAATGCTGCACGAATAAATCTCAAAATTCCTTCGACTCAGGTCTTCACCTCTTTCCCCCTCATCCAGCATTCTTCTGTAAACTTCATTATCCGACCATACAATCCAGGCTTGATTTCCATCATAATTGACAAAACGTGGAATGGAAGCGCTCTTCCCTGAACCTATTTTCACCGGGGAGCTGAAATTTCCAAAAAGGGAGGACTCCAATGCCCAGAGCTGGATGCTGGAAAATTCCTCATCTCCGGAAATATACTCAGCATAGCTTAAGCAGAACCTCTCTGAGCTAGCATCGCATTTCATTGAATTTATTTCCCGAGCGCTGTTTAGTAATTCCTCTGGCTGGGACAGATCATCCGGGTTGGACAGGTTCCTGTTCAGCATCATGATGCGGGTTTGATTTAACTCCGACCCAGCGGACCTTTCCGACCAGAAAACAGAAATGCTGCTACCGTGGGCAGCAAAATCCAGTGCGGTGATTTCCCCTTCAGAGCTGTAAAGTAAGACCGGAGATGTTTTTTTTGCCAGAATATCACTTGGTTTCCCCGAAATTGCATAAATATCTTTTTCCCTGTGATACACCAGTACAATATTTGCAGCAGCTTCCATATGCAGTCTCCTGCAGTTGTCACCATCCAGCAATACTGGATCAAGCCCACGACTTTTGAGACCGGAGAACTGTATTTTCCCCTGTGATTCCCCCGGTTCCACAATAAGCCAGGCTGAATATGGACTGCCGTCATATACGGTCAATTTAGGCGAAATGGAATCGTCCTCTCCTTCGTACACTATCCGATTTTCCACCAGTTTTCCCTCGGGGTCTATTTCAAAATACCGTAGGTCTGATTTCATGTTGACAAAATCCTGGGCCAGAACATGGGTGGTTCCATTGACAAACACGGCCGACATCCCATAACCGGGATTATAGACCTCAAGATCAAGTGCATCCCGAATGGTTGCTCCGGTGAGTACCACCAGAAGCAGGGCCACCGCCGGGAAAACATACTTTCGAGCCATTAATACTACCTCACATAAACATAGAGATTATTAATATGAAAAGTAAAATGTAATTATAAATCATGTGCACCTTTGCCACCATTACCGCACCCTCCTTTATGTACAGGTGGCCGAGAAGATAACCACCGACTATGAGGATGAATGTGCCTACATTCCAGGTGAGGATCACATGTACCAGAGCGAATACGAAAGCTGAAACAAAAACAGCGACCTTTGAGAGATAAAGGTGGGACAGCTCCCGGACCTTAGAGACACCGGTGTCATTTCCGCACAGATCACATTTTTCAAGAGCAAGCGCTTTCTTCTGACAGCTCTTGCAGGAGGTCAGATATCGACCCATTATCTTTTTTATTATAAGTCCCTGGAAGATTCTGGTTTCAGCATCGGCAAAGATGGGGACGATGGGAATGAGGAAAAGTAGAAAAAGTGGATTTGAAACAAAGGGGTTGCCACCGCCTCCGTCACTTCCCCCACCTGTTGAGCCGCTGCTTATGAAAAAGAACAGGACCATTGTCCCCACTACAAGAAATATATTGAGAGCAGCATAGGCCCACACCTTTATTTCCAGAAAGCCCTTGAAGAAACGAAGATAATAATTCCTTCGTTTTCCATTTGTAAGGATCATATACCCCACCCCCAGGTTAAAGACCACCCATGAATACTGCCATGAGAAGTCGAAGAATAAAAGGTACAATGTTATGAAGATGAAAATGGTCAGAAGCATAATTGTTTTAAGAACAAGATCCAACTTTGTTACCCTTAAAGAATCATCATTCTCTTTTGAACCGAAAGCTGACATCATATTTGACAATACATTGTACAATAAATAACTTTCCAATGAACTCTTCCCAAATGTAAATAGTAGGACTATAATACAATAATGGGGAATTGAATAATAATTGTGGACGGAACTAATTCATTCTATTCGAGGGGAAAATAGTTTGTCAAAAATTTGTTTTACATATTTTTCCTCCGGGGCATATTTGACCCCTTAGCAGGGCAAAACCATAATATATCATCATTGTATTTTCGCACCCATCCGGGAGGATTTTCATATGACGGATATGACAAAGATCAAGAAATTCATTAAAAAAGCGAAATACGAGGACATTACCCAGTACACGAACGGTTTCAAGGTGAAGATCCCCGGCAAGAAAAAGATCATTGACCTCTATATAATTCTTAAGGAATCCTCAATAAGCTTCAGATGCGAGGGATTGAAAATATCTGGAGGAGACCTGTGCGGTATATTCGAGCATCTCCTGCGCTTGAACAACACTTCATTAATGGCCAAATGGGGACTCAACGAGGACAGGGCCGTATTCGTTGGATATGAACGTTTATTGAAGGACCTTGATTTCTCAGAATTCTTCGGGGCAACGGAAATCGTCATCGGGGCCTACGAAGAAAACATGGAGGACCTGAAAAAGTTGATATGAGTTTTATTCCGATTTTTCAAATTCAGCTATAAGTTCCCTCTGCTTTTCCGATAATCGTTTTGGTATCTTCACAGCTATAACGACATATAGATTCCCCGATCCGTTACCTTTCATTCTCGGCATTCCTTTACCTTTCAGCCTGAGCTTTGCTCCCGGTTGAATTCCAGGAGGCACTTTCACCCTGGACCGTCCCTCCATAGTCCGAACCTCGATCTCGGCCCCCAGTATCGCCTTGTAAAAAGGGATTGCTACGGTAAGGTAAAGGTCATCCCCTTCCCGCTTGAACTTTCCGTCCTCCATCACCTCGACCCGGAGATAGAGATCCCCGGGGGGCACTCCCGGACCCCCTGCATTTCCTTTACCGCGCAGCCGCATCTTCTTCCCGGACATGATGCCTCTGGGGACGTCAACGCTGATACTGCTCTTTTCCGACATGCTCCCCTGGCCGCCGCAGCGCTTACATGGTTTATCAGCAGTATTCCCCCTCCCCCCGCAGGACGGGCAAGCGCCTATGCTCATGAACATCTGGCCCATACCGCCCGATCGGCCGCTCTGTATTCTGCCGCTGCCCTTGCACTGCGGACAGGTCTTTAGTTTCCCGCCCTCGGCACCTGTTCCGGTGCAGGCTTTACAGCCCACGGTCCTCGGAACGGTTATGCTGACCTTGCCCCCCTCGTATGCCTTTTTCAAGGGAATGGACACTGTATATTCCAGATTCTCGCCTCTTTGGGAGCGGCTTCGGCCCATGCCACCGAACATTGAAAAGATATCGTTGTCGGAACCTCCTCCTCTTCCACCGAAATCCCGCATGAATATGTTCATTGCGTCGTTGATGTCAAAGCCAGAAGAATACCGGAAACCCCTGCTGCCGAGATCCTGGGCATCGTGACCAAACTCGTCGTATTGGGCCTTCTTGTCAGCGTCCGAGAGAACCTCGTAAGCCTCCGTGGCCTCCTTGAACTTTTCCTCAGCCTTCTTATCGTCCGGGTTTCGGTCGGGGTGGTACTTCAAGGCCCGTTTTCGATACTCCTTGGTAATCTCTTCTTTGGAAGCGTCCTTTTTGAGACCAAGTACTTCGTAATAATCCCTCTGCGCCATGGGTCGAACCTCATATCATCCATGGGGGAAAAATCAATGGCGATTATGGACAAGATCGAAAAGAAGATAGGGGGGGATGAACAGCCCCCCATATCAAAAGATCAGTCCATATCGTCGTAGTCCACATCCACAACGTCTTCGTCCGCATCCCCACCGTCTGAGGCTCCCTCGAAACCGGTGTGGTCCCCCTGATCCCCAACCCCCTGGTACATGGCCGCGAACAACTGCTGCGATATCTCCATGAGTTCCTCGCATTCTTTATCTATCTCGTCAGCGTCGTCGCCCTCCATGGCCTTTTTCACCTTCTTGATAGCATCCGTCACGTCGTCGATCTTGCTTTCATCAAGCTTGTCCTTGTGCTCCTTCATTGCCTTTTCCGTGGAATAAACCAGTGTATCCGCCTTGTTCTTCGCCTCGATGAGCTTCAGCTTTTTCTGGTCCTCCTCGGCATGGGTATCCGCTTCGCCCTGCATCTTTTCGATTTCTTTGTCCGACAACCTGGCAGTAGCTGTGATGGTCACGTCCTGCTCGTTTCCAGTGGCAAGGTCCTTCGCCGACACGTGAAGTATACCGTTCACATCTATGTCGAACTGCACCTCTATCTGCGGTACCCCGCGGGGAGCCGGCGGGATTCCCACCAGCGAGAACTTGCCCAGCGTCTTGTTCTGCGGCGCCATGGGGCGCTCACCCTGGAGGATGTGTATGTCTACCGCGGGCTGGCTGTCCGCAGCAGTGGAGAATATCTTCTTCTTCGATGTCGGTATGGTGGTATTCCTCTCGATTATTCTGGTCATCACACTCCCAAGCGTCTCGATGCCCAGAGATAGAGGCGTTACATCCAGAAGCAGAAGGTCCTTTACCTCTCCACCCAGCACACCTGCCTGGATCGCCGCGCCTACGGATACACACTCGTCGGGGTTGATTTCTCGCGAGGGCTCCTTTTTGAGATAGTTCTTTATAGCATCCTGCACGGCAGGTATACGTATGGAACCGCCTACCAGAAGGATCTTGTCTATATCCGACGGCTTGAAACCGGCATCCTTCATTGCCCTCTTGGTGGGACCCATGGTCTTGTCGATGAGATCACTGGTCAGTTTGTTGAAGGTGGCTCTAGTAAGATTGTAATCGATATGCTTTGCCTCCCCTTCAACCTGAGCAATGAAGGGTATGTTGATGTTGGTTTGGGGTACGCCCGATAGCTCGATCTTCGCCTTCTCTGCAGCGTCTTTCAATCTCTGCAGGGTGGTTGGATCCTTGCGAAGATCGGTGCCGTTCTCTTTCTTGAACTTCCGAGCCATCCAATCGATTATCTTCTTGTCGAAATCATCTCCTCCAAGAAGATTGTTCCCGCTTGTGGACTTTACCTGGAACACGCCCTCTCCGATCTCAAGAATAGAAACGTCGAAGGTTCCGCCACCAAGGTCGAAGACCAGTATGCGCATCTCTTTTTCCTTGTCTAGACCGTAAGCAAGTGCCGCAGCAGTGGGCTCGTTAATAATACGACGCACCTTCAGACCGGCAACCTTTCCAGCATCCTTGGTCGCTTGTCGCTGGGAATCGTGGAAATAAGCGGGGACCGTGATCACGGCCTCCTCCACTTTCTCACCAAGATAGTTCTCCGCATCTTCCTTCAGCTTTCGAAGGATCATTGCGGATATTTGCTGTGGCGTGTACTGTTCGCCACCCATCTTTACCCGATACTTTGTCCCCATTTTCCTCTTTATGGAGGCAACAGTGTTCTTGGGGTTCGTTATCGCCTGTCTCTTCGCGATCTGCCCTACCAAACGGTCCCCGTTCTTGGTCACCGCCACTACTGATGGCGTGACCCTTGCCCCTTCCGCATTGGGAATTACTGTGGGCTCGCCGCCTTCCATGACGGCAACGGCGGAGTTGGTAGTTCCAAGATCTATTCCAATTATTTTTCCCATTTTTCATCACTTCCTTTTTGATTTACTGATATTGATTTTGTGCTTTTTCCTTGTTCCATTTCACCTTCTCGGGAGGAATTTCGTACAATTACTGTTCTTTCGTTCCTTGCCATTTTCCGAGCTCCTCTTCATTGGGTTCCTCATATTTTTCTCGTGACTTTTGTCCAGTCGATTCCATTTCATTCATTGGTGCAAATGCATCAAACGGAAAAGCGTTTCCTTCGAACAGGATATTGATCGCAAATCCCTCCTTCTCCCACATCTGAATATTTTCCATGATCGCCATGGTCCTTATCAGGTTGAATATCTGCATTTTCAATCCTCCTGAAACAGGCCGTGAAATAATTTTTTCACGGCTTTCTCGATAACTTTCACTCTCATGTCCATCTCTTCCGAGAGCGTATCAATATCCATTTCGTCCTCTTCTATATAATAATACAATATCTTCCGGGTGGTGTAGCTGTCCGCCATTTCGGCGATAACCTCGCGCCCCACCCTTAATGCGACAGAGCGCAGTTTCAACAGCATATCCCGCTGCGACTCACGTTTTTCTATCTCGCGGTTCATTACCCTGATCAATTGCGATATTCGTTTCAGGCATTCTTGGGAATCCGGGGTGTTGATACATCGTTCCAGCTCATGACCGAAGCGTATGATCTTTTCACCCACATCCCTCGACGCAGCATCGGACACAGTGGGCAACTGAGTTCTCAAGTGCTTGGACTGATCCCGCAGTTCCGCCCTGAAAGTGTCCGGGGATAGATATATCTCGATTGAGAAATGCGCAGCAGGGACATATTGTTTTCTGGGCGGCCCCCCGGGACTCCTCTGCATTTCACTCTTCACGAGACCGTATTCCTCAAGCACTTTCATATGTTTCATTATCGACTGCTGTGAGACGTTCAGTTCTTTCGATAACTGAAGCGGGTAATGCCTTTCCCTCGTCAATTTGGCAAGTATCTGCCTGCGTGTTGGATTCTCCAATATCCTCAGCAGCTCGTCGAGAGATATTGTCTTTTCGGGCGGAACTTGCGCACTCATGGTTAACAACCTCGGGTTGTATACTCACCATTAACAACAATGTAATTTACCCTATATAAACATTGTCATGAAAATTTCTCGAAGGGAAATGCCCGTGTGAAAATCCGATCCCTGAATGCCTCTAAACAAGACAAATGGGGATTTTTTTGCAAAAAAGGTTAAAAATATTTATTCCAGATTTATCAACCGCATCTCATCGTGATCTTCATCATTGATCAAGGACAAATATTTTGGCGGTATCTCTTTGGCAATGTATACGGTACTGCCGGCCTCTCCAATGGGATAGCCGCCAAGTATGGCTCCCTTGGCGTCTACTCGTACTATGACTGGTTCGTCGACACGGAATTTCCCTGCTATCATGGCCGAATCCAGGGTCTTGCTTAAATGCACCTTCTTTCGATCCACGGGCATCAAGCCGCTTTCCATCAAGAGATCCGCTTCCGCATGGCTCGTGGGATAAAAAAGCACGTCAGGGATGTTCGTTCGAGGCAGGTCCGGTTCCACGTCGATGGTATGACCGTAGGTTGCCCGTATCGAATTTCCAACCGTCTGATATCGTCCCTTCTTGTCAGTATCCACCATTGCCCGAACATGATGCTGCCTCAACCAGTAGAATTGTTTCCTTCGACTCTTGATTGCTTCGATAAGTCCTATGAGATCCACCCAACCAGTGTGGTCAATTGGTAGATTGAACTTCTCGGGGAAATGACGTAATATTCCAGCCATCATTCGTCCAATGGACTCCATTTCACCATCATTCATGAGAAATTTTCCCGGCTGATCGCAAAAGGGGCATCGTTCACCCCTATAATAACCATGTTCCAAACACGCTCCCAACATTTCCATCATCTCTTCGAATAAATAAAAATTATTTTCCTTTTATCAACATTTTTTCCAAGTTCTTGTTGATATTGGATAGCAGTTCGATGATCTTTTCCTGACGTTCTAGCATGAGGTCCTGTTTTAACCAGACAACTTTCCAGGGAGCCTGTTTCAGTTCAACCTGACTCTGAAAAAGCCCTTTCCCCGCTTCCTTCATCAGTATGAAAATCTCTTCCTCCGTTCGCACCCGTTCATTCCTCATGCGCTCCAGAATATCATCATCCTGGAAATTATGGTCCTCGTCAAGATCGGTCTCCATTAGATCTCCTTTTTTATCTTTCTTCCTAGCCATTTGATGATCACCTGAAACCGCTAATTGACAAATCTGCCTTTTCAGCTCTATTCTGAATATCTATATTTAAGTATAATCATGGTAAAAGCCTTCTGAGATACTTGCCCGGATCACCCATCAAAGGGGAAGGTCCGGTCGCAAATGTCACTTTTTAACATATAATAAGTTGTTTGATAAGCAAATAATTTAATTGTTACGTCGGAAATATCAGTCCGGAAGAAGAATCATTCTGCTCCCGGATTTAAGGATTCAACACCATCATTCCACACCTCTCCCAGTCACAGGGACCGTTTGGGGGGTTTTATGATTTCTTATGGAATCCCATCGGTATGGAAAGGACTAATTAAAGGACTCAAAACATATTAATATTATTAATTGTATGCGCACCTGCGGTAGGACAACACTCCTAATTATCAGACCTGAATTGTACTAATGCCCTACTATTAATATAAAAAAATACCAAATATCCGAGGTGAATATTTTGAGGCAAGTGCGTTTCAACGCCAAATTATGCGTCACATGCCATTCTTGCGAGAACGCGTGCGCCCTGGTGCATAGTGAAGCCAACAGTACTTCCGAGATATCCCAATTGGGTCTCCGCCCGGTTACGCGCATCACCATCACCGAGAAAAAGGGAAAGCCGAAAATGATAAGGTGTGTGTTCTGCAAGAAACCCAAATGTGTGGATGCCTGTCCCGAGAATGCCATAATCCAGCAGGATGACGGTTACGTGTATATCGATGCGAAGATATGCGACGGATGCGGTAACTGTATTGAGGCCTGTCCATTCGACGCCATACAGATGACGGACGAAGGAAAATCGGTAAAATGTGATCTGTGCCTGGATGATGAAACACCTGCCTGCGTTGCTCAATGCCCGGTAGATGCTTTATTAGTGATCGAAACCGATGCTTAAGATATATGGGGCCTTCTTGATTTAAATTTTAAACCTTTTTAACCAACAACGAAGGGGCAAATAAAATGGTTGATATTGAAGAAAAAACAAGCGATCCAGTAGCAAAAGAGCTCATGGAAATAGCGAAAGAAAAAGGTCTAGATACTCTGTGGGACCGTTTAGATAAACAATCCCCGCAGTGCGGATTCGGAGATACGGGTCTGTGTTGCAGGATCTGCCTCCAGGGGCCATGCCGGATAAACCCGCATGGCGGAGAACCTGCTAAAGGTGTTTGCGGTGCAAGGGACTACACTATAGTGGCCCGGAATATCATTCGAATGGCGGCGGCCGGTGCTGCAGCGCATTCGGATCACGGTCGGCATATTGCCCATACTTTACATGCTGTAGGAGAGGGACATGCTCCAGCTTACAGAATAAAGGATGAGGAAAAATTGAAAAGGGTTGCAGGAGAGATAGGAATCGATACGGAAGGGAAAGACCTATTGGAATTAGCACGTGAAGTGGTAGCGATGGGTTTCGATGACTTTTCTCGGCAGACAAATGAAGCTTGCACCTGGTTCAAGAAACTGATGCCGGACAGTATGATCGAACTCGCGGATTCGCACAATGTTCTTCCAACGAACATAGATCGGGGCATATGCGAGGTGATGCACAGGACGACAATGGGTTGCGACGCAGACCCGGTCCCGCTCATCTTTGGTGGTTTGAAGGCAGCGCTCGGTGATCTGACAGGAGAAAATTTCAGTACGGAAGTATCGGATATCCTGTTTGGCACACCCAAATTGATCGAATCGGAAGCGAACCTCGGCAGCTTGAAAGAGGATCATGTCAATATCTGTGTGCATGGCCATAATCCGATCCTCAGTGAAGTGATCTGCGATATGGCGGATGATATGAGGAGCGAGGCTGAAGCGGCCGGAGCAAGAGGCTTCAACATTGTCGGTATATGCTGTACTGCCAACGAGCTGTTGATGAGGCGGGGGATCCCGATAGCAACGAATTATATGATCCAAGAGCTGGCCATTGCCACCGGGGTTATCGACGCCATGGTGGTGGACTATCAATGTATCGCACCCAGTCAAGGTTGGTGGGCCCAATGTTTCCATACACAGATGATCTCCACCCAGGAGATAACCAGGATTCCCGGCGACACGCATATCGAATTCCACGAGGAGCATGCGGAAGAATGCGCACGTGAGATCCTGAATGTGGCAATGGATGCCTTCAAGAACCGTGACCCGAGCATCATCCATATCCCGGAAGTGAAGAACAAGGTGGTGGCAGGTTTCAGTCTGGAGGAGGTTGAGCGGATATTTTCAATGATGAACCCGGACGGACCATACCAGTATCTCGCTGACAAGATAAATGACGGCACCCTGCAGGGTATCGCACTTCTTGCCGGTTGTAACAATGCAAAAGTCAAGCACGATTTTGCCCATAACACTGTGGCGACCGAACTTGCAAAGAAGAATGTTCTTGTGCTCGCCACCGGCTGTGCGGCCCAGTCATATGCCAAACACGGACTGTTGACACCTGAAGCCGCAGCGGAATATGCCGGCGATTCCCTCAAGGGATTCTTGAAGGAAGTGGGTGAAAAGGCCGGTATCGAAGGCGGATTACCATTAATTATTCACATGGGATCCTGTGTTGACAATTCGCGGGTACAAAATTTGGTTAGTAAACTTGCCCAGAAGATGAACCTGAAAATGTCCGAGCTTCCAATCGTCGGCTCCGCTCCGGAAGCCATGAGCGAGAAAGCGGTAGCCATAGGGAGTTGGCTCGTGACCACGGGTTGGCCTACTCATGTGGGGGTCAATGCCTATCACAAGGGAAGTCCCCTGGTGACCGAGATCGCAGAGGTTACGGCCCACGACGTTTACGGAGGTTTCTTCGTTTTCGAACAAGACCCTCAAGAAGCAGCAAGAAAGCTGAACAATATTATAAAATACAGGCGGTGGCGCCTTGGGATAGGTGAAGACACTGAGGGGTTATACTGGGATGGCACCACCAGGGATGACGTAAGACCTAAACTCATGAAGGAACAGATTTACAGAAAGGCAATCGACGGTGCGGTAATCGCTACCGGTTATGCAGAATACCTTCTGAACCGCGCAATGACCAGATTCGGACGGAACGCAAGGATCGAGTACCCCAATACAGGATATTATCTTCCCTGTGTCATGGCCTGGTACGGCGTAAAGGTAGAGAGCCTGGGGCAGTTACCGGTAATACTTGGCAAGGTCCGCCGCCGGATAAGGGAGGACGACATATCTCTAGAAAGCGCCATCGCTTCCGGCGAGGCGACCATGATCGCAGCGGAGATAGTTGAAGCAATAAAATACATCGATGGCAAGAACCCCTACGAGGATCACCCGAATTACAGCGGTTTTATTTCCGACGTCGTCCTCAGGGAACTGGGGATCGGCTTCGTGGACGATACCATCCCAGGAGCCATCGTGCTGGTGGGTAAGGCAAAGGATCCTCAGGCATTGAAGAAGATAGTCCGAAATGCGCAGAACAAGGGTATGCTGATCATCGCCACCTTCGACATTATCCAGCAGATCAAGGAAGCCGGTATCCAGGTGGGGGACAAGAAAGGGCTCGACAGAATGCTTTTCTGCGTTGGAGAGTTCACCCAGGCTATACACGGCCTAAGCTTCGCTATTCGCGCTGCAATGATATTCGGTGGAAAGGAACCGGGAGACCGAAAAGGAATCTACGAATACATGGCCAAGCGTCCGAAAGTAGTGGTTATTCAACTGGGCCCCCTGGATGACATTAAGATCGCGGCGGAGTTCGCCGTCCTTTTCCACGGCTCGCCTACCATAACCGACCAGGATATCGAAGAGATACCTGGGAAATACGTAATGCAGAAGGACTATGACCAGATCATTTCAACCGCCATCGAGATCAGGGACATGGTCATAAAGATGGGTGATGTGGATATCCCTGTAGCTTACGGTCCTGCCTTTGAGGGTGAGACCGTTCGAAGGAGCGGAATGGCAATTGAGGCCGGGGGTGCCTCGAAGACCCTCTGTTTCGAGTTGTGTAAAATGAGGGAGGCGGACCAGGTAGAGGACGGTAAGATACAGTTGATCGGACCGGACCTGGATGAGATGGAGGAAGGAGGCTCGACAACGCTGGGAATGTTCGTGGAGGTATACGGCAAGAAGATGCAGGAGGATTTCGAACCTGTTCTAGAAAGACGGATACATCAATTCATCAACTTTGCCGAAGGCGGATGGCATACGGGCCAACGCAATCTGGTATGGATACGGCTGTCCAAGGCTTCGGTAAAAGAGGGGTTCTGCTTCAAAGATTTCGGGACCATCCTTTATTCCATGATGCATCAGGAGTTCGGATCGATCCTTAACAGGGTACAGGTAACCATTGTCACCGATCCCGTGGAGCTGGAAAAATGGAAAGAAGAAGCCTGGATCTCTTACGAAGAAAGGGACAAGAAGATGGCGGGTCTCACCGATGAGGCTGTGGATACCTTCTACACCTGCACGCTTTGCCAGTCCTTCGCCCCCGATCATGTATGCATAATCAGCCCGGAGAGGCTTGGACTGTGCGGTGCCATCAACTGGATGGATTCCAAGGCCAGCAAGGAGATCGCTCCCACAGGTCCAAATCAGCCGGTTCCCAAGACCGGTGTCATCGATGAACACAAGGGCCAGTGGGAAGGGGTCAACCAGGCGGTAAGGGAGCACAGTCACGGAAAGATAGAGATATTCAACCAATACAGCTTGATGAAATTCCCAATGACCAGCTGCGGGTGTTTCGAGTGCATCGTTGCAATGACCGCGGATGCCCAGGGTTTCATTGTTGTTAACCGGGAATACGGTGGAATGACGCCAATCGGCATGAAGTTCACCACACTCGCTGGTTCCGTTGGAGGCGGTAAGCAGACGCCCGGTTTCCTCGGTATAGGAAGAAAGTTCCTTGTGAGTCCCAAGTTTATCAGGGCGGAAGACGGCTTCAAACGACTGATGTGGATGCCCAAGCAATTGAAGGAAGATATGCGAGAGATCATGGAGCAGCGGGCAAAGGAACTCGGGATACCAAATTTCCTGGACAAGATAGCGGATGAGACAAATGTAACGGACCCGGCGCAGCTCATGGAATGGTGCATAGAGGTCGGTCATCCGGCCATTGCCCTTCCCAACCTGATGGAATTTATGTAAAGGACGTGAAATAATGGTTTTCGAAATACCCAAAGAGAAATGGAGCGGAAGTATAAGAGAGGTCACTATCGGGGCAACAAAAGAGGAGGGGGGCACAAGGACATCCAAGGTGATAATTGGCGGTTCCAGTGCTCTGCCTTATTTGAATTTCGAGGGAAGTCCGGGACGAAAACCGGCGCTCTTCATGGATGTGCTGGACAGCCTCCCTGCGGACTTTCCCGAAGCAGTCAAGGAAGAATTCGGCGATGCCATCAACGACCCTGTTTCCTGGGCAAAGAAATGCGTTGAGTTTGGAGCCGAGGGCTTATGTCTGAAGCTAGTTAGCACCAATCCCGAAGGAGATGGAGGCAGCAACGAGGATGCTGTCAATACCCTGAAAGCAGTATTGGAAGCTGTTGGCGTACCTCTTATCGTATATGGTTCAGGACATAATGAGAACGACACGAAATTGATGGAAATGGTTTCCGAGGCGGGAAAGGGGGAGCGGCTTCTTTTGGGTGCGGCAGAGGAGGATTGGTACAAATCCATTGCCGTTGCTTCCATGGCGAACGGGCACTGCGTTATCGGTTTCAGCAACATCGACATCAACCTTGCAAAGCAGATAGTGATCCTTCTGAAGGATTTCGGTATTGATCTGGGTAACATTGTCATGGACCCGCTGCAGGCGGCTCTCGGGGTCGGTCTGGAATATTCATATTCAATAATAGAGAGGATCCGGCTTGCTGCTCTCATGGGGGATAACCTTCTGCAGGCACCTATCATATGCGACCTGTCTCTTGCATGGGCTGCGCCCGATGTGAACGAGGTCGGGGACCGTCTGGGAGAGCCAACCAAACGCGGCATCGAATGGGAAGCGGACACGGGCATGGCAGCTCTCGTCGCCGGGGCGGAACTCCTGGTAGTGCACAGCCCCTCCGTTCTCCAGAGAATGAAACAAGCTGTTGACGAACTTTACCCTGGGGGTGGTGAGTGATGGCACTTAATGCAATGCAGATATTCATGCAGTTACCGAAAACCAACTGCGGCAAATGCGGTTTTCCGACCTGCCTGGCATTCGCCATGCAGCTCGCCAACCAGAAGACCTCGCTCGACAGCTGTCCGGACATATCCGATGCAGGAAGAGGGGCTCTCGAGGGAGCGGCGGCACCACCCATCAAGAAGGTCAAGTTCGGCCCCGTCGGAGCTGAAGTGGAGATGGGTGACGAGACGGAAATGTTCAGGCACGACAAGAAATTCTTCCATCCGACGCTTCTTTGCCAGATAATAGCCGACGATGACGGCGACCTGGAAGGGAAGGCCGCCGGTGTAAAATCCTACGAATTCGACCGCATAGGTCAGGTAATGAAGCTGGACATGGTGGCGGTGCGTGCATCCGGAGACGCGGGGAAGTTCAAGGAGGCTGCGGAAAAGGTCAATTCGCTTGCGGGAAAACCCATGATACTCATGGCGGATGATGCGGGAACCATGGAAGGAGCAGCCCGCGCTCTCGTGAGTGCGAGACCCCTTTTGTATCGTGCAACCCAGGATAACTGGGAAGCCATGGCGGGTCTGGCGGCGGAACTGAAATTACCCCTGGTAGTCTACTGCGAAGACCTGAACGGACTGGCGGAACTCTCGGAGAAGGTCAAGGGAAAAGGCGTCGAAGATATCGTACTCGATTTTGGGCCAAAACAACTCGGTGATGCACTCAGGAATCTTACCATACTACGCAGATCCGCTATCAAAAAGAAATTCAGGCCTTTCGGTTTCCCGGTTTTGCTGGAAAGCAGCGCATCCGATCCCGGGATGATGGGAGCTCTGGGAGTGATGAAATACGCGTCCATCGTCACCTTCGACGAGGTTCCCGTATCCACCATCTACCCCATAATGACGCTGAGGCAGAACATTTATACCGATCCGCAAAAACCGCTCCAGATGGAAGCGAAGGTCTACGACATCAGCGGGCCCACCAACGAGAACTCGCCGTTGATGCTCACCACGAATTTCTCCCTGACCTATTTCATCGTAAGGGGAGATATCGAAAAATCGAAGATACCGTCGAAACTGCTTGTGGTGGATACCGAGGGGTTGTCCGTGATGACGGCCTTTGCTGCGGAAAAGCTCACTGCGGAAGGCGTAGCGGAATTCATAAAGAAGCTCGGCCTCGAGGAATCGGTCCCACAGAAAAGCATCATCATCCCCGGCCAGGTAGCTCGCATGAGCGGCTCTCTGGAGGAGGAGAGCGGCTGGAAGGTAATAGTCGGGCCGCGGGATTCCTCCGGTCTGCCTAAATTCCTGAAAGCACAGACGGGCTAGAATTATTGGAGCGGTGCGGGTAAAATATCGGCGGGTTCCCCCGCCGATCTTCTTTTTTGTGTATAGTCAATGGTGAAAATCCAATTGAATCATTCGGGCTCAAGTAATGGTTGGTCTGATGAACGGCACGGTCCATATTATAAAACAATAATTAGTACATAATTATGAAATCAACTAGTGTATCTGTATTTTTTTGGGATTACGTCAATAAATATCAGTCATAAACCCAAAAATTGAAATAGAAATAATATATAGAAAGAAGGTTTTCGTATAATTCGTAATAAAAAAATGGAAATATTGGATTGATAGACAGATGGCGGGTGCTTTTTAAGAGGAATGATATATGGAAGTCCATAAGGTAGCGATAATTATAGGAATTTTTGCAATTAGCGTAGCCCTTATTGTGGTGGGACTTATACTATATTCGATCACTATCGAAGAAGAAGCCCCCATATATTTCAGCTCTAGCGACGGTCGACAATGGACCGAATATGTTACCCAGGAGAAACAGCCTTTCGGACTTTGCGGTTCTGTTCTTTTCAGTCTAGGATTCATTGTTTTTATTTTAGCCATTGTGACATACTTTATCATTAGAAGGGAAAAGAATGATGAAATGGATCAAAGGGATAAGGAAATATTTTTCAAAAAGGAACTATAAGTTATTAAGATAAGAACGATGTCAATAACCCCCTCCATTAGATTAAAAAAATTGCAGAAAATGCAGAGAAAAAACATATAATCTGATAGCCGATTCTAATAAATATGTCCGAACTAATTTTCCTTCTGATCTTTGGATTTGTCATGCTTGGTATGGGTGTTTTTGCCCTTATCACGGGAAAGCTGCTTTCCAGGCGGGGGCTTGTCCACCGGGAAGAACGGCCTGTGACGTATTGGATAGGAACCATCATCAATCTCGTAGTTGGTGGCGGCGCCTTAATTTGGTGCGTAATTTCCCTCACTATTCTATAAATACATCTTTATGAGGGATCCAGGAGGGATACCCTCTGTTGGGATTTCCTCTCTACCTTCAATTCAAAGGTTTCTGACCCATATGATAGATTAAGTTTTACCGCCCTTTTTTGTAGATTTACCGCATGAGGTGCAAATCCATTTAATAATATCCTTCGAATGATCCGGACAGGCTTTCTTTCCACAGTTCGAACATTGTATAAAAGCCCATTTACCACAAATGTCACACTTATATTTGAAGGGGTATACCAAATAAGCCGTGATCCGTCGGTCCAGTTTCTCGGATATGAACTGTATCGGAGAAAATTCCTTTTTATACATGATTAGAATTGTTGAGAGTATCGCTAAAATAAAAACGATTGGATTGATAATGTCATAGATCATTGGATCCGAAAGAATCGACGTCAAGGTAATTTCGAATTCTGAGAGAGGATAAAAAAGATATATTCCCCAATTTGATCCGATGATATCCAAACTTTGATGTATGAGAAAGGCACAAAAAGCAATGTAGAACACTTTAAATTTTCGTTTCCCGAATACCCCCAGGACAAGAGCGATTAATATTCCAAACAGTAACGAATGACCGAAAGTATGATGGTATTTGCTAAATAATTCCATATTAAATAAGATGAAAACCCCATCTATATCTGAAATCACCCCGGCGATAACGGCCAACCGCCTATCTCTAGAATCCTTTAATGTTAAGGACACTAATATCCAAGCTACCAGACCATGAACAGCGGGATACATTTGCAGCAATCTCCATTAATATATTATTTTAAGAGCATAATAAATTTAATCCCTATGCTTCAGGTAGCTGATAAACAGAGCGGTTAAAGACTTACGAGCGGAGGCCTTTCATTTTCCAAAATTACTCTTTGTCATCACTTAGATGATGTTAACTTATTTTTCAGATGAATTGATTGGAAAAGGATATTAATGAGCGCTGTACTATATTTTTATGGTAAAAACGGTGGGATGAAACGTGGAAGCCCTCAAGATCGCACTCGTAATCGGAATTTTTGCAATTGCCGCGGCCCTTATTGTGGTTGGAATGATACTTTATTCATACACAACTGAAGAAGAAGCCCACATACCCTTCTACAACAGTGCTGGTGAGAATGGAACCATAAATGTTACCCAGGAGAAACACCCTTACGGAATTTGCGGCACTTTCATGTTCACCTTTGGATTCATCGTTTTTATTTTGGCCATAATAATATACTCGATTTTGAAAAGAAGCGGGAATGAGAAGACCGATGAAGAAGAAGATGCTTACAATAGGCTCTACAATTATAAATGATGTCGAATCGTTCTCGTGAAAAAGTTTCTACTAGAAAATATAATAAAAAATCATATTATAAAATAGAATCTTCTATGTACCATGAGTGCAAATACTGGCGTTATTATTGTGGTCATAATTATATTAATTTTCACACTAACCGGTATTATATTACTTTCCTGGTGGAGTACTCGAAAAATCGGTCGGATGATCGCAACAAAGAAAAATAAGTGGGAATCGATATTTTCGCGGAACGTCAAGCTGATGAAAGGAGGACGTGTGGTTCGTTCTTCAAAGAACAAGCGGCTAAAATACTTAATAAAATCACATGAAAGGATAGTGGAATATCATTACGAATACAGAAGAGACGAGCCGTATCGTGTCTTTATTACTGTTTATCTGAAGAAGGAAATACCCTCAAGGGACATATTCGTATATCCAAGGAACCTTCACGTTCTCATGAGACCCACCGGCGGTCTGAAAAAGGAACTTTCCGGTGAATCTGACTTCGACAAGGGATACATCATAGGTTCGAAAGGAAAAAAAGAAATCGTTCTGGGATTGATCAACAGGGATGCAAGGAACAGAATTTTTCGTACGCACGGAACCTTCGATACCAATAATCTAGCGGTTATGTTCATCATATGGCTTCGACGCGACCGTATTTCACTCTTTAAATACGAAGTGATGACTGACGTGAGGGAGATCGAGAAGAACATCGCGTTAATGGGGGAGCTGGCAGAGCTTATGGAGAGAAACATCGATATGGTAAAATTGTTATAACCGGAGATAACCCGTTCTTCATCTGCTGATCCAATGACGATTATACAAAAACATGAATTTCATAAACTAGCAGGTATAGTCTCCTTTTTCAATAAGGCAAATTTTTATATCCTACCAGACCGAATTATAATAAAAAAAGTATATTAATTCATAAACCAATCTAATTTCAGCAAGGTGAATTAAAATGGCAAAGGTAAAAAAAATTAATTTGATCTCACTCGCAAAATTCCAAGCTTTTCTGATGTTGCTGGTGGGTTTGGTTGCCGGGATATTATACTCATTTGGCGGGCTGATCATAGATATTACCGTAAGCCTCGGATTGATATCCAGCACTACCGCAGAGACCCCGGGATTGAGCTACGGAACAGTGCTTGCGTTCGGAGCACTCATAGGAATGCCAATCATATTCGCCGCATTTGGATTCATCGCAGGACTTGTTGAGGCTTTTCTATATAATGTTAGTTCAAAATGGTTTGGTGGAATGGAAATGAATTTTGAGAAATAATTGTAAGAGCCAACCGGAAAAACGTTTTTGTTGGGAAAAATTGGATTAAAATGAAGTAGATTATTCAGAAAAAACAATCTAAAAATATAAGTAAATGTAAGTCAATGTATTTCATTGGGTGTTAAAATGAGTCTTCAGCAAGTAAGTATTAGAGTAGATTCAAGATTGTTGCACGAACTTGATCAAATTGCACATAAGAAATATAAACGCAGATCAGATATTATTCGTGACGCTCTTGTAGATTACGTCGAACACGATCTTGAGAACCGAGAAGTGAAGGAAATTATTACCAATCAATTCCTTGAGGGAAACATTGATTTTGACGATTTTTCTCGTGTTGTAGGCATTGACACAGCGGAACAGATAAAGATTGCAAAGGAAACCCTTAAGGAGAGTATTTCACGTGCCAAAAAAGATTCCAAACAGAATTCCTGATACCATAGTTGTAGGGGATACAAGTGCATTAATCTCTTTGGGTTTAGGTTTGGTCCTCAAAGATTGTTTAACGATATCAAAAATCGTTGTTCCAAAGAAAGTACGGCAAGAATTGGAAGAAATGTCCCATTTTTATGACGAAGATGGGATTGCTGCAAGAGTAACTTTAGATTTGATTTTGAAAGGACAAATCGAAGTTTTAGCAGTAAAAAATATAGAGAAAGTCCAAACAACAATTACCGAACCACAGGTTTAGCTCGAAGAACGAGGAAGGGAATACCAAGGGAATTCATGGTCACTTCCCGCTTTTCTTGCGTTTTAGTAAAAGGAAGATAATAATGACTAGCAGGATCGATATTGTAGAAATTAAGATTATAGGAATTATTGAATCCTGAGACCTTTCACCCTGAACTACAACAAATGAATTCTGGCTCTCCCCGTCAACCAAATTGACATCCCCATCAACTGATACATAGGGAAGATATTCCCCCTTTTTGGCCTTCCATGAAAATTTTATCGTCTTTGTTTCATCCGGGGCCAATGAATCCAAGTGTGTGGTCCCAATCACAATTGTATTCATGGAATTATTTAGAGAAAGGGTTATGTTGAAATTATTTAAAATAGTATTACGGATATTTATCAATTTAATACTGAATACGATGTCTTTTTCAACAACCGGTTTTGAATTGTCAATTGATATTTCATCCAAATTGATCTTAGTTTGAGATGTTTCATCGGTCTTTAAAATTATATCCAATACTTCCAAATAATAATATTGATATGTTTCTCCATCTATGCCATTCTGAAAAAAGGTAGCATTTTTGACGATACCATCAACAATCACTTCTTTTTGAAAAAAAGGCTCGAATCCTCTTTGGTACATAAAAGGTGTTGAATAATTAGTATCAGAAGGGAAGTTTGGATTGTATAAGTCGATAAAAATAGGTCCTCCGTTTTCGAATACATTCGCCATTAAATAATAAGGTGAGTTTCCCATACTTGCTCTTCCAGGTTTCATACCGAGAAAACCTTTCACGTGAATTCTTTTATTAAGGAAATTGACCTTGTCTTCTGGGTATAATATTTCACTATAAGTCACATAGTTATTTGATATTGTCTTATTATTCTCTTCTTCCTCAGAAAAAAACAATATATAGGCAACCGTTGAAGATAATATTAGCACGAATATTATAAGGACTATTAACGAGATATCAATTCGATTGATACGCACATCTTTTCCTCCTTGTTGAGATACCCTTATTTTACCATCATAGAGAACTGGGAGAGTTTTTGAAATTTGTATAATTACCATTTACTTCGACATATTGCCAATATATCCCTCCAATCAGCGGTATGCCCCTTTCCCAAATGAACCAATCAGCTTCCCATATAATTTCTTCTTGGGAATTTTTTATTAAAACTCTATATGGCCGGCCAATTTCTACTTTGAGATTCATTTCTTTCTTCGGCCTGTCGAAGGCTATGATCTCCCCCTCATTCCATAGTTTATTCCCGTCTGCGGTATAGTCAAATGACGCATTTCGGTCTCCCCCGTGTGGATTGCCTCGTTCATCATATGTCCTATTGTTAAAATCAAATTTCCTAAGAACGGACACAGTTTCATCCCAATAACCAATGTAGAAAGAATGTTGTTCTGGATTAATATTGATTCCTTCACTAGCATTAAAAAGAAAAAATACATAATCCGGATTTATAAATCTGTTATATGCAAAATACCAATGTGCGTTGGTAATACCAATCATCGGTTTTTCTTGATTTTCCTTCTCCTTATCCGTACATCCAATATTTGATGAGGCGAGAATTAGTATCAATAAGATGAGGATATACATTCCTTTCATATTTCATCACTCATATTCCTACCATTGGCGTGAAAATCTTTGTGATTGTGCTGATAGATTCAAAGGATATTTAACACTATCGTTGAGAATTGGGAGACTGTGGCCGAGAAGCAATAGGAGATCGGGGATATTATCAGGTAGAAAGGTCTTTGGCCGAAGGACGCAGGGGGAAAGAGATTTTGAGGGCTTATAGATTTTTTTCTATACCCAAATTTAGCAATTTGTTTAGTTCAGCGATTTTATCATCCTTTGCCGAAATAACCCTAAGTCCTTCCTTCTCTGCTGCTCTGCACATTTCCTTGTCATTGGATAATAATACAATAAATTCATCGAGAGCAAACATCATATCTTGCACTACCAATGCAGTCGCCAGGTGGATTGCATCAGCGGTTCTAAGGGTATGATCCATAACAACATGAATTGCCTTGGTCAATATTTCTTCACCAAGTGGCCTAAGCGAAATATTGTCGGTTTCCTTGGAAAATATCGTCATTGCTCTTTGGAAGTCCTTTGTAGAAAGCAGTCCCTTCTTCTGTTCTTTATCGTTTTATGATTACGGAAGTATCCAAATAGAAGATGGTCATTTAATGCATCTCCTCCTCCCGCATTTCGTCAACGATGTCGCTCAATTTGCTCTCTCCCATTGCCTTGTCTATTCTTGCGCGGATTTCTCTAACTTCCATTATTCTATCATGATATTTATCCGACAGGTCCCGAATGGCGTCTCTTAATGCTTCACTCTTGCTTTTATAAAGACCTGCCGCTACGAGGAGTCGAAGCTCCTCATTCATTTGTTCCGGAATATCAGAACTTACAACTGGCATTTTAATCACCCGTGATTAATATATGCTTAATATATTATAAATATTAAAGAAATATTCTTTAAAAGAGAACTATAAGTTATTTGAACGAAAATGATATTATGATACTTGAACAGTTTAAGATTAAGAACTTAAAAAGGTGTTTTGACGGAAAGAATGAAATTATTTGCCATTAGAACTTATATCGGACATCAATTACTCTATTGTTCGGCCATTTTTCTCTGTTTCATAATTGGCTGGAGCGGATTGGCCTGGTCAGGTCATTTCTTTTTGGAATCTTCATTTCTCACCGGAACAATAATCATCCTCATAAGCATCGGTGCCGTCTATGGACTAATAAAAATAATCATATTGACGAGCCATCGAAAACAGGCTATCGCGGAGAGATTTAGCTTCCTTGATATTCTCAATATTCACAGACAAAAAACACGCAACGCTCTACGGATCATCTGGAGGATCACCAAGTCTGGTTTGTTGATTTACGTTGGTGTTTATACTGCGATGACCTGCCTGTTCTTTGCATTACAACCACATGTTCTTTACCAACCAACCAAGGATGTTCAAAGAACGCCAATGGACATTGGTTTGGCCTATGATGAAATCTCATTTTCTGCTTCCGATGGAGTTGAACTATCGGGCTGGTCCCTGCTGAAAAACTCTTCGAGAGGAACGATTTTGTTTTGTCACGGTAATGCGGGAAATATTGCTGATCGATTGCAGTATCTTAGGATATTTCATGGTATGGGATTCGATATCTTTATTTTTGATTATCGGGGTTATGGTAACAGCGGGGGAAAAACAACCGAGAAAGGCACTTATCTGGATGTCGAAGCTGCATTGAACTATCTGGTCCAAAAGAGAAATGTTTCCGAAAATGAAGTTATTTTATATGGTCGGTCCCTCGGGGGTGCCGCCGCAATAAATGTAGCTCAAGTTCACACCCCTAAAATGCTTATAATCGATTCCTCATTCGCGTCATATGAAAAGATAGCTTCTGATGTTCTGAATAGTTTGTTTCTCCCAGTTCCAGTAAAAATACTGGCGAGATTCGAGTACGATTCCATCGAACTTGTTCGGAAAATAAGCTGCCCTGTTCTGGTGATACATAGTGGAAACGATGAGGTGATTCCCTACTATCATGGTGAAGAACTTTTCAAAAACGCCAATGAACCAAAGGAATTCTTGACTATTTCAGGCACCCATAACGAGGGTTTCCTTAGTTCCGACAACTATGAAGCCGGTCTGGAAAATTTCTTTGAGAAATATCTATGAAATTTCACCACCATGTGAATTTTTCCCAGATCAATTTATGATTTACTCACCCAATGATAACAATAAAAAAAAAGCAGAGAACTAGAAAATTCTCTACTTGCAACATTTTCCCTTATTCTTTTTTTCGGTTTGTTCTTCAGTTTTCTTTGCGTTTTGCTGCAGACACAATTCACACATTTTATCACCTCCTTTTCTCTTTTTAACAATTTGCCGGAACCAATTTTGGATCAGTTACGGTTCGCGGACAAGGTTTGAATTCACAATGGTTTCAACACTTTCGATATAAAAGTAGATATAGTATTAGAAGTATTTATACTATCAAGTTTAAAGTAATACTGTCACTTTCCAGGGAGAATGTTACTATGTCAAAAAGATGTAATGCCAATCCGAGAGAAAATAATTTTTGTCTGTGCCCGGCCACCGGTATCATAGAAACTCTTAGTAGAAAATGGGTTCTCCTGATCATTGGAACCATAGGAAATCATAAAAGATTGAGATATAATGAAATTATGAAGGAACTTCAAGGGATTGGTCCAAAAACACTTTCGGAACGGCTTAAAGAATTAAAAAAAGAAGGGCTTATCGATCGGGAATTCTTCTCGGAAATTCCGCCCAGAGTAGAATATACGTTAACTGAAGACGGTATCGCCCTGAGAGATGCCATGATCCCATTAATGAATTGGGTGGCAACAAGAAATAATAAATGAGATAAGAAAATTCCGCCCGATATATGAAACACGATATTTGTATTCATTGATGGAAGCCCTCGCAAATGAACATCTGCAAGTGTCATTGTATAAAAAAAAATAGCAATCGTCGGGAAATAGCTGATTAAAAACACCCAAGAAATATTATATGACTAATATATATCAAAGTACTAGCATGTTTTTTCTAAAACCGAGTCGGCCATTGTTCGGAAGAGTAAAAGTAAAACGATCAATCTGTCTTCTTGCCGTCATAATACTGTCATTTCAACCCGGTGCATTGTGGGTAGACAATATCGTGGGAAAAAAAGCTCACCCCGAACCTGTTCCATTGGAAACGCCCGCAGAAACCATCTTCACTGACCAAATCACCAGCCCTGGCAACCTGTCTAACGAAAAGCTATCTCCATTATCTCCCAAACCGCGCGGATCTTCGGTCGTTATTGAAAATCACTCCATGGGTGGGAGCTGGTTTGACGATTTTAATGACGAAACGGGCCTCGCGAACTACTCCGATTTCCAGGTACGCGGCAGCAGGGTCAAGATGGACTGGTGGGACTTCAACTGGAATTACCGCCAGGAGATTTCCATACAGGACCAAAGGGGTGGGAATCTAACAGATTACCCGGTAAAGATAAATTTCAACCTCACGAATTTCAATTATACGAAAGCGGATGCAAATGGCAGCGATATCAGGTTCGTGGACAGTGATGAAAATAATTATGAATACTGGATCGAGAAATGGAACGCAAGCGGCGAAAGCCGCATTTTGCTCAAGATTCCGAACATACCTGCAAACGGAGAACGCAAGGTCCGGATGTATTACGGGAATCCCATTGCCGAAAGCCGGAGTAACGGCAGCACGGTTTTCTCGCTATTCGAGGATTGCAGTGGAAAAAACCTGACCGGCAAGCTGATCTCCTATTCTTTCGGTACGGCGGAGAATACGCTGGTCCCGGACTACGGCGGCAGCCTGAAATCGACCCGGAACCGTGAACTGGGTCTGGACGGATACGCCGTAATGAGCCGCGATATCTATTTCCCGGGAACGTCAATTTCATACGACCAAATGGTTGTGAAGAATGAAAATAATCTTTTTGATGCCATGGATGCCAGGATACTGCTGGTGGCCCCCAATTACCATCCCCAGGCACCCGTGGTAGAAAACATTTACCTGTCGTATTCCATCAATTTTTTAACACCCGTCCTTCAAGCGGGGGAGAACAACGGGGACGGAAATTCACTTTTCGAAAACAATTCCATTGGCAGAGAATGGAGTTCTTTTCGAAACTTAAGGCTGGACGTGCTGGACGATACAAAGGTCGAGCTATATTACAAAAATGAATTTCAAGCTGCACTGACCCTGAACAACTCTCTTGAGCACGGTTTTTACGTAATTTTCGGTTATTACAATGCTACGAATACCGGCCTTGGAAATGGGCATGCCTACAAATTTTATCTCGACAACTTCAATATCCGCAACCACGTTTCGCAGGAACCAATGGTACATCTTGGTCATACCGAAAAAGCCAATATCACCACTTCATTGGAGTCTGTGGTAGTTGAGCGCCCGCCGTCGTTTTACTGGTCCCATCTTGGTCATGCAAAATCTGAACCCAAGGATACCCGTCTGAACGTTACTATCTTGAATGCTGCCTCCGGTACCCCAATACCTGGATTCGAAAATATATCCACGCATAGTGCGGATATTTCCGTTCTTAACGATTTGAATATTTCCTCAATCAGACTACGGGGATGGTTCACAGCTAAAGGTACAATTAAACCGTTACTGGAATCGTGGGGTCTGGAATGGCGGGCGGAGAACGCATGGCGTGACAGTTTTATCACCTCGACCCGCCTCGAGGACTACGAAAACCTTACAGCAGGAGGAAGTCTTTCCCTGGCTGCGAACACTGCTATTCCCGGCCCAAACGTTTCCGCCGCCTGGCATTTTGACCAGGGAGCGGGGGATGTGGCAGCGGACATGTCTGGTAATGGGAATCACGGGGCGATTTTCGGGCCAATCAGGTCCAAAGGATTCTACGGTGGCGGGCTTAAATTCGACGGAAGTAATGATCTGGTGAGGGCGGGTAAGCTGGGAATATATGAACAGCTGACTGTGGAGATGCGTATAAAACCTGATTTCCCGGCGAATGACAGTTCACAGATGCTGTACCGTCTGTTCACGGGAAACGACACGACGGCAATGTACAACACAGCAAACGACAGCTTCATCATCAGCCATCGGATGAACGATTCGAACTGGAAAACTACCGGTGAGTTGACAGGGATCGGGTCCGTAAGGGCACTTCTCGAATCCTCAGACGGCACTGTATACGCGGGAACCACTCCCAACGGCGACGTTTTCAAGAGCCTGGACCATGGTGCGACCTGGACGAATACGGGAGGCCTTACAGGGGCTACCAACGTCTCTACTCTCATCCAGGCATCCGGAGGTGCGATCTTTGCCGGGACGGTACCCAACGGAAAGCTGTTCAGAACGAATACAGGGGGATTGAACTGGGTGGATATGGGCACCGTGGGAACGCAATCACCCCATTCTATCAATTGTTTAATGGAGAGCTCCAGGGGTCTGCTCTACGCCGGGACGGAAGGCGTCCCCGGTGAAGTTTATCGGTCAAGGGACGGAGGAGCGTCATGGGAAGCCACCGGCCCCTTTCCCGCAGGGACATTGGCGGTGAATTCACTGATGGAAAGCTCTGACGGATCCATCTTCGCCGGTACGAATTATCTGGGCTCGATTTTTCGGAGCAGGGACGGCGGCGATACCTGGCAGGCCACCGCCTATGATGGAGAGCCGCTGATAATCCATTCGCTGCTGGAAACTAGCGACGGGGTAATACTTGCCGGCGGGGAGCTTCCGTACAAGGATTCCGGAGCCCGGGTTTACAGGTCCGAAAACGGAGGCGGGAGCTGGAATATGACCACTATGGGTATCCCCGGCCATGCCGTATATTCCCTGGTGGAGACTTATGATGGAACGATCTACGCAGGTACCGGAGAAATTGTTTCGGGGATTGTAAAATCCACTGATGGGGGACGAACGTGGAGGCTGTGCGCCGGCCTCGGCGGCGGTGAAACATATTCCCTTATGGAAAGCTCGTTCGGTCATTTCTTTGCCGCCACGTCCGCCGCCGGGGGAGTGTTCGGAGTGCCGACAAACGTTACCGTTTCTGCGCTCCGACGATTTTCCGCGAGTGAATGGATGCACCTGGCTTTCGTCGTGGATGAGCGGAATACCACGGTCTATAACGACGGGTTCCCGTGCGGCTCCGTTTCTCAAAGCATCCGTCCGGATCTTACGGGTTTTCTGATAGGTGGCGATATGCACTCTCAGGAAAGCGATGGCGGCTATCCCGCAGGTATGAAAAACAGCTCTTTTCAGGGCATCATGGACGAGATGATCCTTTACGACCGGGCAATGGGACCCAGTGAGATAATGGATCGTGCTTCCACGGGGCACAAAAACTCCACTTTCCGTTCCGCGAATATCTTCGTACCGGAAAATAACACCTGGGATGTTTTCCACGCAAGCCGCCGGGTAGATAACGGTACCATGTTGAACCTGTCCATTCACGACGCGGCCACGGGGCAGCCATTAGCGTGGGACAACGGGACGTCCGGCACAATTTCCCTTGACCTCTTGGAAATAAACACGTGGGAACATCCAGTGGTATACCTTGAAGGATTTATGGGATCAAATCGTACCCGTACACCTATGTTAATTGATTGGGCGCTGAACTGGACCCCGGAGAAATCCCCGAAATTGATGCAAGATATTCCAGATCTCATGATTCCTGAAGAGAACCTTACTAAGAACCTTTTGAACCTTGATCATCATTTCAGCGACCCCTATTCCGGAATAAGGGATCCGATCTATAACGTCACTGGGTTTGACGATGCCAACATCACTTCGGAAGTTGAAGGGAAATGGCTCAACGTAATATCCCTTTCCGTGAACTGGACCGGTATAACCAGATTCAAGGTGAAGTGCACCAATCTCTATGGACGAATGGCCACGAGCAATATTTTCAACGTCACCGTCTTCGAAGTGAACGACCTTCCCGCATGGCGCAAATTTCCCCCGGCCATTGTTTTGGAAGAAGACCGGGAAATGACCACCCATTACTCCCTGGGATCATATGTCACCGACGATGAGAAGGACACTTTGGATTTCTCTGTAACGTGCGATGATGAAAATATAACTGCATCCTTGGACCATGACCATCACATCACAATCATACCAAAAAAAGATTACTTTGGCAACATCATGTTAAACGCCACAGTGTTCGAGGCTGAAAATCGCTCAAATTCATCCAGCATATCCTTACCCGTCACCGTAACCCCGGTGAATGATCCGCCGGTGGTCACCCTGACTCATCCTGCAAACAACAGTATATTATTTTCGAGAGACGTTACACTTTCATGGGATTTCATCGATGTCGATGACGAAAACACAAGTTTCGAGGTTTATCTGTCCAAAAGCGATCCACCCGGTTTCTACATGGGGAGTCTGGAATCTTCCAAACTCGACGTTAGGGACCTTGAGGACGGGGCGACTTATTATTGGTACGTCGTGGGTAACGACGGTGAGAATTCCGCCCTGAGCACCGGCAGTACATGGAGCTTCATCATCAATACTTCCGCCATGCCGCAGGTGGAACTTCTCTTTCCTGAAAATGGCGCTGCAGTGAATACCACCGATGTAAACCTGTCGTGGAGGGTGATCAATCCCCTTCCATCTCTGACATACCAGATATATTTCGGCAATGAAAAACATACTCTTGAAGAACTGGGCAACAGCACCCGAACGTGGTACCTGCTAACTGACCTCGAAGACAAGTCCGTTTACTGGTGGAAGGTTATTCCCCTTGCCGGCGAGATACCCGGTATCTGCTCGTCAGGGGTCTGGAACTTTACCCTGGACAGCTCGTACGAGGTACTTTACAACCTTGACATTCATTTCAATTCCGACGACCTTGTGATAATAAGAGGACGGAATACCACCTTGAATCTCACTCTGGTTAATCTCGGGAACACCAACATAGAGGTTAAGCTCTCTATCACCGGTCCACTGTGGGGGCATGTGTCATTCAATCGGAGCATCACCGTTCCAAGGGGCGGACAGACCGGGGTACAGATTAATATTCACAACACGACAAAGCTCGATATCGGCAATTACCCGCTGAACATAACTGCAGCCTTCGTCGGTGGTAAGCGTGAACTGAATGTTAACATTTTGCTAACTGATGAGGTGGTGGGGTCGGATGACGACGACATTGACGATAAGGATGATGAAGATAAAAGAGGCGGTGGGGGACTGGAATGGTTGTGGATCGGCGGGGGTATCTTCATACTTATCCTGCTGGTCGTGCTCATTTTCCTTTTTCATAGAAGAAAAAGTCGGAGCGGATCCGTACCTGAAAAAGGGGACGGGGCAGGCGAAGATCCGGATCCTGAAGATCGGGAAGATGGCGAGGAGGAAGTGCTGGAGCCGGAAATCGAATATATTCCCTCCCACGGCATCGCCAATGATGTCATGGAAGACAGATCCGAGATCGAATTGGAACCCAATGGAATACATTACGGATATACCAGGAAATCGGAATCAAGGGGACCGGTGGTAGTGGCCCCTGATCATTTATCGGAAAAAGGGGGCAGTGGAACTTTGAAAGGCGGTGTCACTAGGATCAGGGCCAAGATGCCGTCGAATGAGGAAGGAGAGCTTGTGGGAAGGATTGAGGACGGAGCTGCCGAGCACATGGAAATCCTAACGTCAACCGAAAACGCAGAGGTAAATAAGGGGCGGGTGGCACCTGCCGAGAAATCGGTCTCATGCAGCATCTGTTTCGGTATCGTAAAGACAGGACTTCCTTTGGTGACCTGTTCATGTGGGAAAAAATATCACCTGGCATGTTTCGAGAGAGTGGGAGAATGTCCGAACTGCGGCATTGGCTTCACGGAGATCGAAAGCAACGAGGAGGAAATATCATCGAAGGATATTTCAAGTGACATACATAGAGATGAGAACAGCGGATCGGATAACTACGTCACGGTGCCGGAAGCCGAGGAGGGTAACGCCAATGGAAAAGTCCCATGGGACTGCACAAGAAAAACGGAAAAAGCAATCGGAGGGAAAGACGGTCCAGTCGAAGGAAAAATCCCGGTACAGGAAGTAGGTGAGACGGAAACGGCAGATGATGATTATGATGATGAAGATTTCCATATCGAACTATGATGATATTGAAGATTGGGTAATAATTATATACAGTGATACAGGTAAGGGTATCTCCAGAGCCTGTATTCCCATGGCGGGGTAGATAATCTACTCCTTGAAAAGCACTGGGGGATCAAATAAAATGAAAATAAGATATTTTTTCAGCGTGACCAATAACACATCCGCATTTAGACTGCTTATGGCCACAGTCACCGTCCTATTGCTGATAGCAAACATCTTCCCCATTATACCTGCCTCAACCGGGGGCACCAGAAACGAGAGAGCTGGGAGAGACATCAGCACGTTCTATCTTCGGGGTTCGAGCCAGCTATCCCGGGAAAATCCAACAAGCAGCACCCCTCAGAGAATCTCCATTGACCGGGCCAGTCCTGGCGCTCAGTGGAGCCAGGTGGGCCTGTGGAGCCACTCTATTCCCGAATACCGGGCGGAGGTAAAGGGCGAGGTCACCGTTAGCTATACTCTTTTGAATACGAGGTTCCTACCTGTGGCATCCATGCAGTTAAACTTTACCCTCAAGGGATCCGGGGCACAGATAAAGAACAACACAATTACTCTCCGGGGCCTATCCGGACTCAGGACTCGGACCGGCACTGCCACCTTCGACATACCCTCCACCTACATCATGCAGAACTCCAAACTGGAGCTTGAGATCACCGCCCAGACCACCAGCAATGATCTTGAATTTCTCTACGATTCCGTCCTCTACGACTCGGCATTGGAGATAGACTATTACGACGCGAACTATCCCCCGGTGGCGGATGCGGGCAGCGACATTTCCATTCGTGAAGGTGAGGTTGCCGATCTGGTGGGGACGGGAGCCGACACTGATGGTTATATCACCCAGTACGAGTGGGATTTTGAAAGTGACGGCAACTACGATTGGGCTTCTGCAATGGGAGGGCGTACCAGCCACCGTTATGTGGATCCTGGGGTGTTCACGGCATCCCTGAAGGTGACAGATGATGATGGGGCCGAGGCATTGGACAGCTGTACTGTTACGGTGAAGGAAAACAAACCCCCTACGGTGACCATCACCCACCCAACTGATGGCCAGGAAGTAAATTCCACCGTGGCGATCTCCGGGACGGCAGCGGATGAGGACGATGGAGACCTGATTGACAGTGTATGGATAAGTTTTGACGGCGGCATGTGGCACAGGGCCGTGGGGACGGATGACTGGCTTCTTAATTGGGATACCACTCTCGAGACCAATGGCGTTCATATGATATCCGCCAAGGCCAACGATTCTCTCGACGAGTCCGCGGTCCGATCCCTCCAGGTAACGGTAAATAATGTTGGTATCAACCCCAAACCCACCTGCAGTATCCTCTCCATATTGCCGAACCCGGCTTTCAAGCTGGATAACATCGAGTTCAAGGGCCAGGGAAACGATGACGGGACCATAGTGGAATGGAGCTGGTCTTCCTCCATAGGCGGTCAGCTGTCCAACAAGCAGAACTTTACAATGAATTCTCTCATGCCGGGCAACCACACCATCTATCTCAGGGTAAAGGATAACAACGGTTCATGGTCAAATTCGGATTCAAGGTTGTTGATGATAAAGGAATTCTCCAGACCCAAGCAGATCACATCTCACCAGTCCCCGGACGTTGGATCGAGCACCATATTCGACGATTACGGCGTATTCTGGTGCGCCTGGTCAAGCTCCAGGGACGGAAACTGGAACATCTTCCTCAAGAGTTCGGTGGATGGTATAGACTGGAGCGCTCCCATCCGGGTAACCGATGAGCCTTCCACCGAAAGGGAAGCTTCACTGATTCAACTGGACAATATGAGCTACGCTTTGGCATACAGTTCCGATGCATCGGGAAACTTCGACATCTATGTTAGATATTCACAATGGGGCGGATACTGGTCGGCCCCGGTCCGGATGACCACCAGCCCATACGACGAAATGGATCCCTGCATTTTCCAGCGCGCTGACGGAAAGATATTCCTGGCGTACTCCATAAATGAGCCTGCACCAGTGGGAACATCCATTCGGATAGCATATGGAAACTCCCTGTCATCATTATCGCAGCCTCTAACTGCCACCACAGGTCTTTCCCGCAGCAGGGAGCCGTCTCTGGTGGAAGGTAAAAATGGAAATATTTCCGTGTTGTTCTCAAGCGACAGGACTGGGAATTTCGAGATCTGGCAAACCGTGTTCCTGGGTCTGGCGAACTTCTCTACGGCAAGCCGGATAACTTTCACGGTGAAGGATAATTACTTTCCGTCGGTGATGCAGGACAGCACAGCTATGTACAGGCTTGTGTACTCTGATGATACGGATACGCTTCATCTCTCCGATTCGATCGACCTGATCCATTACTCACAGCCAAAGGTTGTACCGACTGATTTCCGGAACAACGTCGATCCCTGTATCTTCCAGGACGCTAAGGGCGGTTTCTGGGTCACCTGGGACTCTATTGAGCCCGGGAACAAGGACGTTTACGCGCTTTCCTTCTCTGGCAATTCGCCGCCTCAGACCATAATAAGTTCTCCCGCAGACGGTGAAAACTACTTCACATCCGACTCCATAAGTTTTGACGGGAGCGCCACTACGGATCCCAACGGGAACGAGGAACTGGACGGCTACGTCTGGAGATCGGACAAGGCAGGCCAGCTCTCAACACAGCCGGTCTTTTCGAGAAACCTGTTGGCCGGTACACATAATATAACGCTTACAGTATCGGACATTCACGGTGCAAGCTCTACAGCAAAGGTCACCATTTTTGTCACCCTTACGCCAAACGAAGCGCCCAATGCCAGTGCTAACGTGAGCAAGACCGATGCCAGGGTTAACGAGGAAGTCACCTTCGATGCTTCGGAATCCTCCGACCCGGACGGGGATTCGCTTTCGTACAGGTGGGACTTCGAGTCCGACGGAGTTTGGGACGATTTCAACAAGACTCCAAAACATTCCTTCAACAGCACGGGGGCATACGTGGCCACGCTCATGGTAGAGGATCCAAGTGCTGCAAACGACACGGATACCATTGACATCGAGATCGTCGAAAATATTGCACCTAAGGCAAGGATCAATGTCGATAATAATAAAATAAATGTCAACACAACGGTTCAATTCAACGGTAACGGGACCGACAAAGAAGGAGATCCTCTCCATTTTGCATGGGATTTCGACGGTGACGGCGAGGTGGATTCGCAGAGCGTTTCCCCCACATATAAATTCACAAAGCGGGGAGAGTTCACCGTCAACCTGACCGTTTCGGATCCTTTCGGCGGCAATGACACCGACGACCAGATCATCATCGTCAACAAACCGCCAATAGCCGTACTCATAGGTACTTCCGCAGGATATGTTGATGAGCCCATGACCTTCTTCGCAGGGAACTCCAGCGACGAGGACGGGGACAAACTGGAATACAATTGGGATTTCGAAAGCGATGGTGAGATCGACGCAGTGGAGGAAGAGGTTGAACACACATACGAGGAAGCCGGTGAGTATATAGTGATACTCTGGGTTCTCGACGGCCGCAACGGGAAGGACTCTACGGAGCTGGACGTCGTCATTATAGTAAGAAACACTCCCCCGATCTCCGAGGCCGGAGAGGATATCCTCGGCAATATTAAGGACGATATAAAATTCGATAGCAGCGGCAGTTTCGATCCGGACGACGACATTGACGGGAACGGAGCTATTGACGGGGACGAGGTGGACAATCTCACCTACTCGTGGGATATGGGCAATGGTAAGACGAAGACCGGAGCGGCTCCCGTTTATGCGTATAAAGATGCCGGCGAATACACTGTGACTCTCATGGTTACGGATGGGGAAGGAGCCAGTGCGAATGACACGCTGACGGTTTTAATCAACACGCCGCCGGTGGCTCATATCAAACTGAAAAATACCGGTGAGATAAAGGAGGGGACCGAGGTAGTCCTTACAGCTGAGGATTCCGAGGATGAAGATGAGGACGACCTCGATTTCACCTGGGATTTCGACGATTCAGACGGCATTACGGAAGAAGAAAACGGAAAAGAAGTAACCCACGTCTACGATCTCGAAGGCACATACGTCATTACGCTCACGGTGGACGACAAGAAGGGCGGCAATGATACTGTCACCCTCGATGTGACGGTAATTAAAGCGGGAGGGGACGAGGTGATACTGGACACTCCTTCCATCGAGATCACAAACCCTGGTGACGGTAAAAAATTCCCATACAAGACGCGAAACGTCGATGTCACGGTTGAGGCGGAAGGCGATTTTATCGATAAGGTGGTGATCATCCTTAAAATGAAAGATGAGGAGATAGATTCGCAGGAGTTCACGGAGGACTTCGAGGAGATCGTCACCACCTTTAACATGAAATCCAAAGGAGACTACGAGATATTCGCCCAAATAATCAACGACGATTATCCCGGTTATACAGCGTATGATTCGGTAAACATAACCCGCAGAGCCCCAATACCCGTCGAGCCGGAACCTGAGGAAACTGCGGATGATGGGATGAAATTCATTCCGTTCATCCCCGGGGGCGCCATGTACCAGTACGGTTTCATAGGTATCATTTTGGTCATTGTTGTATTTCTGATAGTGGTGATCAAGAAAAGGAAACGGGGAGGAGCAGTGGGAAAGCTGGAGGCTGGCTCGGTGAAAGTGGATGTCGAGGAGGTTGCGGAGGTGGTGGAGGAAGAGGTAGAGATAGAAGAGGACGTTCCCATTACGGAGCTTATCGAACCTATCACCCAGCCGATAATATGCCCAAAGTGCAGCGAGACCTTTGACGTGCTTGATTACGGCGAGAGACCGCTGGCCATGAAGTGCCCCCAGTGCGGGGCCACCGGAACTATCACCACTGAAGTTCCCGAGCTGCTGCAGAAAAGAAAGGACTGGGCATTGAGCGAGCGGAAAAGGAAAAAGACGGCACCGGCAAAAAAAGAAAAGCTTCTCCCGGCAAAAACCGCGTCGGAGATAATCGATGACGGGGTCAAGATAAGGTGTCCAAAGTGCAACAAGGGTTTTACCACGAGAACCAGAAAGAATATCACCTGTCCGCACTGCGGCGCCAGGGGAGACGTTCCGGCGGCGGAGTTCGATAAACTCAAGAAGAGACAGCAGCCGCCCGAACCGAAAAAACTTCCCCCTGCACCGGCGGACGCGGGCCGGAAGAAGACAGTGACGAAAGTGTCCAAAAAGGAGATACTCGATAAACTGTCCGGTGCGGCCGAAAAGGTGGAATGCCCGAAATGCGATGCATCGTTCTTCGTTGAAAAGAATGCGAAGAAGATCAAGTGCCCGAGCTGCGGGGTGAAGGGGAAGATGGGGTGAAGTCCGAAAGCTCAAAGCATCCGAGGAACGCAGAGCTCATGTAGTGATTTTTTTGTATTTATACGATTATACCTCTTCGGTTTTTAGAGGGCCTGCTCCCGTTTCACTCCGGGGCATCAAAGATACCCCTGAGCCCTCGGCTGGTGAGCCTACGGGCGACGTAAGAAACACCCGCAGGGTTACATCCCGAGGGCGCAGCAATGCCGAAGGTATTGCGGAACGTAGTGGGCGCAGGCCCGATTCCAAAAAATAACATAAAATATACGAAGGGGCCGTGACGGCCCAGGGTCGACCTAGGCGACCCAATATATATCATAATGAGATTTCTATTTACCGAGATATCAGGCGTATCCGCAAGTATATATGCCGAGGATACAGATGAATGTTGATTCATCGACTATCTATCTTATGCGCCGAAGTGAAACGGGCGCAACCCCTCTAGGAAGAAAGCCTGAAGGGATAAAAGTATCCTGGGATCGCACAGTCGGTTTCAATTCAAAATTCTATTCAAATAGGGCATTCCCGTTAAATTCATATATCGTAAAATCAAACAACATAACCCTCAAAGAAAAAAAGGTATTTGCATCCAAACCATTGATTTCGATTGAATCATTCTTTGTAAGATATCTGTTATTATCAGAGTCGTTAAATGCAAGACGAATCGTTTGATCGTCGGGATATCTTTCATCAGCGGCATAGATTGAAGTCTGAATTTCTCTTTCTGGTATTGACAACTCAATCAATAGATCTGGAAGATATGAGAAACTCCCATTAATATTGATAACATCAATAGTGATATTTCCATCACTATAATTAGGTGCACTTAAAACAAGCAATGGAAAGTTGCATTTATTCATTCCATGGGAAACTAAGAACAAACTTTCTATCATAGGGGTGAACTCATTATCTCTGACCATTAATTCATATGCAAAGTTTTTCTTTAGATTATTAATTTGGAAATAATCACCAGAATCAAGAAAATTGTTCTGATTCATATCATGAATGGAAAATAAGGCCCCGGAAAATGAATCTCCAATCCATTCCAAGGGAATGTTCATCCCATCGTATATCTTTTCATTAGTGATACGTTTAGGTGAGCGACCCGCCTCGGTCAAATAAACGTTAATTTCCGCTAAATTCAATGGATTTCCATTACACTCATCTATCGTTATGATATGAGAATAATCTTCACCGGAAACTTCTTCCTTAACCAATCCCAAAGTGTAAAATGGCATATGTTCAGGAGTAAAAAATGGACCTTTATACCAGTTTAGAATGACATTCGCTCCGGATGTAATTCCTCCCGCATTAAAAATATAATTATTGAATGTATACTTATCTGCTGTTGGTGCAAGGTCAATCTGAAAGGTATCACCTAAACTTAAATTTCCATCTCCGTCATTATCAATTAAATCAATTCTATCGGGCAAATAACTCTCATCATTCTTTTGTTTAGTACATTTGTAATCAGAATCGCATAGGCTCATTAGCTCCATGTATTCAGAACCAATGAGATCAATGAATTTAACTATAAATGAATCTGAGTTTGAACTTTCAAATAGATTTTTCCCGTTGTCTTCAAACCTATTCGTTGATGCAATCTCATTAAGTGAAGTATCATAATATATTAAGGGATATGTCTTGTTATATTTAATAGAATTCACTTGAAGGCTAAAAGTATCATCATTTCCTTCTATATCATTCCCAAGTAGGCCCATTCCTTCAAAAAATGATACTCCCTGAATGATCTCTTCAATAGTTAAATACCACCCTAAAATCATTTCTTCGATAAATACTCGTTTTACGCCATCGATTTGATATTCATGGAATTTAACTTTCGTGATACAATCTTTTCCCTCTATGTATTTCTGTGTATGATCTCCCAAAAAACAGAAAGGAAAATCGAGGTTTTCAAACTCAACTACCGTGGCGTTACCATAAGAAGTTTGAATTAATTTACATGAAATTACTCTTCCTTTGAATTTCACTATTTCGCCGTCGGAATAGACTCCTATCTTGAATTCCTCGACATTCACCACTTGGGTTTCCGGCCAGTATACAACTAATGATATTATGAGTATCGAGGCCAATATAATTCCAATGAATACAGCTTTTTTTCTTTGAATATTGCTCCCCTCTTTTAGCTGATTGAATCCAATATATGAACATCATCTTACTATTTAAGTATTGAACTGAAATAAAGATAAAGAAGCTTCCAAACTCCATCGATCGGGTCGGTACCGACCATGAGGGCTCTGCCCTCATTTTTTGATAATAATTATTATTTTGGTTCGGGCTTGCGTTTGGCTGGGGCTCGCAAGCCCTCTATAGTTTTTCCACCCCCGCCGCCAAAATGAAAGCCCTATGAAATAAAAAATCAAGATAACCTGCTCCTTAGCGAGAACAGTACCGCCGTCACAGCTGTCGAGAAACCATATGCCGCGAGACTACCCCATAGAAGACCCCACACCGGGTACAGAAAATGTATGGATACGGCATAGCATACTACACTGGGCGTCCCGAAGCTCATGGATTTTGCCATTCCCGCGGCGAATTTAGGTCCATGCTCCCTCACCGTTATGAACATGGCGGATGCAATGATCACCGGGAACACTGTCACAATACCGCTGAGCGTAGAGCTGACGTTGGAGAGCAGTACTGCAGTGGCTATGAAAACGCCTGCGAGAATTCCTCTCAGTATCAGCTTGCCCGGAGTGTAGTGTATCCGCACGCGGTCCGATGAGCGGATTTTAACTAGACCCTCCATGACGAACAGGGAAAATCCCACCGATAAAGCGTATATTACAACCGCGATGGCCATGGTTTGTAGATCCGATAAATACAAAACGGAGGTGAGTACCATCCAAACCAGGAACGAGGCTGAGAAGGCCCCGGCCACGGACCTCTTTACCAGCAGGGCGAAGGTCAATAAAAAGAGCATATTGATACCTATCTCGGCCGGTATCACAACAGCGGCATCGGACGCGAAGTCGGCGCCCTTGTTGAGGTAAATGAATATAAAGGCCACCACCATTGTAGATGGAAGTGTACCAAGTATTCCTCCGACCTTGGTCCCGTAGCGCTCGGCAATAACGGTGATGATCACCACAACCGCAGCCGCGAGGATGAATGGAAAAACCGTCTGGAGGATGAAGGAATCCATTGTGCCGTTCATGGATTACGTTTATTAAAACTTTATTTACAGTTTTACTATGAAGTACTTAGGTTTACTGAAACTGAGCCATTTTTAAAGCTCACGCGGGTCCAGCACTATCTCGAAGACCTGGGGCCACAGTTTCCCGGTGACGAACAGCCTGTCGTTCGTCCCGTCATAGGCGATCCCGTTCAGCACGTCCGCCGGGGTGGCGCCCTTTCCAACCGGGAGGTCTGCAAGGTCTATCCACCCGGTAACGTTACCGTTTTCCGGCGATATGACTGCGATCCGATCCGATTTCCAGATGTTTGCCAGTATCTTGCCGTCCACGTACTCCAGCTCATTCAACTGGGTTATCTTTTCTCCGCCAGCCTTCACCTGTATATTCCCAAGAACCTCGAAGGAATCGGGATCGAGAAATGTCAGGGTGGAACTGCCGTCGCTCATTATCAATCTCTCGCCGTCGTGGGTCAGGCCCCAGCCTTCCGATGCGTAATAAAACTCATCCTCACGCTCAAAGGTTTCCAGGTCGTAAACGAAACCGATCCGGGACTTCCATGTCAGCTGTATGATCCGGTCTTCGAATATTGTCATGCCCTCTCCGAAATATTCGTCGGACAGGTTGTACTGCATGAGAATATTTCCCGTGTCCATTTCGACCTTCCTTATATCGGATGAACCGTAGCGGCCGGTACTTTCGAAAAAGCTACCGTTGTGGAAAACGAATCCCTGGCAAAAAGCATCGACATCATGGGAAAAGGTGTTCACCACGGTATAGTTGTAATTTTCCGGGGGAGACGCATAGGGCAGCTCATCCGTATCATCGGTCTTATCCGGTTCTGACGGCCCCTGGTCCTGTAATACGAGTATTGGGACTACGATCAACAATGCGACCGCCGACAGCGCGATAATGACGGTGAAAATATCTTTCATCTGATTCACCAAGTAAACTTGAAACTTTCACGGTAAACTGTTCCCGGTATTATTTCTAATTTTCTTCTTTACTACTCTCATACGTACGGATTTCGCCTGTGCAGGATCGATCTGAGCTGCATCGACCTCAGCAAACGGCTCACTGGGAATGGGGCTTTCGGCAATCAGAGTTTCTTCCGTCTTTTTCTTTCCCTTCCGCAAAACCATCAGAAATAGACCGCAACCAAGTAGGAGAACCAGCACCGATCCAATGATCAGCCCCCCCGCAAGTGAAAGCCCCAGGCCCGGATCCTCCAAATTCTTTATCACAAATTCACCGGAAACGTCTTCAGCACCCAGCAGTCCGTCGTAGGCCGTCAATTTTACTACGTAAGTACCATCATTCACACCGGTTGTATCCCACATGAAGGTCCCGTCGTTCCTCTCGTCCTCTGCAATCAGCTCCCAGCTATTTCCACCGTCCGGGCTGATGTATATGTTTATGAGGAGCAGTTCCAGGTCAGCGTCGTCGGCTCTCCACATGATGGGAATCTCCCCCGCCAGCACCTCTCCGTCCAAAAATGCCTTGATGAATATCTCCGGTGCGTCCGGGTTGTATATTCGAAATCTGCCTTCAGAAAAATCCTCAGTTTCAAGGGCCCAGGGGGAATGGTCTTTTACCTTTACCCTGATTCGGTAATTTTCCCCGTCTGGAAGCTCTCGCGTATCCCAATTGTAATACCAACTACCGGGAATACCGCCATCTGTGAAATCCAGATCTTCCACGATATTGATCCATTTTTTGCCGTCAGAGGAATAGTCCACATCAGCCGTAAGCAAATCTCCATCGACATCGGTGGCAATCCAGCTTATCTGAACAGTATCATTCACTATCTCCCCGCCATCCGGAAAAATCACCTTAACGATTGGAGGGTCCGGGTTGTCGATACTGAACAGATCGCTGAGCGCAACTTCCTGTAGGGAATATTCCGACAGGTCCGTAGCCGTTATGCGTATTTTATAATTATCCCCGTCCGTGACAGTGCTTGTATCCCACTCCCAGCTCTCGATATCGCGCTCCCCACTGGTTATATTCACCCATTCTCCGGTTCCGTTCCCCCAAGCCACGTCAATGGATACACGGTCTCCGTCGGGATCCAAAAGGTCCCATTCTATCTCAACGGTACCGGCTAACGGCTCCGTACCGGCTAACGTAAGGTTTGTCAGCTCAGGTGGATCCGGGTTGTATATGGTAATAGGTGAATCGGAATCATCGGTTCCCACCAGCTGCTCCGGAGAATCATCCACGGCCTCAAGCCGCAGCCAGTAACCCTTGCCGTCGGGCATTAACGTGGTGTTCCAGATATAGCTCCCGTTATTCGGCAAGTTGGTTTCCAATGGTCTCCAATCGCCCATGAAACCGTGTTTCAGGTACAGGAATATCGAAAGCGTGTCGTTGTCCCCGTCCGTTGCGCTCCAGTTAATGGGGGTAAGACCGGTAACCTTCTCCTCCCCCCGGGGTGAAAGAAGACGAACCAGCGGTGGATCGGGATTATAAACCGTGAAGGGACCAAGTATCTTACTTTCCCCCGTGAGTGAATAAGGTGACGAATCGGTGGCATTCGCTTTCAACCAGCAGGTGCCGTCCGGGAATAACCGCGTGTTCCAACCGTGTGAACCGATATTATCGTCGTATCTCGCGATCTCGCTCCAGTTGATGGTATCGGAACTTCTATAGAGACCCACGGAAACGCTGTCGCCATCCGGGTCATAAACGGTCCAGTTTAGATTTACCAAGTCCTTGATTTCACCAGGCTCGGGTGCCAGAACCGTGATCTGGGGAGAGTCGGGATTGTAGATGGTGAAACTATAGTTTGAAATATCCTCCCCTGTGAGGCGGTCAGCTGAATCGTCCATGGCCTCAATGCGGATATTGTATCCGGGACCATCCTCAACCAGTCTCGTATCCCAGTAATATATGCCGTCGTTTTCCTCGTTACTTATAACAGGCTTCCAGCCGCTTCCGTTATTAGCCGAGATATTTATCGTAAGAGTATCCCGATTCCGGTCTTCGGCCCGCCAGGTAATGGGAATTGTTCCGTTCAATTCCTCACCGCCGTCCGGTGAAAGCAGTGAAATCCTGGGAGCCTGTTCCACTCTCAAGGGAAGGTCCGACACCAGTGAGAAAGGCTGGGGGCCGGCCGGTATGGAGAATCCCTTGATCTTCACTCTCCACCAACCGGGGTTCGGATTCTCGACCACCACCTGCTCCACGTTGTTCAACCGGTCCGATGAATTGCTGGACGCCTGGGAGAGAGGGAAAGCCGGATCGAGAGCATACGGGAAAATTTCGTTTCCAGAAGGATCGGTGATGAGAATATCCAGGTCATTTATGAGTTCTTTTGCTCCGTCATTGGGTGTGCCGGCCTCCAAATCGTTCCATACAAGGGTTTGCTTCAGACGCTCGGCACCTGGTACGACCCGAACGCTATATTCTATTTCCTCGGCGTTATCTATCTCGTCCTCGATTATCAATGTGGAGTGCTCCGCATCATTCTTGATTATATCTGCAGACGCCTTGGCTCTCACCTGCCCGTACCCTGTCATGTAATCCGGGCCAACGTACCCATCGAGGTGCGAGCCGGATGAGCAGATATTCACTATGTCCCTTGCTCCGTGAATGATAAGGGCTTTCAGTGTTGAAGCGGCAGGGTCCCCGGCGTGGTCCTTACGGTATTCCTCCACAAGGAGAGCGGCGATGCCCGAAACATGGGGTGCCGCCATTGACGTGGCCATGAAAGCACGGTACCCGTCATCGGCCCTTCCATCGGTGGTATTGATATTGTCATCGCCCCCGGGGCCAGGGAAATTTCCGTATGTTCCTCCAGGGGCCATAACCTCGGGTTTCAGCCTGCCGTCATCGCAAGGCCCCCAGTTGCTGCCGGTATACAGCTCGGTGTAACCGCGGTGCTCGTTGGTGTGAATTGTATCGGGATCTCCGTCATCATCATACGTAGCTCCAACCACCAGAACGTTCTTTGCGGTCTTTGGTACGTTTATGGTACCGAAATTGATGTAATCGGTATGATTCATATCGGTCCCACCCACACGGTCATCCCTCTCATTCCCGGCAGAGAACACTATCAATGGTATTCTCTCGTTGGCAGGCTCATTTATTGAACCCGACGCCACCTCGTCGAACCATCGTGACTTGCTGCCGTAATCGGCGAAACCGTCGTGATCAGTATAGATAGGATCAACGCAGCTTGGACCCCCGGCTCTGGTGACTATGCCCCACGAGTTGTGCGATACGTATACGTTACGTTCATTTATGGCGTCCCCGAAAGCTCCCTCACCATCGGAGAAGTTGAAGTTCACCTTCCAGTACGAATATAGTTCCGCTTCGGGGGCCATTCCGCTGAGATTTCGATTTTGAACTGGATCGCCGTTACCACAGATGATCCCGGCAACCGCAGTGGCGTGAGTGTGCACCTCGGGAGGGCGGCCAGATAAAGAGGAGGGACCTTTTGGATCTACGAGGTTTACCCTGTCAGAGAATCCGACATGCGTTTCCCGGACATTGGATGAATCGTAAATCATTACCGGGATGCCGTTTCCTTTCAGGTTGTAAGGCGGCATGGCAATGCGGTCCACCTCCACCTCGGGGCGGGAATAATCCAGGTCCTCTTCATTTCCCACAGGCAGCGGTTCCGGCTCGATCCACTGTACAATATCCTCGTTCATGAGCCCTGCGAGAATTTTCCCATCGCTGCCGTCAATTATGCACGTAATACCATTAAGAACGTCGCTCCAGCGACCTTTTCGAACCGTATCCCCGTACCCGGCCAGTACCTCCAATGCCTGATATTGTGAAACGTCGGAAAAAAAATTAACAAAAAGATGAAGCTGCCCCGCGCGGCCAGTCCACTCCGGATCGGATGTTTTATCATAGGAGTAATCATACAGAGCCGGGGAAAGGCGGTCAAGTGGTTCGATCTCTCCCAGCCAGAGTACGATTGGATCCAGCAAGAGGCCGGGGGCAGCCGAGGTCGATACGGCAGCAAACCACGCATTTGTGTGAAGATAACCCCTGGATAATAGCTTTACTCCACTACTTTCAAGACGTTCTCTCTCGTCCTTCGACGGAATTTTCGCGAATTGGACAATGACATGTATCGTTTTATCCTTTGATAGATGGGTGGGGTCCATCGGTTTCGTCTGCTCAGTTATTTCCCTGGATTTTAAGGCGATGCTGAATTTTTCTCGGATTTTCCAGTTCTCGGAAGGGAGTTCGACTACGTCTGAAGGGATATACGGCCCACCGGTGGAGCTGACGAATAAAAAAAGAGGACATAGGAATAACAAACAAAACAGTGTGAGCGCCAGGAGCCTTCTCATGGTATATCGATAACGGGAAGCGTATTATTTATTTTCCACTGGATTCGTCGTTTTGGAATTCAAGCATCCGCTCGGCAATGCCTATACACGAAAGTAGGTCATCGAGAGTGTTTCTGAGTATTCCGGGCTCACAGCCCTCGCAATGAAAAATAATCTCTTGGCCGTCCAGTATTGCTCTGACATAACCCTTGTTATCAACGTCTACAGCCCCAAAGATGCTTTTGGCCTTCTCAACGCTGTCGTATTTCAGAGTTACAACTCCGCCCGAATCCTTCATTCTATTCTTTCCCATATCCATCACAAAGTTGATAATAAAGGTACTGAGGGGATAGGAAGATCATCTGTCGAAAAATATGTTTTTGGAAGATATTGACACAGGTATCCCTATTGCCACCGTTCCTTCGATGAAACCGAGACGTTTGGCCATAACGCCGGGTCTGAACATTACGCGGGAGTCCAGGTTCAGCGTCGAAGCGGTCCTTGCAGCCGAGCCTAGGGCGATACCAAGGTCCAGAAGCTTGAAACAGCAGTTGGGACCGGTGAAATCCCCTGATAACATTTTTCCAAAATCCTTGCAGCCGTAGCCGCATGCCTTGCAGTCCGCTCCCAGCGGATTATGGGGTTTGACACTCAGCAGCAGCATACCCTGGCACTCCAGAATGTTCTTTCCGTCCCGGATATAATTTGCCTGACCGGTCTCGTTCCCGTGCTCCACCATGGTCCTTCCAAGCGTTTCCAGTTCTTCATCAGCCAAGATGACTGTGTTGAGTGAATTCTGTCCCAACCCTTTTGGAGCTGTTATTGCCGCCGCTTCCATTATACCCAGGCAGTGTTTTACCGTTTCTCTCAACCGTTCTTCAAGCATGTTCATACCTCTTTCCATATCAAATATCCCCTAGGGAGAACTTTATCATCATTATCTCGAACTCAAGACGGTGCTTGGACTCATTCCAACCGGACATGTGCGAGACGGGAGACCAGCGCTGGAACTTTTCCAATATTTCCCCCTGGTAGGCGGCCTTCCTGAGTTCTTTTTTGTAGGTCCGGTATATGTCCAGAGCTCTAAGGAACCATTTCTCCCTGGCATGATATAATCCAAGCCAGAAAAAATTATCCATGATTGAAATTAGGACTGTGGGAGAGAGAGACCCGCTGCCGCCACTCAGCATGGAATAGCCCAATTCCGCCAGATTCGCACCTTCGTCGAGAATCCCGATCCGGGAGAGCTCACGACCCAGTTCCTGAACACGAAGCGAAAAATACTGCCCGTGCAAGCCGGACATACTGTTGAGCATGTCGTTGAATTGCCGCACGTCGATGGTGTGAAAGGTCCTGTATGAAGAAGCTTCGATCATGGTGTCCCTTATGGAAAGTAAGACCTGGATATTGTCACTGCCCATTTCCTCATTGTTCTCGATGAACTCCGTCAACCTTGCCGTCATTTGCCGTTCCATTTCACGTGCATTGTCGTTCGCGGTCTCGAGATATGGATCGTTAATTCTTACAGGATGCTTCATGCAGATATCCAAATAACTTCCTTTAATATTAAAATATTATATCGAAAAGAAATAAATAAATAAAAACCCGCTGTTTGTGAGAAGAGAAGGGGAATCTAAAGCCTATAGAAACCTCCGTGGAATGAAATATATTTCCCGTGATAAATGCAAAGGAGTGTATATCCATGATAAAAATAAACGATTACCGCGTGAACCTTGAGCTTGACGAAATCTTTATCAATTTCGGTAGCGAATATGATGATGAGGATGATCCTTTCATAGAATATGAGGAAGACGAAGAAGAGGGCGGGGATGAACCGGAATATGATGACGATCCATTTGGTGGACTTGATGACGAGGAAGAGGGGGAAGACGACGAAGGGTCTGATGACGAACCGGAATATGACGACGATCCTTTCGGAGGATTCGAGGATGATGGGGAAGAGGAAGAGAGGGAGGACGAAGAAGTGGAGGAGAAGGATGACGAGGATCCTTTCGCGGGATTTGATGATGAAGACGATGATGACGGGGAAGAGGAAAAGGAGGAGGAAGAGGAAGGCAGTGAAGAAGAAGATAAAGAAGAGGAAGACGAAAAAGAGTATGATGACGATCCATTTGGCGGACTCATCGATGGTGGAGAGGAAGAGGAGGATACGGATGATGAGGACGAAGAAGAAGAGGAAGAAGAGGAAGACCTGCCCCCTCCACCGGATGATGAGGACGAAGGCGGTGAAGGGGACGGGGAGGATGAGGGAGTGGAGTATGATGACGAGGAGGGTGAGGAGGAAGAGGAAAGCGGAGAAGTGGAGTATGATGACGAGGAGGGTGAAGGGGACGAGGGAGAGGAAGACGGAGAAGTGGAGTATGATGACGAGGAAGGTGAGAGTGACGAGGAAGATGACTCTGTGCAATATGACGATGAAGAAGAGGGCGAGGAGGATGAAGAAGGTGAGATCGAGGGACCCGAACCGGACAAGATATTCCTGGGACGAGTGGGTAATAAAAGCGTCCAGCTTCCCCTGGACACATTGAAAAGACATTTCGTTGCCCTTGGCGCCTCAGGTTCCGGAAAGACAGTATTCGGCAAATGTATACTGGAGGAGGCTACGAGAAACGGCATTCCCTCAATAATAATGGATCCCCAGGGAGATCTGGCATCTCTGATACTCATATCCAGCGAGGAAGAATGCGAAAAGCACAACATTCCACTGGAGATACTTAAAGAATACAGGGAAAAGGCCGAAGTAAGGATATTCACCCCGGCTTCATCAAGAGGAATTCCCCTTTGCATCAATCCCCTTAAGACCCTTCCGGCGGATTTTTCTCCCGAGGACGCCATAAAAGCCCTGGACACCGTCTCCAACTCCATAGTATCACTGCTGGGATACAAGACGGATTCCGATGCCGGGAAAGCCGCAGCTTCCTACCTGTATCACGTTCTTGAGATGGCATGGAGCAGCGGGACTGAAGTGGAGAACTTCCGCACCCTTGCCAATATCGTGGATAAACCGGAGACCATGGATATCGACGATTCCTCGGACATAATAAAGTCGAAGGAACGGGAGAAACTTGCACGAAAGCTCAGACATCTTACCATGGGAATAGAAAAACTGCTTTTCAGCTTTGGATTCCCTCTGGACATGAACGAAATGTTCACCCCCGTGGAAGAGGGAAAGACCACCGTGAACATAATTTATCTCAATACTCTCTCGTCGGAAGCCCACAAGCAGTTCTTCATAGCCGTGGTGGGCAACGAGCTGTACAGCTGGATGCTCACTCACCCGTCGAAAGAGGTTCAGGCACTTTTCTATATAGACGAGGTGGCCCCCTACCTGCCACCCCATCCATTCAATCCTCCCGCAAAGGGTATACTGAAGCTGCTGTTCAAGCAGGCAAGGAAATACGGTGTTTCCTGCATGATGTGCACACAGAACGCGGCGGACGTGGACTACAAGGCCATGGCCCAGGCCAATACCTGGGGCCTTGGAAGGATGATGACCCCGCAGGACCTGAAAAAGGTGGCGGGAATGCTGAAATCCATATCATCCGGTGAAGCGGACAGTATTCTGAACCGGCTGCCCACGCTGAAGGCAGGCGAGTTCATTCTGGTGTGCCCCGATGTTTACGACACGGCCCAGCAGATGAACGTCCGCTGGCTCGTGACCCAGCACGAGACACTGGAAGCAGAGGCTCTTAAGGAAACCATTTCCGACAATATTCTGGAATACTTCGAGAAGAAATCAAAGAGCATGGCCGCAATTAAGGGGAAAAAGAAGCCTGCGCCGGTACCGGAGAAGATCGAGGAAAAGGTGGAAGTGTCCAAAGAAACAATCGAGCCTCCGAAGAAGCTCTGCGCGAAATGCAAGAAACCCCTGAAGCCAGGGGCTACATTCTGTACCAAATGCGGAACCCCAGTCGCGGGAAAGAAGAAAGAAAAGGCTCCGGTATGCATCAAATGCAAAAAGAAGCTGAGGCCGGGGGCAAAGTTCTGCAATAAATGCGGAACAAAGGTGGGCGATGCCGAGAAAAAGTCTCAAAAGCCGCAAAAACCGAAAAGAACTTTTTGTAACAAGTGTGGAAATACCCTGAAGCCGGGGGCAAAGTTCTGCACCAAATGCGGGAAGAAGTTTTAATAAAAATAAAAAAAAAGGTCCGCTTAAAGCAGACCCATTACCTTGGCCGCCAGTTCCTGCCCGTTTTTGACAGTTAGTTTTCCGCCGTCGTTGTGAACGAAACTGTTGACCTTGAATTTATCCTTTCTACCCTTCACTCCGCCGAGCTTCGTACTTACCTTGACCACACCGCTCTCCGATTTGGTCTTGATTTTCATCTCGCCGTTGGCCGTGGTCACGGAGAAAGAATATTTTTCCGCCTTCATCTTCATTTCACCGGATTTCTTGCTCAGCCTCATTCCGCCGGCGGTTTTTTTCAACCCACCGACCGGATATCCCTGCTGCTGATAGATCCTTGACATCTCTTCAACGAGGAAATCATCCATCTTGTGTGCCGTTGCGGCAGCTTTGAATCCCTTTTTTATCTTTCCGAAAAATCCCATAATATCACCGTTCTCCACATTCGGATGATGCTATAATAATATTACTTCGCCATTTTCGGAGGGGATGAAACTATTGTTTTCGTACCTTTCCGTAGTGATTTTGCCCTGAACGAAACGTTCCATCCACTACCAGAGCGCTCATTTTCAGTAGTGTTCGAAATTCCAGCTCCGTGAAAAGATGATAGTATCTCGGCCATTCTTCCCCTGGGCTTTTCCAGGGTATAAATACGTCGCCGCGCTCGAAAAGAGGATGAGCTTCCCAGATATCAACCAGATCCCGGAATTTTTCCTGGTCCCGGTCCCACACCGATACGAGCGCTCTCGCTCCCGGCCTGAGTACCCGCGAGAGCTCACGGATGGAGGTAAATCTTTCTTCATCCGTAGCAAGATGGTGCAGGGATGCAATATACAGACCGCCATCGAATTCATTATCATCAAAAGGAAGCTCGGTAATGTCACCCAGTATGAAGTCACATAGGTGACCGACCTCTTTTTCATTGGCGTTCGCGCGCGCCAACTCCAGAAGTTCCGGGGAAATATCCAATCCCGTAACCCTCAGACCCATCCCGGCCATGTAAACGGCGTTCCTGCCGTTACCGCATCCAATATCGATGATCCTATTTCCATCCGAAAATTCCGTGATGAAGTCCATGGTCCCGGGCCAGGGGTGCCGCCGGGTTGCGTGAAAATGTGCGGCGATCTTTTCATAGGTGTCTTTGAGAACATCTCTTACAAAACGACTTTTCGTAGTTGTTGGGTCAAATTCCCACAAGGAAGAAAAAGGTTTTGAGCCTGCGTCCCTCTCCATTTCGATTCCCACGCCGTGATCCAAATTGAGTGCATGCGGCGGTGATAAAAAATTATCCGCGATAATACTTCTGTATCTCCTTTCTAAGTTCCGGATCTGTTGTCTTTTCTAGTGCTTTCTTGAAGGTATCCTGGGATTCTCCGAACTGGCCGTTGTTCATATAGTGGGTTCCAAGATTGATATATGCAAAAATATACATCTTCTTGCAGTTTACCGCTTTGGTATATGCTTCCACGGCCTTTTCGCCCTCGTTGTACTTTGAATAAAGGTCCCCAAGAGCCGTCATGGCCTCGGCAAATTCCGGTTGATTCTCGAAGGCAAGGGTGAATTCCTTCACAGCAGCGTTCGGTCTTTCGGTCTGACTAAGAAGATCACCGTATCGAAGATGCGCTTCACCGAAGCTCGGGCATATCTGCGTTGCGGCAAGATAGCACTTTTCAGCTTCGAACATGTTACCCTTGTCCTGGTAGGCCAGCCCGTCATCCATCAATATTTTTGCCTTCTTCTTGTCCATGAACTTCATGGTCACCACCTTTTGAATACTCTTACTCTGTCCGCGCAGGATTGCGGTCAAGCGATCTTACGATTGGCCGAATTGTCCAATCTCAATCAGTGTGATCAGTTTATACATTGAACTTATGATATAATTAATATTCCTCTGAAATTTCCCCCGAAATCCGTTTTCTATTCCGGCATGGGAACATAACCTTTCAGCGTTTCGTTCATGCCATAGAATATCCGAACCCAGTATTTTGCTCTCATCTCCGGGTCGTATTCCACCCAGTGTAGTCCCCACTGCTTGTGTGAGGTGAACAGGTCATAGAATAAACGGGCCGCCTCCATTGGGTCTCGGCCGAGGCGGTAGGCACGGTCGCACACTGCTTTTATCTCGGTCCAACGCACCTTTGTGGAATCATCCAGAATATGACGGCAGCTTCCCGGCAGATCAATTGGCTCCAGTGGCCCGACGTCGAGTATCTCAACCGCATCGAAGGAATCATGGAAATCCTTCAGAGGCGTTTTCAGGTAGTCATTGAACATTCTCCCCCATCCCTCGCTCCCATCCGGAATATGCATGTCGCTTTCTTTTGCAAGCTGGGTGACCTTTGCCTTGTTTCTCCGTATATCTATCCTCTCAGCGAGGGACAAACCCTCACACGGGATAGAATAACCGATGGCCACATTCTTTGCGCACCAGTCCGAGTCCATCCGCTTTATGTATTTTTCCATAATGTGTTTCTGATGGCTGGAGAATGCCAACCTTACATCCCGCATGAACAAAGGGTCGGCCCATAGATCCAGGTCAAGGACCATCATTGCCGAGTCGAGACGAATGTCTTTCGGCCTCAGGTGGCCGTCATATATCTCAAAGACCTTCTGGTACAGGAACTCCATTAATTTACCCACAGAATCCTGCATGAGGTTATGGTCCCGGGGAACGTCGGGGTTCCGCTGGTGGGTGGTCAGAGAACATATCCCGTACTTCTTGATAAGCTCGAAGGCAGGAGTTCCCTCCCTGATCTTGCTTGCATAATGATATCCCTGTCCCGTCATAAGTTTCAGATACTCTATACCGTAACCGCCCAGTATTTCCTCCATGGCCCTGCAAAAACCCTCCATTTTTCCAAATACCCCTTCCTCATCCCTGAACACCTCCGAATAATCGAAGGGATTGTAATATTCGAGGTCCAGCACGATCAGATAAGATCCCTTCTGCCAGACGCTGGTGAAACCGTCGAGGTTGTGATCCAGCATCCAGTCAAGCCTGGTGGGGCGGACGGATTTGAACGATTGAAAATGGTTCTGCTCGAGATATTTTCCGAACCCCACGAGGTAAACGGAATCTTCGGTATATTCAAGCATTCTCTTCTTGAAAACGGGATCGGAATAGTACTCTCTCATTTGAGTTCCACCTGTATTTTCGTGCGTATAAGGCCTCTCGTATTTATTACTATTATCGTGTTTTCCAAGCCCGTGAATTTCCCTCGTCTAAAGTGTATTATTCAGGTAAAGATTCACGTCCTCGATGACCTCGGCTCTTGAGCGGTCATAGAACAGGGAATGACCAGAGGCAACATAGATTTTTTTCTGCCTTATTCCACCAAGCAGCCCGTATATTCGCTTGGTGCCTCCAATGGAACATACTTTATCTTTCCCGGCTAAAAGTATGAAAACCGGTTTTTTTATTTTTTCGGCTTCACGAAAGGAACTCATCCCCATTAAAAAGGGATAATTATCGATTGGACAATGCTTCTGTAGAAAATCTACCCTTCCGGCCTTCTTCCGCCTTTTCTCGTCGATCAAGATATCCTTGTATCCAACGGGATAAGGTATCCTTCCCGCATGCTTGAATATGGCCTTTACCGGCCGTGTGAGATAATATACAATGCAGTAGCCGATCTTCTCAAAGGGATTGAAATCTTCCCTTATGGATCCCGGTGGTGCTGCCGCAACGGCGCAGCGGAAATGATCGGTACGGGCAAGGGACGCCAGAGCGACATGGCCCCCAAAACTGTGTCCCACTATGCCGATTCTCTCCGGGATTACATTGGGCAATCCTGCGAGAAAATGAAATGCAGCCGTAGCATCCTCCACGCAACGTTCGGTTGAAATCAAACCCCGTTCACCCTCACTCTTGCCGTGTCCCCTGAAATCGAAAACCAGAACTGCAAAACCCGTTTTCACCGTGGATGCAGGTGCATGGCCCAGTTCACGCATATCTGAAAGCAGCCCGTGACAGTATACCACCCCGGGGAACGGCCCTTTGCTCTGTGGTTTCATCAACACACCGCGCAGAACATCGTGTCCGGATTTGAATGAGACGTTCTCCTTCGATATTTCATATTTCTCCGGTTCCTTCATTTTTCCCACCAGAGCATGACCTCCTCGAATTCCTTAACATGAAAAAGTTCTCCGTTCTCTTCCCGCAGCGTCTCGGCCAGGTAATTTTTTATGATTTCGTCCTTTTTATCATCCTTTATATCCAATTTAATTTTTGTTTCTTCCATTGCCTCGTCCAGGTTCCTGTATCGTCTCTCCATTTCCCGTTTGATAAGCTTTATATTTACGTTTATTCCCATCGAATATAATAAATTGACGAGGTAAATGTAGGTGGGTCCCGGAACGAATTTTTCGCCATATAACCTAGGCCAAAGATCGGTGAAATCCCAAACCCTCTTTCCGCTAAAAGCGTATATGCAGGCGTATCTTTCAGCCAGTTCATTCATCTTTGCAAGGGCGCTCCCGATCTCCATCATGCTCAACGAATGACACGCGATCACAATATCGTGTTTTTTAATGTCCTTCCCCGCAGCCACTTCACCCCAGCGCTTATGAACATAGCTTATATTATCGAGTCCTTCCGTACAAGCATTCATCTTCAGAAATTTCATCATTTCGCGTGAGGGCTCCACGGCAGTTACGCTTTTTGCAACTCTAGCGAAAGGTATGGCCAGCCTGCCGGTGCCGGCACCTATGTCAAGCACGGTGGAAGTCCCATGGATACCGAACAATTTTACCAATTTATCTACTGTAATTTCACCCCTTTTGTCCCCGGCATTCCTGTTGAAGCTCTCGGCACGACGGTTCCAGTATTCCACCGTATCATTATCTCCAAATACCTTCCTCCACGTGGAATTACGCCTGGATTCTTTCCACATCTCGTTCCAATCAACCTCGTTCATTGTCGATCATTCCCTACTTCAAGCGGCAAACACAGCCAACAAGTCATTGCCTGATGGTGGGATTCACAGGCCGATGAAAAGTATGGCCGCCCCACATAGCACTAGGACCGCACCAGCCGTAGGGTGCCCGAATCGCTCTATCCTAGGATTTTTCAGGCGGGATAGTCCGTAATACGATAGGGTCACGATGGCCATCATTGTGGCAATAGTGGTGATACTGAAAATTAGGGTAATGGCGATCATGGTCATAATGTTTGCATCGAATGCAGGGAACATCAGAAGCGGAATGAACGCTTCGCATGGTCCGAAAATGAATATTATGAAAAGTATCCAGGGTGTTAGCTTTTTTCGCCCGGATTCATGTATATGGGTATGTTTATCATTATGGGTGTGTTCATGAACGTGTTCCGTTCCGTCACCGTGATTGTGCATATGTCTGTGGGGTTTGTTTTTCACAGCCCTATGTATCCCCCAGATGAGATAGGTTATACCAAAGACGAAGAGGAGCCAGGCGGCAATCTCCCCACGGTATGCCTCTATGTTTTCCAGTTGAGTGACCGCGATGCCGAATGTAATGCCTATAGCACCCAAGATGATGGAGCTGAGCACGTGCCCGGTTCCGCAGACCAATGTTATCAGGAGCGTTTTCTTTACGCTCCAGTTCCTAGATCTTGAGAGCGCGATGAAGGGAAGATAGTGGTCTGGTCCAAGCACAGTGTGGATTAACCCTATAAGAAATGCGGTGCCGGCCAGAATTGAGAATGATAACGTCATTCACTTCACCAAGTAGCACTTTTTTCGAAAGAGTGTTATAGCAACATCCTTTTGATATAAATCGTTTTCCGTAGCAAGATTTATAATAAAGTAACACGATTGAGTGGCAAAGGTGCTACCATGACTGTTGAAAGGGTCGGTGTCTCGTTCGAACCGGATCTCCTGATAAAATTCGATGAACTTATCAAGAACAAAGGCTATCCAAATCGATCGGAAGCCATACGCGACCTTGTCCGGAAATCGCTTATAGAGAGAAAGATCGAAACCGATGAGCAGGGGGCGGTCTTCGGTACGCTAACAATTATCTATGATCATCATTCAGGTGATGTGAACAATCGATTAATGCACCTTCAGCATCATCACGTCACAGAGATCCTATCAACAACACACATCCACCTTGACGAGCATCTCTGCCTTGAGGTTCTAATAGTACGCGGAATGGCGGGCGAGGTGAAAAAACTGGCGGATAACATTCTTGCCATCAAGGGTGTCAAACACGGCGGACTGGTCATTACCAGAACAAACTTCTGAAGCCAATGATGATTTTATTATCCATCAAACCTGTCCCCGAAATGATTATAAACACCCCGTGAAATCCTCCCGGCAACTTATGCAAAGCTGAATATTTCGGAGGTTTTAACTTCCAAACCGTCTTTCCCCAAGAAAGATGCCTCCCGGACGGCAATTATATAGGAATAATAGTTCGTCCCGGGTGTAAAGGGATGGGTGGTGGTTATGGTGGGCTTGGGCTATGTTCAAGTTTGATTTTTTTAATCGTTCTTTACTGCGAGGTGATAAGAGATGCCTTTATTCATAGGAAGAAACCGCGAGGCGCGACGAGCATACGGATTTGACGAAGTGGCACTGGTTCCAGGGACCGTCACCGTCAATCCGGATGAAGTGAACATCACTCGGCGGCTGGCCGATGGTTTGATGCTGGAAATACCATTCCTGGCCTCGGCTATGGACGGTGTGGTTGACATGAAGTTCGCCGGTGCCTTTGGCAAATTGGGGGGTCTTGGAGTTCTAAATCTTGAGGGTATATACACTCGATATGAGAACCCATACCCGGAACTTATGAGAATAATCGAAGCACCTAATGACTCGGTTACCCATCAGATACAAGAGGTCTATCGTGAACCAATTAAAGACTTCCTTATCGGCCAGCGGGTGAGGGAGATGAAAAAAAACGGGACCTATACGGCAGTTTCAGCGATTCCCCAGAAAGCCAAGAGATACGGACAAATCGCCCAGGAGGCCGGAGCCGATGTTCTCGTTGTCCAATCCACGGTGACCACTGCCCGTCATATCTCCACCCTGTACGAGCCGGTCAACCTGGGTGAGCTGTGCAGGGAATTGGACATACCGGTGATTATCGGGAATTGTGTTACCTATCATTCAGCCCTGGAACTTATGGAAACGGGGTGTGCAGCTCTGCTGGTCGGTGTGGGTCCCGGAGCGTCTTGTACTACACGAGGTGTGCTTGGAATTGGGGTTCCCCAGGTGACTGCAACAATAGATTGTGCAGCAGCCAGGGATAATTACTTCAAACGAACCGGGAAATATGTTTCCATAATTACGGACGGTGGAATGAGCACAGGTGGCGACATCTGCAAGGCCTTCGCCGCAGGTGCGGATGCCGTGATGCTTGGATCGACCTTCGCAAGAGCCAGGGAAGCACCTGGAAAGGGATATCACTGGGGGATGGCAACACCCCATAAAAATCTCCCCCGGGGAACAAGGATACGGGTAGGCACAACGGGGTCCCTGGAAGAGATTTTGTATGGACCGGCGCGTTTGGATGACGGCACCCACAATCTGGTTGGAGCCTTGAAAACGAGCATGGGTTCGGTGGGGGCGATCAACATTGAGCAGATGCAGCTTACAGAGCTTCTGATTGCCCCCCAGATAGGTTCGGAAGGTAAGATATTTCAGAAAACTCAAAGGGTCGGAATGGGAAAGTAAATTTCTTTTAAGGCCGGTAAGGGGCATACAATGAAACACGACGCTATCGCGGTAGTGGATTTCGGCGGGCAGTATGCCCATCTTATCGCAACAAAGATACGTCGGCTCCACGTATTGGCCGAGATACTTCAACCCGAGGATCCTCTTGATATCTTCCGCGCCTATAGAGGAATTATAATCTCCGGAAGCCCGGCCCTTTCCTCAAAGGGAGAGGAATCACATTATGATCGAAAAATATTCGATCTGGACATTCCAATACTCGGTTTTTGTTTCGGTCACCAGGAGATCGCCAAGCATTACGGGGGAAGAGTGGCCAAGGGAGAACGAGAGTGGGGTCGAGCGGACCTTCACATTAGCTCATCACATCCTTTGTTCGAGGGATTGGACCGAACGGAACCTGTTTGGATGAGCCATCACGACTCGGTGATTAAGCTTGGACCCGATTTTGAGGAAATCGGGTATACTGTTGGTGGAAGTGACCGGAGAAAACATCGTTATAGCGCAATAGCCTCGAAACGTCTGATGCGTTACGGGTTCCAGTTCCACCCGGAAGTTGACGATACGCCTCATGGTGAGAAAATGCTCTCCAATTTTGTTTTTAGCATCTGCGGTTGTTCTCCCACGTGGACCATGGAGGACTACCTGGAGAGAAAGATAGAAGATATCCGTGAGAAAGCAGGGGAAAAGTCCGTCTTCCTTCTGGTCTCGGGTGGCGTGGACTCCACCGTGGCAGCCAAACTGCTGGGAATGACCCTGGCCACCGGGCAATTCCATCTTCTTCATATCGACAACGGTCTAATGAGAAAGAACGAGAGCAGGTCGGTATTGGAAATGTTTGAATATCTCGGATTGGATGAAAACCTTCATTTTATTGATGCGGGAGCGTTTTTTCTCAATGCTCTGGAGGGTCTGGTGGAGCCCGAAGAGAAACGTATTGCCATTGGAAATACCTTTTTGGAGGTATTCCAGCAAGAAGCCGAAGCGCTAGGTCTCAAGGATCATATCCTGGCTCAGGGGACCATCTACCCCGACACCATTGAAACCGGGGGTACCAAACGGGCGGATACCATAAAGACCCACCATAACCGGGTACCGATAATCGACGAAATGATGGAACGGGGAAAAATATTGGAGCCTTTGAGTGAACTTTACAAGGTCGAGGTCAGGGAACTGGGTGAGAGATTGGGTATTGAGAAAAATGTACTGTGGCGCCATCCGTTCCCCGGTCCGGGACTTGGGATACGCCTTCTCTGCTCAACAGGGTCGCCCAACACAAACATTCGGAAAGGAGTCGTCGAGAAGGTGGCCGAAATTGCAGGGAGTTTTGGCCTAAATTCGCTCATTCTGCCAATCAGATCCGTGGGAGTGAAAGGGGACCTTCGCTCTTACGAGCACCCCGTCCTTCTTCAAGGCGATGAGTCCCTGGATCAAGTGGTGAAAGCCGCCACGGTCATCCTCTCGGAGCTTAACGGAATAAATAGATGCATTTGGAATTTGACTGGTCAGACCCACTCAAAGGCTGTCCCCCTCCCGGCCACTGTAACCCGAGAGCGTTTGAGGCTTTTGAGAGAGATCGATCATCTGGTAATGGAGTCCCTTGTTAAATATGGCTGTTATTCATCGATATGGCAGTGCCCCACTGTTCTGGTTCCCCTGGAGATGGACGGCAAGGGCCGCGAGTTGGTCATTCTTCGTCCGGTCCATTCCAAACGAGCTATGACAGCGGCTCCCGCTCTGGTTCCAATAGAATTAATTTCAGAACTTGATGAAGAAATATCCCGATTTGATGCTGTATCCGGTTTCTGTATCGATGTCACCAGTAAACCACCCGGAACAATAGAATGGGAATGAAAAAAATTGAATTTAACAAAGGAGATGGTGCCGAATAGCATTCAGACTGGAGATTTCCACAAGACCGGACCTCATAAACGCTGAGGGAGCCAGCATCTTAAAAAGGATACGAAACGAGCTGGACATTCCTCTGGAATCGGTCAATGTCGTTTCAGTATTCACCATTGATGCGGATCTTAGTCCCGAAAAATTGACGAAACTGAAGGAACTTATTTTTACAGACCCCATCTCCGAGATGTCAAGCTATGAGAAATTGCCCTCAAAAGAGGGCTTCGACGTGCTCATCGAAGTCGGGTGGAAACCCGGTTTGACCGATAATGCCGCAAGAGTGGCCCAAGAGGCTTTTCGTGATATAGGTATTACGTTGGGTCTCAAGGATAAAATATCCAGTTCGATCCAGTACCGGATAAAAGGAGTAGAAGGGGCGGATTTTGAACAAGAAAAGATTGCATCACGCCTGCTTGCCAATCCGCTGGTCCAGAGATGGTATATCAGCAATTATTCGCATTGGTCCGATGTGGGAGTCCCCCATACATTGGCGAGAGCTTCCATTAACAATCCCCCCGTCATTGAGTATATCGATCTTGCTGCGGAGCCCGAAGAACTTCTTAACTTGAGCGATTCAAGCCAATGGGGTTTGAGCAGGCAGGAGCTTCAGGCAATTGTGGAATACTATGATCGGGAAGGTGTTGCACGGCGCCGGGTGGGGGTGGGTCTCCAGAAAATACCTACTGATGCGGAGATGGAATCCTTGGCGCAGACATGGAGCGAGCACTGCAAACACAAGCAGTTCAACGCCATTATCCACTTCAGAGGAGCAAACGGTGAGCGATGCGACATCGACAGTCTATTCGATACCTACATCAAAGGAGCTACCAAAAAAATCATGGAAACGCGGCCATGGATCAAATCCGTCTTCTGGGACAATGCAGGTGTAATGGAATTCAACAAGGACTGGCTTTTTTGCCTGAAATGCGAGACCCACAACAGTCCGTCCAACATGGAAGGCTATGGCGGTGCAATCACCGGGATCGTGGGTGTTTACCGAGACCCCATGGGAACCGGAATGGGTGCAAAGATAGTTTTCGGCTATTATGGATTCATGGTGGGTCCGCAGGATTTTCACGGCAGGCTAAGCCCTCCGCAGCACCCGAGAGTTCTTCTTGAAAGGGTGCGAAAAGGGGTCGAGGACGGCGGCAACAAGCACGGCGTTCCCACACCATACGGGAGAGTTTTTTTTGACGAGAGCTACCTGGGTAAATGTATAATTCTGGTTGCTGCCGGGGGAATGATACCTTCACGGGTAAACGGGAAACCCGGCTGGGAAAAGAGAGTTGAGCCCGGAGACCTGATCGTAATGGCCGGCGGTCGGATAGGAGTAGACGGCATACACGGGGCTACTGCCTCATCGAGGCCGTTTGACGACACAACGCCGGCCGGCCACGTTCAGATAGGCGATCCATACATGCAGAAGAAGTTGATGGATATGCTTCTCGAGGCCAGGGATGAAGGTCTCTACAACTTCGTTCAGGACAACGGAGCCGGGGGACTTAACTCCTCGGTGGGGGAAACTGCCGGCTTCTGCGGCAAGAAGGGCGGCTGCGTACTCCATCTGGATCGTGCACCGCTGAAATACCCAAATCTGAACCCGTGGGAAATACTGGTTAGCGAGTCCCAGGAGAGAATGACATTTGCGGTTCCCCCCAAAAAAATATCTCTCTTTCAGAGACTTGCAAGAAAGCACGACGTGGAGGTGACCGTACTGGGAGAATTCGTTGACAGCGGGACTTTCCACGTAAAGTACGGCGGAGAATCGGTGGTTTACCTCGATATGGAGTTTCTTCATGAAGGAGTTCCTCAGATGGAGCTGAACGCACGCGAGGAGAAAAGAAATATTTTTCCAGTACCAAAGCTCGGTGAGGACAAAAAATACACCCGGGTACTCATAAAAATGCTTTCTCGACCGAACATATGCAGCAGGGAGTACATAATAAGGCAGTTCGATCACGAAGTTCAGGGTGGGTCCGTGATAAAACCGTTGGTGGGCGCTAGGAGCGATGTGGAGAGCGATTCTGTCGTCATACGCCCCGTTCTGGATTCCATGGAGGGACTGGCAATCTCATCGGGCTTGAATCCTCACTACAGCAAGATATCCGCCTATCACATGAGCGCCATGGCTATTGACGAGGCGATACGACGGATAATCGCGGTGGGGGGTTCCCTCGATAGAATGATATTGAACGATAACTTCAACTGGCCGCTTCCGTTGAACGATGCCGATCTCTTGGCTCAACTGGTGAGGGCGAATCAGGCTTTGTACGATTATACGGTATCCTTCGGAACCCCCTGTATAAGCGGTAAGGACAGCATGTCCATAGACGGATTCATCAAAGATCGGGAAGGGAGAAGTAAAAAGATATCGGGGCTTCCAATGGTCCAATATCTTGCTGTTGGCAAGATCGAGGATGTTAGAAAATGCGTGACCATGGATGTCAAGAAAGCGGGGGATATCGTTTATGTGGTCGGTATCACAAGGGATGAATTGGGCGCGTCGGAATATTTCGACATGATGGGAGCGGTGGGTAATAACGTACCAAAAGTTGATGGCGAGAAGGCAAAGATCATCTACACTGGTCTGAACAAAGCAGTTGAGGAGGGACTGGTGGCTTCCATGCACGGGTGCTACAAAGGCGGCCTGGGAGTGGCGTTGGCCCAAACTGCCTTCGCCGGGGATCTTGGAATGGAGGTGGATCTGCGAAGTGTACCCACCACGGGAGTTAGCAGAAATGATGGAGTGCTTTTCTCGGAATCAGCCTCAAGGTTAGTGGTCACCGTGGCTCCCCACCTGCGCGGGAGATTTGAAGAATTATTAACTGATGCTCGATATTCCTGTATCGGGAAAGTATTAGAATCCTCGGAGTTCAAGGTCATCGGCATAGATGGGAATGTAATAATTCGAAGCGATATAACAGTTCTAAAAGAGGCCTGGCAATCCCCAATGAGGTATTGAAAATGAAGCCTAAAGCGCTTATTATGACCGGTTTTGGCATCAACTGCGAGCTGGAAACCGAGTACGCCTTCAAACTTGCCGGAGCGCTCGCCCGTAGGGTGCATATAAACGAGCTTATCGACAGGACAAAGTGTCTCGACGATTATCATATATTGTCAATTCCCGGCGGTTTCGCCCACGGTGATTTTCTAGGAGCCGGAAAAGCGCTTGCACTAAAATTAAGGACTAAACTGAACGCCGAGGTACAAAAATTCGTCAAGGATGGCAAGCTGATCATAGGTATATGCAACGGTTTCCAGGTGCTTGTAAAATCTGGCTTGCTGCCCGGCCTCCAAGGGGATTATTCGAGTCAAAGCGTGACTCTTATGCGCAATTCCCGCGGCCGATTCGAAGATAGGTGGGTTTCTTTGAACATCAACCACGCTTCGCCGTGCATCTGGACCCGAGGGATCGACCATATTGAGCTTCCGGTCCGTCATGGAGAAGGGATGTTCTTCACGGGGAAAGAAACTTTAAGAGAGCTTGAAGACACGAATCTGGTAGCTGCCCGATATGCAGGACCGAACCTCGCGAATGCGGAAGGGAAATATCCCTTCAACCCCAACGGCTCTCCCAACGATATAGCTGCTCTGTGCGATCCCTCTGGACGTATTTTCGGATTAATGCCTCATCCGGAGGGTTATCTGCATTATACGAATCATCCGCTCTGGACCCGCTTGAGAGATGAAAGAAAGCGGGAAAAATTGCCCGAGGAAGGTATGGGTGTTGGTATCTTTCGGAATGCTGTAAAATATGCAAGAAAAAATCTGGTGATATAGATGACAAGGACTGAATATGAGACGATGATAGAAGAGAATCTCGAAAACGTGCTAGAGTCGGCCTTTCTCCCTGAACTTGGGGAACTAAAGAAGGGAAAGGTACGGGATATTTATTTTCAAGAGGACAGGGCAGTTCTTGTGACCACTGACCGTATTTCAGCTTTCGATTTCATTCTGTCCAGATGCATACCTTTCAAGGGAGCCGTACTAACGGGAATAAGCGAGCATAACATGAAGATAGCCCGCAATATTATCCCTACTGCTGTGATAGACGTACCCGATGCGAACATAATGGTTCAGAAAAAAATGAAGAACATAGGGGTGGAGTGCGTAGTAAGAAAATATCTCTGGGGAAGCATGGCCGATTCCTTCGAGAAGGGCGAAAGAGAATTCTGCGGAATTAAGCTCGGGGAGGATCTTATCAGATACCAGTCACTGGAAGAAGCCATGTACACACCCACCACCAAGGCGGAAGAAGGTCATGATCTGCCCATTAGCTTCGAAGACACCGTGCGGTTGCTTGGAGAGGATATGGCCCGCAGAGTAATGGAAAAATCGATTTCCCTCTTCAATCGGTTCTCAAAAGAGGCTGAAGAGCTTGGGCTTATCCTGATAGATACGAAATACGAGTTCGGCGTCGATGAAGTAGGAGAACTGCACCTGATAGACGAGGTGAACACTCCCGACTCTTCCAGATTCTGTGAGAGGGAAGAATGGAAACGGAAATTCTCAGCGATCCGGGCCAAAATGAAAACAGGTAACTTTGAAAGTGTCACCCATCTATTGAGAGAAGAGAGTGAATTGAAGATCGAGGAGCTCAGCAAACAGTTTGTTAGAGATGCCCTGCTTGAGAAAGGTGGGGGTAAGGTAAATGAACTGCCGGATCTGAATGACCGCCAGGTTATCGAGACCTCACTCAAATATATACGACTATACGAGAGGTTCGTGGGCAGGAAATTCGATTTCAGCCTGGCAAAGAACCCCAAAAAGAGGATCATGGAAAATCTTCGAGCCGGCGGGTACATATACGGCGGCTGCGTCCAGCTCATGGCTGCAAGCCCCCGGGACCAGCGTTTTTGTGAGAGATTCGCGAAGTCATTGGAAGATAACAAGATCCCGTATGTCGGTCCCTTCTATGCCTCGGCACACAAGGAGACCCACAAAGTATTGGAATATATTCGTAAACTTGACAACAGCATTGAGCCGGTGGTCATAATAACATCCGCCGGTAGAAGCAACGGTCTTGGTCCGGTGGTGGCTGGTAATTCTCGTTTCCCGGTGATATCATGCAATCCTTACAGTGATAATGAAGCTTACATGGCCGACGTTCATTCAAGCCTCAGAATGCCCTCAAAATTGCCATTAGCTGTGATCATCGATCCGGGGAATGCCGTATTGTTCGCCAAAAGAATTCTTGATATAGGGGGTAGTTGAAATGGAAAAGGTACTGGTTTACGGTTCCGGAGGACGCGATCATTGTCTTTGCGACAAATATATCGAGAGCAAACATGTGGAGAAGGTATATTTCGCTCCAGGCAATCCGGGTGTGAAATATACCACCAAGGGTCAGCGAGGATATATAGAGCAGGTTCCAATAAGGGATTTCAAGGCGGTCAGGGAATTCTGCCTGGAGAACGGTGTGGGGCTTGTGGATGTGGGCAGTGAGAATCCACTTGACGAAGGGCTCGTAGATGTTCTGAACAGGGCGGGTCTGCCCACTGTGGGACCGAGGGCAAAATATGTTCAGATAGAAAACGACAGGGTATTTACCAAGACCTTGCTGGCGGCTGCCGGTGTTCCCATGGCCGAATACAGGGCTTTCCATGATGCTGAAGCCGCCAAAAGATATGTCCGTAATGTAGGATATCAGGTCGTTGTCAAGGCGAATGGGCTGGCTGCAGGCAAGGGCGCCATCGTATGCGATGACGTCAGTGATGCCGAAGCCGCTGTAGATACTTTAATAGTGAAGAAAAAATTCGGAAAATCCGGAGATATCTGCGTCATTGAGGAACGAAAATACGGGAATGAGATATCTTTCTTTGCTTATCTGGACGGCGAGCATTTTTTACCGTTACGAATGTTCGCACGGGATTACAAACCTGCCTGCGACCCCACTGATACGGACACAATTAGGATCTTGGGTGGAAACTTGAACACGGGAGGTACCGGGTGCTGCTGCCCCCATGATCTGGCTACCCCGGGATTGTCCAACAGGATAATAAGAGAGATCGTTAGTCCCACGGTAAATGCGGTTTACAATAAACTGGGGTGGAATTACAAGGGAGTACTCTATTTCGGGCTTAACATTGATGAGCACGGCGGTCTCTGCGTTTTCGAGATTAATGTCCGGCACGGCGACCCGGAAGCCCAGGTGATCCTCCGAAAACTCCAGACCGACCTTTTCGAGATAGCCATGGCGACCTGGGAAGGGAATCTCGATAGGGTAAAACAAAAATGGAACAAGAATTTCTATGTCGACGTAATTGCAATGGCCGGAAAGGCAAGGTCCCCCAGCGGAGGATGGTTCAAACCATATCCGGGAAGGTACGGAGAGGGTTACAAGATCGAAGGATTGGATAATATCGAGCGGGGGATCGCAGTATTCTATTCCGGTGTGGACGAGCACCCTGAAAGAGGGCTTGTTACCAAGGGCGGGCGTGTACTTCACGTTGTTGGCAGCAGTACGGTATTTGAGGAAGCCGTGGAAAAAGCTTATAGAAATATTGGAAAGTTGGCGTTCCTGGATCACCGCAATAACGATAATAACTGTATGAGATACCGAAAAACCATAGGCGGATTTCAATAGAACCGGTGTAATAATGAATGTCCCCCTGTTCGCTCCAAGGGAAAGACTTATGAGGGTCGCAATAATGATGTCCGGCTCCGGGACCAATGCGGTGAAGATAATAGAATATGCGAGAGCCGCCCCTATCCCATCCTTTGAAGTGCGTATGCTGTTCAGTGAAAATCCCGAGAGCAATACCGAGAAAATTGGAAAAAAGTACGACTTGCCCGCAATGGTGAACGACCGAAAAAGATTCTTTCGGGAATGTGGAAAAAAGGGGAAGGACGCCCGAATGCTGTTTGATGGATTCGCTGCCGATGGATTCCGTAATAATGAGATTGATCTTGTTGCTCTGGCTGGTTATAATTGGTTCGTAACAGAGGAAATTCATAAGAATTTTCTGACCTTGAACGTTCATCCGGCGGACCTCCGGCCGCTGGATGGGAGCGGCGGGCGGAAATACGCAGGCGGGATCGGACATGTACCTGTAATGAATGCCCTGTTGAGCGGTGAGAAATATGTTCACAGCACTGTTCATCTGGTCACGGAGATCCCGGATGGAGGCGCCATTCTCATGGTGTCCGATGCTGTTGCGCCCGTGCTGCCGGATGGTATTGGTAGAGATCTGTTGGTTGGCAGTGACGAGCTAGGAATGTTTGAAAGTGTTGCGTTGGAAACTCAGGAAAGATTGAAAGAAGAAGGTGACTGGAAGATTTTTCCGAAAACCATTGAATTGATCTCAGAAGGAAGATATACCCGGGATGAGGAGGACCGGATATATCTGGACGGAAATTTAATTCCCGAAGGCATCGAATTCAGTGAGGTGATATGACGAGCTTAAGAGAAATTGAAAAAATGACATACCCTGGCCGAATTATTATTGTTGGTAGGAACGCATCGGATACGCGCACCGTCGTCATATATGCGATAACGGGCCGATCTCCTGCGAGCCAGGCAAGAAAGTTCGAATTCAGTGACAACGAATTACTGGTGAAACCCACTGATGAAGAGGAATTGAGAAAAGGTGATCCCGATCTTCTTATTTACCCGGCAGTTTCGATAAAAAGAGGTATCGGTGTCTCTAACGGAAAACATACGCTTTCCCTCATGGAGAAATACGAAGATGGAATGGGCCCGCTTGAAGTGCTGGATAAAGGTTTGGATCAGTGGAGCTATGAGCCGGACCCGCCCCATTATACACCGAGAATAAGCGGTTTTATTACTCCTCAGTCCAACAAATTTGCCCTGGGTATTTTAAAACGGGGCGGGGAGGATTACAGAGAAAAATACAATTTCGAATTTTCCATGCGCCCGGGTTTCGGGCGAATGATCGCCACCTATTCGGGAGATAATGTAAATCCGCTCCCGTCGTTCGAAGGCGAACCGCCGATTTGTGAACTTCCCTTCAAAAATGTCCGAGATGCCGCCCTTGGCGTCTACAAAGCTCTTGCTCCGGTTGATGGAAATGATTTCAGGGTGTCTCTCGCTGCGTTTTTCATTGATGGTGAAAAACCACTTTTTTTAGAAAAAAAAGCGGCCCAAAACTACTTTTTTGGAAAAAGCAGCCCAAAAAAAGAGGGGGGTACTGTTCTCGCGATTGACGAAAAAAATCGACTGGACCAGCAGATTTCCAAGGGAAATCGAAGGTGCAGCAGTATCTCTGATTCTGCGGAACAAAGTGGGCATGGTCGGTATTTCCTAAATGAGGGAAAAATAGATCATTATATCATAAACAGGTGCGATGAATCACCCACAGATGATCTGTGGGTTTCATCCTCGAAAACGCAGGAATCTGCTTCCTCTTCTCCACCCCACCAAACGGTGGGGATTACCGAAGAGGATTCCTGCGGAGGTAGGTGATTGAAATGGTGGATATGAGAAGAATGTACAGGGCAATGGAAAACGATATTTTTCCGGCAACGATGGAAATCACCTTTGGTGATATGACCATTCATTATCAAAAGGTTCTGTGGGATATCGATGGAAAAGAGAAGGGGCTGCGTTACGGGGAGAATCCCGGACAGCCTTCGGCATTGTACAGGCCGGTGGATGGCAATTTGATCCTTGGCGGAGTTGAGTTCATCAAACCCAATATGGGCCTGGTCTGCGACATGGAGCTTTTGCAGTCCGGAAAACATCCCGGAAAGATCAACCTGACTGACGTCGACGGCGCTCTGAACATATTGAAATATTTCCCGAACAAACCAACTGTGGTCATCATGAAACATAACAACCCCTGCGGCGTGGCAACACGACCAACACTTGCAGGAGCCTATTACGAAGCGAACATGGCCGATCGGGTGGCGGCGTTCGGAGGTGCCATAGCTCTTAACCGACCCTGCGACAAGGCCACCGCTGAACTGATCGTGAAAAATTACTCCGAGGTGGTGGTTGCTCCTGCGTACCAGAGCGGCGCACTTAGTATATTACGGAGAAAAAAGGACCTGCGGATATTGAGAATCACGAATATCGAGAGGCTTCACGAGTGGCAGAGAGCAGTTTTTCCTGAGATCAAATCCCTCTGCGACGGAGGCGTCATAGTCCAGACGTCTTTCCTGCCGAGAATACGATCGGTTGACGACCTGAAGAGCACGGGGGTCGTGCCACATGATATTCCCGAGCGTATGATAAAGGATGGGAAACTTACGGAAACTGGGAAAAGTGTCTCCATGGGAAGGCGGCCAACAGGGGAAGAATACCGGGACATGCTGTTCGGCTGGCTCGTGGAATCCGGAATTACCTCAAATTCGGTCATTTATGTAAAGAATGAAGCTACCGTGGGTATCGGGACCGGCGAGCAGGACCGGGTTGGCGTAGCCGCCATAGCCCGTGACAAGGCATACACCAAGCTAAAGGATAGAATTTGTTTCGAGAGATATGGAATGGCCTACAATATTCTGCTGCAGGAGAACCGAAAAGCAACGGATGAGCCCGAAAAAGGGCGTACGAGAGCAATGCTGGAGATCATAAACGACGAAGTTGCCCAGCAGCATGGCAGCCTCAAGGGAGCCGTAATGGTCTCCGACGCATTTTTCCCGTTCCGGGATGGAGTCGACGTGGGTCTTAATGAGGGAATCAGCGCTGTGATACAGCCCGGCGGATCGAACAGGGATTATGAATCGGTCGTAGCCTGCAACGAGCACGACGCTGTCATGATATTTACTGGCCAGAGAAGTTTCAAGCATTAAATAAAAGTGATGATTATGTGCGGAATTATTGGAATAATCGGGGTTGACGACGTTTTCGTAAATCTATACGAAGGAATGCTTGCCATCCAGCATCGGGGGCAGGATGCGGCTGGGGCGGCAACCTTCGACGGAATTTCCTTTTCGATGAAGAAGGGATACGGACTCGTAAGGGATGTATTCGATGAGAAGCACCTTTCGAGATTGAAGGGAAACGTGGGGCTGGCGCATGTGCGCTATCCCACATACGGGGACTCAACTCCCGAGGATGCCCAGCCTTTCATGGTGAACCACCCGTTCGGAATAGTGATGGCCCATAACGGGCAGGTTACAAATTACCCGGAGCTCAAGCATGAGTTGATGGAGAAAGGCCAGCGCAGGCTGAATTCCACCTGCGACGTCGAGGCGATACTCAACGTTTTCGCAGATGCTCTTGGGAAGCTACGGGGCACGGACGTGGAAAATATATTTGGCGCGGTGAAGGATGTTTTTACAAGGGTGGCCGGGGGATATTCCGTATTGGCCATCATTGCAGGGAAAGGTTTGCTTTCTTTTCGTGATCCTTACGGAATAAGACCGCTTATAATGGGCAGACATCAACCAACGGGAAGCTACGCCGTTGCTTCCGAGAGCGCTCCGCTTGACATGTTGGGTTACCGCAGTAAAGAAGATATTCCCCCGGGCGGCGCCGTTTTCATAGATCTAGAGGGAAATGTGCATAAAAGGAGATTGATCGAGCGGGAGCCGTATCCGTGTATATTCGAGTATATCTATTTCGCGCGTCCCGATTCATTCATTGACGGTATCAGCGTGTATGAGACGAGGATACGGCTTGGCAAGGCCCTCCTCCCCTCGTTGAGTGATCTTGACATAGACGTGGTTATTCCGGTTCCGGATTCGGCGCGTCCCGCCGCCATCGCCATCGCTAGAGTTTGCGATATTCCCTACAGAGAGGGGCTTGTAAAGAACCGATACATAGGAAGAACGTTCATCATGCCTTCGGATAATGAGAGGCAAAAGTCCGTCCGCCGTAAGCTCAACGCCATAAGAATGGAATTCAACGGAAAAAACGTACTCATGGTGGATGACTCCATCGTCAGGGGAAACACCAGCCGGGAGATAGTGAGGATAGCCCGGGAAAGCGGCGCCGAAAAGGTATTTTTTGCGTCCTGCAGTCCTCCGCTCAAACATCCCTGCGTCTACGGTATAGACATGTCCACGAGAGGGGAATTCCTGGCCGGCAACCGTAACATGGATGAAATTGAAAAATTCATAGGAGCGGACGCGGTGATCTATCTGCCGATGGAGGGTATGGTGGAGGCCGTCAACGATGCGAAATCGTTTAGAAATAATTTCTGCACGGGCTGTTTCACGGGAGATTATCCCACGCCCGTCTCGGACGGAATGTTAAGTGAGATAGAGAATGACCGGCTCTGCTCGAGGAGGTGCTGAATTACGAAAGATCAAGGCAGCAATTATCGGGATGCGGGGGTGGATATTGATCTGGGCGATACTGCCTCGAAAATAATGTACCGCGCCTGCAGGGAGACGTGGAAGAACCGCGAGGGAAGGCTTGGCGAGATCATGGTTCCAAATGATGATTTTTCCGGTATCCGATACATCTCGGTTGGCGGCTTAAGTGCGGGAACAGTTATGGGAATGAACACCGATGGAGTTGGAACCAAGATCGAGATCGCCGAGCGTCTCGGCGACCACTCCACCATGGCCTTCGATCTGCTTGCCATGGTATGCGACGACGCGGTTCGGGACGGTGCCGAGCCTCTTCTTGTTGGAAATATCCTCGATGCGGCGTCTTTACAGGACGGAATAAAATCAGTAAAACAGCTGGCCGGCGGTCTGATTAAGGCCGCCAAGACAGCAAACGTGGCTGTTATCAACGGTGAAATGGCGGAGCTGGGAGGGAGGATAGGGGGTTACGGCCCTTTCAACTACAACTGGGGAGCCTTCGTTCTGTGGGTGCGGGAGAAAGAAAAACTGATAAGCGGAATGGATATCAAAAGCGGGGATGCAGTAGTGGCGCTGCAGGAGAAAGGTTTTCGATCAAACGGCTTGAGCCTTGTAAGAAATATCATGAGAGAACAGTACGGTCCGGATTGGCATCTGGAAGCGGGAGAGGTTTTTACGTCCCGGATCATGTATCCATCTACAATATACAGCAGTGCGATATTAAAGATGATCGGCGGGTACGGTGATAAAGCAAAGGTGAATATCAACGGTATCGTCCACGTGACGGGAGGCGGGGTTCCGGGTAAGCTGTCCCGCCTGCTGAGGAGGACGGGAAAAGGAGCGCTGTTAACCGATCTTTTCGACTGTCCCGACGTCATGGGAAGCATTCAGGAAATGGGAAACGTATCCGATATGGAGGCTTACCGCACGTGGAACATGGGTCAGGGAATTCTTTTGATCAGCAATGAACCCGAAAAGGTATTGGAGAAGGCAGCTTCAAGCGGTATCGCCGCCAAGGTTGCAGGTACCATAAATAATGAGGATACCATCACCATCAGGAGCCGTGGAGTAGAGTCGCCGGATTCAGATTTGGTTTATAGCTATAATAACGAATGATGGGGGCGATGAAATGTCCAGTGTGGAAAAAAATAAAAAGAGAGCGGATTGGGACGCCTATTTCATGGAGATCGCGCACCGGGTGGCTACACGTGCCACATGTGACCGAAAGCATGTTGGAAGCCTAATAGTTCGAAACAGAACAATACTTTCAACAGGGTATAACGGAAGTATAAGGGGGCTCGCTCACTGTGATGAGATCGGTCACCTGATGGAGGGGGACCACTGCGTAAGGACTACACATGCCGAGGCGAATGCCATCATACAGGCTGCCAAGAATGGGGTCAAAATAGAAGGCTCGGAGATATACATAACTGCCAGTCCCTGCTGGAACTGTTTTAAATTGATAGCGAATGCTGGCATTACAAGTATAAAATACGGAGAATTTTATCGCGACGAGCGGATACTGGAGGCGGCGGAAGAATTGGGTATCGAATTAAGTCTTGTAGGTTATGAATAGAAAAAAAATCCTGGGCTCCGATGAATCACTCTTTTAAAATGATCCCTCTTACGAGTTCCCAGAAAGTAACTCCGCTTGCGTTGGCCTTCTCATGGCATTCTTCGATGAAAGTATTGGAAAGTTTCAGTTCGATCTTGGTGTATCCTTCCATGGTTGAAGTGAGCTCACGCAATGCCAGGGATTCCTCCACAACATCGTAATCTCCAATGTCGATCTTGCTTTTAATATCTTCCTTCAATGCGGTCTCGCCCTTCCATACTTCCGGGGTAAGCTCTATGGTCTCTTCTTCAATATTGATTTTCATTACATCACCACAGTATTATTGGTTGCGGTTAATCATCGCTTATATATGTTCTTTGCTAATACTTTTTCTATATTTAATTTTTTTTTGTAGGAATGTTGTCGAACGATTGAGCTTTGTAAAAATAGATATTGTGTGGAAATGAATTACTTAGCCCGTGCCGTCCTAAAGAAGTTGAAATATGATTTTATATTATAGTTTGGCTTTTTTCTTAATCCAAATAAATATGAAAAATATCAATAATGAACATAACACGAGAAGAAAAACTGACCAGAATGAAATGTTGGGTCCCAAGATTGAAGACCAATCAACATCTTCATGAGTTGTCCCTGGCTTCTCTTCGGTCCTAAACCACATAAACTCTAATTTATTGTTGTCCTTGTCAACCTCCTGTATTTCGTCATTTGGGTCAATGGTCAATAGCATCATGTAATACTCACCATATCGATGAGGTGACCAATCAAAGTCCAATGTTAAGTTGCTTTCGGCCTTGATCTCAATGAGGCTTAAGTTATCTCCGAAATCCATTCTTATTAAATCTGAATTACCTGAGGAATAGACCATTTTTAGGTTCACTGTAATATTGTAGGCATCAACTTTACCCGTATTTTCAATCGAAAATGTAATGGTATACCTATGGCCAAGCAGGACTCGATAATTACTACCCCAATTTGGGTCTGGTTTTAATTCTTCTCGATGAAGGTTTTGATCTATTGTAGATACTTCGATACTAGAACCGAATTTTAAAGCGGGCAATGTATCATTCTCAACAATGCCCGAATTATATCCAACCAGTCTTCCAGTATTATTTGCTCCACTCACAATGCCTGTTGAATGGCTGTTCATGATACTTCCAGGGTCACTGTTAGATCCCACAAGTCCACCAGTAAAACCAACTCCAATCACATTTCCTGTTGCAAAACCATTCAGTATAATGGCACAATTACTTCCAACAAGTCCGCCTACATACCGATTGCCATCTACATTCCCTGTTGCCGTGCAGTTTTGTACTTTGTCTGAATTGCTTCCCATCAATCCGCCGACCGAAGCTTTTCCAGTCACATTTCCTGTTGCAAAGGAGTTCACTATTCTTCCAAATCCAATAGGGAAGATCACATTTCCTCGGCTTGATCCCACCAATCCACCGACAGAAGTATTTCCAGAGACATCTCCTGTTGCGTAGCTGTTCTTAACTAGGTCGGGATTCTCTCCTACTAGGCCCCCGACAGATTTATTTCCAGTTACATCTCCTGTTGCATAGCAGTTCTCAACTGTGTTGTCGTTCAATCCTACTAATCCACCTACGATATAAGATCCCTTCACAACTCCTGTCGCGGAGCAATTCTTTATTATTCCATTATAGTTCCATCCTACCAATCCACCAGTAAATTCTACTCCTTTCACACTGCCTGTGGCGGAGCAATTCTGTATCATGGCTGAGTTACCCCCTACAAGTCCACCTACGACCCGATTGCCATCTACATTGCCTGTTGCAGAGGAGTTCTGGATAGTATCACAGTTAATCCCAACAAGCCCACCTACATCAGAAATGCCAGTCACATTTCCTGTTACAGAGCAATTTAACACCAATCCATAGTTTTTTCCAACAATTCCTCCGACATTATCTTTACCATTTAAGCGGATATCTATCAATGTGATATTACTGATTAACCCTATCTTAATGGTTTGACCAAATAAACCAACGAACATCTCTGTTGACCTATTAATATATAAATCAGTTATGTGGTATCCTTTACCATCTAAGCTTCCGGCAAATGATGTTCCATCAAAAGAATTATTAGTCGAATTTGTGTCATTCGCTATAGGTGTAAATCCTTTCCCATTATTCCACTCCCTCGTCTCGGATGCATCAATATCATTAACCAACGTATAATTCGCAGACAGATCGAGATTCATGTCCTGCAATTGCGATACATTCGATATCTGATACGGATTTTCCCCAGTACCATTCCCGCCTGCGAATCTGGTTCTGATGTATGGATCATTTTCCCCCTCTATCACGCTAGTGGATAGACGCGCTTCCCTTTTCTCTGATTGAGTAAGATCAAAACCGATGATACAATATGATGAGAGGAGGACCAAGGTAAATGCCAGGGTAACAGCTCTTTTGGAATACATATAAACTCCTTGATGATTGACTTGAAACTCTTTTCTAAAATAAGGGTTTTCTTATATAAAAGAGTTTTCAGTTTTAGGAATCAGATGACTTAAAGAGAAAGAAAAGATTAAAAGAATTAGATATTAAACACCCACGGATCAAAAACTGCACTCGGGACCTGCGACCTCGCTTAACTAACAAGTTCTCGCCTACAGAAGATATTCAAATCCCTGATTCTCCCGAATCTCCATAAATGGTACGTACCATTATGCAGTAAAACTTATTAGATATAAACCGGTTATCTTCTTTCGGTATTATTCGAAGGTGTTTATCATGGGTTCCGTAGGTACGGTTGAATGTCCCAGTTGTTCCGCCCCGGTGGAGAGAGTAGCCGGTGTAAGGACCGTTTCGTGTCCTTACTGCGGTACTGCCATAGTGTCCGAGGAGCACCGAAAGGAGTTCCAGGCGGAAGAAATTCTCGAAAAGACGAAGATAAGCTACGGCCCGCGGGACCGCGGACCTCTTGGCATAGATACGGCGGGCTTCTACAACAACCAGGGATTCGTCATCAAGGGCGTCATCGAATACCGCGACTCCGACGGCTGGACCTGGCAGGAGTACTTTTTAAAATTCAACGACGGCAGGGTGGGGTGGCTGGAATACGATGACGGCGATTATTTCCTGAACTTCGAAATAGACGAAGAGTTCAAAAAGGGCATGTTCGGAATAAAGATCGGCAACGACAAGATGAAGGTGAAGGAAAAAGGAACCTCGATAATCAACTACCAGCACGGGCATCTGCCGTTCAGTTATCCGCCGGATACGCAGATAAAATATATCGACGGCAGGTCCACCAAAGACCCGAGAAAGCGGTACTCCGTCGAGTATACCGATAACGAGGTGGAGGTCTACGAGGGGGCGAAGGTGCGGGTGGAGAAATCGGAGAACCACATCGACATACTGCGGATGTGACCGTCAAGTTTTTATCGCCGGGCCTCTACTGAAAACTTGTATCAATGTACTTTTTATTCTTCCGTATCTAGTAGCCCACTGGCTCCGACTGACGAGAAGTGGGTTGGCTGCAGTACGGGCATATGCTATAGCGAATATCCACCTGCTGACCGCAGGAAAGGCATGTTTTTTTGGTACCCGATCGTGCTGAAGATGCGGATCTTCCGCAGGCGGGACACGCTTTCCAGCCCGGCTGCATCTCGGCTCCGCAGGAAGTACAATCCGAAGAACCGTCCAGTATCGTCTTGCCGCAGGCGGGGCATGCTTTCCAGCCCGGTTGGACGGAAGCCTGGCAGTGCGGACAGGTATTTTCTGTCGCAGGCGGCGGGGGCAGCGGGGCGGCGGGCTTTTCGGTTTTTCCTGAAGGGGAATAATTTGCCATGATCGAATCCAAATATTCTGTAAATCGAGCGCAGAACTTCTTGGCTTCCAACTTCTGGGATGTGATGGAGGCCGCACCCACCAGCGCGGCGGCGCCGAATGTGGCGAAGGTCAGCATTCCCGCCTTTTTCTGTGTCCGGCCCCAGAACTCAAATTTCACGATCGTCAGCGACCCCTTGTGCTTGACGGACATGGAAAACTGCTCTTCGAGAGCTATCTTAATTCCTTTTTTAAAACCAATTATTCCCTTTAACTTGTCGGAAACCTCATCCCTCTCCACCTCAACCTCGTAACGTTGGCCCTTGAACCATTCTTTCATCTTTTTTACGAACCATTTCCGGGAGACCTTTACCGGATATTCTCTAACAATGGTCTCTGAAAAGACCTTAGGCATTTTTGCGTCTCGAACGTATTTGCTTACTTTCCCCATTTGCATCACCGATCTCGAAATGAAGTAATTGAGATTATATTTATTTTTTACTGGTGGATTTACGTGTAAAGCCGTCCCATTCTGGCACCCGTAGGCATACTTGCCGAGGGTGCAGCAACACTAGTGTTGCGGAGCAAAGCGGGCACGTCTTTACCAAGAAGTCAGTCCAAATGTGCCTGACTTTACGTTTAACTCGGGTATGAGTGTATGTTCGTTTTCTCATGCCTAAGCCGTTTTCACCGAACGTAAGGAAAAATATCAGCAGAGCCATGTGATGGGTAAATCAAAAATTTCGTTTTTTCAATATTCGGGACGGATCACAGCCGTTCTTCCTCAATCTCTCCGCTACCTCCCGAAAACCCGTACATCGGGAAAAATCCCCATGGTAAATGCACCTGAAGCATATATTTCTAAAATTCGCCGCTTGAAGATACCTGATCATAGCCAGCATCGTGACCAAAGATAGGAGATATAAATATCTCAGCCATAACGACCCGCCGGCAATGATGGGGATCGCGGCAAGAAGAAGAACTCCCGCTCCGGTGAATATCTTCACACACCTCCGCAAAAACACCGAACGGAAACGCATGAAGGTCCTTGCGAGGGTGGGCATGATCATGAATGAACCGACCATTGCCAGGCGGAGCGGACTCAGAAAGCCGTAAACGCCCAGCAAAATCAGTGGCGGGATCGTAACTATAAGTCCGAAATAAAGAAAGAAACATCCACCGCAGATATTTTTTCCGCCGATCTTAATTACGTCATCCCGGTAATGCCTGCAGTTCGGGTGATGGGATAGATAGAACGGGGAGAATGAACGAAATATCCTACATAAGGCAGACAGAGAAATGTTCTTCCCTCCTGGAATCAAAATATCGAAACTTAAAGAATTATTAATACCCGCCTGCAGCCCTCAATCGGTCATACATTACGTCCGCACTTCTCCAGCGGTCCTCTTTTCGTTTCTCCAGAGCCTTGAGTATTACCGTATCCACATGCGGCGAGATCTCCGGATTTAAAAGGGAAGGAGGGGTGACATCCTCGTTGATTATCTTGCCCATTATACTGACCGGATCATCTTCCATGAAGGGATTTATTCCTGTGAGCATCTCGTAACCAACAACGGCAATCTGGAATATGTCCGTGCTCCAATCCACCACACCGAATTTTTTCCTGCTGACCTGTTCGGGAGCGCTGTAGGCAAGAGTCCCCTTGGCCCCCACTGTCTTGGTGGCGGATTCCGATGCCATGAACTTGCCAATGCCCCAGTCGGTCAGTTTTGGAATGCCGTCAATGGTAAAAAGGATGTTCTCGGGCTTTATGTCCCTGTGAATGGAAGCCATGCGGTGGGCGTAGGAAATGGCGTCTACCAGCTGGATCAATATGCTCAATGCTTCGTGGGTCGTCAGTCTCCGCGAGCTCATCAGTCCCTTGAGGCTGCCTCCCTCCATCAGTTCCATTACCAGGGCAGGATAGGGGTCGAGAATGGAACTGTAGAACTCTACGATATTCTTGTGTTTAAGGTTCTTCCACATGTTTGCCTCGGATTCGAATTTATCGTATATGGAAGAATCCAGGGTTTCCTCAAGAAATCGCGGCATCTTGATTGCCACATCCCGGCCCCCAAGCTCTTTCCCCTTGTAAACCGTGGCAAAACCACCCGAACCCAGTTTATGGGAAATGGTATAACCCGGGATCGTGTTCTCCAAGTTTGGTGGTGCTCTTTCCAGTGCCCCCATGTTACCTATCTCGATGTTCCGCGCCACGGAAGATGCACGGGGCGAACCAGGGGGTGGAAAAGAAGATAGTGGAGCCGGAGGCGGCGATTGAGGGGCGGGTTGCTGAGTTGGTGTTGGTTGAATTTGAGGGTTGTATTGGGCTTGGAGACTTGCCTGCATTTGAGCCGGACTCGGTCCAACCTCCTTGTAATTGAGGAAAAGATAGATCAGGGCTCCGGGGAAAAAACACAGGAAGAGCAGAATGAGAATTGGCCAACTCCCGGTAAACTGTTTTGCCATGGTCTCACTATTCCAACATAATAACTAAATCGGGGCAAAAGAATAACTACTGGCTTTATTTAAACGTTTTTATCGTACAATCGGCCAATGAGATAATTTAAAGTCGTCACCACATTTGCACCAAAAATATATATACCGTCTTCATTATCCTCCGTTTGCTGCTAAAATCACGTATAAAGGGTGTATTTCAGATGGAAAAAAAATTATTAAAAGGCACCACTACTGTAGGTCTCACTTATAAGGACGGAGTTGTATTGGCAACCGAGCACAGGGCCACCATGGGAACTCTAATAGCCCATAAAAGAACCCAGAAGCTCTTCAAGATCACCGATAAACTTGGTCTCACAACTGCGGGCCTCGTAGGAGATGCGCAGATCCTTGCGAGATATCTCAGAGCGGAAGCCGAGCTTTATGCACTCAAAAGAAACACGCCTATAACTGTCAGGGCCGCCTCGACGCTGATGGCGAACATACTGAACGCCCGCAAATATTATCCATACTGGGTACAGTTGATCATCGCAGGTGTCGACAATGAGGGAGGCCACGTTTATTCTCTGGATGCAGCAGGTGGAAGTATTCCCGACACCTACGTGACCACCGGTTCCGGCTCACCGTACGTTTACGGTGTGCTTGAAGACCACTTCAAGGAGAATATGACCAAAAAGGATTCTGTTGACCTTGCCATTAGAGCAATATCCGCAGCAATGAAAAGAGATGCGGCATCCGGTAACGGAATCGATGTCGCCGCCATTTCCCAGAAGGCAGGGTGGAGCTGGTTAACCACCGGTGAGATAGAAAAACGAATATCTGCCATGGGTTTGAAATAATCATTATTGAAAGAAAAGATTTAATTAAGATAAATGCCGTCTACGCCCAGCCGCCAGCATGACGCTGATATCGGCAGGGGATGCCATTTTCTAGAATATTTCCAACGGATTTTACTGGCCCTCCGTTCTTTCCTCTGAAAAGGATCAAATTGTTCTAAGGTACACAAGTCACATTAATTCACTAGTAGAATATAAATAGTAATTTTAACTCGGATTCTGCTGAAGATGACGGGATATTCAATAAAAATATTGGATTGGTTTCGATGGGTGTCAACAAGATACTTAACACGATTAAAGAGCAGATAAGGGAACTGCTGCCCGTGACCGTAATAATTAGCTCCATAGATATAGAAGGGCCCGAGATCGTTATATACACGAAGAACCTCGGTGAATTTGCAAGGAACAACTACATAGTACGAAAACTGGCTCAATCCCTGAAGAAACGGGTTGTAATAAGACCGGACCCCAGCGAACTCCTGGGACCCAAGGAAGCCCGCCAAAAGATCGAGCAGATAATGCCCGAGGAAGCGGAGGTCTCCGACATCCTCTTCGTCGAAGAGAACGGTGAGGTTATTATCGAAGCCGGCGCGCCGGGTATCGCAATCGGGAGAAGAGGAGCGATCCTGTCCAGAATAAAGCAGGCAAGCGGGTGGGCCCCGAAAGTGGTCCGCACACCTCCCATTCCCTCGAAGACCGTGAAAGAGATCCGGCAGTATCTCCAGGAAGTGAAGGTCGAAAGAAAGAAATTTCTCCGAAGGGTGGGCAAATGCATATACGCCGAGCCCAACAAGAAAATGGAATGGCTCAGGTTGACCTGCCTCGGCGGATTTAACGAGGTGGGTAGAAGCTGTTTGCTGCTGAGCACGGAGGGAACAAAAGTACTGGTGGACTGCGGGGTAAATGTTGGCGGGCAGGAGGACAGTGTTTCACCCTATCTGGGACTTCCGGAAGTATTGCCGCTCGAAACCCTGGATGCGGTGGTGATCACCCACGCTCATCTCGACCACTCCGGGTTGGTCCCCCTTCTTTTCAAGTACGAATATAATGGGCCGGTCTTCTGCACTGCCCCCACCCGCGATCTTATGTCCCTGCTTCAGCTGGATTATCTCAAGGTGGCCGTGGGTGAAGGAAAGAAAACTCCATACGAGTCGGCACATATCAGAAAGCAGGTCCAGCACACTATAACCTTGGCTTACGGAGAAACCACCGATATTTCACCCGAAGTAAGGCTCACTTTCCATAATGCAGGCCATATTCTGGGTTCTTCCATTGCCCACTTCCACTTCGGGGAGGGGTTCCACAACGTAGCTGTTACAGGGGATATAAAGTTCGAGAACACTTACCTGTTCAATCCCGCCAACCGAAGATTTCCAAGGCTCGAAACCTTAATCACAGAATCGACCTACGGGGGAAAGATGGACTTTCAACCTCCCAGGAAAGCCGCCTCGAAAGAGCTGAAGGACATAATCAACAGGACCATCGAGAGAGGGGGGAAGGTCCTCATTCCCGTTTTTGCCGTGGGAAGGTCACAGGAAGTGATGATGACCATAGAAAAACTCATGCGGACCGGAGAGATCCCAACGGTACCGGTCTATCTCGACGGAATGATTATGGAAGCAACGGCCATTCATACCGCATACCCGGATTTTTTAAACGATAGACTGCGTAATATGATCTTCCAGAGAAGGAGTAATCCCTTTCTTTCTGAAATTTTCGAACACGTTTCAGCCAGGACGAGAAGAAATGAGATATGCGATGACCCGGACTCATGTGTTGTCCTTGCAACCTCGGGAATGCTGAACGGCGGACCGGTGATAGAATACCTGAAGGTCTGGGGCCCGGAGAGAAGTAACACGCTGATTTTCGTTGGATATCAGGCCGCTGGAACCAAGGGCCACGGTATTCAGCAGGGAAAACGGGAGATCACAATATACGAAAAGGGGAAACCCATGAAGATAATGATCAATCTGAACATCGAGGTGTGCGACGGTTTCTCGGGACACAGCGACCGCAGACAGCTCCTATCATACGTGGCCACCTTGGAGCCGCGGCCGGAAAAGATCATAATCGGGCACGGGGAAACATCCAAATCGGTGGATTTCGGTGCCACCATCAAACGAAAGTACAGCATTGAGACCATTGTACCCAAGAATCTTGAGACGGTACGATTATCATAGACTCATGGCTGTGTAAACTATTTTTTTGACATGGATGGGCGGCAATTGAAAAGCCGTTTTCCTGGCTCCAGTGCAGATCATTATAATAGTGATCTTGCTGTCTTCAGCACAGCATCGGATGAACCGTATTTCGGCACAAAACCCAGTAAATTCAATTTTTCAATACCCAGGAGCATTACCTTCACATCCCCCTTCCACCCGCGGCCTCCGTCAACACCGCCCGTCCACCGATAGCTCACGTCATGGAGTCCCATGGCCTCGCATACTGATCCTGCCAGGGTTTTTACGGAAATGTGATCCCGCGAGCCGATGTTGAAGATATTCGCCATATCCCCCGAGCTTTCACAGGCAAAGATCATCCCGTCGATACAGTCGGAAATGTAAAGGTACGATTTTCTGGTCCCAGGTTCGCTGCCCAGTATCTCAAGCGTGGTTGAATCATCTTTCAACTTGTTCACAAAATCGTATATTACGCCGTGGGTCGACCGCGGCCCAACCACATTAGCAAACCTGAAGATATATGAACTCATACCGAAATTGGAACAATAAGCTGTAATAAAACCCTCGGAGGCCAGCTTGGAGGATGCATAGAGCGATATCGGGATAAGGGGACCGTAATCCTCCGGGGTCGGTATCTCATCGGCCTCCCCATACACGGTGGAGGTGGAGGTGAATACGATACGGTCAAGTCCGTTCTTTCTCATAGCTTCGAGAATATTGTAAGTGACGATAACATTCTGCTCCAGATGAACGTAAGTGTCGCTGGAACCCAATCGTACGTCAGGATTGGCTGCCAGGTGAAATACCCAATCGTACCCCTTCAGCCGTTCTTCCAGAAGTCCGGCCTCAAGCAGGTCCATTTCAACAAGATTGAAGTTCTCATCACCCTGGAAAGGGTCCAGGAATTCACGAATACCTGAAGAAAAGTTATCGAATACCGTTATTCGATTTTCCATTCCCATGAGCCGATGGATCAGGTGGCTGCCGATAAAACCGGCACCCCCGGTAATTGCAATATTCTGAGCGGTAAGTTCGTTGATTTTATTCATGGTGATCACTCCTATCTGAGGTGGATCGGTATCTGGTCGTCCTCCTCATCTTCATCATCTTCATCATCTTCATCATCTTCATCTGTAACTTTATCCCTTTCCGAAGGAATTCCTTCCCGGGGTTTTGAGCTGGACCCCGCCAAGGGTGGTTTCAAAGCCTCTGCCATTCCGGAATCCGTAAGAGCCGAAAGAAGGTCCCCATCAAGCTCGGCCTGGTCCAGCTGATCGAAAATCTTACCCAACCATTCCCTGATATTTCGTTTCAATTCCTCTTTTATCGAGCTGGGATCGTTGGCCAGGTAGATATGGTAATACCCTCCTTTCGGCAGGTACCTTGTCTCCTTGTTCACAATCCCGCGATCAAAGAGCTTTTGCAGTATGCGATATGCGGTGCTTCGATCTTTTCCCAGAAATTCCCCCATTTCCCGGGCAGTTTTTTCTTCGTTAAGGGCCAGATGGCGGTAAGTGGAAACCTCCGTCGGTTTGAGTTCAAAAAAGCGGCCAAGAACACTTATTCGTCGGCCATCCGGTTCAAATATGTCTCCCGCAACCATATTTCCAACTTCCTGTGTAAATTAATTCCAATAATGGCTATCATTCAGCACTGAAGAACGTTTTGGTAGGAATACCCATCGGGCATTGAAGCAACTTCACCCACGGTATGTACTTAGTCGTGCCGAGTGTGGATTAACTATGTATAAGTTGTGTTATTGCCCCGCACAACTGAAAAAAATCGGATTAACATTCATATTATTTACGGGAATTACCTGGACCAAAACTTATTTTGGGCATAACAGCGATATATACTGGTTAATTTTACTGTCCGTTATACAAGGTCGTGGCCAAATGCTGAGATTATCATCAATTGTTATTTTTACATGCTTCGTACTGTTGTTTTCGACCATACCCTTCGATGGTCTCCTCCCCGAGAGAGAAACCGTTAGTGAGGCAGAAGTGGTCGATCCCGAAAAAATGAAAGATTATGACTCTCTTTTGACTGTGGAAGCGGGCGGCCCAGAAAAAAAAGTAATAATGACCACACGAAGTGCCTCTCCCGATGATATCGAGGAACTGAAAGCACGGGCCGGCGTTTGGCAGCCGGGAGTGGACTACAATCCAATCATCGAGGGGCGCGGTACGGGACTGAAACCACCCACCGAGGAGGAATGGGCTGGAATGGTTGGCAATTTTGGCATCGTAGAAGGGATCGCTCCACCCATCGAAGGGCCGATCAGTGCATCGGTGGATCATTCAACCAGCATCTACTTCCCTCCAATCGGAAATCAGGCCAATGAAGGGTCATGCGTAGCCTGGGCCACGGCTTATTATACAAAGACCTTTCAGGAGGCGAAGGAACATGGTTGGGATCTCTCGGGGGCCAGTTGGAGCGATGGCCAACCCAGTTCGGCCTATCAGGATCGAATTATGAGTCCGGATTTCATGTATCACCAGATAAACGACGGGCTGGATACGGGCTCGTATTATTCCTCTGCAATGGACCTGTGTAACCGGATTGGTGTTTGCAGCTGGGAAAACATGCCATATGATTCGAATGATCATACGACATGGCCAAGCGAGGAGGCCTGGAGAGAGGCTCCCTGGTACCGGACCGATCAGGGCTATAATTATCTCTGGACGTATCCTCCAAACAACGCAAACGGCATAACGGATCTGAAGACATGGCTCGACAATGGCAATCTGGCAATAATCAGCATTAGAGCCGAGCAGTACGCAAATCTGGATGCCAACGACCTCTGGAAGAACGATACATACAGCGATGCAGCAGGAACGAACCATGCAAATACCATCATCGGGTATGATGATAATTTCGGCCCTTACACGGAGAACGGACAATCACGGACCGGTGCATTCAAGGTGGCCAACTCCTGGGCCACAGGTTGGGGGGGCGATAACAATAATGACGGTATGTTCTGGCTGTCCTACGAATGTATGAAATGGGATGTGGAATATACCTTCCTATTCGATGACAAGACCTCATATGAACCAAAGGTCCTATCAGTTTTCGAAATGAGCCATGATAAAAGAGGAGAGTGCGACGTATCGGTTGGGATCGGCGATCCTGCAAGTCCCATATCCGTGAAGGATTTTGATGACTGGTCCAACGGTTTCGATGGAGGGAATGAACCTTTTCCCAACAACAAGATAGTATTCGACATAACCGAGTTCATGGACGATGTTCCCGAGATAAACGGTTCAACCATATTCATAAAAGTAAACGACACAGCCAGCGCCACCACGGGTTCCGTAGATTCCTTTTCAGTGGAATATTATTCGGATTACCTCAACAGTTCCTTATTCATAAAGGCAGTGTCGGGAGATCCAGTGGTAAATACCGATCCGAACAACCCGGTAAATGCCTCACTGACTCTGGAGGATGTCACCAATCCCATAGCCGACGCCGGTATCGATCAGACCGTGGGGAACGGTACCACGGTAAATTTCAACGGAACCGGCTCCACCGATAATTCGGCGGTTCATAATTACACGTGGAACTTCACCTATCAGCAGGCCCCCGAGACCCTGTACGGCGGGATACCCAGCTTTACTTTCAACAACTACGGGGCATACAATATCACCCTGAATGTTACAGACCCTTCAGGGAACTGGAACCTGGATTACGTAACGATAAATATCAAGGACATGGTTGCTCCTGGGGCTGATGCCGGACCTGACCAAACGGTGGACCAGGGAGTAACGGTCACTTTCGACGGCAGCGGAAGCTCGGACGACGTGGGAGTGGTCAACTACACGTGGAACTTCAGCTATGACGGACAGGCTCGTACCCTGTACAACAGCTCGTCCAACTTCACCTTCGCAATAGTGGGCTCTTACGTCGTTACGCTGAATGTTACCGATGCAGAGGGGAATTTCGCCATCGATACCATGAATGTTACGGTGAACGACACCACCAAACCCCAGTTCGGGACAACGTGGCACAATACTCTCGGACCGGACGATCCGGCATTCTTCTCCGCCAATATAACCGACAATGTGGCAGTTAACACCGTGATGTTCGATTTTACCCTCAACGGAACCGTTCACCACAACTGGTCGGTAACGAACAAAACGGGTGATTCATGGGAGATAAATTTCACCATGCCGGTAGATACTACGTCCATAGAGTACTTTTTCTGGGCGGAAGATGCCGCGAGCAACTGGGCAGTGAGCAACAACGAGTCCTTTGGTGTGAACGACAGCGAAGCTCCGGCATTCGGCACGGTATGGAAAAATACTCCCACCACAGGGGAGATTGTATTCTTCTCCGGCAATATCACGGATAACGTAGGTGTGAACACAGTGATGTTCGACTTCACTTTGAACGGCATCTCACACTACAACTGGTCGGTTACCAACAACACCGGTGATTCCTGGTCCATAAGCATCCCCCTGCCCTTGGACGCCGCATCAATAGAGTATCATTTCTGGGCCGAGGACGGTGCCGGTAACGGAGCGAACGACACGAATGCCTCCGTGCTGGTGGGAGATAACGACAAGCCGGTGTTCGGCAATATCTGGTCCAGCGGTCTATATACGGATGAGCTGGCGCTGTTCTCGGCGAACATCACGGACAATATAGCGGTAAATACGGTTAAGTTTAGCTACACGGTGAACGGGAATATCAATGAGAACGTTACGGTGGCAAACCAGACTGGAGATAACTGGACAATATCGATACTGGTACCTGTTGACTGCGCAAGTTTCGAGTACTTTTTCTGGGCAGACGATGCGGCTGGTAACGAAAAGAGGACCGGGAAAACATCTCCGGGGGTGACCGATAACAACAGGCCGGTGATAGGTGTGATCTGGAACGGTGGGGTAACAACTGGCGATAACACACTGTTTTCGGCAAATATTACTGACAACATAGGCTTGAACTCGGTCAGGTTCGCGTACACGGTGAACGGGATCATTAATGAGAACGTAACGGTGTCAAACCAATCCGGAGATGACTGGACAATAACCATAAGAATTCCAACGGATTGTGTGAGTTTCCAATACTTCTTCTGGAGCGACGATGCTGCAGGGAACGAAAGGCGATCCGCCACCCAAACGCCGGGAGTGGCTGACAATGACAAACCGGTTATAGGCGTAATATGGAACGGCGGTATGACAACTGGCGAGCAATCGCTGTTCTCAGCAAATATAACCGACAATGTAGGTGTGAGCTTGGTAAAATTTGTATACACGGTGAACGGAAATATCAACGAGAATGTCACTGTGTCGAACCAATCCGGAAACGACTGGACAGTTACAATAAGGATTCCTTCATACTGCGTGAACTTTGAATTTTTCTTCTGGGCAAACGACGGGGCCGGGAATGAAAGACGATCCGCTGTTCAAACACCTGCAGTGGCAGACAATGATAGGCCAGCAATTGGCTCCATTTGGAACGCGGTCCTTACCACTGGCGAGCCCGCTCTGTTCTCAGCAAATATCACCGACAATATAGGCGTGAGCTTGGTGAAGCTTGCTTACACGGTGAACGGGATAATTATAGAGAATGTCACTGTGTCAAACCAGACCGGGGATAACTGGACGGCTACGATAGAGATACCTGTTAACTGTGTGAGTTTCGAGTACTTTTTCTGGGCAAATGACTCCACGGGGAACGAAAGGCGATCCGCCACCCAATCGCCGGGTGTGGCTGACAATGATCGGCCTATCTTCGGGATAATTTGGGTAAGTCCACTCACAACCGGGGACAGCGCCTATCTATCGGCCAATATAACGGATAATATTGCTATCGATTCTGTAAAACTGGATTTCACAATAAACGGCGCGGAACATCATAATTGGTCGGTGGTCAACAACACCGGGACCTCATGGGACATAACAATAACTCTACCGGCAGACACCGTCTCCCTGGAATACGCGTTCAGGGCTCGGGACAGTTCCGCCAACTGGCAGGGAAGCACGAATGCAACTCCCTCGGTAAGCGATAACGACAGACCTGTCTACGGGATTCATTGGGAAAGTTCTCTCAGCACCGGTGAAATGGCATACTTCTCGGTGAATGTCACCGATAATCTGGTCATTGGGACCGTGAGATTCGATTTCACCATAAACGGCGGGGCGAATTACAACTGGTCCGTAACGAATGTTACGGGGGATTCGTGGTACATCTACATAAGGATCCCGGGATATGCCACTTCAGTCGAATACAGTTTCTGGTCGCAGGATGCTTCGGGAAACCGGGAAACTACCAATAAAACCGTTTCCGCCGTCACGGATAACGACGGACCGGTGTCGGATCCCGGGATAAATATAACCACGGACCAGCATGTACCCGTGATCTTCAACGGAAGCAACAGCACGGATAATGTGGATATCGACAACTACACTTGGAACTTCACCTACGATGGACAGGGATATATTCTTTACGGCAGTTCCCCGACATTTACATTCCACACCGTGGGGAAGTATACCATTACCCTCAATGTCAGTGACGCCGCCGGTCACTGGGACACTAATACTACCCAGGTGACGGTGCTGGACATTACACCTCCAACGGTAGAGGCGGGAGCCGACCGCACCATTGACCAGTTCGAGAAACTGTATTTCGATTCCACTGGCTCCGGAGATAACGTTGGGATCAGTAATTACACGTGGAATTTCACATGCGGGGGTATTTGCGTGCAGTTGTACGGGGCCTATCCCTCCTTCACTTTCAATTTTGCAGGGAATTATTCCGTAGAGCTGATCATCCTCGACCTCGCCGGGAACCAAGCCCGGGATAACATGACCGTAAATGTAAACGATATTACCTTGCCCGTCACCGACGCGGGTTTCGATATTTCAGTGAACCAACATGAACTAGCAATTTTCAACGGCAGCAATTCAACCGACAACATGGGTATCGACAACTACACGTGGAGCTTTGTGGATAACGGGACCCTGCAAACCCTTTACGGGGCCGTGGTGAGCTACGTTTTCCACAACGCGGGAACCTTCAATATCACTCTTATGGCGAGAGATGCAACCGGTAACATCCTGGGCGACAATCTCTTCGTTACGGTGAATGACACAACACCGCCCATTGCCATGGCGGGACCCAATATTAGCATTAATCAGCACGAGTACGTTACCTTCGACGGCAGAGGTTCTATGGATAACGTCGGAATCGTGAATTACACCTGGTCCATCGATCCCGCCGAGACCAGGATGGTGCTCAACGGAGCTCTGGTAAGCTACCAGTTCCATTCTGCAGGCATATTCACCGTGAACCTTACCACCACGGACTCCCGTGGAAACAAGGCCCACGACATACTTGTGATGACGGTGACGGATATCTCCAAACCGGTGGCTACGGCGGGATCCGATATTACGGTGGACCAACACGAGCGTGTGAGCTTCAACGGTAATGCGAGCAGCGACAATGTCGGTATAACCAACTACACTTGGACCTTCAGCTATGAAGGGAGTGAGATCATTCTGAACGGTGAGATAAGCAGCTTCGTGTTCCATCGAGCAGGAGTCTATGATGTGACCCTTACGGTCAGCGATGTTCGGGGTAACAATGAATCTGTGAATTTCAAGGTCACGGTGATGGATATCACGAATCCCATAGCCGATGCGGGAGAGGACATATTGTCAGGGGACAGCGACAAGGTTACTTTCGATGCCAGTGGAAGCACGGATAACGTGGGGATCGTTGACTATAACTGGACCTTCGTCTACAATGGAAATGTCTTGGTCATCAAGGGTAAAAATGTATCGTTCAAATTCGATATCGTTGGCAAATATACAGTCACGTTGAACGTTCTTGACGCAATGGGTAACCTGGGGAGCGATACCCTGGAAGTTACTATCAGTGATACAACAGCCCCAATTGTGATAATATCCGGACCCTTTGAGGCGGGATTGGGCGACCTGGCCGTCTTCAGCGGAAACCTTTCCAGCGACAACGTCGAAATCGCTAATTACCTGTGGAGCATACTTCATAACGGCGTCTTCGAGAACAGCGCCGGGATCTCAATGGAATACAAATTCGAAGAGATCGGAAAATATACCATCACTCTGACAGTTGTGGATAGCGAAGGGAACTCGGGAAGCAAAAATCTCACTATCACAGTTGCAGATGGTGAACCGCCAAAAGCCGATCCCGGTGAAGACGTCGTCCTGACGGAACCGGGGGAGATAACCTTGGATGGTGCTGGTTCGTGGGATAATTCAGAGATCGAGAACTACACGTGGACGTTTGTTTACCAGGGTGAAACGGTAACACTCTACGGGGAAGCCCCCACGTTTTCATTCGAGCTTCCCGGGGACTACTACGTCGTGCTGAAAGTTACCGATACCGAGGGGAACCTCCACGAAACAGGTAAATATGTCAACGTCACCGCTCCTGCAGACAAACGCGGTGAGACGGGGTCGGGAAAATGGATGGAGGGTCCGGGATTCTGGATAATGTTGGTGGTTCTAATAATTTTGGTAGTTCTGGTTCTTTTCTTCCTTTTCGGAAGGAGAAAAAAGAAAACCGAAAAGGAGACGCCCCGAAAAGTTAAAGAAGAGCCTGTGAAGGCTCCCCGGATAAGAAGCGGCCCGCTTATTTACGGAGAGAGGGATTCAAAAAGAAAAGGAAAAGCAGTGGGTAGGTCGTCGGAAGCTCGAAAGAGAAAAGGTGCGATAGCCGGCAGAGGCAGGAGGCGGAAAAAAGAGACGGCGGTAAAAAAGGAAAAACTATCTGCTGAGGCTCGTAAAAAGCGTGAACGAGGTAAAAAAGGAAGAAAAAAGCGGGGAAAACGCACCGGTAAAAGAAAGAAGGGCAGACTTGCTGCATACCAAAAAGAGAGCTCAGAGGAAAAGAAGGAGAAAATAAAGCCCGATTTGGTGAAGAGTGGAGAAATGTGGGATGAAGATGAATGGGCATTCAAGATAAGCCGCTTCGGAGAGGAAGAGGGAGATTTGTTGGAAGGTCAAGGGGAAGCGGAGTTCGCCGGTGCCAGCTGGGATGAAGAGCCCGGGCAGTATGGTGATGAGGAAGAAGTGGAGGGGGAAGAGGACGAATACGAATGCCCGGACTGCGGTTCATCACTAAAAGAGGAAGACAGCGTATGTCCTTCTTGCGGTGCGGAGTTCGAGGGGGAAGAGGATGAAGTGGATGAGGCTTCCTATTGGCCCGAAGAAGGATACGAGCCTCCCGAGCCGGAAGGGGGAAGATACGATGGCGAGGAAATGGTGGATTTCATCATCGATACCAGTTACATGGAATTCGATGTCGATGACGTGTTGTACGAATGTCCCGAATGCGGGAGCGCAATAAACGAGTTGGACACGGATTGCCAGGAGTGCGGAACCGTTTTTGACGAGGAGGACGATGAAAATCTGGCTCCGGGCGACAGCTGGGAGGAGGAGGACGAGGACGATGAAAATCTGGCTCCGGGTGACAGCTGGGAAGAGGAGGACGAGGACAATGAAAATCTGGCTCCGGGTGACAGCTGGGAAGAGGAGGACGAGGACGATGAAAATCTGGCTCCGGGTGACAGCTGGGAAGAGGAGGACGAGGACAATGAAAATCTGGCTCCGGGTGACAGCTGGGAAGAGGAGGACGAGGACGATGAGGCTTCGGGCGAAAGCTGGAGCGACTATTTAGAATCGTGGGATTAAATGAATCAATAACACAGGATGTGACAGCCTTGAACGAGAGCCTCCGCGTCCACAAGATCATACTTGCATTCTGCGTGACGGCTCTTCTTGTGTTATCGGGTCTCGCAGTCTATCTTTACTTTTACGAAGAAGCACTGGATCGTGTGCCGGGAAGGGACTGGTTCACACTGGACGACATGAATTTGGAAATCGAATCATCCTACCTCGAATCCGCAGTGATGGGCGGGCTGTACCTTGTGAACTGCCAGCGCTCGGACGGAAGCTTCAACTACAATTACGATCCCAAAGGTGACAGTTATTCCACAGACGACAACATGCTTCGGCAGCTGGGCACAACCTATTCCGTTCTTTTGATCTACAAACACTATCCGGAGCCAATCTTTCTTGAGACAGGCCAGCTTGCCATGGAATACGTTGAGCGGTACGTGGAGTATATCGACCCGGAAACGGCCCATATCGTCAGCGGCGGTACCTCGAAACTGGGAGGGGCGGCACTGGCAGTGCTCTGCTACGTGACCTTCGAAAAGGTTGCCGGTACGCGTTATAGAGATACCTTGGACGCCCTGGGAAATTTCATAATATTCTCTCAGAACAATGCCACCGGGGAGTTCAATAACTACTATCAAGTGGACGGGAAGATACCGGCAGAGGGGGAAAAATACTACTGGAAACATACGGATTACTACCCCGGAGAGGCTTTCCTGGCCCTGGCGTTCCTGTATCAGCACACACGGGAGGAAAAATACAAGGACTGCTGGGACCTGGCATTCGAATATTATTACGACTACTACGGTGGGAAGAACTCGTATTATTCTCCATTCAGCCCCTGGGCCACCGGCGCTGCACTGATAATGTATGAGTTTCAGCAGGATGAGAGATACGTCGAAATGTCCCGCTCAATGGCGGATCGGGTGCTGTACGGGCAGGACCAGTATCCGGAGGATTTCGAGATACCGGAATACGTGAGAGGTTTCTATTACGATCGCTACATTAGATATCAAAATGACCCCGACGGCGAAGCTGACTACTATCCCAGGGCGAACACGGCGTCGAAGATAGAGGGGCCCATGGATTTTTACTGGATGATGGAGAGGTATGATCTGTCGGGTAATAAAAAATTCTACCGTGAAAGAATGGTGCTGGCGTCTGAATTCCTTGCGACTCTACAGTATAACGCGTCGGATGCTGCATCGCTTTCGGACCCAAAAAAAGCTTATGGAGGCGTCCCGGGCGGTGTGAGCGACAGTGACGTGAGAATCGATTACAATCAGCATGCCATTGTAGCCTGGATAAAGATGCACGACTATGTCGTACTAAAAGAAGATCTGCTTACTGAGATAAAGGGTGAAGAGCGCGTGCACGGCAGGAAATGGTTCGCAATGGAGGATATGAAAGAACCCCGGGACTCACCCTATCTCGAGGCTTCGGTGGCGGCAGGACTTTATCTGGTGAACGGCCAGCGGCCCGACGGAAGTTTTAATTACCAGTACGATCCAAGGCAGCTTTCCTATTCGTCAAGCGATAACATGCTCCGCCAGATGGGAACCACCTACTCGGTCCTTCTTCTTTACCGCAACTACCCCGAGAAGATATTTCTCGACGCCGGGGAACTTGCCATGGAATACGTGGGAAAACACGTCGAGTACATTGACCAGAATACGGCCCACATCGTTGACGAGGGTGATTCGAAATTGGGAGGGGCGGCACTGGCAGTGCTCTGCTACGTGACCTTTGAGAAGGTGCTCGATGACCGCTACGGTGACACACTGGACGCTCTAGGGAACTTTTTTATATTCTCACAGGACAACGGCACCGGGGAATTCAACAACTACTATCAGGTGGACGGCAGTATACCGGAGGAAGGGGACAAATACTACTGGAAACACACGGATTACTATCCTGGAGAGGCTTTCCTGGCGCTGGCGTTCCTCTACCAGCATACACGCGAGGAAAAATACATGGACTGCTGGAAGCTGGCCTTCGACTATTATTATGATTATTACGGGAGGGATAACTCATACTACTCGCCGTTCAGTCCATGGGCCACCGGCGCGGCGCTCATCATGTATGAGTTCGAACCGGACGTTAGATATGTGAACATGTCCCGCTCAATGGCGGAAAGCGTTCTCTACGGTCAGGACCAGTATCCTGAGGGTTTCGAGATACCGGAATATGTGGGAGGTTTCTATTACGATCGCTACCTCAGATATCAAAATGACCCTGACGGCGAACCTGACTACTATCCCAGGGCGAACACGGCGTCGAAGATAGAGGGACCAATGGACTTTTACTGGATGATGGAGAGGTATAATCTGTCCGGTGATAAGGAGTTCTACAAGACAAGGATTATACTGGCATCGGACTTCCTGGTGATGCTCGCGCTCAACGAATCGGATTCTCAATTTCTTCCGTCACCAAGAAGATGTTTCGGAGGCGTGCCCGGTGGCGTTGCGGACCACGAAATCAGAATAGACTATAACCAGCATGCAATGGTGGCCTGGTTGAAAATATATAATTATGTCGAAAGGAAAAAGGGATTGCTGGAGTGATGAGGGAAAGCTCGTCGGGTCCAACTATTTCTTGAAGATGTCCTTGATCTTGGAAAAGAAACCATCGGCCTTTTCCTCTTGGATCTCGTAACAGAAGCCTTCGGATGCCTCTTGGCTCTTTTTCTGCAGAACGCCGCCAATCGCCGACAGTTCACCGGCATCCAACCAAACCCCCGCACAATCCTGGCAGAAATCCACTGTAACTCCTTCAACCGTGTAATAGTTCATCATCTTGCTGCAGTTGGGGCAGCTGAGTTTCCTCCCCAGGCTTTTGGCTGTAAATATAAGCCCCTCGAAGGAGGTGCAGCCATCGGTTATCTTATCAAGCTCATCCTTGTCGAACCAGATGCCCATACACTGGGGACAAGCATCCAATTCGATGTTCTTTTTCGTTAGCAGAACCATGGGATTCATGCATCTGGGACAATTTCGGGCCATGGGGAAAAGAAATAAGGAATTGGTATAATTATTTTATTGTGTAATTTTATGTAGAAAATCAATATTCTCTTCTGTCGATCCCCACCGTATAAAGACCTATCTTGGGTATCCTCGGGAACCGACGTTTGTGTATCGTGGAGATCATCATTTTTCGAATTCTCAAAACTTCCCCCAGTGGAGCACCAACTTTCTCTGCCACGTATTCATCGTCATAACCCAGATCAAATCCGGCCAGTATCTGGTCCAATAGAGCATAGGTGATCTTCAATTCGTCCTCGTCGTTGACACCCACTTCAAGGCCAGGCGAGGGTTTCTTGTCCAGTATCCACTGCGGCAGGCCAAGCAAGCCGGCCATCTGGAAAACCTGGGTCTTGTAGAGATCACCGATGAGGGCCAGGTCGCTTGCACCGTCGCCGAACTTGGTGAAATAACCCACCAGAAGTTCACTCTTGTTCGAGGGGCCGATGACGAGACAATTGTAAATATTGGCAAAATAAAAAAGTGCTGAAATTCGTATCCTTGGTTTGATGTTTGTCTTCCCACGATCCATTGCGGACCCACCTACTTCCCCTGCAAAACCGCAATGCGACAGGGAGCCGATGAATTCCTTCACCAGATCATTAATAGAAAGGGTGTGCACCGGTACATTGAGATATTGAGACAGCTTTTCAATATCTTCATAATCCCCCGGAGGTGTGGATTCCTCGGGCATGAACAACAGGTGAACCCGCTCGCTTCCCAGTACATCCACGCAGAGCTTTGCGCAAAGTGCACTGTCTATTCCACCGGAAAGCCCAATGACCACACCATTCGCCCCGCTCTCCCTTATATTCGCCCTCAGGAATTCTCCCATGATCCTTTTTACATCTGCATTGACCCTCTTTACAAACACCATAATATCAAGAGCTTGTTACGATAAAAATGGGATTTAAATCTTTTCTCGCCAATTCGCGGCGGGAAACATCAATTATCAAAACTACTCGGGGCCATCAACTACACAATTTGAAACAAGGCAGTAATATTTATACACAAAACCTACAGTTCTAATAATGTACCATAAATTATATGTAAGAATGAGAAGATATTCCGAAAGTTACATTATGCACAATCGGTGAGCTTTATGATTAGCAAGAATAAGATGATCATTTGCATGATAACAGTGGCATTGATAAGTTCGTCGCTGCACCTATTTTCCAATAATATGAGTACGGAAACACGTACCAATCCTCAGCTTAACCCTGCCGATAATCCATCAAGCGCTACCCGAGGTGCCGAAAAAATCATTTTTTTCGAAGATTTCGAGAACGGATGGGGCGCTTTCACCCCCTGGAGGAACAGGGGATTGCTTGAGGTCCGTACGAATTTCGACGGCAACACTTTTGCGTATGACGGCCACAGCGTTTTCATGAGGGGAGATGGGGGTAACAACTACGATACGGCAGTGATAGTCACGACCCTGGATCTAACTAATACCGAGGACGTCGTGCTTGATTTCTATTACGCTTACGAAGATATAGAGAACTATGAACATTTGTATATCGATATAGACGCGGATGGGATCACTAATAACGGTTATACCAACCCCATGTGGAAAACACCACAGACCCTGGATAATGGCGATTCATCCACTGGCCCCAACGATTTCATACATGCCTCCTACGATCTCTCGGCGTTCCCAAAGATCAGCAACCTCCGAATACAATTTCGCGGGTATTTTTACTGGAGCTCGGGAGGTCGTGACAATCCCCACGGGGATATGATAATAATCGATAATATTACTGTAAAGGCGAATTTCCGGCCCCGTTACATTAAAGACAGCGTAAACGTGAGCAACCCCATAATCTATCCTCTTTCGGATGACACGGCAGCCATAAACCTGTCTGTGAGCGATCCCGATGATCACAGTGTGGACAATTTCACAATGACAGTTGACGTGCGGTTAAGCGATAACGCATCGCTGTTAAGATACGTAGACAACATTTCAATCAAGAATACCAAGTTCTCAATGGAGCGCATTCTCGCCGGTTTTTATAACGCAACACTGTTTTTTGATCCCGGACGGGTCTACGGATTCGGTTTCGTGGATCTAAAAATTTTATTATTCGATCCGGACGGGCTGCCGGGAGGGACTGGATATCAATCACTTGAGAATGCAGTTGAGCTGCGCAACCATTACCCCGGAATAAATGTGAACAGCATGAAGAACAACAAATTGCGGCTTAACAAACTCGGAGGATCAACCATAACTTTCTCAGGTACATTCCAGGACCTGGACGTTCAGAGCGATTCCGATTTCAATCTCAGCATCCGCATAAGAGATGAGAACAATATAGTCTATGATCTGGCGACCAATGCGGAAAACGGCGAACCGGGATTATCAATAAACAAAAAAACGAATCATTCATACGATTTCCAGTATATATGGAAGCCAGATGATGCTTATCCTCCGTCCTTTTACGATCTTTTGATCGAGGTGAACGACGGGCTGGGTGGTCAAAACAGCTCGAGCTTCGAGGACCGGCTCGATGCATTCGAGCTGTACAGGGCCGAGATCGTCGGTGTTTCCGTTGAACCGGAACGCTGCAACCGCCATCTGGAAAAACCTGTCTTCATCAATTACACCGTTATGGAAAATATTTCCGGCGATTACGAACTCAGGAACGTGGATGTCAACATAAGTTTGAGAAGCTCCAACGGCACCCTTCGGACTATTTACCCGGCTGCCAGTAGATCCGCTTTCCAGATCATCAATCTTACAAACAATTCTTTCATGGTATCGTACAGGTATGACGAATTTAACTCCTTGCCGGATGACGAATTCGACGTCAGGATAACCATCCACGACGGAGCTGAGCCAATATTCGTTTCCGATTACGCTGATAATCCCGAGGTTTTTTCAACCTTTTTCAACATAGACCCACAGATACTCGAAGTGAGCATTTCACCCACTCGCCTGAACACCTATAATGAGCCGGAAATGACCTTATCGGTAAGGTTCAGCGATCCGGACCTTCACACCTTGAGTTCATTCACCTACGAACTGTCCATAAGGAACCCCTCGGATGAAACATTCCTGGTATTTTCATCTGGTGTCAAGGAGTTGGCCAAGATCACTTCATCACTGCTGGATAACAACGAATACCTAACAAATATTACCTTTGGAGTGAATAGCAGCTTCGAGACAGGAACCTATGACGTCGAAGTAAAGATAGATGATAAGTTCGGGGCAGCGTCATCTGTGCCCTTCTCGGAAAACTCGGAGCTGTTCGAGCTGTACTTCAACATACCTCCGTCTCCACCGGACACCCTGCTGCCGGACGAGACACGGGAAACTGCCCCCTTTATACACTGGTATGGTGCCACCGATACTATAACAGAAAGCTATGATCTGGAATACTATATAATGATCGGGACCGTGGAGGGAAGTGGGGATGTGGTACGGCGGCAATGGATAGGAAAAAATCCTTTCTATCAGGTAGAAACACCACTGCCGTACGATACTTATTTCGTCGAGGTTTTGGCCACGGACGGATTGGATAACTCCACGCCCTTGGTTCAGACCTTAGATATCTTCGTGCTTGCAAACCTTCCACCATCACCACCAAATACGATCCTTCCGGACTTTACCATGGAAACGCTGCCGTTGATAAGCTGGTCCGGAGCGGTGGACGGGGATGGCGATTCGGTAATTGGCAACTACCTCCAGATCGGAAGCTATCCATACAGCGATGACATACTACCATGGGTCGATGTTGGGCCATCCTCGCAGTATCAGATCCAGAATGAGCTGCCCCTCGGTACCTATTACGTGCAGGTCCGTGTTTCTGACGGGTATTCCTTCTCATACATACAACAGGAACTTCTTCATATAATAGGAGATGCCAACGCACCACCGTCACCACCCACGGAAATGTACCCCACCAAGACATGGGAGACGACCACGAACATTAGCTGGGTCGGGGCCTACGACATCAACAACGACAACATAACATATTCGATACAGATCGGAAGCAGAAGCGGGGCGGGTGACGTACTGCCATGGGTGGATGGGATCGCGGTGAACAGCTACCGACCAAAGGAAGAACTTGTCATTGGTAAATATTACGTCCAGATCAAGGCCTTCGATGGTGAATTATTTTCCATAGTTTTCGAAGCGGTTCTGGAAATAACAGAAAAGGGCAACATGCCGCCGTCCCAGGTGACAAACATATTACCCAGTATGACCACTAATTTGACGCCCACCATTCATTGGGACCCTGCAACGGACCCCGAGGGCAGGGATGATATGATAGTGTATTTCATCCAGATAGGTTTGTCCAAGGGTCACGGCGAGATCGTATCCTGGTACCCGGTACAGAACCATACGAGATTTCAGTTTAGTAAAGAGCTGGCACCGAATTTAATTTACTATATTCAGATCAAGGCCTTCGACGGTGAGAGCTTTTCACCGGTAGCCTATCAGACGCTGGAGATCATCGTGTATATTACGGAGATATCTTTCGACGCGCAGATTGCGAACATAACCGTGGAGAAGGGAACGGTGTACACATTCAACCTGCGTATCATCAACCGAGGAACCATCGAGGATAATGTCACCATCAATATCATAGCGGATGATGAACTTCTTGAATACGTATCCCCGTTAATCGGTTCCTTCAGAATGCTCCCGGAGAATGAGGTCATACTTCCCCTGGAAATATTCGTTCCGGCGGGTTCCTCCATATCGGGAGAACACATTATCAGGGCCGTGTGCACCTCGAAGATACCGACATTCTTTTCCGAGACCGAGCAGGCGCTTTCCATCAAAGTGGTGGATAAAGAAATGATCGATGAACGTTCCTCACTGGAGAAGTTAATAGAGGACGAACCATTAATTTTCTACGGCGCAATCGCCTTGGTTGCACTGATTATCCTGATGATTATCATCATTATGGTAGTGAAACGGATAAAGAACAGGATACCGCCGGAGCTGCTGGATAGGGAAAGTGAGAGGAAAGACATGGCCGAGATCACCTACAGTCCGGTGATGAAGGGAGGCGTGGTCGCCAAAAGGATCATGCCCGACGCAAGTGAGCTGTTCAAGAAGAAGGATGTTGCTCAGCTACCTTCGGGTCAAACTTCTGCGAAGAAACTGCCGGAGCAGAAGAAGCGGCTTGCATTACCGCAGTACTCGGTGGTGATCGACATGAACACGAAGCAGGTGGTGGGACATACCGAGACAGAGGGAGCTTCGAAGAATGGAAAGGATGATGAGGCGGACATAATCGATTTCCAGTTCGTGGACGGGAAATACGAGATCCAGACCACCAGCGTGCCGTCCGCGCATCCGTACCAGAAACCCACTCCAACACCCAGCGTACCCGGCGAGAGGCTTTACAAACCGGCACCCACCGCACCACCGCAGGGCAAATATCAGCCAAAAGCACCGGGACCCGTTCCGGGACCTATCCCGGGATCCGTTCCGAGACCCATCCCAGGAGCGGCCCCCGGGACGGCGGTACCTCCTGCACAGTCACCTCCGGCACAGTCTCCTCCTGCTGCACCAAAACCCGCCCCCGCAACTCCGACCTCTACCTCTGCCATGCCGCCTCCGCCACCGGTATGAACATCGAAACAAATGGCAATACCGGTCAAGAATTTTTTCCGTATAAAACAATATGGTCTGATACCTTATGATACGATCGAAGATATGGTTCAGATGTGCTGTTGTTCACGATCCGGTAACGCCAAAGATAGTGCGTCCTGCCATAATCGGTTGGGATGCAAAGCAGCGCAGGATCGACCTGACCATCGCCAGAGCATTCAAAGGGGATGAACTGCTGAGGCGTATGAAAGGCTGGATCACGGTAAGGACCAGGGACGTCATCGAGGTGGTGGAAAGACATGGCAGGTTGAACGTGCTCGATGAGAAAAATCTGGTGGTGGAATATGACAGCATGGAAGATTTCGAGGCACTTCGGAACGACCTGAAAAAGAATTTTGGTACCGAGGTCGAGGTGGAGCTGATAGAGGAAAAGAAAGTGTGGTGAGGGGACGAGACTATAAATTGGCTGAAAAATGAAACTATCTTCCGGGAAGAAATCGGCCAAAACCTTATGATACATCGGAAGATTTCTCGAAATATTTACTCTCCCACACTGTTATTAGTTTGGATTATCGTGTCTTATGAAAAAATTATACCTATCAACGTTGTAAAATTTTCAATTAGGAACCTTTATCGATTTTGAACCGGCTCAATAAAATTTATATTCCAAGTCAACCATCCTCGGTTTGGGTTACGATAATGACACATACTTTCCATAGCTCATTTCGGCGCTTTCCACCAATGGAGCGAGGGGGAGCTGTTTTTCTTACTCTTTTATTTCCTGTCCCTTATTTTCTCTGGATACTCGGTTATCTCATTATAAAGGGACCAACGATTACCTTATTGATTTACAGTAGCATATTTGGAGCTTTTGTCATGCCCCTTTGTGCGATCTTGTATATCGCATTCTTCAAAAAGCGAAAGGTCAGTATATTGAATAAGGAAATTGCTTTCAAAGTTGTCAGAAAGAAGGTTTTCCCCTACGACGAAATAGTAGCAATCTATACATTCACTACACAGGGTTCAATAAGAATCCATATCTACAATAGAAACAATCGGATGGTGGATATCGGTTTCGGATTTCGAGAAGACGACAAAAGGAAAATCATTGGAATATTGCGTCGATCCGTTGATCCAAAGAAGGTCGATTTCCAGGAGGATATAAGCATATTCAAACTGGTTGATATCGAGAAAAAATTGAAGAAAGAATATCAGACGAGGAGTGGAAAGAAACATCCATTCCGGAGCTGGAGCGAGAAAAAATGCCCTGTCTGTCAGGGCACTATGGAACTTAGAGCAGACGGGAGATTCAATGCTAAATGTGAAGATTGCAATTTTATCGTATTCTTTGATGAATTTACAATTGTGCAATTGATTCCTTCATTACTTTATATGGCATGTTATTTGACTGTCTTCATATTTATAGCAAGTTTTTTAAATCTTTCACTCCCTTTGATTATGGGGTTCGTGGGAATCATGATAGTAACTGTAATTCTCATAATATTTTGGACCTCCGGCTGGATAGTAAGGAGCAAGCGCTTTGATAGGTACATTGAGAAGAAGATACTGAAGAGGTTCGATGATTGATATAAAATGCTTCGATGGAGGGATTCTATGATCGCAGAAATTATAACATTAGGCGTCCTGGCTACCCACATTATCATGATATTCGCCATCTGGAGGTTCACTCGAAAGAAGAAAATACTGCTTTCCGCACGGGACTCATACAGCGGTGAAAAAAGGAATGCAAATTCTCTTTTTATCATTTATGTCTTCCTCCCGATTCTTGGAGGAATAATGTATCTTCTCATGGCGCGAAAAGCTGCCAAGGATATGAAGGAATGGGATCATAAAAGGAAAAAAAGGAATGAAGTCATGTGCAAAATTCAGGACTGGAAAGAAACAAATTCGGACCGGTTCGATCAGATCGAGATCAACGGAATTCTTTTCAGAAATTTACCTTTCAGGGATCATTATATGGGTGTATATCCAGTAACAAGGGGACAGTGGTACAAAGCGGTTAAAACCAAACCATGGGAAAAGATGATGGGACGGAAACGAAGACCCGATGTCCCCGTCAAGACTGAATATCCCGTCACCCACGTGTCGGTGAAGGAGATCAAGGAATTCATAAATACCTTGAATAAAAAGAACGCTGAATTCAGATTCGCTCTGCCCACCTTCGAGGAATGGTATTTCGCATTATATGCCAATGAGCAGGGGAAGCATCCCAAAACCTATCTCAATGAAAAATTTCAGCATGTCTTCATCCTGATGGAAGGATTTCTAGGAATGGGTAAAACCGTCTTTCCGGATGAAAAGGGCATGGTATTCCCAGTTGGCAGCCTACTTCCGAATCCTTGGGGTCTTTACGACATGCTCGGTAATGTATGGGAGTGGTGCAAGCCGGGGGAGAGATACAAGTATTATGGCGGGGCGGGAGGGTATAGCAGGGGAAGTGACCTTGTGCCGTGGGGTAAAGGAGGCGAACTTATCGGAGAGCGTTTCAGTGAGCGGCAATCTCAAAAGAGGCATCCTTTATTTTCCTTTAGGTTGATTGCCAGACCGAAAAAGAGCAATCATATCAAATCGTCAAAAAGAGGTGAGGGGCGATGAGCCGGATGATCGATAAAAAGTTACTCTTCGGGGACAAGGTATACCCCCTAAAAACCCACAGCTCAAACGACGATATTATCGTATTCGCAAAGGGCGTAAAAATAAAAAATATAAAATTCCCGGTTTTGGATGACGAAAAGCGTTTCGACACAGCAGTAGTACAGAGGCAGATACCATCCATGCTTATGGGAGAAAAATGGCACGCTATTCTGTTTGATGAGATTATTTCGATCAGGCAATCCGAGAGGAGCGTGCTCGGTTTCTCCATTATCCGCGGTATTAAGAACCGAAAATGTCGATGCCTTGTATTCTTGTTTCGATCAACGGATTCGAATGAAAAATTCATGATTACATATGACGATCCTTATACAAAGCGCTTTGACGAAGTCCGTGATATTCTAAAAGAAGAGATGGGAAGAAATACCTGGGAAAATAAGTTAGAAACTGCATTGACCACTTATCCGGAAAATACGAAAGAATGGAAGGAATATTTTTCTCTCATCAGGGAATTTTATGACTCCAAATAATTGGATTTAATTCATTTTATGATTGATAAATATCAATTGAAAATCCATTCCAGTATTTCATAGAGACGTACCCTTCCGTGATAATGAAGAAGATTGATTGACAGCGGGACCAGAAGATTTTAATAAATGTTAAAAGTTATTTAAGAATGTAATCCGAATTTGATAGAAAGGTATTCAAAAAGGGATTGGGAGAAATCAAGATGACATTGGAACCTCTTATAATATCTAAAAGACCATGGATAAATGTAGTTGGAGCTTCCTCTTTGTGCCTTTTTGGACTTATGTCATTATTTGTTGGTATAGAAGGGAAGTTGGGTTATCGAATGTGGTGGATATTGATAGGTTCCGCTGTTTTTATACTGGGAGCAATTCTACTACCCTTTACATGGAGGATAAAAACGGTAATGTTAGATAACATACGATTTCAATATTGGATTGGAAAGAAAAAGAAGTTCGATGCGCTTTGGTCTGAAATCTCACATGCTGCCTATGTAAAGAAGATTTTAGGTGGAGGGTATAATTCACCATCACAGACCAGTTATACTCTTACAATTATGGCAAACGATGAAGATATTACCATTGCGGTAGCTGATTTAGGGTCAAAAGATGAATTGGAAAAGATCAATAATTATATATTAGAAAAAAAGAAACAATATGATAATATTTCAATTGAAACAAACAATGATTGGTTATTCGAAAAGAGATTCCATTACGAGGAGGGCAAAGCCAGGATTAAAAAAGCTCTTTTTCCTCCAAAGAACTAATCTGGGCAAAATAGTCAACGACCGCTACTCCTCCGCCCCGATCTTCTCGAAAACTTCCACGAAATAATCCGGCAGCGGGCTCACCTTCCGGTCCTCGTTAACGTATACCATTGTGACGTACCCTTCTGCAATTTGTTCTAGAGTTCCGTCATCTGTTACGCGATGAACAAAGGACCTTATCTTGAATCCCTTTTCCGTGATATCGTCGAATTTCGTATGAATTTCAAGAAGGTCGTCGAAATAGCCCGGTCTCAGATACTTGCAGTAAGTATCCACAATGGGAATGTCCCTTCTGTAAGGCAGATTCAGCTCGCGGAACATCTCGATCCGACCCACCTCGAAGTATAAAAAATAGCTACCGTAGTACAAAACCTCCGCGGTATCGGTCTCAGCGTATCTTGCGCGGGTTCGTGTGATGAAGGTTTTCATGTAGTACCCTGACTTCGTACCATTAATAATAGAATAAACGGGGAGTGTTTGAACGCATCCCCGCGAAACATTAAAAAGCGGTTTATTCATCTTTCGGCAGCGGCTTTCCCAGAACGGCCTCGAACAAGTCGTCGTCCTGGTATGCTCCCTCAGCTATCAGCTGGCGGTATTTGATGAAATCGATGGTGTCCTTGCCTGTGATCTTCTTCGTGTTGAAGGCATGGAATCCAAGGAATGCCTCTCCGGCCATATTCGCCGCCAGCCAGTGCCTGTTGTAGTTCTTGGAGTAATCCCAGAAGAACTTTTTCTTGGCTCTAATGCTGTCGATGGTCTTGATGAGACAGCCGGGGAACAGGTTCGTGAACCGCCAGATGATATCGTTAACCGCCTTGTCCAGAAGCTCGAAGTCGGTCTTGGCGTTCCAAACGTATTTTCTCGCTTCCTTGAACTCGTCTCCGGTCTTGAACTCGCCGTATACTATCTCGCCGTCATCCACATATTTATCTGTGATCACCTGGGGATTCCTGATCCACTTGTCCCCTTCCTTGATCACCGGGACCGCCTTTGATATGAAACCGAGTCTCTTCATCTTGTAAGAGGACCACATCTCGCAGCTTATGCAGTTCCACATTGCGTCCTCGATCCCCAGATACCAGGGCAGGAAATCGCTGGAGCCCCCGTCAGGGGCGCTGCCGTGCTTGGGTCCGGCCTGCCCGAAGATCGCAAGATCGGAACTGACTGCAAGGTCTGCGGCCATACCAATCTCCTGACCTCCCGCGATCCTCATACCGTTCACCCTGCATATAACCGGTTTTTTACAGAAGAGTATGGCATCCACCATGTGGTTGAACAGTTCCATGTACTCCCCGTACTCGTTGCAGCGCTTGGAATAGTATTCAGCATATTCCTTGGTGTTGCCACCTGTACAGAACGCCCTGTCGCCTGCGCCGGTGAAGACCACGGCTACCACGGTCCGGTCCACCGATGCGTTGTGGAATCCTGCGATAACTCCCTTCACCATCTCGGTGGTATACGAATTGTACTGACGGGGATTATTCAGCGTTATCCATGCGGAATAAAGTCCTTCCACTTCATTTCCCTTCGGATCCAGTACAGGTTTCTTTTCATACATCGTACAGGGAGCTTCCGTTCCGAAATATTCGTCTCCCTTGAACAACTCATGATTCTTTATCTCATCTTCTCTCGGTAACCAATTTAATGTCATTTTTTCCCTCCATTATCTGATTGTTTGATTGATTATGACGCCTCGATCCGTTGGATTCGACCTTATCGGATTAATAATATATGATACTTTTCGTGGTATTGATATGGGTCCCTCCAATGCCGTGAATGCACTTGTTACAATAATATTAAATATCGATATAATCATGCACTTGCACGATTCGCACAACCACAGTGGTATGGATTCGGAATGACAGGAGAGGAAAAGATGGATCTACCCGAAATGATAAAGACATGGCAGATGGTCCGACCCTGGAAAAAAGATAGAGAAACAGGAAAGATTACGGAGGGACTGATCGAGCTCACGGAGATCCAGGTACCAGAATTATCAGAAGGCGAAGTTCTCGTGAAAGTAGCAGGATGCGGTGTTTGCCACACCGACCTGGGCTATTACTATCACGGCGTCCCCACGATAACCGGCCCACCCTTGACACTTGGACATGAGATATCGGGCGTTATCGTTGCAGGAGAGGGAAGATTCATCGGAAGGGAGGTAATAATTCCCGCGGTTTTGCCGTGTAACGACTGCCCCATATGCGAAGCAGGCAGGGGTAACCGGTGCCTTGGCCAGAAAATGCCGGGGAACAGCATTGGGATTTACGGAGGATACTCCAGCCACATTCCGGTACCTGTGAAGGACCTCTGTTTCGTGGAGGGACGAGATGGTTTTGATCTAGAGGAACTGGCAGTCATAGCCGATGCGGTCACCACGCCTTATCAGGCGTGCGTAAGGGGGGATCTCGGGATTGGAGACAACGTGATTGTAATCGGGACGGGAGGGGGTGTGGGGGTTTATGTCACGCAGATGGCCAAGGCATTTGGAGCTAATTCCGTCATCGGGATCGACATCAGCAGGGAAAAGCTCGAACGCGCCCTGAATTACGGGGCGGATTTCGTAATCAACTCCATCGACAAGGACGCCTTTGCCGTGAAGAACGAATTCAAAGGAATCTGCAAGCAGAACGGTCTGCCATCCAGCTATGGATGGAAGATATTCGAGGTTACGGGGACCAAAGCAGGACAGGAAATGGCGCTGGCATTGCTGTCTTTCATCGGAAAATTAATCGTGGTAGGATTCGGCATGCAGAAGAATCAGTACAGCATATCGCGCTTGATGGCTTTCGATGCTGATATCATCGGTACCTGGGGATGTCTCCCGAAATACTACGATAACGTATTGAAATGGGTATTGGACGGAACCATAAAGATCAAACCATTCGTTGAGACAAGACCTATGAGCGGCATAAAGGAAGCTTTCGAGGACGCGAAATCCGGAAAACTGGTGAGAAGAATCGTTTTGACACCCGATTTCGCATGAATTCCCTTATCCCAAAGCTACCATGGGATACCTGAAAAAAGAACTATGGCAGGAACGATTTGACTTAATCCAATGGTGGTTATCAAGAGATATCCGGGTCTTGAAAGGAGCAAGATAAAATGGAATACAAAACTATCATAGTGGATGAGCATGACCTTGTAGGGAGGATCACCTTCAACAGGCCTCCCGTAAATATTTTGAACATCGAAATGATGCAGGAGATAAACGACGCGTTGAAGTCTTTCCAGGGGCGGAAGCTCAAGATACTGGTGCTGGATGCCAGGGGAAAGGCATTCTCGGCAGGTGTGGACGTATCCGATCATATGGGAGGCAAAGCTGAAGAGATGATCCAAGTCTTTCACGATATTTTTCACAATATGAACAACATAGACGCACCTATAGTGGCGTTGGTCAAAGGCGCTGCCCTTGGGGGCGGATGCGAGGTGGCTGCGTTCTGCGATCTGGTTCTTGCCTCGGACAGGGCAAAGTTCGGGCAGCCGGAGATAAAGGTAGGTGTCTTTCCGCCGGTGGCCGCCGCGGTATTTCCGAAACTCATGCACCATAAGAAGGCGCTGGAGCTGCTTCTGACGGGAGAGATCATAAAAGCGGATGAGGCCCGTGAGCTGGGTCTGGTAAATCATATATTCTCATTCGATACCTTCGAGGAAGATGCTGAAAGGTTCATCACGGGAAAACTGGCCTGTAACAGTGCGGTTGTGCTCAGATTGACGAAGAAGGCATTCTTGGAAGGAACAATGAACAATTACCATGCGGCTATGAAAAAGATCGAGGATATCTATCTAAAGGAACTAATGATCACAAAGGACGCAAACGAAGGTCTGGAAGCATTTCTAGAAAAAAGACCGCCGAAATGGATCGACGAATGAATTACTCATGTAGTGGAGCATAATTGTTTTCTCATTCGCGGTTTCGTCTCATAGATCCGGAAGGTGTTTTGCAGAATGAAGGATGATAAGAGTGCGACTACCGGTGCCGTGACCGGTACAACCATGGACGTTCTGCGAGAGCTTCTGGATAATGATAATTCCAAATCCTTCGTTTCAGGTCAAATGATAGGTGCCCGATTGGGCCTGTCGAGGGCTGCCGTGGGAAAGTCGGTTCGAGTTCTCAGAGATATGGGTTTTCAGATAATCTCGGTTCCCTCCAGGGGCCACCGTCTGACCGGAACACCGGACCTGTTACTGCCGCCGCTGATAGAAAATAAATTAAGAACTGATCATTTTGGAAGGGATTATCATTATTACACGGAGGCTGCTTCCACCAATGTCATGGCAAAAACCATGGCTTCAGAGCTGGAAACGGGAAGCGTTGTTCTGGCGGAGATACAGAATCAGGGTAAGGGCCGACTGCAGCGTATCTGGGAATCGCCAGTTGGGGGAATATACATGTCCCTTTTCCTGCGCCCGGATATAGCAACTCAGGCAGTAAGCAGGATTACCTTGGTCATGGGAGAAGCCATTGCCAGCTATCTTGAAAATATCTCCGGCATCCCTGCATTGATAAAATGGCCCAACGATATAATGATGAATGACAAAAAAATATGCGGGATACTGACCTGGATGGATGGCGATATGGACAGGGTGAACTGGGTTATAGTCGGTATAGGGATCAACGTTAACATCGAAAAGGATCATTTTTTCGGTAAAGGACTTGCGGCAGCGGCTTCATTGAAGATGCTTGCGGGGAAAAAGTTCTCACGCATCGATATCTTTACAGGGCTGTTGGAAGCCCTGGAAACGGCTTACCAGACCTTTTTCCAGGATGGGTTCCAGAATATCGTCGCACGGATCCGGCTTAGAGATTTTCTTTCCGGAAAGGAGGTTTCCGTAAGCGGGCCAAGGCAGCAGACGAGGGGAATATCCCGAGGTATTGATGACCACGGGCGTCTGATCCTCGAGGTGGGGGAAGGAAAAACCATCATGGTAAGTTCGGGGGACGTTAGTCTGAGAAATAGTGGTAAGATATAATTTAGAAAGGTTTTTCAATCAAATAAAGCATCACGGTTATGTTTCAGTAGCTTAGGTGGCGATTATTTGTCGAATAAAATGTCGGTTCATACTTTCACAATTTTTATTATTGTCCTATTGTCGGCAATGCCCCTCATGGGGATTGCAATTTCCGAACCGGGTACTTTTAAGATTAGTTACACGGATCAAAGCGGAACGGTTCTATCTCCCTACAACTCCCTTTTGTCCGCCCCACTCGATGAAAATACGCAGGCACATCAAGAACTTTTTGGTTATACTGTAAAGGGTCATGTTAACGAATACAAGAACGGCGGTTTCAACCCCGGTGACGTAGATCGCAACCGCATAGAGGATATTCTCGAGGAAGAGGTCAGAGATCAAGCGCCGGGAGACCTCGTTGAATGCATGGTTCTTCTTTCCACCGATGATTCTCTCTTCGACATTTCATCGCTCCAACAAACCGGCGCAGAGATAATGCAGGTGTCGGAATATATTGACCAAATACACGTCAGGCTGCCGGTTGGAATTCTGAACGATGTGGCCACGATTCCGGATGTGGCAGAGATCTGTGCAATACCAAGACTTAGAACTCTTTTGGACAGTTCCGGCAACGCCATTAGCATGTCCGACGTGTATTCTGCAGGTTTTTCAGGCCAAGGAACCACGATTGCAGTGCTGGATACTGGTATCGATGGCAACCATGAGGCTTTTCAGGGAGGAAAAATACTGGCTTTCAAGGATTATACCAGCTGGCCCCCTCAAGTTCGGAGTCCCTATGATGATGACGGACACGGTACTCACTGCGCATCCATTGCAGCGGGAAATCCTCCTGCCGGCGGGGCATCGGGCGGTAGATACAGAGGCGTGGCATACAATGCGGATCTGTTGATCGCCAGGGTATTGGGTGCCTCCACATATGGCTATGTGGTGGAAGCTGTTAACTGGGTCGTGTCAAATCGCAATACATACAATGTTCATGTTATGTCACTTTCCATAGGGACGGTGAACCAGCAGGGGAGCCCTGTCCACAGTGATTCAATGAACAGTGCCTGTAACGATGCCGTGGGATATGGTATTGTTGTATGTGCAGCAGCCGGGAACGATGGGGAGGAGGGGCTGCGCATCGGTTCACCCGGGAACGCTCCCCATGTGGTCACGGTGGGATCCAGTAACGACTATGGTCAGCTTTCATCGTTCTCATCCAGGGGACCTGGAATTTCAACCGGGGCCATGAAACCCGATGTGCTGGCCCCCGGTGAGTACATAAAAGCGGCAAGGGCATCGGGAACGAGCATGGGAGGATCCGGATGGACAAACGGCGTAGTCGATCCCACGAACTACATTGGTGCACAGGGCACCTCAATGTCATGTCCCCACGTTGCGGGAGTGGCAGCCATACTGAGAGAAGCAAACGGGGACACGTCCCCCGGAGACATACGAAATGCACTGAGGGAGAGCGCACCCAATGCGAACAATCCAAACAATGAGCGCGGATGCGGCATGATAGATGCCAAGGACGCTCTCGATCTCATAGGCAATTCACCCAAGATCACAGCCATCATGGTCAAGGGAGGCAACGGTATTCAGGGGCATGTTCCCGATGCGGACGAGGACGAGCAGATCCAGTTCTCTGCAACGGCAACCGATGACAAGAACCTGGCTGAATCCGCGTTCGTCTGGGATTTCGACAATGACGGCAATAACGATGCCACCGGGCGAACTGTTACCACCAGTTACCCAAGCGAAAAGCCCCGGAATGGCCTCAAGACCGTCAAACTCGAGGTTACGGATGTGGACAATTTCAAGGTGACCGAGTACTGCTATGTCAGGATTCACAACGTTGCTCCCACAGGCGACATTGTTACATCCGGACCCGTGGATGAGGGAGTTCCGATCGAGTTCAGCGGTGCCCTTTCCGATACTGCCTCGGACCTGGACTCACTTAAATGGTACTGGGATTTCGATGGGGAGAACGACATGCCTTACGACGGTATCAACGTCTGGAGCGGCGACCATATTCCGGATAATGACAGGATGGCAGATGGAACGGGAACCTCGGCAAGTGGATCCCACACATACCTCGAAAGCGGGACCACCACGGTGCTGCTTATCGTATGGGATGATGACGTAGACCAGACGAATATAACGCGATCCATAGTAGTTAAGAACCGCAAACCAAATGCCGTGGTAAACCTGGGTTCCAATGTGAATTTGGACTCTCTCTACGAGGATGACAGTATCGAATTCGATGCATCGGACTCCTCTGATACGGAAAACGACTTGGATACGCTGGAGTACAAGTGGGATTTCGGGGACGGCGAGGAATCAGAATGGCAGGATGACCCCACAGCTACCCACAGCTACTCTCAGCAGGGTTACTATACTGTCACCATCCGTTTAAAGGATAACGACGGTGCTGGGGATACGGACAGCATGGACATAGAGATCAAGAATAAGAGGCCCACTGCAGTGATCAACGAGTTTCAGGACGAATATTACGAGGGAGACATCATCCCTTTGATAGGTACGAATTCCACGGACACACCGGGGGATATGGCATCGCTGCAGTACTACTGGGATCTGGATACCAAGACCGATGAGGATCATGACGGGATACCGGACAACGATCACGATATAAAGGGAGGACTGGAGGAATTCCCCTATGAAAACAATGGTACTTACCATATTTCTCTCATTGTGGAAGATAACGATGGGGTTTTCGACATCGTCCAGGCCATGATATATATTAAGAACTCTCAGCCTTATGATCTTAACCTGTCTGCCATTTACAAGGGTGAAGTTCAGAGAGAAGCTTTCGAGGTGGAGGAAGGTGAATCAGTAGCTTTCGTAGGTGATGCTTTTGACGTTCCCGGTGATATTGACGGGTTGAACTACTCCTGGGATTTCGGGGACGGGGGATCCCTGGCATTCGGGAAGAGTGCAAGTCATACTTTTCTTTATTCCAGTGAAAATGCCTTCATCATTCAACTCACGGTTACGGACGACGAACCTGACAACGCGGCCGGTGCCACATTTTCCATCTTCGTGAAGAATATTGCACCCACACTGGAACTGGGGGATGATCAGGTACTGGAAAAGAACGGCTCTATTGTGGTGGAGCCAAAGATAACCGATTCCCCGGGTGATCTGGCGAGGATGTGGTATAGATGGTCAATCGTCGAGAAGGATGCAAAGCCTGACTTCACCAACCTTGATTCCACCGATGAAATACTCTCCCATGAGTTTGTAAAAGACGGTGAATATGATATTCATCTCAGGATAGAGGACGATAACGGTGCGGCGGTATCAGATAGTTTAAGGGTAGTGGCAAAGAATGTGGGGACCAAGGTTCCCGTAAAGCCCGGGAAACGACCCGGAGAGAACCCCGAAGAAGAGACAGAGGAGAACCAGGGGGTGCCCGCAAAGCTTAAACGTTTCCTGGTAGGCGTGGATAGCTGGGTCTGGTTGGTAACGGGCGGTGTGGTCATAGCATTGCTGTCATTAATAATCGTGGTCAAGGTCATAAAACGTAGAAGGTATAGAAAGAGGCTTATGAAAGCTTTCACAAGAGACGATGTGGAAGATGCAGTCAAGAAACGCAAAAGTAAAAAAGGTCAGACGGATAGTGACGAGACCTTCGATTATCTTGCCAACGAAATGGGCCTGCGGACCAAGAAAGAAAAGAAACGGGACTCCGGTTATGAGGATCTTTATGTCGAGAGGAAGCCGGCAGGCTTCCAATCCCAGACGGAAATGGGTCCTGCATACGATCCCGATGATCTTAATTTTTTCAATGACGTGGGTGAAGATGAAGTGGATGACCTGTCGGACCTGCCTAAACTGGACATTTCCGACCAACCTATGGAAGGAGAATATGAGGCTGAATATGAGCTGGATGCGGAGTGGAGCGACGAAGAGACCGAGTCAAAAATCCCTGAGGAAGAGAATTTTTGGCCTTTGCTGGAGCCTGTCGTGAAGGAGAGTACAAGTGGTAAAAAAGAAATCGATGATCTTTTCACACTTCCGGCAGCAGGGAAGACTGCAAGATCGAAAAGAAACCTTATGAAACCCATATCCGGGGAAAAGAAACTGCTCCTGATGAAGCCGCTTAAGGAGAGGAAAATTTCCGATAAAAGAAGAAAGGTCGGAGAAGCAGCAGGAGAAGTTCTTCCGCCGTTGATGAAGCCAATAACCGAAGAAAGAACGGGATCCGGAAAACCTGACGGAGTATATCATGACGAAAAGGCAGGAAGGAAGAGGATGAAGGAGAGACCCTGTCGTGTAGAGGTAATTTTACCGGAAGGCCAGGACGAGTGCTTGGAAGAGCCAGGGCTGGATCTTAGCTTCAAACCGCCGTCCAGATACAAACGTCCCGAAAAAAATTCTCCCACCTGCAAGCACTGCAGCGCCCCGGTAAAAAAGGGGTGGTGGATGTGTCCGAACTGCAACAAAAAGATCTGAAAGGGGGACGCATTTCTGGAGGAACATGCGGTGGCGGTCATAGGTTGCGGCATAACGGGAGCGGCATTTGCGTTCAAGATAAGAAAAACCGGCCTGGATGTGGCTGTGTTCGAGAGGAATCCAGTACTGGGGCGTCCGGTGAGGTGCGGTTGCGGATTTTCTAAGAACTCTTTTATATCCTCAGGAATCCCGTTACGTGAGGAATTTGTTGTGAGCCGACTTGAAGGGATTTGCTTCGTTACACCTTCTCATTTCAGATATTATAATAATGCGAGCAGGGGTTACATCCTGAAGAAGGATCTATTGGTATCATATCTTGCAGGAAAGGCCGAGCAGGCAGGAGTTCGCTTTTTTAGGGACGAACGGATAATCTCCGTTGAAATGGAAGAAAGCGGAAAGTACCTCCTGCGCTCGAGTAAAGGAAAATATCGATGCGAGGTGATGGTTGACTGCAGCGGTATTTCCTCACCAGTGCATTCATATCTCGGTCTCGAAACCGTACCCACACTGGGTGCAGTGAGGTTTCTGTATCCCAGTGAAGAATTCGACCCGCGTTGGATAGGAGTCTCTCAGGAGGATTATGTATATGCAAATTTCATCTTCCACCCGAAGATCCTGCCGGGCGGCTATGCATGGGTCTTTCCAATGGGTCAAAACGTACAGGTGGGCGCAGTGTGCCGGGGGAATCCCGCACGTTCTCTGAGAAATCTTATTGGTCATCACCACCGAAGTTTTCCAGAGTCCAATAATGTCACAGGAGGCAGGATCCCATGCAATGGCCCGGTGAAAAAATTGGTTTACAACAGAATACTGCTGCTTGGAGAAAGCGGTTCTCTCGTAAATCCCATGAACTTTGCAGGGAACTACAGCGGGATGCTGAGTGCAAAAATCGCAGCGGATGCCGTGGGGAGATATTTTAATAATAAAAAAGAGAATGAGGATGACTATTCAGAGTTAAAAAAATACGAAACTAACATGCTTTCGCACCCATCACAGTCATCTCTATTACGTCACGGTGCGAATTCACTGTACGGATTGACGGAGAAAGCACTCGACCTCCTGGGCAGAGCTGCCAGATCGCGAAAACGCGGCGGTCTTTCTGTGTGGAAACTATGGCTCGGATTACTAACGGCCCCTTCGGTACTGAGTGATTTGGGAAAACTAAAAGAATTGAACCGTGCAATGCCGCTTCTCTGGGAGAACGGCTGGTAGGTCTTTTATGGTAGAAAAAGAAGTTATGGAAAACCCGGAACCTGACCCTGAAACACATATCCGGAAGAGGGTACTGGAACCCCTGGAAGAACTGATACCCAGGGTTATAAAAGGGCTTAAAGAATTCAATATACACTTTCCGATCCAGAAGATAGCATATCTCGAGATACAGGGGGACCTTGCTCCTGAAGGACTCGAAGGATTTCGAGAAGAGCTGCTGGAATATCTTGAAAAGGGTTATCGTTTTAAAAAATTCTACTGGAATTTCATTCAGAGGACTTATGCTCTCTTCGATAAAGAGATGAAAAAGGACGGTTCCTCCATTCAGGGATTCAAGTACTACCAGGCGCTGAGGATAGACATGTATCTGGCTCTTTTCGGGCTGGAGGGGAGGGCATGGAGCGCACGGTTCGATTCATACATAGGAAAGATAAGGGAGAGGGTAGGAAGCACCGGACCACCTCCCAGGACCGGTGAGCAGTTTCTCGCCGATTTAAAAGAAATCATGGAAACGCCAGTGGGGAAGATAAAGAAACAGCAGAAAAGCCTGCTTGCCAGCACCCGCAGGATGCAAAAAAGGATAATCGAGTTACGTAAAAATCCCTCGATCCTTATGAAATACCACTTATTAGACCCTCCCACCCCAAATCCTGCCAAAAAGCGGCCCAAAACTACTTTTTTGGAAAAAGCAGCCCAAAAAAAGAGGGGGTACAGTTCTCGCGATTGACGAAAAAAATCGACTGGCCCAGCAGATTTCCAAGGGAAATCGAAGGTGCAGCAGTATCTCTGATTCTGCGGAACAAAGTGGGCATGGTCCGTATTTCCTAAATGATGAAAAAAAGGAGAGAAAAGTGAAGCGGAAACGGGGATGTAAGAGGATGATTTTGGCGAGCTGACAATCCTTTCCAATATAGATTATTACAAAATACCTTTAAATATGGATATTCGTTATCGAAAGGTCAAGAGCCAAATGCAACACTATTATTACAGATCGTTTGAACAGAGAGGGTATCAATGGCCACTCCCATAGTAATACCGACATTCATCGCAGGCGTCGCTAGCCTTACCCTTGGAATATACGTCCTGAAAAAGAACTTCCGGGATAGAGCGAGCAGGGTTTTCTTTTTACTTATGCTATCTTGCAGTTTCTGGTCTTTTGGCGAGTTTCTTCTGCAGCTGACCAGCAGTAACACCATTGCCATCGTAGGTTCGAAGATGGCAAATGTCGGTTTCGTTCTTATCCCCATCACCTTGTTACATTTTTCCGTTGCTTATGCCCGGAGAAGTCGGAAGGAAAGCCATACTCAAAAAAAAAACAGCAAGACCTCACACTCCATGTACTTACTGTACATCCCTCCGATCATCATCGGAGTGCTTATCCTTTCAACTACACTTTTTTTCACCGCAAGACCCGTGGTTCAGCCCGATAAGATCATTGATGCAGACGGGGGACTCTCGAGGTACGGTATGCTTTTTGGCAACGGATCCGACGAAAACCTAACACATTGGTACTTTCGGGATTACGACGGGGACGGCAATTACAGCTTTGGAAATAACGGTACCGTCCCCGAACCCATGATTGTGGTTGACGGAAATAACTCCATGGAGCTGGTCAATTTCAGCTATGCGGATTTCACAGATAACAACGATTCCCAGGCGGGTGGTGGAGAGGTGGAATGGACGAGTATCGAGAATGCTTCAAATCACCAGCGGTTGTTCCTGCTTGAATTCGATTGGAACGATGATGAAGGAGCCTTCGAGAGTAAAAACGTATACCTCGATAATGGGGATGGGAAATTCGAGTATTTACCTGCGTCCATGAATACTACCGACAAGTTTGTAAACGGAACGAAAACGAAATTGAGCTACGCCACAACCGGTTCAGCGGACTATACAACCGATGTTTACCGGGCGTTGTATAAAACCGAAGACCTGGTCCACTGGTTTTGGAGAGATCTCGACGGGAACGGGAAATACGGTTTTTCCAAAAAAGGAGCCGAACCTGAGCCTTTGATGTACGAGAACGGCAATAATACCATCATTATCTTCAACACGTCGTTTGCCAAGAGCGGAGATAATTTGTCGGATTCGAATATTTCGTGGATCCCTCTCAAGAATGCGTCCAATCACGCACACATATTCTGGCTCGATAACTCGAAAAAAGGAAATGGGACTTACAATGACGGCGAGGATATCTACCTCGATAACGGGAACGGCCAATGGGACCCTGACTTTGATCATATCACCTGGGTAAAAACCAATGAACCATACAAGAATTTCGTCTATATCCCCGGACCGCTCTACACAGTCCTGGTTCTCGCTTTCTTTATCTACATTATATCGACACTGGGTTTCTTTTTCAAGAAGTACCTGGTAAAGCGAAACCCAAGATTCAGAAAACAGATCAAGTTCATGATCGTCGGATTGCTTCTAATAGTGCTCATGATTCTTCTGGGACCCATTCTGCCGGAAGTTCTGGGGCTGGCATGGCTGCCAATATTATGGGACAGCCTTCTGACGCTGGTAATATCGTTGTTCTTTGCTGTGGCAGTGCTGAAATACAACCTGATGGATATCCAGTTGATAATCAAGAAGAGCTTGACATACTCCATGATCGTTCTCATGATAGCAATGCTCTTCACGGTGGTGGGAGAATCTCTGGAATTCGTCATAGGTAAACTGCTGCCCAAGGTATCCGAGCTGCTTTCGAACATCATATCGGCTCTCATCGTTTCCATATCGTTCATGCCCATGATAAACTACATCAAGAAACTATTCAACAAGCTATTCCCGACACTGGCGAAATACGAGCAGGAATACGCTGCACGAATATCCGCCTACGAGGCAACCTTCGAGGCCATGTGGCAGGATAAGCAGATCACTGAGACGGAGAAAAGGGCGCTGAGCGTCCTCCGTAACAAGCTCAACATAACACAGAAGGAACACGACGAGATAGTGGCGAAACTGGGAATCGGGGAATGAATTTATTTTAAAAAAACTCCCCTACATTTAGCCATTTATCCAATACAGGAAAATCAGTTATTGCACTTGAACGAGGTTTTTTCGTCCGGACTCGTTCCAGAGCAAAAATTTTCGCTAAAGCATATTCTAATAGAAAATTTTATAAAAGGAAAATGGACTGCTGAAAATATGGAGGTATCAAGATGAACCGATTCGATATTTCAAAAAAAGTAAGGGCGAAGATCCTGTCATATATCAAAAGAAACCCTGGATGTCATTTCAGCTATATACTCAAACGCTTGGAATTATCTTCAGGGAGGCTTACTTACCACATTTTGAAGCTTACCGAAACCGAAAAGATCTTTGCGGTATATAATGGATACTGGAAAAGATTCTATCCCATATCCATGAAAGGCGATAAGATCCCCGAACCGATAACTCCGAGACAAAAGGAGACCTGCGATTTCATCAGGAAACGTCCTGGCGCCACGTACATGGACCTCGTGGACAAATTCGGAAAGACCCGCCAGGCCATCATCTACCACATGAACAAGCTCATAAAGATAGGACTCATAAGAGCTGAGAGGGTTAAAAACAAATTCCATTTTTACATCGATGAGTAGGCTAAACGAATTTCAACCGCTCCTCGTGAAAGGTCCTGACTTAGCGGATCAAGATTTGGATCCTATCGATATCCGCTAAAATTTTTCATGCCCCTTGCCCATGGGCAACTGCATTATTAGCCAGTTTCACCCGAGTTCGCCCGTAGGATCTTCTACTTTTCCCATGAATAGAATCTGGCCGCTCTCTTTGTGTTCTATTATAAACATAAAAGGGCGATCTGCCTTGAATTGAATTGGATCGGGAGCTGAACCAGCTGAGAAATTCCCCATTATAACTGCAGTGGCTGCTGCCGCCTCCGTGCCCTCTTCATTAACCTCTATGAATGATTGATGAATAACTTTTGTGATGAACAAACCGGCGTTGTTAATTCCCGAGAAATCCGCATTCGAAGTGAAAGCTGTGGACATTCCCATGTTTTTGAGATTCTTTTTCAGTCTATATTTTTCCTCTAACTTGAATTTTGGAAGATACAGATCGATATACTTGGCTGTTAAATCGCTCTTCAGGGTGTTCAAATACGAAATATCTAGCTTTGAAGAAACTGTGCCGATATCATTCTCTTTTGGAAGCATTACATACATGGATATTTCATTATTCTCGTAGGGTAGCTGAAGAAGCTGTACTTCGGAATTGCTTGAATACTTAAGGTCGATGTCTTCATCGCACATCCGCATCATATCTGTCGTAATATCCGTTCCATCCGACAGGTGAAAATCCATATTTTCCGTTGCACTTTCATCAAACTGGTATTTCCAGTCGGATTTGAAATATATGGCATTGGTCAGTACCAGATATGTCATGTAATCGATGTCCTGTACCGAAAGAAGGTCTTTTATCTTTTCATTTGTCTCCCCTTCCACCCATTCGTTTATGGTATCCACGGAACCCGCAGGATCTCCAGCAAAGTCCAGTTCTTCTCCATGAGCCAGATAGTAGTTCTCGATGGCATCTTTATATTCTTGCTTGAGCGACCCGCCCTCTCTCAGCCAATAGGAATTTGCGGTGGACAGATTGTATGAAGGACCTTTTTTATTGAATATACTCTGGTACTCTTTCATCATATCCAGTCTTGTTTGCCTATCTTTCGGGATTTCCAATACCTGTTCCATCTCCGCAGCCGTCTCACCCCGGGCCCCCTCGTATGCCATGCCAAGTGCCGTAGTAATGCTGTAAGGTGAAAAGAAGACATTTTCATTCCCCTCTGTCAGTTCCTGATACATATTGAAAGAAAATTCATTAGTGCTGTTGATAAACTCGTTCAATCCTCCCAATACGATGGAATCACCTGTCGAATCGGGAGGTAAATTTGAATTTTCATCGGTCCCATTATCGTCAAGACAGCCTGCTGTCAGCACCGTGGAGGCGAGCAATATAACTCCAAGAATGTTATATAAATTATTCATTTTCATCACCCTTTGCATCTTTGTATATTACTGATATAGGGTTAAGATACCTTTCTAGAATATATATATCTATTTTGGTACGTTCATGAAAATAAAGTTGTGATTCAATTAGATAAAAGTTTCACCAGTATTCCACTTTTTCCACATCCAATATCTCCAGATAGGGTTCGTTATCGGTGGAAACCACGGTTTTCTCAAGCTCTTTAATTATGATATTCGTGCGGGCGTTTAACCAATACGCCGGATGATTTACAGGCGTGTAGAACTTGGTCTTCCCCGTAAGATTGGCGAAATTTTCCTCTATCCGATCCATCTCATCTTGGGGTTCCCGGCCTGCCCATCCCATGGAGAACAGATAGGGGCCGTGGGACCACGAATCGGTACCGAACAGACGGGCCGAGCCGAAAGCCTGCGTCATACTGTTCCTTATCACAACGCAGCTTTCCGGGCTGAGAACAGGCGAAGAAGCATGAGTTATTACCAATCCATCCTCCGCCAGAACCTGTGAAACGTTATCGTAGAACTCCACCGTATAATTCATTGCCCGGTCAAGGGTCCGCGGCTCCATGAGATCGATGAATATACAGTCGTACTTTAACGCCTCGCCGGTATTCCCTCCATCCTGTGAAGTATCATCCTCGTAACGAATAAGATAATCCCTCGGCATCTCTTTTACCACTTCCACACGCGGGTCGTCGAATGGAGAGTTGAGAAGCGTCGAGAAATATTCCTTTGAGACCTTCACCATGGCAGGATCCACCTCCACCACGGTAACCTCCATTACCGAAGGATGCTTCAGCACTTCCGAGAGGGCTCCGCCGTTGCCACCGCCAAGCAACAGAACACGTTCAGGGGTTTGCATGTTCATAAGGGGTACGTGCACCATGGGCTCGTACAACTGAAAATGGTCCCTTTGCGAAAGAACAAGTTTCGAGTTCTGATACATGGTGAAATCCAGTTCCATATGCTCGCTTACCGCAATGGTGTTGTACGGCGTTTCCTGGTAATGGATCACTACTCCGGGGTAATTCTCCTGCTGTCCGCCGTATTTTATGGGTGCGAGATTCACCAAAAGGGTGGACAGGATGGTGCCAATGACGAGAAACCAGATTATAGCCCGCCGTCGCTCCTTCACCACTGTCCTCAGGCGGCGAATTCTTGGCCATTGTCTCGTTAACGCTGGTCTCTTGCCGTAGGTCATATACAGTATTCCAAACAATAAAACCACGAAAAGAGAAACTAATCCCACCACGAGGGCTGCATCGTTCTTTCCGAGATTCTCAAGCAGAAACATCGCGGTGAAAACGCCGCCCAATGCCGAGCCCAGTGAATCCAGAGCGAAAATGGTACCAGTGTTCTTTCCGATGTCCTTGTAGGCATTGGAGGAGATTCCGGAAAGTATCTTCATGGCGATTGGCAGCTCACCCCCCATGAGCGCAGGGACAATACCGGCCATGAAGGCCACCACGATTAGAAGGTAGGTATAATAGGATAAACCGCCGAGAAGCGGAAGATCGGCGAACCACTCTGCAATGATTGGGGCGGAACTGACGAAATCTCCCATGAAAATGATGAAAATTCCAACTAGAAGCTCTATTGCCATGAACAGAAGAATCAGGTATTTCGTCACTTTCAAACGATCCACCCACATTCCGAACAGAATGCTCGTAAGATAACCCAGAATGAACATTGATATTACCACGCCCATACTGATGTTCGACGAACCCAGATAAACCACTGCCAATGCCTGCATCACCACCTCGTAACCGAAAGAGACGAACCCTGTGATGAACATGACCAGGCAGATGAATGGTCTCAAATCCCTTTGTCCGTTCTCGGCATCCTTCAAGCTCATCACTCCCACGGGTTCTGCAGTATTGGTCGGTCAATAGTCGATATCCTGGCGTCTTTACGGGCGCTTTCAAGGAAAGGATTCTTGCTCATGGAAAAAGACGCATTGTGGGTGTCCCCGTTGTAATATTCCGTAGTTACCGTGCGCTCGTTCAATATAAAATCGATATCTTTCGAGGACATGTTACTTGGTATAAGTTTCTCGGATCCCACGGCTGAACTCCAAGGGCCGTATGTCCACACGTTATACAGGTAAAGGTCGACCTCCGAAAAGACCGAGTGGAGCGTCTCCACTATGGACATGGTTATCTTCGGATACTCGAACCAGGAGCAGGATTGCAAAACGAATATTCCATCCTCTTTCAACACGTTCTTCACGTCCCCGAAGAACTCGGTGGTGTACAGCATTGCAACCGCTTCGGTATCGGGGTCCGGCAGATCGCCCACCACCACGTCGAACTTCTCTCCTTCGTAGTCTCTCACGAATATCCTGCCGTCTGTGATCTTCACGTCTACACGGGGATCGTTGAAACAGTTGTCGTTGATGGACTTCAAATATTTCTTGCATACATTAATAACTTCGATGTCCAGCTCCACGAAGGTTATTTCCATTACGGTATCGTGTTTCAGTATCTCCTCTACCGCGCCACCGTCGCCCCCCCCTATAACGAGAACCTTCCTGGGAGCCGGATGAGTTACAAGAGCAGGATGGATCAGGAACTCGTGATACATGGCGTCGTCAAGCTCGCTTATCTGAAGCTGCCCGTTGAGATAGAGTGTGGTTCCCTCAGGTTCGTGATGGGTGATCACTATCTCCTGGTACTTGCTGTCCTTATGGAATAAAACGTTCCCGCCGTAGAACCTGTCGATGGATCTTTCCTCGATCTCGGACATGTTTGCCAGTATCAGGAGGATCACGAAGAGGATGACCACAGCGATCTTGTAGGGGGCTGTGGTCCGCTTCCGCCGGAGGTAGTGTGCTTTTTTATTCTTTTTCAAATCGGCGGGTATGCGGTCCAACCCCATGCGGCGAACGTACCACTGATGGGTAAAAAGAAGAATCATTCCCGCGCAGAGGGTGGTAAGGGCCAGTAAAAGGGATGTATAGGTTCTCCCCAGGAACGGTATGAAGAAGAGAGCGGTCAGCAGGCCGCCCAGCCCGGCGCCGAGACTGTCCACTGTGAATATTTTCCCGGATATCTTTCCCACATCCCCGTAGGTGTCGCGGCCTTCCTCCCTCTCGGCCCAGGCCATAAGCTTCATGGCAATGGGTATCTCCGCGCCCATGAGAAGCGGAACGATCAGGGCTATGAGGCCTATTGTAATGAGAAGCACGTAGTAGTAATCCAGGTAATAGAAGAAAATGAGGTAGGACAGATAATCGGCGATAAGCAGACTGTATCTCGAAATGGGTATCACGAGAACGAGGGCGATGCAGATAAGACACTCGAGCATTGCCAGCATGGTTACGAGTTTCCTTTTGGATTCGACGCGGTCCGCCAGTTTCCCGAAGTAGAACGACGAGAGGTATCCCATTATGAACGTGGATATGATGAGACCCATTGCCACCGATGAAGAGCCAACGAGTATTCCAACGGCTCGCTCTAACAGAACCTCGTAACCAAAGGAGCATACACCGGTGAAGAACATGAATAAAAGAATCACGCGGCGGTATCGTTTTGATATTCTTTTGATCGTTTCACTCATTTTGGCACCCGGTGGCTGCTGTGGGAGATACGTATAACGGAAGAACAGATTAAAAACATTGTTTATTATTTCGAATTGAAAACAGACATATAGGGACAATTGACGACTTGTTTACCTAAAGGGCCTGCGACGCAAGAAACGCAGGCCCGACAAAAAAATAAAATGATTACAAAAGGAGACGGTAGTCTCCAAGGTCGGTAAAATACCGGCCAATCTTTATCTGCGGGTTGGATAAATAGAAATGATAATCGAACGTCCAGTTGGTTTTCGAATATTACAAAAATGGTCAATTTTGCTAGTTATACGACATTAAGACAAAAATTATAAATGATAACTGTTTGTAGGAATAATAATGAAAAAGGTGCCGGGTGGTGTGAAAGCCATCTCTGTTTTTCTAATTGTATTGTCTATTATTTGGATAGTAGCTGCTTTCATATTGTTTGTTTTAGGATCGGATATCCCGGGTAATGTTAATGTGATAGTGATCTATACGATTTGTTTTGTGTCTATAATTATGGGAATAGGCATGGTTTATGTTGCTTATTATTTATGGAAAGCCAAGAATTGGGCCCGGATTGTTATAATAACGTTTAGCTTTTTAGGAGTGATGGGAGGGTTTTTAAATTTAGCATTGGGATATATTCCTGCCTTATGCGGCATTATTTTATATTTAGTAATTGCTCTATATTTGCTGCTTAACAGTAATGTAAGAAAAGCTTTTTCAAAGAAAGGGAAGTATGATTTCATCGAAGAATATGAAGATTACGATGAGTGGGAGGATTCCGCAGACAAACGCCGATGGGCACAGTGGGCCGGAACTCGTCAAAGTGAAGAGTATCTGCAGGAAAAAAGGAGGGAAAAGGATTCCCAAAAAGGTCTTGAAATATCTCCGGGAAGAAAAATGGTTGGCGCCCGACATCGTATCTCAATAAATAGAGAAAGAGAGATCATCCCAAAAAGAGAACGAAGCACCCATAAAAGGGACCAGAACTCATGGCAAATTGAAAGAGATAGGGATGAAAGAAGAATGCTAAAAGAAGGTCGTTTCAGGGGAAGAACGCATTCAAGACCCTCATTCCAAAACCACAGGCGGAGAAGTAGGGGTGAGGGGGAGAAAATGAGAGGAAGGGATTCGCGAAGTTTATTTAAAAAAAGGGGAGTTCCAAGAAGAGACAAGTATCATGAAAATCCCCGACGTTATTCGTATCAGGAAGATTACGATGATGGCGATTATGATATGGGTGATGAAAATAAATACTACGATGACGTTGATTGGGGGTAAGATTAAACAAGGAGAAAGTTATACAATCACTTCTCCCTACGTTCCAATACACAATCAACATACAATCTAATATCATTCTTTTTTCCAGACAAACATAACAGATATTTATTACGAGCATGCTCCACTGCCCGTCCGTGCCTCTCTTTCTCTCTGTAGAGCTTCGTGGGAAACCGATAAAAATTATATTATAGGTAGACAGAAATAGTATAAAAGCAAATGTCATTAATGGTGATACTATGGGTGCGAAAACCGGATACATGCTGTTAGGCTCTGGAATACTCTGTTTGGGTTTTAATTTACTCCTTCCAACCGGTTCAAGTGGTACTGGCGGATCAGATGGAGGTCAAATGGGTCTATCCTGTCTATCCGGACTTCTGGGCCTTGCTGGCCTGGGGCTTGTTGTGGCCGGCAATATTGTTATCTTTGTGAAAAGGAACGAACTGTCAAAAGAGGGGAGAAAAGGAGCAATCGCAGGCTTGATCGGTAGTATAAGTATGGGTGTTTTATTCTTAATAACCATCGTTTTAGCATTCTTTATGATAGCGAGCATTATTGGTTCTTTTTCCTCCGACGGGTCGGAGACGGATTACAATACAGCGTTCGAGGATCTGCTCAGTTGGGTTCTCATCTTAGGTATTTTCGGTGTATTTTCAGCCATTGCCCAGGTCCTTGCAGAAGGAGGACCCAGTTTCTGGTCCGAAAAGAAACCGGCCCAATTATTGGGAATAATTGGTGAGTCTCTGGTTATTGTCCTTACTATTGTCAATGTGATACTCCTTATGTCTGTAATCGAGGACGTAAGGAATGTCTACAGCGATGTTGATTTTGAGGAAGAGGAATCTTTGGCAGAAATGCAGGACGCACTTGACCCGGGAATGCTCTATGCTATCAGGGCAGTTTCTTCCATCGGGCACTTTTTAATGGCTGCCGCAGCTTTCATGATAGGAACAACACTGGAAAGTCCTGGACAGAGACACGATGATATGAGTTATCCATATTATTCAATGCCGCCCAATTATTAATTATCTGTTCGAGATTGTATTCGTTATTGCTAAAACAACTGAGGATTGTTTTTATCCTGAGAAGGATAGAGCTAAAAGGAAGCAATTATTTTTTCAACTCCACAAAACGGACAAGTCACCATGGAAGGCACAACAGAGATTTGACCCATGAATTTTCCATCACAACCCGAACAGGTAATGGTTTTCAATTTTGGTTCGGACAACTGCAACCGGGCTATTTGAGGTTCGGGTAGATTGGATGCGGATATCTTCTTCACAGGTGGCAACCAACCCGATCCTACCGGAACATCCTCCTGAATAGAATTCCCTACGGATCGCTCATACGGATTTATGTTATCCATAAAACTTTCCTTTCTTTGATGAGGAATATAATCACTTGGGGGAGGAAAATTTTTGGTCCTTCCGTAATATTCAGGTTGTCTTTTTGCAAAATGCGTTGATGAATCACCAGCTGACAAATCTGTAGATGGGTATACGATATCCACTTCGGTATTAATATATTCGCTTTCACTTTCCTGATTAGAGGTTGCATTCTTTTTTCTTGTTCGGATAAATAGAAATACACCTATTCCTGATAAGATAACAATGAATAATATAACAATGATCATTACCAGCCATAGAAAGTTATTTCCACTTTCATCTTCTGTCCAGTATCTACTAGAATCATGAGGATATGCATCCAGTACAAGCCCGGTAGTGGAATCCTTTTGAGACATTCGTTCATTCCATGAATCTGGTGAGCCATCCCTGTCGGTATCAAGGCTCGCAGCGGTATCGTTCGGGAAATCGTCAAGGGTAAGATCCTTGGTGGAGTCTATTTTGGATTTACCTATATTCCAGAAATCCGGTGAGCCGTCACCATCGCTATCCAGGCTCGCAGCTGGATCATAAGGAAACGCATCCAAGCGTAGATCCGTGGATGAATTTGATTCATTCATCCCCTCATTCCAACGATCGGGGTATCCGTCACCATCTGTATCAAGAGTGGCCGCGGAATCATCAGGAAATGAATCCAGAACTAAACCCGTTACCGAGTCTTTCTTTGTCATTCCAGGGTTCCATTTATCAGGGTAACCGTCGCCATCGCTATCCACGGTAGCTGCAATATCATAAGGAAACGCATCCAGTTCCAATCTATCGAAAGAGTCATCTTTATCCTTGCCCGCTACCCACTCGTCGGTCGCCCCGTCGCCATCGCTATCAAGGGCCGCAGCAGGGTCATTTGGAAATACATCTATCTTCAAGCCAGTGACGGAATTATGTACCCCCATTCCCTGATTCCATTGGTTGGGATAACCGTCACCATCTGTGTCCAAGCTCGCTGCAATATCATGCGGAAGATCATCCAATCGCAATCCCTTGGTGGAATCCGAAGCGCTTTTGAAGCGATTCCATTCATCGGGAAAACCGTCCCCGTCGCTGTCAAGCGAGGCTGCGGGATCATATGTGAAATCATCAAGTCTTAAACCCGTGGTCGAATCGGTCGGTCCCTTTCCGGCATTCCACATGTACGGATACCCATCACCATCAGTGTCCAGGCTAGCAGCCGGATCATTCGGGAAATCATCAAGTCTTTCTAATCCCAAAGTGGAACTATTGGGACCATAACCGCCGTTCCATCGGTCAGGGTAATTATCTCCATCGCGATCCATACTCGCGGCAGGATCGGTTGGAAAAGCATCAAGAACCAGCCAAGTCGTGCTATCATTCTCGGTACAGCCCTCATTCCACTCATCCGGCCAACCGTCTTCATCGGTATCGACAGATGCTGAAGGATCGGTCGGGAAAATATCCAAGTAAAGGTCATAGAGAGAGTCATTTTCATTCATTCCCTCGTTCCATGAATCCGGAGTTCCATCGCCGTCAGTATCTTTACTGGCGGCCGGGTCCAGGGGAAAGGAATCTCTCACAAAATCATCTCCATCGAAATCGAGATACCATACCTTTGCAGTGTAATCCTCAGAACAAGTGACCACCGACATAGTGTCGGGACACCACGCAGCGGAATGTAGACCTGAGCTGTGTTCTAAAAGACCTATGATCTCATCTCCGGTCTCAAAATCCCACACCCTCGCCGATTGGTCGAATGAAGTTGAAAGGATCATCGTCCCGTCCGGTGAACATACCACAGAACTGACACTCAGGGTATGGCCGGACAATGTCGTTATGACGTTTTCGTTAGTGACGTTCCAGATCTTGATATAATTATCAGAGGAACAAGAAACAAGAAAGTTGCCATCGGGGGACCAAGAAATCCCATTAACTGCACCTGTGTGTCCTTCCAGGGAAGATATGGCTTGCTCAGCTGTCACATTCCATATCTTTATGGTGTTATCGCTTGAACAGGATGCCAGTTTCGTTGCATCCGGTGACCAGGCGACATCGAGCACCGTGCCGTTGTGTCCGTTCAGATCGGATATCTCGTTTCCTGTCACAGCATCCCATATCTTTATGGTATTGTCCCCGGCTCCAGAGGCGATCTTGTTTCCGGTAGCAGCCCAAGAGACACAGGTGATGTAATTGGTATGACCGGAGTATGTGGTCACTATACTACCGCTCCCCACATCCCATATCTTGGCAATCTCATATGAGGAGGCGACTATCTTAGTGCTGTCGGGGGACCACGCGAGGTCCATAACGTATCCTTCCAGATTAGAAAAAGTCCGGATGATTTCTTTGGTAGAAGGGATCCATATCTTTACGGTCCCGTCATAGGAACACGAGGCGATCTTTCCCTCGTCGGGCGACCATGATACCGAAACCACTTCATTGGAGTGATCCGAAAATGTCACCCAGGCAATGTTTATCGGAAAAGAAGCGGATACGCTATTATTGCACCTGATCACATTAACAACGAGGAAAATGGTGATCATGAATATAATCCATTTCGATTCCTTTATCATGAAAAAAACCACTAACATTACTGTAAAATCAAGGAAGTTCTTAATATTTATGGAACAATATTCAAAATAGAATTTGATAGAAAATTTGGAAATATATTAATAATATTATTTTCATCCAAATATGATGAGATTGATGAAAAAAGATATTTTTACAATCTGGCTTGTAATAATATTGACAAGCCAGATGTTTGTGGGATTCGATTTCTCATTTCTTGAAATCCTCAGCCCAATTGGTTCCAGTCACGGTGCTACATCTACGGTTGGAAAAAACGGCACGCAGGATTACTCGCATATCCAATGGGCCATCGACAATGCTTCCGCAGGTGATACTATTCTTGTTTACAACGGCACCTACAATGAAAATCTGATCATCAATAAATCCATCACTTTGATGGGAAATGCAAGCACCGGCACGAATATCCGCGGTATTGGTCACGGCAATGTAATATATATCAATTCGAGTTGGGTAAATGTGAGCGGGTTCCATATCAATAACAGCGGAGCGGCGGAGTCAGATGCAGGAATAAAACTATTCGAATCTAACAACTGTAAGATAAGTAAGAACAATTGCTCCAAAAATCAGAATGGCATCTACCTGATCGATTCGCATAACAATATAATAAACAATAATACGGTCAAGATGAAATCAGTTGTTGAGGGTTACCGGAACAAAATCCTTTTGAACCCGGTGACACCCGATGCAGATTATCAGATCAAGATCGAACTCGATAAAGATACTTTCAATTATTCAAGGGCAAATGGCAGCGGAAATGACGTAAGATTTTACGACATCAACGGGAGCAAACTGAATTACTGGATCGAAAAATGGAACTCAAAAGGGACCTCGATAATATGGGTGAATATCCCTTTGAAAGGAACATCCGAACTGTACATGTTATACGGAGATGGCAACGCAAACCCGGAAAGCGATGGAAACAAAACGTTTGATTTTTTCGATGATTTCAGTGGAAATAGCTTAAACCAGAATAAATGGACCGTATCGGAATTTGCAGCAGGTACACATTCATATCAGGTATCAGGGGGTGAATTGCATGTTTATGCGAAATCAAATAATCTACCGTCGGGATACCGTTTCATAAGTAAAAAAAAATTCAATACTGAAAATTTCACAGTTTTTTCCAAAGGGCGGTGGACTAATTTGGATTGGGATCGAGGGGGCGGGTCGATGCAAAGCTTACGATTATTGGATAATGATGGTGATTACACTGGTTTATCAATTTGTCTTTGGGGTGATTTTAAGGTTACGATTGGTCATTCGAAAGATGCAAATCAAAAAATTTTGAATAATCCAAATGATTTCGCGAGCGGAACGGCTGAATTTAATTATATCGTAAAGGGAAATATCTTTTCAGAGAAATTGTCCGGCACTTATTCACCCTCTTTTGGTGATACAATACAAACTTTTAACAGACCTTTTCAAATTACCTTGGATGCATTTATGGATCATTGGACACAAGACGTGGAAATGGACAGTTACTACGATATCGTTATCATGAGAAAATATTCCGCTTCGGAACCAAAAGCCACTATTATAAACTCGACAATGGTGGATACTGAGTGTAAAAACGGAATTTTAATGGAATCGTGTGGCAATAATACGTTTTCGGGGAATAAGCTAAATGGAACTGGGTTTATTATCACAGGTCCTTCGCTGGAACACTGGAACTCCCATACGATGGATTCATCTAATAAAATAAACGATAAGCCTCTTTGTTACAGAAAGAACGAGATATCCGGTAGTATTTCAAATTCCAACGGACAGGTAATACTGGCCAACTGCTCGAAAATTACAATCTATGATCAGAACATCACTAATTGTACGATTCCAGTCCTCTTGGGGTTTTCTGACAATAACACAATTCGCAACAACAGCTGCGGTTGGGGTAAATATGGTATTTATATCTTCAATGGTGATTACAACGCCGTCAAGTACAACGATTGTAACAACAATGTTCAAGGTATCAACATAAACAACGGAGAGAAGAATGACATCATGTATAACAATTTCACAAACAACGAGTACGGTATGGTTATAGATAATGGCGGGAACAATACAATCAAACAAAATTACTGTGTTTCAAATCATACCGGTATCCGGATAGAGTCGTCTTATGGGAATAATGTCTCGGACAATGAATGCAACTCGAATAAGCAGCAAGGTATTTTACTAAACAATTCAAATGGTAATAAGCTCGTAAATAATACCTGCTCAAATAATACCTATGCCATACATATATGTAACAGTACCAATAATACTATTGAATACAACAATTGCTCCAACAATGAAGAAGGTATCCGACTCGTATCATCAGAAAAGAACACTATACGGAAAAATCTGTGTGGTTCCAACACCGCTTTTGGCATATACCTCAATTTGTCTGAAAACAACAGTATCACCAACAACACCTGTTCGAACAACACACGTGGCATTTTTCTGTATAAAGGAAATTACAGCATTATTGACAATAATACTTTTACGGACAATGAACGCGGAATTCACATATGGAAAAGTAGCAATAACAGCATTGAAAACAATAATTGCTCCGACAATGTAGAAGGTATCCGACTCGTAACATCAGAAGAGAACATCATTCGGGAAAACCTATGTGATTCCAGCATCGATTTCGGAATATACCTCGCCTCGGGGGGAAAAAACAAAATTACGAACAACACCTGTTCGAACAACACACGTGGTATTTTTCTGTATAAGGAAAGTTACAGCAATTTATACAACAACACTTGCGCCAACAACAATTACGGTATTTTTCTCCACGATAGCAGCGACAATAACCTATACAACAATACGGGATCGAAAAATTCTGCGGGGATATTCCTTGAATATGGGGGGAATAACAGCATACGAAATAATACCTACGAATTTCTGAGTGAGGATGGAATAAAGATTTTCCAATCCAATAATAACAGCATTATCGACAATAATTGTTCAGATTGTACCAACGGTATCAGTGTATACAGCAGCCGGTTCAATAAGATAAATAACAATAACCTCAAAAATAACACTAACGGAATCCTCCTGTACGGTTCCCCGGCCCACAATGATTTTAACGGAAACGTCATCATAAAAACTGATGCCCAATACGGCTTTTATTTTTCTGGGGAAGGTGCCTATGATAACACCGTCAACAGTTCCAATGTAGTGAATAATATTCCAATAAGATGGTACGGCCACGAAAGGGGAATCTCACTTAACGGCCTAGTGATCTCGGGACGTGGGTCCACGAACGTGGGACAGATAATCCTGTACGATTGCCATGATGTCAATCTTACGAATTCCACAATCACCGATGGCGTAATAGGTATATATCTGAAGGATTCAAGCGACAATTTACTGAAGAACAATAACATAACAGGTAATACAAATGGAATCCATCTCAACAACAGCAACAATAACACTATCGCCTCAAACAACGTAACTGACAACGATTTGGGCATATATCTTCTGCTGGGCGGCCACAATTTATTGGCAAATAACAACGTTTCCGATAACGAGTACGGTATATATCTCAACAAGTCACTTAAGAATTCGATAAGCTTCAACAGCGGCGTCAACTCGACATACGGAATATTTATGGAATCGTCCGAACTTAACAACATCTCGAACAACACATTGAACAGCAATCACAAGGATGCCATCCATCTATACCATTCTGACAATAATTCACTGGCAAATAACACCTGTAACGGCAACCGCAACAACGGAATCCATCTCGATATCAGTAAATATAATTCAATCCGGAATAACAACTTTTCGAACAACACCAACGGAATCTCCATTTCACCGGCCAGCAATAATAACTCCATTACTGGTAATATCGTTGAAATGAACAAAAAGAGCGGCATATACCTCGACTTTTCCTTCAACAACACAATAGTGGAAAACAATGTGACAAAGAACAGATGCGGTGTCTTTTTAAACCAGAGTATTATTATTTTTATGGATGACTTTGAAGACGGCACCCTTGCCCCATGGTCCAAAAGTGGTGTTGGTGTTGCGGGAGTAAGCGATCATACGGCAAACTCCGGATCAAAATCCATGTACACAAGGGGAGGATCTCTTTATTGTACCTCGCCGGTTCTTGATCTGAGCCGTTACGATTTCGCAACCATAAATTGCTGGATTCGAAGAGGGTCCGATGCTTTCAGCGAGAATCCGGATAACGGTGATGACCTTAAGGTTCAATACAAGGATTCAGGGAGCTCGTGGAAAGATCTTGTCCAATACCTTGGGAATGGAGTACCCGGGCAAATTTATAAACCTACTTTTCACCTGCCGGCCGGAGCACTCCATTCGTCATTCCAGATGCGTTTATATCAGACTGACGGCAGCGGGCGTACTGATTATTGGCACATAGATGATGTTTATATTATAGCGAGAACTTATTCCAACAATAACATCATCCGTCATAACACCCTGAACACAAATGAACAAGGCATCTGGGTAAATGGCTCAGGTGGAAATATAATCGAACATAACAAGATATTCTCAAACAATGACCGTATGGGAATATGTATTCAATCCGCTTTAAATAATACCGTCCGCTACAATCATCTATACGATCTGACTCAGGGTCTATACATTAACTCCTCCTCCAACAACAGCATAAGTTACAATAATATAACTTCAAATAATGGGTACGGCATTCATGTATCGCTGTCCGATAACAATTCTATCAATAACAACACACTCAGTTCGAACAACGGCTATGGAATCTTTCTCAACACCAGCAGTAAAAATAATATTATTCATTACAATATATTTTCCGAGAACAAAAATTATGGCGTTTACATTGAACAGAACGCAGTAAATAATGTCATTCACCACAATAATTTCATAGCCAATATAGGCGAAAGAGTACAGGCTTTTGACAGAAGTAACAATAACAAATGGAATAATAACTTGGGTGAAGGGAATTTCTGGTCAGATTACTCATCTCGTTATCCCCTTGCAACCCATAACGGAGTGACCTGGGACATAGCTTATTCGGTGGATGGTGGTATGGGCGTCAAAGATGAACATCCTCTGGTATTCATCACGTTCGTGGATGATATTAGCCCTACATTCGTAACCGATCGAACCTGGAAAAATGCCACCACAGGAGATATATTCAACTTCAGTGCCACTGTTATCGATAATATTGCGGTGGTCAATGTATGGGTTAATTATACAATTAACGGGAGAATCTTCCATAACATATCTTTGGTCCATCACGATAACGATATTTGGTATAATAACACGGTGCTTCTTGAAAATGCCACAAATCTCACATATCATTTTTCTGTACTCGATGCCGGCAGAAACTGGAAAAGGGTTCATGGAAGTAACATATTGGTCAATGATAACGATGCACCCGAACTGATCCTCGATAATTCCATGAATTCTGCAACAACCGGGGACCGTTACGAGATCACGGCGGATTTCGCAGATAATATTCGTGTCGATTTCGTGCTGATAAACTATACATTCGACGGAATTCAATTCCATAACGAGTCGTTGTTCGATATGGAAACAATGCAATGGAACAAGACTCTTGATATACCATCCTGGGCAACCTTTTTTACATATTATTTCTATTTCGGAGATGCTGCCGGAAATAGGAATATAACGGATGCTAGGAACATTACCGTTACGGATAATGACCTGCCAATCCTCTTGAAAGATAACACCCCGGAGACTTCCACAACTGGGGAAGATTTTCTTTTTTCCGCGGAATTTACTGACAATATTAATATTTCTTCCGTTTGGATAAATTATGCATTTGACTCCCAGGATTTCTTCAATGTCCCGTTAAACAATATCAATTCAACACTGTGGACGTTTAAAATTAGAATAAATTCCCGTGCGACCAATTTGACCTATTTCTTCAATTTTGAAGATAAAGCAAATAATAAAAACACCACCCTATCAAAAATCTTATTGGTCCGCGACAATGATGTTCCGATATTTCTTTCTGACCAGACATCTCAACTGGCGGTAACCAGTGAAAGTTTTACTTTTATTCTCATGGTTGCCGATAATATCGGAGTTACTTCGGCTTCGGTCAATTACACTTTTGATAACAGCACCTTTTATCGTCAATCCATGTATAAACAAAATGAACTTAGCTGGAACTCAACTATCGAAATCAGTTCAAGCGCCGTATATCTCGAATATATTTTTCATATTTCGGATAATGCCCCAAACTTCAACACTTGTCCCCCACGGAGAATAGATGTCCACGACAATGAATTTCCCGTCCTGATAAAAGATAATATCTCTACGGTTCCCACAACCGGCGATACCTTTACGTTCTCGGTTCTTCTTGAAGATAATGTGGGAATATTCTCCGCTATCGCCAATTATACAACTGATGGAATTGAATATCACAGATTATTTCTGTATCATGAAAAAGGGAACGAATGGATAGGAACAATTACGATAGAAATGAACTCGACGATGATGGGTTACCATTTCCAGTTCTCAGATTTTTCGGGGAACTTAATAACTTCTTCCTCAACTGTTCGGGATGTAACTGATAATGATGCTCCATTTCCTGATGCAGGAGAGAATATCAGGATGAAAAAAGGTGAAAACGTAGTTTTCAACGGGACGAACAGCCGGGATAATATCGGAATTTTAAACTATACCTGGTCATTTTCCTATAATAATACTACCGTGCGTCTTTTCGATCCTACTCCGTCCTTCATATTCCTAAGAGAAGGAAATTATACCGTGAAATTAACTGTGGAGGATCTCGCGGGAAATTGTGCCATTGATTTTGTCGATATATCAATAAATTCCACTGGAAAAGAAGAGCCCATTCCCCATGATGATATGCCGGACGATGACCCCGATGATGAGATTCCCGGGGTGACCGATGATGGGGGGGGTAGGAGAACAGATCCAGTTTCCACAGTTCCACTATGGATATCGATTCCGCTTAATTTAATTGCACTGCTGGTTGTTGGACTGGTATTGCTTATTTTCATTAAAAAAAGAAGAAAGGCACAAGATTTATCGTCGGATGTCAAGAAGGATTCTCAGAAAATGACGAAAAACGAAGCGGGGGGTGGTACCGAGGGTGAGAAATACCCGCACGAAATAGATATCTCGGCAGAGTCTCTTGAAGATATGGACAAGCAATTTAGAGACATCCCACATCCACCTGCCGGTACTGGAAAGGAACGCAATACCATACCGGGAGGGGGGCCTTATCCGCAACCGCTTATGAGAGCCGCTATGGATGAAACTTCAAAATTGGGAACTGGGAGGGTGGATGAACACATAAAGGCTCTACCGGAGACAGCTGGCATTACTATCGATGTAGCCTGGGATGAAGGTAACAGAAAAAAAGAGGAGAATAAGCGGGAGGGGCCACGAAAACTGCCTTCGATCGGTCCGCCTGGGCCAGTGACGTCTAATTCCATACCGGGCGTTGAGGCAGTTCCTTTCATCCCTCCCGAGCATCTAACCGAGCATAAAGGGCTAAGGGGGCCCTCTCCTGAGATGAATACGGTGATCCCGGGCGCCATTCAAACCCAGCCCATCATAACTTCAACACCATTGAGGATGGACATTAAACCTGTGCTAACAAAACCTCTGCCTCCGCCACCGGACTTCCGGCCCCCCGAAGAAGACACTCCACAGATATTTTCAGAGGAGGAAATAGATCGGCCCACAATGTTTAGTCCCAGTTTGAGAAAGAAGCCGTCTTATTTGTCCATAAAACGTTCTATGTTATTTAAAATGGAAGATTCCATGCCCTGTTCAATATGCTATGGCGACATTAGCGCAGGTCTTCAGGCGATCCGATGCCCCTGTGGAGACATTTCTCATCTCACGTGCGGAATACAAATCGGGCGATGTTCAGAATGCGGAGTCGATTACCAGGATATTGTTACGAGGGTAAGCCAGGAAGCAATAATAAAGAGTATCGAGGATAGCAAAAAGACGGCAAAACGAGAGGTTGGAGTGAAGGTCGATTGGGACGATACGGACGATATGATGAAACAATTACTGAAAAAAGTGATAAATAAAGAAATTACCGTTGAGGAATACAAGATGCTGTCCAATGATCTAAAAAATATCCAGTAAGATATTATCAATGGTGAACAGGTCTCACTAATCAAAGCCTAAAATGGAGATATGCTTCCATGATGAAATTTCATACCGTGATATGGATAATCATGCTGCTACTGATCGTTTCTCTTATTAAAGTCTCTCATCTTGCAGAGGTTTGTGAAGAAGACGCTGATTCTCGAATAACGAATGTCTATATCAATGGGTCTATTGATGCAGCTGTGAAAACAAGGACGGCGGATTTGGAATCCGAAAATCCCAACACTTTACGAGGGGATGATATCGGGGGTGATTTCCATATCAGTATAAAAAAAAGCATTTTTTCACAAATTTTGCTCAATAATTCTTCCGTATCTTCGGATACCGATGAAAATGAAGAGATTCAGCTTGTAAGGGACCCGAGATTTTGGACAGCCCTTTTCTCCCTATTCGTTATAATGATCGGCGGGATATATGTGTTTATCAATTTTCGGTTTCTGCAAGACGATCAAGACTCCTGTGGCGAAGCGAAAAGGAAAACAATTCCAAAAGAAGGTGGTGTTCAAAAGGCTACTGTATCTAAGAAAAAAGAGACGGATACTGAGGACGCAGATGATGAGCTGGACATTCCAGACCGCCGTCCATTCCACGGGAGATTGACCACATCTTTTTCTCAGGATCGACAGCCTAGCGCACAACATAAGAAATTTAAAAAACACCAAAACTTCCCAATAACCGGTCAAACTAAAGAAGTGAAAGCACTTCCGCCACATCAGCCAATCCCAAATGATATTATACCGCCACCCGAAGATCTCGATCCATAAAAGAAAGTTGTCGTAGCTCCCGAAACGTTCCCACCGCATCCCGATTAAGTAGATATTCAGCCGTGTGAGAAGGCAAGTCACGGGGTATATCCATACATTCACTTGATTATTCCATCAGTTCCATTGCGATTCGGACCCGGGGGAATTAATCTCTTACCCAAAATATGGGTGATTCATGTTTTTGTTAAGAAAGAAATAAATACGACCAGAATACTTTTCAAACTTTCCAAAGACGACAAAGAATAAAAAAATTTCCTACTACTGTTACCACAGGTGCCCTGTATGGACATATCATTTGCTGAAAAATCAACAAAAGAAATCGACGAAAATACGGAAGCTCTCACGAGAAGCGTGATTGCCAGATTCGTCGACCGGGAAATTATCCCTGTGGCAAAGGAAATCGATGATAATGAGGAATTCCCATTTCCAATGTTCAAAAAGCTTGCGGACATCGGCGCTTTCGGCATCAGGTACCCAGTGGAGATCGGCGGGGGCGGCGGCAATACCACTCTGTACAACATAATGTGCGAAGAGATCGCACGGGGTTCCATGAGTCTCGGTGCAATAACCGCAATGCAGGCTCTAATGGGTACCAATTTCATCTTCAAGTTCGGTACGCCCGAACATCACGAAAAATACCTGAAACCCGCAATTCGGGGTGAGAAGGTGGCGGCATTCGCTCTTACCGAACCTGATGCCGGAACCGATCTGAATTCTGTACGAACCAGCGCGGTACGGGACGGTGACGAATATGTCATAAACGGTACGAAGACCTGGATCACCAACGGCCCGGTGGCGGACATGTTCACCGTTCTATGTCAAACGGACAGGAAAAAAGGACTGAAGGGTGTTAATTTTTTTCTCATCGACCGGAATACGGAGGGTCTTTCAGTATCGCCAAAGTTCGACAAGATCGGAACCCGGGCATCCATCATTTCCGAGCTTGCTTTCGATAACGTACGCATACCACTGGTAAATAGGCTCGGTGACGAAGGCAGGGGGATCGGTAACCTTATGAGGATACTGGCCCAGATACGCGTAATGACGGCATCACTAAGTCTCGGCCTCGCACGTGCGGCCTATGATGACGGTTTCCGTTACGCAACCGAGCGGGAACAGTTCGGAAGACCTATCGGAAAGTTCCAGGCCATAAGGATGAAACTCGCTACCATGGCCACCGAGATCGAGGCATCCAAGCATTTAATACAACATGTAACGGGTATGATCGACAGGGGGGAGAACGCCCTCAAGGAAGCTTCCATGGCAAAATATTTCGTCTCGGAAGTGGCATGCCGCGCAGCTGATCAGGCAACGCGGATATACGGAAGCTACAGTTTCTCCAATGAGTATGCCGTTTCGAGATACTACCGGGATACCAGATTCCTGCTGTTTGGGGGCGGAACCTCGGAGATACTTCAAGATGTGATAGCTAGGCAATTAGGACTTTAATAATTTTAACAGGTGATATCATTCCCACGAGAATATTAATCGCAAAACCGGGATTGGACGGCCACGATAGGGGCGCCAAGGTGATAGTGCATGCATTGATCGAAGCTGGGTTCGAAGTCATTTATACCGGTCTTCACCGGACGGTTGAAAATATCGTGGAAGCCGCTCTGCAGGAGGATGTCAACGTCATAGGTCTCAGCATACTTTCCGGTGCCCACCTTCCCCTTACAAAGGGACTCACGGAGAAACTTAGGGCCAACAAAATGGAAGATGTCATTGTACTCGTTGGCGGAAACATTCCGAAAAGGGATTTCGATGATCTCCATGCCCTAGGTGTGGCAGGGATCTTTCCCACGGGATCCAATTTCAATGACATAGTTAATTTCATCAATGCGAGGGTTGGTGATAAAGTTGCCTAGGCCTCAGTTAAAACTGAAGGACGTCGTTCTGGAATCCGGTATCGAGGTCAAGCCGGTCTACGGTCCGGAAGATGTGATTGATCGAAATTACCAAAAGGATATTGGAAAACCAGGAGAGTTCCCGTTTACGAGAGGTATACACCAGTACATGTACCGCGCGCGTCCATTCACCATGAGACAGTACTCGGGTTTTGCCACGGCAAGGGAAACGAATGAGCGTTTCAAGTATCTTATTTCCCAGGGCCAGACCGGCCTGAACGTTGCCTTCGATCTGCCCACGCAGCTGGGACTCGACTCCGATGACCCCCGGGCCTTTGGCGAGGTTGGCAGAGTGGGGATGGCCATAGATTCGCTGAAGGACATGGAGGAAGCCTTCCGGGACATACCCATAGACAGGATAAGCGTGTCCCTGACCATCAATTCCATGGCTTCTGTAATGATGGCCATGTACTTTGTCATAGCGGAAAAGCGTGGAGTTCCGCTGGAGAGCCTCCGGGGGACCGCACAGAACGACATACTGAAGGAGTTCGTTGGACGCGGAACGTGGATATACCCGGTTGAACCGTCCATTAGGCTCGTCACCGACACAATAGAATTCTGTGCAGGGAACGTGCCCATGTACTACCCGGTGAGCGTGTGCGGGTACCATATAAGAGAGTCCGGCGCCAATCCGGTTCAGGAAATAGCTTATGCCTATGCAATCGCGAAAGCGTACATAGACGATGTTCTCCTAAGAGGACTCGACCCCGACTCGTTCATTGCTCGATTATCGTTCAATTTCGACATCCACGGAAACTTATTCGAACAGATTGCCAAGTTCCGGGCGGCAAGGGGATTGTGGGCCAGAATTGTCCGGAACGATTACGGCTGCGAGAATCCGAGAGCGCAGAAAATGAAAATGATCGCCGGCGGCGGAGGCGGCGGGCTTACCATCGAGCAGCCGGAAAACAACATAGTCCGTGGCGCGTACTATGCACTGATATCGGCTCTAAGCGGCACACAGACAATGGCGCTGTGCTCTTACGACGAGGCATATACCATACCCTCCAAGAAGGCCGCGCTCCTATCATTGCGGACCATGCAGATACTGGTAGAGGAAATGGGCCTTGCAGACACCGTGGACCCTCTGGCCGGCTCATATTACGTGGAATCCCTCACCGGGGAGTTCGAAAGACGGATAAAAGCCTGCATGAAGGACGTGGCCGATAAGGGCGGTATAGTCAAAGCCATATCGGAAGGGTACATACAGAGGGAAGTGTCGCGGCAGGCTTACGAGACCGAACGGAAGATACAGTCGGGAGAGATCTCGAAGGTCGGCGTCAACAAATATCGTACCGAGGAAGATGAGCGGGCGGTGGAGTACCACGATTACGACAGAGAGAAGACCGACGAGCAGATAGATAGGTTGCGAACGATAAGAGCGGAGAGGAACAATACGGCGGTAAGTGAAAAACTGGATATCCTGAGGGAAAAGGCAGCCGGCTGCGAGAATCTCATGCCCTATATCATAGACGCGGTCAAGGCTTATGCAACGGTGGGTGAGATCGCAAACGTTTTCCGGGAAGTGTTCGGTGAGTTCTGCGAACCCGTGAGATTTTGATGTACAAAACAATTCTTAAGAATGAACGAATACAAAATAATAAAAGATGAGAAAATCATGAATTCCAATATCGATAAAAAACGCTGCTTTTGGCCTGGCGATGATCCGCTGATGATTACTTATCATGACAAAGAATGGGGAGTCCCCGTCCATGATGATCGAAAACTATTTGAGTTCATGGTGCTGGATACTTTTCAGGCGGGATTGAGTTGGGCGATCGTACTCAAAAAAAGGGAAGGTTTCCGAAAAGCGTTTGATAACTTTCAGCCTGAAATCATTGCTGTATATGATGAAACAAAAATTGGAGAATTGATTCAAAATCCGGCAATTATTCGAAATAAACTGAAAATCCGAACAACCGTGACAAATGCTCAGACTTTTCTGAATATCCGAAAAGAGTATGGCAGTTTCGACCGGTTCATCTGGCAGTTTACAGAGGGGAAAACCATTGTCAACCATTGGAAAACAGAAAAAGAGATCCCATCACATTCCACGGAATCCAATTCAATGAGCGCTGAGTTAAAAAAACGCGGATTCAAATTTGTTGGGACAACGATCTGCTATGCATTCATGCAGGCAGCCGGGATGGTGAATGACCATCTGGTAGATTGTTTTCGGTATAATAAGCTAAGGGCGATGAGTTGAGATAATCTAATGGTATTTTATCCGGTTTTATTAATTTTCTTCATTTGAATTTTGAGAAAACAATTTAAGAACCTTCATTTTCCTTAAATGTACGGTCTTATCATGATGCCTCCGGAATGCAGAATATGCGGAAATGATTTCGATCCTTTCAGGGAAGACTGCGGATTGGTCTATTTCAAACGAACGGAATCAGACATAGAATGGGATTGCAAGATGAAAGAAACGGGGATGGTTGGTCACCCACCCTATGCCGTATGGTTCTGCGAGAAGCATTACGAAATGGCGATGACTCTCGAGAATCTCACCCACGGTGAAGCCATTGCGCAGCTTAGGGGTCGCTTGACGGAATGAATAATGGATATGACCGAATATGAAAACCACAAGAACATATGGAAATGAGCCCTACAACGTGGTCGTCATACACGGCGGCCCCGGTGCTCCCGGGTACATGGCTCCCGTGGCAAGGGTACTCTCCCGCGAACGGGGCGTAATCGAGACCATTCACAGGGCGGCTACTCTCGATGGACAGGTCGGTGAAATTCTTTCTCCAGTGAGGAGGTATGGGAAAGGTCCCGTTACCCTCGTGGGTCATTCATGGGGAGCCATGCTCGCCTACGTCTTTTCAGCCAAATATCCAAAAATGGTTAAAAGGCTCATCATGGTTTCGAGCGCCGTGTTCGAAACGGGCTACGAGGAAGCGATCATGAAAACGCGGCGGGCTCGCCTCGGAGTAGATGAGATATCCGAACTCGGCAAATTGATGAAGCGCTTGATCGATCCGTGGGAACGCGATAAAAACCGGATATTCACCCGGCTTGGGGAAATGACGATGAAGACCGATTCGGTCGATCTCCTGCTCCGAAAGATGGAAATGCCCGAATGCGACTACGACGTTTTCTGCAGTGTGTGGGACGATGCGGAGGAATTGAGAAGCAGCGGGGAACTTCTCGGGCTTGCCACAAAAATAAAATGCCCGGTGGTGGCGATCCACGGCGATCACGATCCACATCCGGTGGAAGGTGTAAGAGAACCGCTGTCCCGCGTTCTAGGTGATTTCCGGTTTATTGTTTTGGAGAAATGCGGGCATTATCCCTGGCTGGAAAAGTATGCGAGAGATCTGTTTTACGGGATACTTAGAAATGAAATTCTTTAGGATTTTGTCACCAAGGTGAAGTTTTTATGAGACCGAGGGCTCGCAGGCGAACTTAAAACCTTCCTATTACCCCTTAATTAGACCTTCGAAAAAACCACATGTGTTTTCCGAATTGTAAACTTCCATACATCCTTCCTGCTTCATGATTCGCATGTAAAGCTTACGAAATATCCATTGTCCCAATATTGCCCCCAGAAGGGCCAGGAAAAGGTCCCACTGCGCATCCCATATATCTCCCTGTGCACCAAGAAATGCGCCGCCTCCATCGGGGTCAAATATGAGTGCGGCAACCCATTCGACCAGTTCGTAAATGACCCCAAGAGTTCCTATTACGCAGGTTGAAAGTGTGAACAGCATTATGCTGTTCTTCAATGGTGTGGTCCTGATGAGAAATTCCCTTACTATCATCACCAGCAGGAACCCAAATAGAAAGTGTACGACCCTATCATAATTGTTCCTGGCCATGCTAAACGTTTCCTGGAACCAGTTTCCTATGGGAGTCGCGGAATAGGAGTAATGTGCTGCGTATAAATGTATTAAAAAGAATGCCAATAAAAGCCAATATGCGGTTCTGGAGAGAGTTACTTTTCTGTAGATCACAATAAGAAAAATTGTGGCAGCTATCGGAATCGCGGCCTCCATGGCCCAGGTGCTGAATTCAAAAGGTTTTATTGCAGATAAGATTAGAGCAACTGTAAAAACAGCCAGCTGAATTACATTTTCTTTTTGTTTTTTCTCCATATTTGCACTAATATTGTGCAATATAAAAAATTATCTCATCGAAAATACACATTTCAGGAAAACTGAAGTTGACCGTAAGCTGAACTTAAATCTCTATTTTCATACCATCCGAAGCGACCTCGAATCCTTTGCTCTCCACATATTCTCTTTCACTACCATTGAAGTTCAGTGGATTCGTATGATTTATATGTGTGAAAATAATGCGGTTTTTCACGTTCCAAAGAAGTTCAATTGTTTCCTTGATCAACGGATGCGGAACTTCATTGAAACGGCCCAATTCGTTCCTGGAGTAGAAAGTTCCGTCCAGCAGAGCGACATCTGCCAAACGGATGATTTTCATGACGCTCTTCGTCCAGTAGTTCACATCTGGAAAATAGACTATTTTCTTGCCGGAATCAATGACATATCCCACGGTATCAGCAACCTCGTTCCTGTGAGGAACCGTCACCGGTATGATACTTAAGCCCTGCACCGTGAATCTGCTGTTGTCGGCCACTTCGATTATTCTGATGTTATTTCCCCGGACCAGTTGATCGAAAGGGTAATTATTGTACAGAATAAATTTCATGTGCGAAGTGCAGTAAACCGGAACATCCCGGGTATTCAGAGATTCCCTGCCGAAATGCCATAACCCAAAACAGTGTCCCATGTGAGCGTGTGTCAGAAGTACGCCCTTCAAGGACTTTTTTATATCACTAATACCTGGATAAGTTTCTCGAAGGATTTCCAGTTGATACTTGAGATCGGGCGAGGCATCGATGATAATAAAAGAATTATTGGTTTCATCAATTAAGGCGATAGAAGGCCCGAATCTTCCAAAATTACTGTCATTCCAGGCCCGCTCACATATCTCGCAACTGCACCCAATCTGCGGATTACCCGCATCCTGTCCGGACCCCAATATCACCATATGCATGTTGGTAAATTACACTTAGTTGTTTAAATATCTTTGGTGGAAGTGTTTGAAATTAAGATTTGAACACTAATTTTTTCGATTCAAACCTACCTCAAGGGCTCGTGGTGTGCCCTACGAGCACACCTGAGTCGCCAGGAGGGGTCCTGTCGATCACGATAGCCGGGGTGGATTGTAGGGGTGGTATAGGTGCATGCCCGTAGGGTAACACCCCGAGGGCGTTTCAATGCGAGAGCATTGCACATACTATCGGGCAATACTCGATAGTCGCAGTTGTATCTCTGATGCAACGGAACAGAGTGGGCGCGAGCCCGATAACAACTAATATAACCTATTCCATAGCAAATCCCATTATATTTACGAGACCAAGCAGGTGAGCGGGGGTGAGGTGTCTTACAGCAAATTTGCTGGAAGATACAGGGCTGTTTGCGAAGCAAATTGACCAGAACGAGCCAGCGAAGAGCTCAGGGTGGGGGGCTTGGGACGGCTAATTCAGGTTGTTTCCACTGTGTGTATTCGCTCAACTAGGTAAGTTCTCACCAATACCTCTCGCCGTTTATTTCACCCATTTTATTATATGCGATACTTCAATTATACTTCATCAATCATACAGTAAATCAGGCGATCATCATGGAAGTAAAGGAAGCTATCGAGGGTAGAACGTCAACAAGAGCATTTCTCCCAAAAACCGTCGAAAAGGAGACCGTGGAAAAGATATTGAGGCTGGCCGCTGCCTCGCCCTCCGCTCTGAACCTCCAGCCCTGGGAAGTGGTGGTGCTTGCCGGAAAGGAGAAGAAGCGGCTCTCGAACGTGATCCTGAAAGCGTATCGAGAAAAAAGCGTACCCTGCGGCCCTTCCGCGCAAAAGAGGATGCCGCCCGAGTATTATAGAAGACAGAAGGAAGCATATAAATCAATGATGCCCTTCATCGAGGAAGCCGGAATGGAATTCGATTCTTTCATTAACGAAGGTAGTTGTAAATTCTACGGCGCTCCGGTTGCGATTCTACTGTTCCTGGACGACTCGCATCCGGACAGACGGATGATCTGTCACGGTTCGTTTCTCGCTCATCTGACGCTGGCCGCTCATTCGCTGGGACTTGGGACCTGTCCAATCGGAATCATCAACCCCTATGGGAACGAGATAAAAGATTTTCTCAACCTACCGGAAGAAAAGAAACTGACGCTGGGGATCGCTCTCGGGTATCCCGACCCCGCTTCGCCTGTAAACAAAATCAGGACTGGCCGCGACGGGCTGGAGAATATTGTGAAGTGGGTCTATTAGGACTATTCACACCATGGCATATTTACGAATAAGTAACCTTATCTCGTAGAAATCTAAGTTTTTCTTTTATGCACATATCGAATAATAAGCATCATCGTTATCATCACAGCTAACATTATGGGAATACCAATTAGCATCATATTGAAATCTTCCATTCCTCCAATGCCGAAAAAACCGGGTATGATGAACATAACTATCATAAAGACTACCATTCCAACAAATCCGATTCCTCCGCCCATTAACAATCTCATTTTTCTCTTCATACTTTTTTCGTTATTTTTTGGTACTGAATTTTCATCAGATCCAACCCTGTATCCTGCATCCTCTACGGCCTTGACAAGCAATTCCTCATCAACCGGAACCCCTTCAAATCCCACCTCCGCTTCTTTCTCGGACAGACTTACCTTGACTGTTTTCACGCCTTCCACCTTCTTCAGGGCCTTTGTGACTCTCTTTTTACAATGAAGACATGTCATACCTTCCACGTGAATGGTTGTCGACCCTTCTTTTTCTTCAAATTTACCCATAGAAATAGGCTCCATACAGTCAATAATTTGGAATTTTTCTTGGGTATCTATCATACGCAGCCATAACAAGTATTTCCAGATCCTCATCACTTTCATTCACCAGTCCGTGAACATCTCCCGTGGGAATCCAGATAGCATCCCCCGTCTTCACCTTTCTTCTATCGTCCCCCACTCTCATGGTCCCCTCACCACTGAGGATGAAATAGATTTCCTCGTAAGGGTCGATATGTTCTTCCAACTCTCTTGTGGGTTCAAGAACCGCATGGGCGAGGAAAAGCATTGATCTCAGTTCTCTGGAAGTCAATAACATCTTAGCAATGCCACCTCCATGGGCGCGGTAGGTGGTATCGTTCACCTCATCATCGTCTATGTTCCGAACTATCATAGTGTTACCTCTATTGAACAGGTTAAATCCCTTGCAGTAGAGAAAAATTACTACGAAAACAATTATTTCCCCGACCGAAAATAATGCTTCTGGATCGCTCCCGATACCACCTTCATATCCGCCTGATTTTTTGTGACCAGATGCTTCAACAGCCTCTCTCTCCGTGCCTGGATATCGTCGAATTTTTTTATCTCGATGCCCACAGCCTTCGAAATTCTTTCTCTCAATCTGCTTGGAACACCGGTGGACTTTAATAAATTCGATACCGGATCCAACTTAAATATATTATTCATGCGCGGCCTGTCTTTTTCGAGACCGGCGATCTCCGATATCTCCGTGATCTTCCGTACGGTCTTCCCTTCAACAGTCTTTCTCTCCATTACAACCAACAGATCCAGGGCCGTAAGCATTATTGGGGCCACATTCATGGGAGGACTCAAGAGCCTGGTGGCCGTTTCCTTAGCCGTATTCGCGTGCAGCGTGCCCATGCAGCCGTCGTGGCCGGTGTTCATGGCCGTGAACAGTGTAACCGCCTCGCTTCCCCTCACCTCGCCTACGATTATTCTGTCCGGCCTCATTCTCAGCGAATTCTTCAAAAGTGTATCCATGCTGATCTCCATGGTACCGTCCTGGTCGGGCGGGATGGTCTCCAGCCTGACTATATGCTCGTGCATCAGCTGCAGCTCCGTGGTGTCCTCAATAGTAACCAGCCTGGTCCCTTCACGAATAAACACTGCAAGAGCATTCAGAAAAGTGGTCTTTCCGGAACCTGTACCCCCCGAAACTATAAGATTCGCCGGTTTGTAGTCCAGCCCGTCCACACACATCCAAAGAAATGCCGCCACCTTCGGATTTATCGTCCTGTTTTTTATGAGGCTAATAATTGTCAGGGGATTTTTGAGGAACTTTCTGATGGTAAGGGTCGGCCCGTAAGGCGAAGCGGGCGGTATGGTGGCGTTGAGCCTGCTGCCGTCCTCGAGCCGGGCATCCAGGAACGGAGAAGAGCTGTCGATGGTCTTTCCTGCAAGGTTGGCAATGTGATCGATAACATCCAGAATCTCATCCTCGGTGATGAATAAATTGGTGTCGCACATTCCATATTTCCGATGATAAACCTTGACGCATTTATCCTGCCCGTTGTACATTATCTCTTCCAGGTTGTCGTCAGCCAGTAACGGCCCGATATCACCGTACGCCTCGATGAATCCTCCCTCGGGACTACCGCGGGTAATCAATGAATATACAGGCAGATATCCATTATCATCCATGTGGATCTTTACCGGACCGCGTTTCTCCAGCACCCGTTCCTTTCTCCTTGTGGTATCGTTTCTCATCTACGTTGCCCCCGGCGGCCCGCGTATGAAAAGCCAAATCCTCTGGACCAGGCTTGCCAAAACAGTTTTATTCAAACTGGTTCAGGCAAAGCTTTTTATCAATGCGGAGCCAAGCCAATATGCTAAAATAAAGGAAATGTAAGAAATGAACATGAAGAACGGAGCCCTGATGATACCCAATCTTGCCTTGTCAGAGATAACTCCCCACATAATACTTGCAAATGCCCCGACGATTATCAGGAATATCTTTATCATGAGAACCAGGCTGTCGAGGTCCTTACTCAGGACACTGGTGTCAATAAGCCCTATGGTTATGTTCTTTGGGTCGAAGAACGATAAAATGATGGCGGACATGCTGGCCAGAAGTATGGTTCCTCCCCAGAGAATAAAGGAAGCGTGTTTGGAGGTCTCAGACTCCCGATCGAACTTGAGCATGTACGTCTGCCACAGCTCGTTACCCATCCGATCCAACAGGTCGGCAAGAGAAGCTTCCGCCTTAAGACCCACCTCCAGAAGTGAGAAGGTCCTCCTTGCAAGTTTCGATTCAGTCCGGCGGGCCAGATCGTGCAGGGATTCAGCCAGAGACCTGGATTTCATATCTTGCGCGACTTCTTTCAGATAAGTGCCCAGAAGATCGCTTCGGACCTTGGAACTAGCCTTGAATGCGTGCTCGAGAGAAGCACCGTTCTCCACCTCCTTTGCGAGAGACATAAGGAAATCCGGTAGAGCTGAATCTATCTTTCGAATTCTTCTCAACCTCAACGATATGGGTATGGAATATGCCAGGGATATGAATCCCACGAGGGCGAGAAACCCGATCATTATACCGTCAAGGACGTTTATCATTCTACACAACCGTTCATTATTTTAATTTTTTGTCAATATTCAGATATTGGGATCCCGGGCCCGAGTGGAGAGGATCAATCCAAGCAGTATGGCTAACACGATAAGCAGAGCGGGGACGGTGCAGACCTTCATACTTCCCAGTATTCCGCCGTCCAGAAACGGGGCTACCTCTGCAATGGATTCTGTAATAGAGCTTAAAAAGCCGAATACAACGAGGATTATGGGAAGAAGTATCCCTGTTGTTATGAAAATTTCCGCCGTCCCCGTTAGTTTCTTTGTATATGCGGATAGGCGGGTTCGCCTTTCTTCGAATTCTCGATCAGCGGTCTTTTTCAAGATCTTCGATATCCCTATATCGTCCCTTACGGCCATGACCATGGCCTCAAGCATCTTTTTGAAAGCCGGTGAAGCCGCTCTGCTGACAGCTTCCTCGATACACCTATCAAGGTATTCTCCCTGTTCCGTCTCCTTGAGAATACGAGCGAACTCTTCAGATATACAGCCGTAGTCCTCGTCCGCAATATGCTTCATTGCTTCCGAGAGACCCACCCCCGAATCCACCAGTATTTCCATTGCCCGCAGGGCATAGATGACCTCACGGTCCTCTTCGCGCTTTCGCTGTGACTGGGATAGATTTCGGGGGTTTACGATTTTTTGCGGCAGCTCTTTATTACTGTCTCTCCCGGATTTTATATCTTTTGCATCCGTAAAACTGCTTCTCTGTCCACGACGCGACCTTCGGTTTGTCTTTGCCGATTTGCGGTTCGTTCTGTTATGTCGCGAGAGGCTGCCCATTAATATATCTCCCAAATTTGAGTGATAATACTGTATTATGCTTATAATATGTGTATTAACTTATAAAAATAGAACTCTCAAATAATTTGGGCCACAAATTGCGGACCCCTAATCTTAAAATATCATATTATCATTACTTTGCCCGATTAACTTTACAAGAAATATAGAGGCGGTACAGTGGAACTAGAAGGAAAAAATGCAATAGTGACCGGCGGCAGCCTGGGGATCGGCACGGCTATCGCTCTAAAACTGGCTGAAGACGGAGCAAACGTGGCAATCAACTATCGCAGGCATGACATAGAGGCAAAGGAGGTCGCGGCCCGGATCAATGAGATGGGGCGAAAGGCCCTTGTAGTGAAAGCAGATGTTTCAAGCTATGCGGATGCGGTTTCCATGTTCGACAAGGTCATCGCCTCTTTCGGAAGCCTTGATATCCTGGTATGCAATGCCGGCATTACCCGTGACAGGGTCATCTGGAGAATGAGCGAGCAGGAATGGGACTCGGTAATCGCCGTCAATCTGAAGGGTTATTTCAATTACAATAAGCTTGCGGCGGCCCATTTCAAGGACAGGAGATACGGCAAAATCGTGAACATCACATCCATAAACGGGCTCAGAGGAAAGTTCGGCCAGACCAATTATTCAGCGTCCAAAGGCGGTATAATCGCTCTTACGAAGTCTCTGGCGAAGGAAATGGGAAAGTTCAACGTAAACGTGAACGCCGTGGCACCGGGTATGGTGATGACGGATATGGCAAAGAATATACCTGCCCAGTTTCTGAACAAGGCAATAGACGAAACTGTGCTGGGCAGGGTGGCCGATCCCGAGGATATCGCAAACGTTGTATCCTTCCTCTGCAGCGAGCGCTCCAGGCACGTTACCGGGGAGATCATCAAGGTGGACGGGGGCCAGTATATCTAGGGACGTGAAAAAATGAAAGTAGGAATAACTGGTATCGGACACGGAAGATTCGGACGAAGAAGCGATGCGACCGTCCAGGAACTGGCCTTCGAGGCATTCCGCCTTGCCATGGATGATTCACCTGAACTGACCCGAAAGGAGATCGATGCAACCATTATCGGTTCGGTTCCGGAATACCACAGGCAGAGATCGCTGCCCGGGGTGGTGGCTGAGTATCTGGGTATGAATCATCAACCCACGTGGCTGACGGAAGCAGCCTGCGCATCCAGCAGCGCGGCCATAAGAAGCGCTTATATGGCGATCCGATCCGGCATGCACGATGTGGTGGCCGTTCTTGGAGTTCAGAAAATGACCGAGCTGGAAACACCCGAACTGCTGGCCCTTATGGGCAGGGTCGGCGATGTGCAGTGGGAATCCGGTTTCGGAACCACCTTTCCAGGATATTACGCCATGTATGCGAACCGTCACATGCACGAGTTCGGGACTACTCATGAACAGATGCTGAACGTGGCGGTGAAGAATCACCATTACGGATCAATGAACCCGAAAGCAATGTTTCAAAAGGAGATTACTGTGAAGAGGGCCCTTGCGGCCCCCCCGGTGGCTGATCCGTTCACTGTGTTCGACTGCTGTGCAAACGCCGACGGGGCGGTCTGCCTGATACTCGCCAATGAGGAAAAAGCCAAGAAATTACATGATACCCCCGTATGGCTGGACGGTCTGGGTTGCGCGTCGGCCGCCATGTCTCTGCTGAGAAGACCCGATCTAGTCAGCATCCCAAGCGCGAAAGAGGCATCCCGGCAGGCTTATGAACAGGTGGGGATCGGACCGGAAAATATACAGGTGGCGGACGTACACGACTGTTTCACCATCGCGGAAATACTGGCCTACGAGGACCTGGGATTCTGCGATAAGGGAGACGGCGGCAAGTTCATAGACGAGAAACAGTCTTACGTCGGAGGCAGTACGCCGGTGAACGTCGACGGCGGGCTGAAGGCGAAGGGGCATCCGGTGGGAGCAACGGGGGCCTCGCAGACCTATGAGATAGTAACTCAGCTACGGGGAGAAGCGAGCAAAAGGCAGGTTGACGGCGCCGAGATAGGCCTCACCCATAACGTGGGCGGAATCGGCCAATATACCTTTGTACACATACTAAGGAGGCGATGAAATATGCCGTTCTACTGGTTTGGAAAGGTAAATTTTGTTCCGTTCACCAAGGTTACTGATTTTGCCGAAGAACTGAGGGAGAGGCGGCTTGTGGGATCGAAGTGCAAGGCCTGCGGTCATGTCTCATTTCCTCCAAGGGCCGACTGCATAGAATGCCTTTCCCCTGACTTCGAATGGCTTCAGTACAGCGGTGACTGCACCCTGCATACATTCACGGTTATACACGCGGCTCCAACTGGGTTTGATGAAATGGTTCCCTACATAATCGGTATCGTGGATCTTCCAGAGGGTGGAAGATTGCTGGGTTGGATCCAGGGAATTCAGAAAGACGATATTGAGATAGGGATGCCGCTAAAGGTGGTCCCCAAGATTTTCGAAGAGATCGAGGAAATAAAGGTTTATTATACGCTGGAAAAAGGAAATTAAGAATGCTATTTCTTTTATTCAAAAAGAGGACCTGCGACGTAAGAAACGCAGGTCCGAATCAAAAAGAAAAACAAATATATACAGTGGCCTATAACTCGAAATTGACATCTGCGAGCGTGGAACCCGAGGGGATATAAATTAAGCTTATTCCTCCTCCTGAGACGTCGATGTCATTGCTGTACTTCTTGTCGAATAGCTGTTTTACCAGAAAATAATCACCCACAGTTAAAAGTCCGTTGCTGTCGCTATCGGAGAAACTAACGCACAGAGGCTCGTCGTTCTTGGTCGCCATAAAATTATCGTTAGAGTATACTTCCTCAGCCGTCATCTCCTCGATCTGAACTCCGCTCTCCTGGTATACCTTGTACTTGATATGATTGAGAGACGGTTCGCGGTCTATCTCTGTTACAAGAACCTTGAAAAAAGTCTCCTCACCATCACTTTCCACGCTGAGTGCGATATTCATATCCGGTGTAGATTCCTTTGGAGTTTCTATCATTGGAAGTATCCATGCAAAGAGAAGACCCACCAGTACAATGGTGATGGCAACCAATAGAATCGTGGCTATGACTGGCGATACGGCATTGCGATCTCGTGAATATCGTTTCATTCATATGACCTTATATTAGTTTTAATCCAGTGACGAGAGACGCCTATATAATATTATGCGGGATATTTCTATAAATAATTTATTGCTTGTTTGATTCAATAACAGATTGTTGGACACCGCTTTCAGGAACATGAACCGAATTGGAGTTTTCGAAATCTCCATAGACAGTGTCGGAAAATATTGACCTTGGATATCATAATGCGCCCGGAGAAACATCAACATAATCTTCGATCCTCTTCTGGCATCGCAGTTCCTTGAGAAGCTTCGAGCTGTTTGACCAATTCTTAACCTCAACCTGGCTTGTGATTGAGGATACGGCTTCATTCAGGCCTGAAAATTTTTCTGATTTCCTGCTCAACGCTTCCCGTACCCCATCCCTTATAACCCATACACCGAGAGGAGCCCAGTATTTATCTGTTATCTCGCGGTAGATTATAACGGTTGCCTGACGACCGATACGGCTCAGATGGGCCAACGCTTCCAGCCTGGCGGCATAGTACGCCCCGGTTATATTGCTAGCATAGTCCTTTCTCCCCCTGTAGCCCTCGTGGTCAGTTACCAGCACGGTATCCTGCGACCAGAAAGCTCCCTTCAGCCATGTTTCGATCATCTCGAACGAATAAGAACCGGGTATCAACAGAACATTGAAATAATTGCCAAAATGATCGTATCGATATAATTCCACTTCGTTCAACTGCTGAAAGTATCGAACCCGCGAGGCAAGCCTTTTCCCAATTACATCATCCACGGCAGTAATGGACCATCTCGTTGGCACCAGGCTCCGGGCCTTCGCCCTGCCCAGAAGTCCCGACGACAATATTCTTACGATATGGTGTACAGGAATACCGGACATATACAGCTCAACCATTGCGGTTACGGCCTTTGCATGTATGTCCGACGTGAGATAGTCCACCTTCTTCGGAACCTTGGGATTCTCGGTTATATCGACCTTCCTGGCCTCCACCGAAGGACCCATGGGGGCTGTCCTGGAGTCGAAACTGGTGATCTTTTGTACCTTTGGGATGGATGTGAGAAATATCTCGGTATCAACATTCTTGCGCGAAAGTGCAAGTTCCTGAGTAGTTGCCAGAAAACGCGAGGAGGGCTCGTAGCTGTTTTTCACGCTTATCTCTTGGCTGGTACGGTACATGGAGCTGCGCATACCCACTATATCTTCGATCTCCTTGTCCAGCCAGTAACTGCTGTCCTCCAATCTTTCCGGTCGAAATACTCTGTAAGGCGGCAGCAGAGGCCCCATCTTCACCTTCGGATAACCGTATCTTCCAACGAATACCGAAGGGGGTGAAGAACCGCAAAAACTGTCTTTTTCTATCGGGACGGATTTGTTGAACATGTTCATCTTTTCGAGATACGGACATCTATCCCGACCGCAAAGTCTCTTGCCTCCCTTGCACTTTATGCATATCGCCGAATCCTTCACCGGTAATGCCAATTATTCACCCTGTATGATCTATTCTCTACCAGATATATCCTCTACTATACAAACATCATCTACCAGACAAACATCATCTACCAGACAAACATCATCTACCAGACAAACATCATCTACCAGACAAACATCATCTATCAGACAAACATCATCTACTAGACAAACATCATCTACTAGACAAACATCATCTACTAGACAAACATCCTTTACTAGACAGACATCTTCTACTAGACAAAATACCATGCAAAATAGATATGTTTTTGTCCATAGAATAAAATTCCGAATAATAATAATCGAACATTAATAAGATATGTTGACAATCGGGGGATTGGAATTTTCATGAGAAAGGGTCATCTGTTCGAATTCAAATCCGGCCATTATGGCATAGAGTTTCCCAATAACATAGCGGTATGCCTGGGTATGTCCAAAAAAGGAAAAAAACATTACATCGTCGCCTTCACCATTAACGGTAAAAATAACATTCACCCCCAGCATGTCACGAGAAAAAAGATAGATCATCCCGATCTTGGAGAGGAAATTTATGATTCATTGACCCTTTTGGAAAAATTGAGAACTATCATCAGCGATATCAGAGGATATGAAAAGAAAAAAGGAAAAAAATTCTCACAAAGGAAGAGGCATAATATCCATGGGAGGAAACTCATCGATAAAGATACCGCGGTAAAGGAGATATGGCTTGGATTGGATACTGGTGAAAACGAAATCCTGAATGCATACGAGATCGCGGCCAAATTTCAAAAAACAAAAGCTCCCAGTGCTTCTCGCGTCGATATGATCAGAAATATAATAAACGATAGTATAACGGAGGAACTGCCGTACTTCAATATCCATAAGAACAAAAAGAAATTCAATATTCTTTCCAAGGAAGAATACAATAAAATTAATTCAAATATAAAAAATCTGAAAAAAATTTTCGATGCCGTGGGGAAGTACAAGAAAAGGAAAGCTGCCGAAATGTTTCGATCCTCGGACACAGGTACGCTCTCCCAGAAGAACATTCGATCCATTTTTGGGAATCGTTTTGAGGATTGGATACTGGAAATTGAGAAGGCGGAAGAGGACGTAACCAGAAAGAATCTACATCGTCTTTTCAATTCCATATGCCGCCAAATGGAGGGATTTGTAAAAAGGGATGATTGGAGTAAAGATATGGGGCGAGGGGGTAATCTGTTGGTCAAATTGGATAATTTCGATCCGAAAAGATACATGGTACAGCTCGCGAGGCTCGTCACCGGTCTGAAAAAAGTTACTTACAGTACTTTATTCACCTGTTTTCTAATAATTATGGGATACTGGACCATGGAAAAGGCTTCGAGAGCATATATCGAAAGGTTCATCGTCACCAAAGAATTCGATTTCAAACTCGGCTATCCTCGGGTTTTCGACGAAAAGATGTTAAAGCGAAAGGCGGATACAAAAAACGAAAACGAGCTTAAAAAAAGAGTGGATCTGAGGGATCTGTACACGGTTACCGTGGATCCCGTGGATGCCAAGGATTTCGACGATGCCATTTCCATTGAAAAAGACGGAAATAAAACTGTATTATACGTTCACATTGCCGACGTTTCTCACTATGTGTCGAAAGGAAGCCCCTTGGATAAAGAAGCCTATTACCGATGTACAAGCGTCTATCTTCCCGATACCGTTCTGCCAATGCTGCCCGAGATACTCAGTAACGATTACTGCTCCTTGAGAGAAAAGGTGGAAAGGTTCGCTGTATCGACCAGAATGGTTTATGATGAGAACTTGAGGCTTGTGGACTTCGATATAAATCCTTCCATAATTAATGTCGACAGAAATCTCAGCTACGATATGGTGCTGGATCATTACCATAAAAAACTGGAACCGTACAAAGAATGGATCGATTTCAGCAGGGAACTTAGGAAAAAACGAAAACAGTTAAAACTCGAAACTGCGGAAATGAAGATTCACATTAAGGATAACAAGGTCGAAAAGAAAATGAAAAGGGGGAATGCGGCAACAGAGATGATCGAATGCTTCATGGTATCCACCAACGAGGTTATTGCAATGTACGTCAGCTCGTTTACCGCCGATACGATATACCGGGTGCACAGCCTTCCCGATACTTCCAGGCTGGACAGGTTCAACTCGATAGTTGACCGACTAGATCTGGATCTCAAGAAATTTGAGGACAGCATTTCTGAAAAGAATAATTCACGAAAGAAAGAAGATAAACGCTCTGAACAGGATATAAGTTCTTCATATGGATTCAATATCAGAATAGAAGGGAATGTGGATGACGAGCTTGTGAAGGCAATGGGAATGAACGGGGTCAGTGTTGCTAATTCTGGCAAAAAAAGTTTGATTACGGGTCTATATGAAAAAAACAATTTCAGAAATAAGTTGAGAGAAATATTACTGAAAAAAGAAAAAAGTGAAGGAAAAGGGAACTATGTAGAAGAGATGAAAGTTATCATAAATGAACAATTAGGTACTTTGATAGATCTCGAAAAAAGGGAATATCTGCTTGAAAATATCAATGACGTACTGGAGGATATCAACAACACCAAGGAAGACGAAAGGTTGAAGGAACTGCTGAATGTCTGTATACTGAGAACTCTTTCTCTGGCAATTTACAGTCCTGAAAATATTGGGCATTTTGGGCTGGCATCCGATTGTTATTCACACTTCACATCACCCATAAGAAGATATGCCGATCTTGTGGTCCACAGAATAATCAAAGTGATCAAGGAGAATAATATTGCAGGTACAATAGTGACAAAGAACGGAAAACCGGATGAAAAATTGATGAAGAAAATTGAATGGGAAACAGGAGAAAAAACGAAAAAACATGAGGGGCAAATCAGCTTGCAGGGCGATGAAGCACTCTCAATAAGTGAAAGATGCTCAGATCAGTCGAGAAATGCTGATAAATTCGAGCACGTGATGAACGATGTCTGCACTTGTATGGATATCATGTTTGATGAGAATTATTTAAGATCCACACACTCCGGTATCGTCTCAGGGATCATAGCCGGCGGCGTGTTCGTAGATCTTGGCAGGGGGGTCGAAGGGTTTATTCCAAGAAAGAAGATCACAAGAGACAGAGTCTCTCTAAATGATAAAGAAACAGAACTGATCCTGGAGAACAACATAGATTCTTTCAGGGATGGAAAGAGATGGAAAAGTTTCAAGAACAATAATAGAGATAGAAATAGAAATTCAAACGGAAAACGAAACTACAGAGAAGATAATAAAAGGATACTTATGGGAATTGGGGATAAAATATTGGTAAAGATCAAGAAAATATGTATTGAGAAAGGGCAATTGGAATTTCGATTATGCTGAAATTGATAAGAGATTGGCAAGGAGGGGGGCCCGTTTGTTTCATGTGGAACATATTACTTTTTAGTATTTATTAAACTGTTTTTTTCATTTTTCCTATTATTATTAGAAGATAATATAACAATTAAATATATAATATATTAATAGTATATAGATATGGGAGAGTCTATTCTAAAACAAATAAATAATAAAGGTCTAAAACATTCTTTTCCCCGAAGAGTCATTTTTATATTCTATTTCCATAGGAAACATAGGGGTAGCCCCCCTCCTTCAAGGATCAAGATTGTTAACATCCCTTTCATCAAACCTTCGTCGGGTGGTATTCTTTCCATCTCCAGCCCAAAAAGACAAAATGGTTTTTTATATTAAAATATTGATTGTCCTTCTTCCTTTTGTTCATTTTGAATAAAGACCTAGATATAGTTGAAATGTGAGATATATGACCCAACTTCAAAGTGCCCGAAACCACGAGATCACAAAGGAAATGGAAAAAGTAGCATCTATCGAAGGAATTACTCCCAAACATATCCTGGATCTTGTATCTCGAGGTCTAGTGGTAATACCTGTAAATAAAAATCACAAAAACATCAATCCCATAGGTATCGGAAAGGATTTAAAGGTCAAGATAAATGCGAATATAGGTACATCCAGTTTGTCATCGGACCTGGAAAATGAACTTAAAAAGGTAGATGTGTCCAGAGAAGCCGGTGCGGATACCATAATGGATCTCAGCACCGGAGGCGATCTTCGTTCTATAAGACGAGCTGTTCTTGCTCGTTCGAATATGCCGGTCGGCACCGTTCCCATATATGAAGCAGTGGTGGAGTTGGGAAATCCAGTGGATCTGACCATAGAGAACTATCTTGATGTATTTGAGCGGCAGGCCCGGGATGGAATCGATTTCGCCACAGTGCACGCCGGCGTTACAATGAGTGCAATTCCACTTCTAAACGACAGACTGATGGGGGTGGTCAGCAGGGGTGGTTCCTTCCTTGTAAGATGGATGAAACAAAATAATGAAGAAAATCCTCTCTACACTCATTTCGGTGAAATACTGAAGATAGCAAGAGAATATGACGTTACGATGAGCCTTGGAGACGGCCTGAGGCCGGGTTGTATCCACGATGCCACTGACAAAGCTCAGCTGCACGAGCTTGAGGTACTGGGCAAACTCTCAAAAAGGTGTCTCGATGCAGGAGTCCAGGTAATGATCGAAGGACCCGGTCACATTCCCTTGAATCAGATAGAGAAGAATGTGAGATTGGCAAAAAAATACTGCAATAATGCACCATTCTACGTCCTTGGACCCCTGCCAACAGACATTGCTCCCGGGTACGATCACATCGTATGCGCAATCGGTGGGGCCTTGGCCTGCTATCATGGAGCGGACTTTCTGTGTTATGTTACCCCAAAGGAACATGTTGGTCTTCCCAATATAGAAGATGTAAGAGAAGGGATCATAGCTTCGAGAATAGCTGCTCATGTGGCGGATATTGCCCGGGGAAACGTCTCGGCCATGGAAAAGGACCGTGGAATCAGTGTTGCAAGACGCAATATCAAATGGGACGATATGACGGAATTTACCATTGACCCAAAGCGCTTTACGGAGTTGAGGCTGGAAGAATGCAAGATCAATCCAAAAGAAAACGATTACTGTTCCATGTGCGGTGAATTCTGTGCCATAAAGGTTTACAAGGATGACTGATTTTTTATTACCAATTCCTATAAATCCCCAATAACCTAAATATACCGGGATAGGATATTGTACCTGCATCCATTACATGAAAAAGATCGGGGAGGCCGCAAAATCCAGAAAAGTACCGGGAAGCTAGTAACGATCCTCAGCCTTACCTTTTTCCTCACCTTTCTTCTGCTTTATTATTTCGAGACTTCTGACTTCAAACTTATTGCCCTACTAATCGTAATCATATCAGCAGGAGCTTTTCTTGTACTGCTGACCATTCATTATACCACCTCGCAGCAGGACAAGCTGATGAACACGGTGGCATCCATTCTCTATGATAAAGCCATTGCGTTGGAAGAGGAGCAGAAACAGAGAAAGATCGCCTCCGGAACAGCTCCTATCGGTAAAGGCGGCAGTTTCATACCGGTGGATAAACCCGATATCGATTTTTCAAACGTCGGGGGTCTCGGAAGGGTCAAGGAAGAAATCAGAAAGGCCATCATCTATCCTTTCGAACACCCGAAGCTGTACTCACTTTATGGGAAACGAATAGGCGAGGGAATACTTCTGTACGGACCGCCCGGCTGTGGGAAGACCTTCATAGCAAGGGCCACTGCCGGAGAGGCCAATGCCTCCTTCATTAATCTCAAGGTCAGTGACGTTCTCAGTAAATGGGTAGGTCAAAGTGAGAAGAACATCAGCGAGGCGTTCCAGATAGCTTCAAAGAACAAACCTGCAATACTGTTCTTCGACGAGATAGATTCCATAGGCTCCAAAAGGGGGGAGATGTCTCAGGACCATACGAACCGCCTGGTCAATGCCCTGTTGACGGAACTGGATGGGTTCGAAGGGCCCAAGGAGAAGGTTCTTATCCTGGCTGCAACCAATGAACCATGGCATGTGGATTCCGCGTTGAAACGGCCTGGAAGATTTTCGAAACTTCTTTTTATACCGCCTCCGGATCTCAAGGCAAGACTTGAGATTCTTAAATTACTTGCCGGGAAAAAACCCATTTCACATATGGTGAACTTGAAGATGATCGCCAAGAAAACCGCCGGCTACTCATGCGCCGACCTCGAACAGATCGTTGAAGAGGCAGCGGATATTCCCTTGAAAGAGGCTATTATAGGCGGCAAATCGAGACCGATAAGGGAAAGCGATTTTCTCATGGTTTTGAAACGCAGACCCTCATCTATCCAACCCTGGTTCAAACACGGCAAACAACAGCTGGTCCTGAGAAACTGCCAGGCCGAGTTCCGGGAGCTTTGGAAACTGGTAAAGAAAATCAATTAAGGTATATAAATGTCGAAGTTTAGTGTTGGAAAACATCTTCTTGGAAGCCTGTACAACTGTCCGTTCCATTTATTAAAAGAGGTCGAACCGGTAAGAGATATCATGTACAGAACGGTCAAGGAAGCGAAATTCAATTATGTGGGAGAGGTTTTCCACCAGTACGAACCCTTCGGAGTCACCGGAGTTATCCTAGTTTCGGATTCTCATTTCAGCATTCATACGTGGCCGGAACATGGATTCGCGGCGGTTGACATCTTTTCATGCAGCGAGGAGAGCGATACGGAATTAGCATTTGACATTCTGTGCAAATATTTGATGCCCGAAAGGGCAGAAAAACAGCTGATAGAAAGATAAATAACTCATTCCTGATCAAGTCCTTGGCCAGTATCCTTTTTGGGATGCAATCTATTTCTGCAAAAATATTATATATTATATATTGATATGTAGTCATGGGTATCTGGAATACCAATAAAATAATAAGAGGAGTGTATGCTCTATGGTAATGGAAGAAATCACTGTTGGCGCAGCTAGAAAAATTGCAGAAGGCAAAGGTCTCAAACCCGGGAGAGTTGTTGGGACCAATGGCATTCAATTCACGAAGGGTTCAAACACGAGAATAGAAGCAATTGATTGGAACGAGTTTGAGAAAACTCTTAGCGAAAGAGGACTCGCCGTTTTCGAGAGCGGCGGATGGATGAAAATAATGAAAAAGGCTTAAAAACCCTTTTTCATTTTTTCTTCTTTTCCTGTTTTTTCTATGTTAAGATAGAGTATTTTATGCAATTTTAATAAGGCTATCTGAGCTTTTTTTTTCATACCACTGTCATTACTTTGGGCCGATTCCGTTTTGCACACTGGACATTTTTCTATATTTCAATCAATTTGCTTATATAATTTCTACATTTTGGTACCTAATATATTCAAAAACTGACTTGTAAGAAACTATCTTGAAGGTTTCCTGCGGACAAACCATTTTCGAAAATATTTAAATCAGATGGTTATGATTAGCTAGGGCATACTCTTGTATTATATATATCCGAATAGTTGCCTATGGTGGCGTAATGGCTTCTCCTCCCATCTGTACTAAATGTAAGAACGTTGCTCTGCGTTTCAATGATGACGGGACCGGTTTATGCAACGTATGTTCTAGGTCGTTCATATGGAATAAACCCGGGGTTCCCAAGCCGCCGGTATGCAGGAGATGCAAGACCCATTCTCTATCATTCATGCCTGTTGGGTACGGATGGTGCCAGGACTGTTCGAACAAATTCATCTGGCGCCCGGATGCTGATATTGATTTAACGGAACTGGAGATTCCCCTTGATAAAGTAAAGGAGAGCAAGCCACCCGAGGCAGCGCCTATTGTCATTGAACAGCATTTTCACGGTGATTATATTCAGGAAGGTGCTTCGAAAATCGCTATAAGCGACAGTGTGATTCAAAGATCCAATATAGGAGCGGATATCAAGGTAAACGAGGGACTGGATGAGAAGATACAGTGGTTGGATGAGCAAAATCAAAAAAGAACTTCAGAGCTGAAACGCGGTCAAATGAAAATAGGAAAGAACCTCTTGGAGATAAAGGGATTGACGAAGGAAATGGCTAAGGACCTCGAGCGTCATTTTGGCGAGCTGATGAAGGACCTGCCCTATCCTTCAAACATTACCAGGGGCAGGGCTGTGGTGGAAATGGAATATAGCTGTTCCCGGAATGGTGAGTATATCGGTACCGTGAAGGACAGGCGCTGGACAAGGTGGGTTCATCTCGCAATCGGCGCGGCCATGACCGGACTTGGTATCGCGACCTTCAGCGCCGAGATGAGCGGGAAAGGTATAAAAAAACTATTGGAAGATCTTAACGGGAAACCCCTCGATGATATTCCGAAAGAGAATCTTTTCCTTACCACGGAAGAGAAAGACGAAATAGTCACCCGCCTTCGTGACGAAGGGATCCTTGCCAAGATGAATTACTGTCCAGCTTGCCACAACTGGGTCTGCAAGGATTGTTTCGATTCCACAGCAATGATGTGCATAGACCATGTAGAGTGAATATGATAGGAACCGGTGGACCAATGGATATACGGGTAAGAACATTCAATGAACTGGGTTTGAATGCGTTTTCGAACAAGAACTACAAGCTTGCCCTGGAATATTTCGACGAAGCACTGAAGATCGATTCGGGAAACGAGGCTATTCTGCTGAACAAATGCAGAGTATTCATCAAAAGAAGATCCCTCGTGGAAGCCATTGGTTCTCTTGATAATTTGCTTTTAAAAAATCCATCCAATCAAGAAGCTTCGGACATGAGATCCGACTGCCTTGAGATGCTGAGAAAGGGCACCACGGAGATACAGCTACCCAAAGAAGAGTCCATACCTGCGGATAACACACTTGGAGCGGTGGAAGAGATACATGAGATTAGTTCGGAAGAGCTCTTTGAAGTGGTTGAAGAAAAGATCGATAAGCCCGAAAAGAGAATGAAAAAATCCTCCGGGAAGGCCAAAGCTCCATTTAAGAAATATGTTGATTCGGGCACAGACGAAACAAAATCGAAGGCGATCCAGAAGAGCAATGAGATCATCCAGAAGGTCACGGAATTCGAAAAGAAAGGGATCATCATCAGTGATATCAAACCTTACCTCGAAGAGATCACCTCCAATATGGATTCGGGCAACCCGGCTGGAGCACTGAAGATCACGGGGAAATGCCTGGCTTATCTGTCGGATACGAAAAATGAATACGATCGAACCCAACGTCTCGTAAAGAGGATCCAGCAGAACATGGTCTCTCTTCGTTCTCAGGGTGCAAATGTGAAGGATGTGGATGAAGACCTGAAAACGGTTCCTGAACTCCTGCACAGGGGTAGTTATAAGGAAGTTTTAGATATTGCGGCAGTAGCCCTGGATAAACTATCCATAAGAAAGGTGGTATATCAGGATGCTCTCGACGCTATTCGGGACAGCTGGCAGTCCATCAAGGCCGCTTTAAAGGAAGGTATACGGGACCATGAGGCGGATGAGCAGTTGAGCAAGGGCAGGAAATGTGTAACCAATGGAGATTATGATGAGGCGATCGAGCACGCAAGAAGCAGCCAGGATATCATTCAGACCTCTCTTAATGCCTTGAAAAAGCTCAAGGATGAATTTCGTTCATTGAAGGCCAGGATCGTACTGTGTGAAGGATTGGATATGGATGTCGCATCATTTCAAAAGACCATGTCGGAAATAGAGCAGGGAATCAATAAGGGAGCTGTGGACAAGGCCGATGATCTGGTATTCCAGGTAAAGAACGAGCTGTCCGCACAAGAGATGGAATACAATCGGGGACTATTGTTCTATCAGATAACGAAATTCAAGGTTGACGAGGCCAAGACCCACGGAGTGGATACCAGTGGAATGGAACAATCGCTGAGGACCATGAAGTTGGAGCTGGGAAGGGGAAATTATGAGAACGTTCCGGTGATCGCCGAAGAGATACAGGACTTTGTGGAAAAGAGCAGGTCGGTTCAAGATCAGAACAAGGCCCTCCTTGCCATAGAGGAGGCCGAGGGATTGTTCGAAGACTGCAGGTATCAGGGGATTGACGTATCGGAAGGGATCTCTCTATTGAAGAAAGCAAAACTGTATTTCAATGAGAGCGAATTCGATCGTTCAAGCGAATACGGTAAGAATGCTATAAAGAATTTTATGATGCTGAAGCTGGTCTTTCTCCAGGATGATACCAAAAAACTCGTTGAGAAAAGTTACGAGAAAACCGGTGTGAACATTGAGGTGGCCAGAGAGGATCTCATAGAGGTGGACGAACTTATTTTGGCAAAGGAATACGAGGAGGCCAACGAGCTGCTTATGAAGATAAGACAGCCTTTGTTCGAGGAAAAGGCCAAAGACCAGCTGATTAAAACCCAGGAGAAGATAAACGAGGTGCTAGCCCTTGGAGGGGAAGTGGAAAAATCCCAGAAACTCTTTGCTAGCTCGCAGGATAGTTTCAAGGATAAGGATTTCGAGATGGCGTATGAGCTGAGCGAGGAAGCATGGGAAGCGGCCGAGAACTCGAAAATGTACGAGGAGCTTATTGACGAGCTGAAATCCGTGCGGGAATTTATTGACAAGTTGAATAAAGAGGGAATAGACGTTTCGGAGGCAAAGAACGTTCTGTCGCTTGCCAAACCCGCTCTTGAGAACCGGTTCTACCAGACTGCAATGGATCACTCAAAACAGTCCAAGAAACTGGCGAAACAGGCAAAGGAGATGCATGTCTTCGTTCTGAGAGTGAAAAAACTGGAAAGTCGGATCGATTCCATTGATGAGGATATCGAGAGCGAGGAGCTTATGCGCGAGGATCTGAAACGCGCGGAAAAGCTGATACAGCTGGGTAAAAAAGCGGAGATCGAGAGTATTCTCTTCCGCCTGGACGACGATCTTGTCGAGCTGGAGACAGCCCAGGAAGAAAAGAAGAAATCGGAAGCGAAAAAGTTCAAGCAGGACGGCAACAAATTGTTTAAAGAGGGAAATGCAAAGGGAGCCATTAAACTGTTTAACAGGGCGCTGAAACTCACTCCCAACGACGAGAGGATCATTCATAACAAGGGAGTTGCATACAAGAAATTGAACATGTACAGGAAGGCGCTGCGCTGCACGAAACGTGTTCTCTCCATCAATCCCGATTACGCCGCCGCGAAAACACTGAGAAAGCTTTGCGAGGCGGAGATGAGGAAGAAATGAGGAAGCTAGGATTTCTTTTCTTAATATAGAGGGCCTGCTCCCGTTTCACTACGTGGCATCAAAGATACCCCTGAGCCCTCGGCTAGTGAGCCTACGGGCGACCAACAGCAAACGGCGGCCCGATATAAAAATAAAATCAATATTATTGGGGGCTTGCCCCCGGCTTCTGCGCCAGCAGAAGAATTATTGTATGTGTACATGATACATGACCAGGGTGAAAAAATCATCATTCAAGCTTGGAAGATTGTTCGACCTTTGTTCTAGAAATTATAAATAATGTCTAATAGCATATGGCAGACCATTACGAGGTAGTGTTAATGGCCTGTCCTGGAAGAAAAGTTACTACATATCTGTTGATGATTGCTCTTGTACTTACAGTCATCCCTCTCCCTCCCATGGAACCATCAATGTCCGGTGCGGAGGAGGTGATCTACACACGAAGCACGATCATCGTGAACGCATCGGGCGGGGGTGATTACACACACATACAGTGGGCAATAGATAATGCCAGTGAGGGGGATAAGATTTTTGTGGAGGCAGGGACGTATTATGAAAACATTGTCATCAATAAATCAATCACTCTTTCAGGTGAGTCAATCGGTGCAACAACTATTATGGGAGAAGGTCGGATTATAACGATTTTTTCCAATTATGTAAATGTAACTGGTTTCAATGTAACCGGAAGTTTAATTCCATTTGAAGGAATCGGAATATATCTCGAAAATGTGAATCACTGTAACATATCCTGGAACAATTGTAGTAATAATTCCTATTGCGGAATTGCTCTTCGCAATGTATCCAATACAGTTGTCTCCAACAATATATGTGATTCGGAAGGAACTGGTGATGATTACTATGGTTATACTACAGGAATTGGGATTTTTCTAAATGAATCTACAAGTAACCAGATCACACAAAATACTTGCAGTAATAATACTTGGTCTGGTATAGTGTTTAATAATACGAATAATAGTTTGATATCAGAGAACATATGCATTGATAATGGTGGATGGCCAACAAAAGTTAACGTCCCTACACATGAAGAGGAGTTTGGAACAGGTATATATCTTGTCTATTCAAATAATAACTCAATCCTATCTAACTACTGCAATCGCTCCTATAGCAAAGGTGCCTTGTCTGGAATATGTAGTGGAGTAGCACTTTTTTTCTCCAATGATAATGAAGTGAAAAATAATAATCTTATGTATTCTAGTAATCATGGCGTATATTTATATGAATCTTCTCGATGTAGAATTCAAGATAATAATTGCATTGGGGGCTTTCTAGGTGCGATTAATATTTGGGAAGGTAAATATAATGTGATATTTCGCAATCGTATTGCCAAATATGGCATGATCATGTCAAGCTCCTATAATGTCATATCTCATAATAGTTTTAAAAATTATGTTCTATTTATTATTAGAACATCATCTTATAATTCAATTATTGGGAATACCTTTAGAGATTCGAATTGTGGAGGAATACACTTTGAGGACGATTCAGATAATCTTGATAATACAAAATTCAATCGCATTCATCATAACAATTTATTCAACAATTCCGGTTCTGGGTGGAAACAAGCAGCAGATTATGGGCAAATGAATTCATGGAACGATTCATTCGGAGAAGGCAATTACTGGTCCGATTATTCATCTAGATATCCTTCGGCACATCAAAATGGTTCTATATGGAATCAGCCCTATGGATTGGACAGTGATTACGGAGCCAAAGACTACTTTCCTCTTGTGAATCCAATCGGTGAAGAGATGTATTATCCGGTTGCCATGATTGGCCCACCTATCGCAATAGCCCAGCATGAGACATTTCATTTCTCCGGGTCCCATTCATTCGATTGCCTGGGTATTGTGAACTATACCTGGGATCTCAACTACAATGGAAAACACATCCGTTTATTCGGAATCTCTCCCAAATTCACATTCCATGAGGCAGGTGTGCACAAGATATCATTGACCGTGACAAATACCCAGGGAAATCGCGATACTGCAACTTCAATTATTACAGTATGGGATGTCGATCCACCGGTTGCAGTAATCAAGTTCGATGAAAGTCTGGGAACTTGGGATAATGGAGTATTTCGATGTCCTCAGCATGCTAATTTTTCATTTGACGGTAGGAATAGTACAGATAATGTAGGAATAATGACCTATGAATGGGAAATAATAAAAATTGATGTTTATCCAGTTGTAGCAATGGGTACGGGAAATGGATTTGAGATTTCTTTTACTTTTGACAATATAGGGAAATATTTAGTTATGTTGGAGGTATGGGATAATGAATTTAATTCTGGTGAGCAAACGATATCCATTGATGTTATTGATTCGGATCTGCCAATTGCCGATGCTGGGCCCGACATACGCCTCGATCAACACCAGGTTGCCTACCTAAATGCATCCAATTGTTCTGGTAATGTCGCTATTACTAACTATACTTGGGTATTCACATACGATGGATTGGATGTATTTCTATATGGAAAGACCGCTGAATTTGTATTTGACGAATCTGGCAATTATCCGATTACTCTTAATATATCGGATGCCCAAGGCAACTGGGCCACCGACACACTTAACGTCACCGTCCGAGACATCACGCCGCCCATCGCAAACGCAGGTCCTGACATCATAATCAACCAATCGGAAACCGTTTTCTTTTTAAATCTAATTCAAAATTTGACGAATGACGTCTGGCTATGGAATTTGACGTGGACTTTTAATTATAATGGAACTGAAATAATAATTTTTACCTGGCGGTCCTCGGTTCCGCATTTCAGGTTTGATATACCTGGAATATACGTCGTAATCATGGACTTTTCAGACAAGGCCGGAAACTGGGCTAATGACACACTTAATATCACAGTTCTGGAACTATCCCCACAAATAGAACCAGAAATCGATTCCGACAACGATACCTACAACGACACTTTTGAACTCTCACAGGGCTCCAATCCAAACAATCCACTCTCAACACCATTCGACCGCGATGGCGACGGGTACCCCAACGACGAGGACCCTTATCCCGATGATCCAGAGAGATGGGGTATCGATCATTGGGAGAACTGGACCGGGCCCGATGATGGGGACCGGGGGAAGGAGGATGATGGAGATGCGTGGTATAATCTATGGTGGATAGTGGTAATTTTGTGTGTGATGTTGATGTTTGTGGTGATTGGGGTAGTGGTGTTTGGTCGGAAGAGGAGTGGGATAGATGAGGAGGAGATAGAAAATGGTGCGATGGATGATCTTGGGAGGGTTGGAAAGGATGGGGATGGGGATAGTGACGGGGCGGGAGAGTAGAACAGATAATGAGAGAATCGCGGAAAAATCTCTGAAGAAAAATTATAAAATAAATCGATACATTGTGGAGATTCGGTGTAAAAAATAATGACTGCTGGTGAGCTGGACGCCAAGATAAACGGTCTATCCTCTCTCATAGGCAATACACCGCTTCTGGCCATTCAATATACCTTTCAGGGTCAAAAAAGAATTATTTATGCGAAAGCCGAAAATCTGAACATGACCGGCAGCATAAAAGACAGAATGGCATTTCACATAATAAAACAGGGTTATAAAAGAGGAACACTCAAACCCGACGATGTGATAATTGAGGCCACAAGTGGTAACACAGGAATTGCTTTTACCGCCATAGGCCGCGCTTTGGGTCATCCCGTTATTATTTTTATGCCTGATTGGATGAGCGTCGAGCGGAAGAATCTTATTAAAAGTCTGGGAGCCGAGATCAGATTGGTAAGCCATGAGGAAGGTGGATTCATTGGCAGTATTGAGAAAGCCGAAAAATTGGCCGAGACCATGGACGGTACCTTCCTGCCCCGGCAATTTTCCAATGAAGATAACATCGAGGCACATTGTCTTACCACGGGACCGGAGATCTGGTGGCAGCTGGGTTATCGTTCCCGACATCCCGACGCATTTATTGCCGGAGTCGGAACCGGTGGTACCATAATGGGCGCCGGAAAGTTCCTGCGCTGGAAAAATCCGAAAATAAAATTGCATCCCTTGGAGCCGTCGAATTCTCCAACATTGTCCACTGGACACAAGATCGGCAAACATCGTATCCAGGGTATATCCGATGAGTTCATTCCGGAAATTTTGAGTTTGGAGGGCCTGTATGGAATCATCAGCGTCGATGACGGCGATTCCATAATAATGGCTCAAAAATTATCTCGTGACCTGGGCTTGGGCGTGGGTATATCATCTGGAGCGAATTTCCTGGGCGCAGTTCTGCTTCAGAATATCTACGGGAGTGAAAAGATAGTTGTGACCATCCTTCCCGATGACAACAAAAAATATCTGAGCACGGACCTGCTGCGTGAAGAACCAATAAAATCCGATTTTTTATCACCAGATATCGAACTGATCTCCTACAAAGCGTTTAAAAGGGTCTGTCATACGTGCTGTGATCCGAAAGTATGTATGGACTCTCAAGCACCGGGATTATGCGAAAAGATCACTTTACCCCCGTGCCCGAGAAGACCATGATATAAGCTCACGAAACTCAAAATTCGTCGCCGTCCTCTTCTTCGACATCAATGTCCGAGATAGCTTCAACGCTTTCAGCTTCCTCCGCCTCTTTTTTCCGGTAAAAAGCCCATGCCGCTGCCGCTATGACCAGAATGCCCCCGATGACCGCCACGGTTATGGCCTGGCTCGATTCTTCTTTTTGAACGTCTTCAGGTGGATAGACCCGTACGCTGGTGCTGTAACGATTATTGTCCTTCGAGGCCTCTTCGAGGGAACTGTCCACCACCGCCATCAGCTCTATATAACCGCTTTCCACCTGCCAGTTGATCAATATCTTCTGTTCCGCATTTTGACTCAAGAATATGTCAGTCTTTTGGTCGATCAAATCGGCGGGATTCTCCCTTCCCTGGTACAGAGAAACGTTTACGAAACCGCTTGCGTCCCCATCGTTGACCACTGTAATGGAAACGGTAACGAATTCGCCGTCCCGCAGGTTAGTCCCCGGAAGCTGTATGTCAGTGACCTTGAAGTCGGCCAGTATTATTTTCTCTCTTACGGTGAATGTTCGCGATCCGAGATCGTCATTCTCGGAGGTATCACCCGCAGCTTCGACCTTCACGTTGATGGTATGGCTTCCTTCTTCCGGACTCCATGTAATTGTCAGTGTTTTTGATTGTTCTTTTCCGTCGGGGATAAAACTGATGCTCTCGTTCTCCAGATTATCATTGTTCACTCCGTCGGAGATCTGCGTTACGTTGACCGTGGCCGTAAAGCTCGGCCCCTCCGTTGCATCGCTGTAGAAATCTACCGTGACCCTGATCTCAACGGTCTCCCCCACACGAACCGCATCGTTGTAACCGATTACCTCCGTTTCATCCCGATAAAGTTTTATTGAGTCGTCGTCCACGGAGAATTCCGTGCTGTATACAAGAATGGTCTCGGAAGTGTTTCCCGCAAGAGTGCCGTTCTCCACGCTAATCTCAAGAGAAACCAACCCTGACTCCATTGGGGCGGAAATTGTAAGAGAAAAAAAACCGTTCGAATCGCTTTTGACTGTTTTTGTGCTACCGTACAATGAGGCTGTGACAGTGGATCCCAATACTGCGACACCCGTATCGTACTTGGCCTGCCCGTATACATCAATATTGTCCCCGGGGAATGCCTCGGAAGTATGATCCATAACGGTGATGTCAATAAATTCGGGCTCGTCGTTGTTTATTATGACGTTCAGTACTGCCGGCTCGGAATATCCCTTGCCGTCAAAGGCCCGGACCTCTAATCTTGCGGAGCCGTTTTCCATGTCGCCGATATCCTCGAAACTTGCCCGCCATTCTCCTAGGTCTTGACCGTAAATAGGTTTGGCAAGGATCGTTGTTCCTCTCAGGCTTACCTCTACTTTTTCCACTTTATCCGTCATATCCGGGTCGCTGCTTGTTCCTTCCACTATTAGAGGTGACGCCACCACGGCCCCTTCGAGAGGTGCATCGATTTGCACCAAAGGCTTGTTGTTTGGAGCAGGCAGAACGGTAATTTCCATGCTGTTCCATAGGCTGATGCCGCCTTTGGAATCCTTAACCTTCAATCTGGGGGCATATTCTCCGGATTCACGATAGGTATGATTGCTGCCCTGGTATGCGCTCCACCCAGTTGAATAACCATCGCCGAAATCGAAATAATATTCGATTATTTCACCATCAGGGTCATGTGAATCACTACCGTCGAAGTACAGATCAACATTGGCATAAACGGTCCGAGATGGCAGCTTTAGCAATGCGACAGGTATGGTATTGTTAAGGCTTACAACCAGGGAATCGTTGTCCGAGCTGTCGCCGTCCGACACCGTGAGAACCACAGTATACTCGCCACCGCCTTCGTTATAGCTATACTGCACCACCTCTCCCTCCAGAACATCGCCATTACCCATGTTCCACTGGTACTTGCTTATTTGGTCGAATGGCTCATCGGGATCATATGAGTTCGAGCCGTTGAAGGTGATCATCTCCCCTATCTCGGCCGTTCTGTTATTACCGGCTACGGCAACCGGGGGAGTATTGTTTATGAATATCTGTATTGATGCGGAATCCTCCTGATCCCCGTCGTATACCCTCAGTGTAACCGTGATGAAAGGTACGATTTCACTGTAACTGTAGTTGATGTTCGCACCCCAGACAATGCTGCCGTCGCCCATGTCCCAGGTAAAGTTCATTTCATTTGGTCCGAGATCGGGGTCGGAGGAATTGTCGCCCTTGAAAAAGATAGTTTCGTTAACGGAGAAATTGCTCAACCTCTGGGGAGATGATATAACTGCCACGGGAGCCTGGTTTGACTGATCATTGTCCACGATCACTTCGATGGATCGGACCACGGAATTGTCTTCATCGTCATGGGATATTGCGTTTATGGTGTGCAGTCCCTCGCTGTATGAAGTGGTATCCCACTGATATTCCCAGGCATTGAGCCCCGTGGCCTCTTGGTAATCTCCGGAATCGATACTCACTTTCACTCCCGTCAGTTCGTTGGTATCCATGGGACTGTCGGATGCAGTCCCGGAAATCAGAACTGTTCCGCTTACCTTTTCTCTGTCCCTGGGATGGGTAATGTTCACTGAAGGAGCTATGTTCAATGCGGTTGCCACGAAAACTTCGATACTGGCTGCGTTGTTGTCTTCGTCCAGTTCTGGAATAAAATCCCCTTTATCGATTTCCACCTGGATGGAGTGGTTACCAGGAGCCGTAGGCTGCCACATCTTTGTTATATTCTCGCTTGAATTCCCCGATATTAACGGTATAATCATAGGAGAACCCAGAGTTATGTTATCTATGCTGAATGATACATTGACGAGGGCGGCGGCCTCATTTCCGATGTTGAACACCTCCGCAGTGATAAAACCGGTGTCCCCAACCTTTAGCGGTGCGGGGAGGACGGAAATGTTGGCGGAGCTTACTTCGAGGTCCGGTCCGCTGGCCCGTGAAGAAGATGAACTTTTCAAGAATGAGGACGGGTTGGCGGAACCGGTAAAGGGTTCTGAGCAGATGAGGCTGATGGAAATTAAAATGAAAAAAACCGGCCAATACCTGCATCCCTCTTTCTTGACGTTCATCTCATTTCACCTGTCCACATCCGGAATGGTGACAGTTATGGAAAATAATATGTAACCGAGGAATTTATCTGTGATCAGATATATCCGCCGCAGCCGTCGCACCACCATCTCTGGTACTGCTCAACGAACTTCAGAATGGTCCCGCATTCACGGCAGGGGTAATGAGGTTGTGCCGAGGGTGTTTCCTGCCTCCGCCCGGCATATGATTGTATACCGGAGCTTTGAGCTGTTTTTTCCTCTTCCTCGCCCAGGTATTTTTCACATCGGTCACACCACCACATTTTATAGGTATCTATGTAACGCATTGCTCCTTTACAACTATCGCAGGTGGGGTCTTGTGAAAATCCTCTTTTCCTCTCATGTTGATGCCCGGCGGCTTGAGCTCTGTGATCCACGGCACTAGTAGGCGAGTGTTCCATCTGTTCATATTCTTCTTCGGATTCGATATCATCACCGACATATCTCCTGCATGCGTCACACCACCATCTCTGGTACTCATCTACGTACACCAGTACACCACTGCATTTTTTGCATGTATATTCAGCCCCTACCTTGGATAATCCAAGATCAGGTTCCACCATGTCGTCTTCCACATAGCGTGAGCAGCTGTTGCACCACCACATCTGGTACTGGTCCTCGAAACTAACTGGCGAGCTGCATGTGCCGCAAATGTAATCTTTGCCGCCCCTATGAGATTCTTTTAAGTTAGTTTTCGCCGGGGCAGCCGGTTCTTCCACGGGTTGGGGTTTCATTAATCCTTTCATTTGTACCTGCACGATATTATCATGCTGTTTTTCCAGCCCCTCCTCGCATTTTTTCATCATATTCCGAGCATTCTTGAATATGGGTTCCAGTTCCAGGCTGCGTACGAAACATTTCTTTGCCTCTTTCAGGTCCCCCAGCTCCATGTAGCACATTCCCTTTGCGAATAGGATATTGACCGCATCGGGCCTTATACTCAGAGCCCTGTCGTAAATCTGCATTGCTCTAGAATAATCGGTGGTATTCGTGAGCGAACGTCCAAGACCATACAGTATGTTAATGTTCTTGGGCTCCTTCATGGCGATTTCGGAGAGCAGCCGCACGGAATTTTCATAATCACCGGAAATAAAACCCTCTCTTGCCTTCAAAATGTTCAGGTGCTTTTTTTTACGATCGGTGAGTGTTCTGGTGTAGAACTCATCCACACGATGATAGCATCTCGAGCATTCTCGAGCGTCATACTTTGTCTCGGTGCCGCATTCGATACAATATTTCATTGTAATCCTCTTTTAGTATTGTTTTAATGAACGTAAGCTTATCATCCAACTGTCCCCGTGGCCCCACAGTACGGACATTCCAGCCTAACAGGCAGTACATCGAAATTAACCTCGATCTCTCGATTACATCTGGGGCAATCCACGGTTGTGTTCTTCGATTTTCTTTTTCCCCGCCGCCTTCTACCAGTTGTTTTCTCTGGTTTTTTCTCATTTTTGTTTTCTTCCGCCCCCCAGCTTTCTTCTTCCTCCTCGTTTTTATTGCGCCTTCTTCTGGACCTTCTTGACTTCTTTTCCACCGGTTTAACTTCTTCTTCGGGCGGTTCTAGTTCCCAGCTCTCTTTCTCGGACACCTTTTTCTCACGTCTTCTTCTGGACTTTCTGCTTTTTTCGACTATCGGTTTTTCCACTTCTTCCGGTGGTTCTGGTTCCCAGCTCTCTTCCTCGGACTTCTTTTTCTCTTGTCTTCTTCTCGACCTTCTGCTTTTCTCCACGACCGGTTCTTCCACTTCTTCCGGTGGTTTTGGTTCCCAGCTCTCTTTCTCGGACACCTTTTTCTCACGTCTTCTTCTGGACCTTCTGCTTTTCTCCACTACGGGTT
>CAYFHS010000002.1:0-120689 GCA_964342815.1 uncultured archaeon | reverse complement strand
TTCCGGTTCCCATGTTTCTTCCACGGGCGGTTCCGGTTCCCAAGTCTCCTCTACTTCCTTTTTCTTTTTTCTTCTTGACTTTCTTGTTTTCTCCGCCACCGGTTCAACCTTTTCTTCCTGAACTTCCGGTTCCCATGTTTCTTCCTCGAGCGGTTCCGGTTCCCATGTCTCTTCTATTTTTGCTACATTTTTTTTACGTTTTCTGGATATTTTTTTACCTGATGTTTCCAATTCGTCTTTTTCGACTTCCCATGTTTCGCTTGGTTCCACGTCCCACACTTCGTCTTTTTCCTTTCTCCTTCTTTTCCTGCGGCGTGTTTTTTTCTCCGGTTCTTTCTTTTTTACCGTGATTACAGACTCATCGATCCCCTTGGCTCTCAACTCCTTTATGCAGTCAGCCAGATACTTGTTTGACATGATATGCAGTGGTTTCAGGTTTAGAGCACTGTTAAAACTTCTACCGGCTTCGATGAAATCGCCGGAACTCTTTAGAGCAACCCCAAGACTGAACCAGTATTCGTCCGATCCGTCGAATATCTCGATGGCTTTTTTGTAGTATTCGATGGCCTCTTCCATCTTACCGTAACCGGTTATCAGGGCGTTTGCACGGTTGTACCATCCCATATGGCTCGATGGATCGAGTGTTGTCACCTTTTCGAAGGATTCCAGGGCCATATCCCAGTCATGCACCTTCATTCCCATTCTTCCTCTTTCCAACCAACCCTCTGCATAATCCGGAGCTATCTTTACCACCCTGTCGAAGGAACGGCGGGCCTCATCGTCCCTACCCACGGCCAGAAGACAAATGCCTTTTCCCTTCCAGATGGCCTTCTGATTGAGGTCAACGACCAGGGCGCGATCATAACATTTCATGGCCTCTTTGGGTTCTCCTTTAAGCCGAAAAGCCTCACCCTTCAGTTCCAGTGCATCTATATCGATGCTTTCCTGAAGTATCTCTTCCAGTAGCTCGATAGCCTCGTCGAATTTCTCATTATCGATTGCCTCCCTGGCCGCCTTTATAATAACCGATTTATCCAATTGTGTTCACCATTATCCAGATTACTCTACTTGTGTGGTCGAATACCACTGTCAACGAGCCTGACGATATACGGGTGGTATTATATCGTTTTTTCGTCATTCATTGGTTATAGGGGAGAAAGTGTATCTGGAAACGGACGTCTTTTTCCTGTCCGTCCAGTATCCGCATTTCGGACATACCTGTTTCAATGTTATCATCCATCCGTAGATAGTGACGTTCTTTTCGTTTTTCAGGCCGTGGTCGCACACCGGGCATTTACTCGCCAGACCCTGACCGTCCCAACGTCTCATGTTCACCTTTATGTTGGCGAGTTTTCTCTCCAGAATGATACGTTTTACTCTGGGAGCCGTGGTATGTTTTTCGTATCCTGCGTCATCCAGTTCCTTGTTAACGAGACCGGTCATCAATTTGAGACTGCGTACCTCACCTGTTTTATCCATTATACCGAGTATGATCTTTTCCAATGCCGCATTGGATGGAAGGCGCAGACTCGGGCCCTCCACATCGTTTTCTTTTGATGAGTTTTCGTTTTCTGTTCCGGTACTCATTGGATCACTTTTCACTATTTCGAATAGTATGAACATGTTTTGTCAATAGATTTCCTATTTATCGTTAAAATAATATATAAATCATATTGTGTCTGTCCTCAAAGCGGTCTAATAGCTAAAAATATTTTTTTAATCTGTTTACTCAAGATTTTCCTTCGTTTTTTCCAGCAGATCCGGATTAAAACTACCGGGCGAACCAATATTCCACTCTTATTCTACCCTTTCCTTTTGATTTTGCTCGTGTGATCTCGATGGGCTGAAGCTCACTGAGAGATCTTATGTGTGTACCGGCACACGGACATATATCGTATCCGTCGATCTCAACCACTCGTAGGTTGTTTATATGCGGGGGAAGTCGGCTGAGTGAGATCCTTACTTTAGGATTGGAGGAGAGTTCCTGGCGGTCGGCAAAATATATTTTTGTCGAATTGCCTTTGGAGATCTTCTCTGAAAAAATCCTGGCAACCTCAAATGGTACGAAATCCTGTTTTGAAAGTGGAGAAAAATCCATCCTGGCTTTGTCAGGGTATAACTGGTTTCCAACTGTATCAGCACCGTACATATCCTTAACGATGGCAGATATCAGATGCTGTGCGGTATGCATACGCATATTGCCGTATCTGCTCTCCCAGTTAAGCTCGCCCCGGACGGAATCTCCGGGAGAGATATCATCAGTAGAGGCTAGGTGATGAACGATCTTCTCTCCTTCCTTTCGGACATCCTTCACCGCATACTCCTTTCCCTTTATGATAAGAATTCCCTCGTCAGCGTTCTGCCCCCCTCCTTTGGGGTAAAAGGCGGTGACGTCCATCACGATCCCTTCGTCTTCCCTGACCTCTGCCACTTCTCCCGAGAACTCTCTTATATAGCATGCTTCTATATCTGGAAAATACAATATTTCTGTCATTGTTTATCACCTTATTTTCAGTAATTCTACATTATTTATCTATTATTTTTTCGATCTCCTCTCAGTTCTATTCATTCATAAGAGCTCTATAGGCCTCGGTGATTTTTTTCGTCTCCTCTTCAGCGATCTCGCGGATTCTCTCACCTAGGGAGTGGACCTTGTCAGGATGATATTCGATTATTTTCCTCTTGTAAGCTTTTTTGATCTCAGTTTGGGTTGCACCAGGCTCTAATTCCAGTATTTTGTAATAACGGGCATTTGCTTTCCTCTCTATTTTCGCCTCATCGTTCTTTTCACTATACTGCCGCACCGGTCGGGTTCCGCATATGCTACAGAACTCCTCATTTTCCGAGAGAACAGCGCCGCATCCTTCACATACATTTTCTTGGATTTTTTCCACTCGGGGCGACCCGCAATCCATACAGAACCTTTCGTTTTCCGAAAGAACAGCACCGCAGAATTGACACGACATATTTTGAGCTTTTTTTTCCTGGGAAGAGCCGCAAACGATACAGAAACGTTCATTTTTTTGGAGTGCTGCGCCACAAATCTGACATGACATATTTTGAACATTTTTTTCCTTGGGTGAACCGCAAATGGTACAGAATTTCTGTTTACCTGAAAACTTGGTGCCGCAAACCCAGCATTTAATTAAAGTTTGTCCTTTTTCATGTACCCCTTCTCGTGGACTTCTAGCTGTAGAGGTTTTAGTCCGTCCTTTGGCCTTTCGCTGCGGTTTTTTCTCGTCGGTTTCGGCCCATTTTACTTTTCCCGCCATCCCCTTGGCTGCAGCTGGATTCTTTGTGAGCGGTTTGCCGCAGACGGTGCAGAATCTGTCGTGCATCGGAGAACTGGTCCCGCAGCTGGGGCATTTTAGTCCGCTTTTCTTCTTTTGGGTCGGAGGACTTTTCACCGGTCCCATTTTCTTATCGCTGAAAAAGTCATATCCGCCTTTTTTCGTTTGCCCTCCCTTTTTCCCGCCGGAATTTCGCCCTTTCCTCTTCATAAGAAATATCACCATTATGAAAGTTATTCGGATGATCCATTCCGAGTATACATAAATCGGTATATATTATTTCTTACTATCCGCAGGTATGACCGGGGAAGAAATCTATTTTCATTAGTACCCGTTATTTCTAGAATAACCATCATGGTAATGATTATTAATTGGTGATTTGCTTCTCCTTTAATAAGCAATATTCTACGGTCCCGTACAAAGTGTCCTCTGTGTAACGTACTTGTCTATCGTTTGGGCTCTTAATGGAATTGAAATTAAGACGCGGTAGTTTCATTTTTTACGGCGGGACAGAACCAGCAGCACGGCAATGATGGCACCAATGATGACTATGACCACAACAATACTGATTATCACCGTCGTACTCATAAATCCTTTTTCAACCGCCGGTTCGGGCTCTGATATGAAGTTCTCATCCGGAGTCAGCTGATTGTTGTTCTCGTTCTCTTCGGAAATTTTATTTTCCGGGTCCACGTTAAATTCGAGAAAATAATCGGTACCGTATCGATCAGGCGTCCATGAGAATTCAACCGCTTTATTTTCGCCGGCGGAGATGGATGACAATGTGACGTTTTCGTCAATTACCTTGATCTCTTCCCCCATTGGGTCCATATATAATATCTTGAGATTTACCCGGACCACCTTGGCATCGGCTTTTCCCTTGTTCAAAACATTAACACCTAATTTGTATGTTTCATCTATTTTGACATCGTAACGATCCTCTCCGCTGGGCATTATCTCGACACCGTCTCCGGTGCTAACTAACATATCTCCGCCGAACTGCAGCTCGGGCGCAATTACCTCAACAGTTCTGGACGCATCGTTGTTAAGTTCGTCCATCTCGGTGATGTTTCCATTATCATTTACTCCATCTGTCGGGTCCACAGTCACTTTGATGGTGTATTCCTTGTCATCGGTAAAAAAATATTTGAACGAGGGAATATCGGTGGAGTCTCCTTTCTGGAGTATATTGACCGGTTTATATTCCACCAGAGCATCGTCGATGTAAAGGTATACCGAGAAACCCATGGCTGAAGTGGTGCCGTTGTTGAAAATTCTTACACGGATTTCCGTTTCGTCATCCTTCACCGGTTTGTCAGGAACAAGCTCTATCTTTGTAGAAACCAGCAGGTCGGGGCGCAACACGGTGAAAGTGATCAGTTTTTCATCGCTCTCAGTTCCATCAATTAGGTCTTTTTCGGAGACCGCCTTTATAGTGAACTCATGCTTCCCGGCAACTGCATCCTCGGGGACATTGAACTCCATGGAGAAATCTTCATTATCATCGAGACCCCCAGTTGGACCCAATTCTATCGCTGCCTCATCTTTGATGTCGAACCATTTGTCGTCATTTGAATTGCCAGCTTCGGCAACCATCTTGACACTATCGTCTCCATTGCCGGTATTAGTTATCTCGAAATCCACGAACTGCTGCATGGAACCGATCTTTTCAGGGTCTATCTCGATGTTCTCATCATTTTTATCTTTCAGGTCCAATTCGATACCGAATACCTGTTCGATACCGATAATTAGTATGATGGATTCGGATATACCGAATTCTTCAATGGAGATTTCCAGCTCAGTTATGTGATATCCTGCAATTACGTTTTGTGGGCTTACTATGGTAACGGTAACATCCAGTTCGTCACCATAATCCAGTTTGAAATCGTTGTCGCTCAGCTGCACGGTCCACAGGTTCGAAGGAGTAATAAGCTCCCGGATCATTACCTTCGCATTGATATTGTCCGTGAGATTGCAGTTTCCCTTGTTCTTAATCGTCATAAAGTAATCGAGCTCGATACCCTGCTTACCAGTAATATTGTCATTTACCACCGAAACCTCCAGGGCCGGCTGCTCCGTAACTATGGCCTCCAAATCTATGGACTTGCTGTCCTCGTCGGGTATCGGGTCCGGTTTGCCAACCTCGGGTGGAATTCCGGTGGCCGTAGCCGTAATGTTAATAATATGCGGGTTGTATTCCATATCCTTATCGCCGCTGTCTTTACTGAAATCCACACTGGCACGGGCATCGTCTGGGATAGTAACCTTCACATCGATATCTTTTGTCTCATAACGAGCCATCTGCGCGGTCACAGAAGCGGGTTCGAATATTATATCCTCTGCGTCCCAACCGTTCGGTAAATCACTGACTTCAAACGTTATCTTGCTGATTATTGCCGTGCCATCGTTTGTCAGCTTCAACGGGAATACCATCTCCTGGCCGGGGTCTCCTTCCGCATCTATTACACCGTTGGAATTGCTGTCCTTGATCTGGCCTGGATCCCTGTTTTCGATTTTCAATTTTGTAAATGACGGATCGTCGGGTGGATTTTCAATGGTACCATTCTCCATTCCGTATATCTGGAACTCATCGATGTATAACCCCGGCCTCACGCCGCCACCAGAGGGCGAGTCCACGTTAATGGCTATCTTGATGCTGTCGGCGTAGTTCATGGGTATTCCCGGGTAATACGTGTCGCCAGAAGAGAATGTTGCCCAGAACCAATCGGCATTGGTGTTCCAGGGCGTTGTCCACCAGAACATTTTCTCCCATCCTCCGCCGTCGAGGCTGTAGTAGAGGGCCAGTTCCGAGGTCGCGTCCAGGTTCCCGGCAATGGTGAAAGTAAGATATGTGCCGAAACGCGTGTCGTATATGCTATCGCCATCAAAAATAACGGGATCTTTCAAGGCAAGCGTATTGTTGTCGGCTCCGTATGACATCCCGTTGGCATTGCCGTGGTACCAGGCCTTTGGGTCCGAGTGATCGTCGGCCGCGGGATCGTTCACCACGTCCCGGGTGTGCCAGTTCCCCTTTTCATTCTCAAGAGGACTTCCAGCTTCGTTGTCCCCCGGGTCGTAAGTTGAAAGAGATCTTCCGAGCCACCATATCTCGTTGTTGTCAGGATCAGGGTCGCCGCGCTCGAATGCGCTGGCGTTGACTATGAGAAGCCTGCTGCATTCCACCGTCCACGTAAAATCAACCGTTTCCTCGGCTCCGGCCCCCTGGGAGCTTACCTGCTTATATTCAAACCAGTATACCGGCCAGTTGTCATCGTCGTAACCATCGTCCTGGTGGACCAAATAGGGCATTATCTCCAGACGGATCTCCACATCTCCGGCGCTGCCGTTATTCTGGAAGGTGACGGTAAAGGTAATGTCCTGGCCCTTGATACCGAAACAATCGCAAAAATATATGTACTGGTCATCAGTTTCATATATGGTGTGGTCGAACTTGTAGGGGGTCGTCTTGATCTCCACATCCTTCATCCAAATATCCCGTTCGTATCTGGTTCTCTCACTCTCTAACGGTCTCAGGTCATATCTTTCCCGTCGAAATTTTGTTTCTTGAGGGTTGATTTCGCAGGCCTTAATGACTGATGCTCGGTCGCTTTGGTCTTCCAACGATTCTACGTGGTTAATACTTGTTTCTCTCTCTTCATTATTATCTTCATTTCCATATTCTTGCGGTGTTTGCGTCGTTGCCATCGAGGTTGGAACGAGTATGGTTAATATTAAAAGTATAATAAAGATTTTTTTTACATTCACATGATTGCCTCCTTACTTCGCGCTATTGACAATATGATAATATCAATTTGAAATTACTTATAATTTCCCGACATATGTGGATTAATTCAAGAATTGACCCGAAATAATTGGGAAACTTTCCTCTTTTGCAGAAATTAGTGAAAAAACTATACCTGTAAAAAAAGTATAAATACCGAAAAAAAAATAAAAAAAAGGACAGGGGGTTAAAAACACCCCCTGCCCAAGTTATGAAAAGGCCGTTCTACCTTCTTTTCCGGTACAATACGACGCATACGCCCAACAGTACCGCAATGGCCGCAAATACTTCGAATCCCGGTCCATCATCAGGATCTTTCGGTTTCGGAGCGGTCACGAACAACATTTGTTCCAGTTTGTTGTTGGTCTCGCTTTCCTCGGGGACGGAGTCTTGCGGATCTACGGTGAGTATCACCGTGTATTGGGTCGCATATTGCAGGGGCGTCCATTCGAAGTCAACGGATGCACTCTTTCCCGATTCAATGTCCACAGGGGTCGAGTTATCCTCCCATTCCTTGATCTCGTCACCAAGTTCATCGTAGTAGACCACCTTGAGGTTAACTTTGACCTTCTTTGCGTCAGCCTCACCGTCGTTCTCCACTGTGAAGGTTACCGTATATTCGCCTTCGACAACTCCTTCGAAGAGATCCTCCAGGTTAAGCTCAAGGGTCTCCATACCGCCTTCAGTGCTGGCCGTGATGTCCGTCTTGAACTTCAGGTCGGGAGCGATAACTTCCGTGGTCCGTGATGCTTCGTTATTTAATTCGTCGATCTCCGTGACGTTCCCCAAGCCCCCTATTTCCTGGGCTGGGTCCACCTTTACCTTGATCTCGTATTCGGTGTTATCTTCGAACACGTACAGGAAGGGAGCAAGATCGGTAAGCTGCCCCTTCTGCAAGATGTTAACGGATCGGAAATCCACTAGAGCATCGTCGATATAAAGATATACGGAGAAACTGGTGGCGGATGTCGTACCGTTGTTGAAGATCCTCACCTCGATCTCAGTTTCCTGGCCTTTCACGGGTATTGCCGGATCAAGCTTGATGTCCGTACTTACCAGCAGGTCGGGTCTGAAGATTGTGAACACGATCTCTTTTTCCTCGGTCTCGGTTTCCTCTAACGGGTCGTTGGGGGAATAAGCCATCACGAAGAACTTGTGTTCGCCGTTCACAGCGTCCTCAGGTACGGTGAACTCAATGGAGAAGTCCTCCTCATCGTGAAGTCCGCCAACCGGGTCGAGTTCTATGAAGTCCTCATCACCGAGATCGAACCAGTCCTTATCATCCTTGTTCTCGGCGGTTACCACGAATTTTGCGATGTCGTAACCGTTACCCTTGTTCGTTACCTCGAACGTTATGGGTATGAACACCTGATTCGCCTGTGTTGGGTCCACTTCATGAGCCTTGTCGTTACGATCCTTGAAGTCGAGTTCAAGACCGAAGAACTGCTCTACACCGGCCGTAAGGATGATGGGATCGGGTGATTCGAAATCTCCCAACGTCACCTGGATCTCCACCTCGAAAAATCCTGCTTTCTCGGTGGCCGGACTGGTCACCTTGATGATGACATCCTCATCCTCTTCGTATTCGAGTAAATCGATTACGCTTTTTCCGAGGTTAACCGTCCAGAGACCCGGGGGTTTGTTTTCTACGGTAATACTTATTTCCGCGTCTATGTCGTCAGTAAGGTTGCAGTTGCCAGTGTTCTCGATGTTTATGGTATATTCCAGCTGTGCGCCCTGTACGTCAGTCTGGTTATCGACATCGCCAACGACAACGACCTCTATTGAAGGCATTTCATTGACCAATGCTTCTACCGTTTGGGTTTCCATATCATCTGCCGGAGATGGATCGGGTTCGCCGACCCCCGGTGCGACACCGTATCCCTTGACCGAGAATTCTACGTAATAAGGATTAAATTCCATTTTCTCGTCATCACCATGGAAATCCACACTGGCCTCGGCATCATCCGGAATGGTGATCTTGATGTCGAATTCCTCTGTTTCAGTCTTTTGAAATAGGCTTCTACCGGTGTAAGTCAGATCCGCAGGAACTTCCACGTTCTCGAGGGTCCAGTCCTCGGGCTTGTTGATCACCTCGAACTCTATCTTGTTGATAGGTGCGGAGCCCTCGTTTGTAACCACGAATTTAAAGACAAGCTCGTCTCCGGGATCACCTGTAAATTCTATAGCGTTGTCCCTTTTGCCTTTTATATCTGTTGCTTTCACATATTGGCCGTCGTTTTCCTTTTGCTCCAGCTTGATGGCGGTCTTGGTAATCTGTGCGAAATCCTCAACGGGAGTGAAGTTCTGGACGCCGAACACTTTCATGTCGTCGAACATATATCCCTTCACTGCTGCTCCGCCTGCTTCGCCAACGCACAATCTGAAACCTATAGTGCCAATGACATCCCGGTAATTGAGATACATCCCGGGGGCTCCATCTTCTACAACGAAATGAAACCAATCCGTGCTTACTTGGGCGTTTGCAGTGGCATCTACGACTGCGGTGGGTCTCCAGTTGTTATTATCCCAGGAGATGAGAACTTTGTGTTCATCGGTGGCACCCAGCGAGCCGCTGAAAAGATTGTCGTACCAAATCACGTACTCCCTGTTGAAATCGTTTACGGTGAACGTGGGTGTGCTCATTGTATTGTTACCCGCCACATATGTGTGGGTCACATCGTTCCAGTGGGCCCAGATTTTTGGTGACGAATGATGATCCGGCTCGGGATCGTTGTGAGCGTCGTCCACGTGGAAATTTCCAGTTAGGGGAGTCAAATCGCTTGTACCGGCGGCATCGCAGGGATCCCCCCATGCGTTTACCCAGCCAGTCCAGTATAGATGATTATTTGTGTCATCGGTATCCCCCGGCTCGAATGCAGTGAAGTTCAACAGATAAAGGGATCCTGCTGAGGGTGTCCAGTCGAAGGTAACCGTTCCTTCCGCACCAGCCCCGGCGGATGATTCCTTCTTTTCTTCTTTATGCTCGATCGGCATGTCATCGGCCAGGTCCCCATCTTCCAGCGGATGCTGGATCGCCTTGAACCTGATGGTCACGTCTCCAGCGGAACCATTGTTCTGGAAGGTTGCCGTGAACGTTGTCTTTTTGCCAAGTGTCCCGTGGGATCCGGGCGTTCCAGAGTCTAGTTCTCTTGTGATATCCTTTAACCAGACATCCCTATCGGCCCTGGTTCGTCCTTCCATACGGGAAAGGAAAGGTGTTGTTCCAGGGAAGAAGCTGTATTTTACATCGTACTTATTTCGATCAGCCTTAGCCAATTGTAGGGAAAGCGGTTCGTTGATGCTTATCTTTGGAGCTTTTCCCAGATAAGGAAGTATGATCTCTTCCTTATTTTCTTCAACTTTTTCATTAATATTTTCGCTTGGGTAATCCACTGCTATTGCGCTTGGCAATAAAAATGCCATTACAATGAACAGCAGAATTACGTTTCTTATTAATCTGTTCATGTTCTATTACCTCCGATACAGTAAAGATTCAATTAGACTTTTAAACAGAATATGGCTCAGGCGATACTTAAAACTTACTGATATAATTACATTCCTCCCTTTCCGCTGGTGATATCACATCGAAAAAGGGAAAAATCAATAGGGATTTAATACACTCAACTGTGATTTGGTCATATCTTAATAACGAGGATAATAAATTAAAAAAGATTCTCTTCATATTCGGAAAAACCGCCTTTCCGATACGATGACGAACGGTAGAACATGGGTTTTATATCTTCCCCGCTTCGATCGATCTCGAGGATGCACAATCTATCCTTATCATCTCTAAATTCTATCCTAAGCATATCATCGGTCCACCTAGTTCTGGTCTTGATGGGATTCGACATCTTCATGAACTCTATGAGCCATTCCCTTCCACGGTGGATCAGGAACTCATTGTCCTCATCTTCAACAAGGGGTATGGCTGAAAGCTCAATCAATTCCTCAGTATCTTCGTTTGGCTGATTCTCCTTTCCTTTATTGGCGGTGGTTACTTCCTCGTTTTCTTTTGGCAGTCCCGAGTCTTGATCGCCATCCGGCTGGAAATCTTTTTCTTCCTTGTTCATGTTAGTGGTAGAATCAGCGCTCAATGAATTATTTGTGTCCTTGGCTTGAGTATCTTCAACAGGGTGGAACGGGGTGGGTGTTCTTCTTAATATAAATATAGAATCTTCATTCTTTGATTCGTTATCGCCTTTATTATCAATTATTGTATCCGATTCGTTTTGTTCCTCTTCTTCTCCCTGATATTTCTCGCATCTGTCGCACCACCACATTGCGTACAAACGTATGAACCGCATTGCTTCACCACAATCCTCACAAGATGGAATCTTTGCTGCGGAGGATTCGGGAACCAGAACAGGAGTTTTCTCAGTATCTTCAGAGGTACGAATTTGTATTGCTGTTATTTTTTTTCCACTTTCGTCCGAAGACCCCACTATCCTAGGCGGTCTTCTGAGCCTTTCCGTGGCAGGCGATTCCTCCTCATCCTTCATTGCATTATCTTGTAAAGACACACTTGTTGGCGTGTCTAACAGGACAAGTGGTGACTTGTCAAGGGAAGCCACTATTCTGGGAGGAGGTGTGAAGTTATTTTCTTGGGTATAGCTTTCCGTGCTCTCCCAGTTGGAGTAATCCGTATTGGTCACAGCTTCATCATATGCGAAATCAGTTTCTTCAGGTGTATTTTCAGGGGGAATATGTCCCATGAACGACTCGCCTGCTGCAAGGAAAGAATCCAACGGATCAATCGATTTATAATCTGGTCGCTTCTGAAGCATTCCGCCGCAGTTCCTGCATTGAAATTCTGAAGCAGAAACGTATCTGAACTCCACAGGTCCGCAATTGGGACAGCTTTTTGGAAATATTATGCCTTCGGGTCTGCTTGGTTCCAGTGTCTTCAGTTCACTTGCTTCCAGGGAAGACCTGGCCCTGAGCTGGAGAATATCCTCGTCCATGATATCGTAATCTTTAACCAAACACACCGGGGCCAGCATCTCACCGGAATAGGCCAGAACGTAATCCCCATCTTTAAGCCAGTAGTTCCTGACCTTGTTCAACAATGTGTCTATCATATCTTCTTCATCCACAGTGATACTGACACTTTTACCGGTCTCGAAGTCGATAATGTTAATTTTTCGGTCCATTTCTATCCCCGGCATTAAAGAAGCGTCTTTTATGTTACATTTGAATATTTATAGTTTAGCGAATCTTTCCCTGGGCAAAAAAGGGGCGGGCAGCCCAACCATTTGTGTATTATTACATTTCCTAACATGTTTATTTTATACATATGTTTATTTAGAAAAAGTCTATTCGGTGGAACCTAATTGCAGACTCCCCGGTGTTTGCATTCTAAAAACAAATACTAACAAAAACACTCTGGTGGCTTACATGAATGTCAGCAACATGATGATCGAGAATCCTGTAACTATAACGATTCCCAATACCCGAAAGGAGGTACTGAAAAAGATTGTCACCGAGAACGTCACCGGAATGCCGGTTGTCAAACGAAACGGTGAACTGGCCGGTATGATTACGAGAAGAGATCTGTTTCAAAACCCGAACGAGGAACAATTGGCACTTCTTATGCAGTGGGACATACCGAAATTAAGTCCCAATGACAGTGTGAAGAAAGCCGCCAAACTCTTTTTGGAGAAGAATATCCATCATCTATGCGTATCCAGGGGAAAGAAACTTGTGGGTTTCGTAAGACCATACGAGCTTCTGCCTGCTGTTGAATCCATTCATAATGAAAGATTGGTCGAAGAATTCGTGGGAAGTCCCTGCACTCCGGTATGGGAAGGCACACCGCTCCCCCTGATCCCGAAAATAATAAAGATAACATCATTCTATGCGCTGCCCGTTTTGAATGACGCGGGTAATCTGACAGGTATAATCACGGATCGCGATCTGTTCACTTCCTCCCAAATAGAAGAGGTTTTGTTCAAATCCGAATTGGGCCTGGGCGACGATGAAGATACTTGGACCTGGGAAGGGATACGAAATATCATGACCCTTTTCTATGAGGAACATAAATTATCGCTGCCAAATATTCCGGTGAAGGATGTCATGGTAAAAAACCCAAAGACGGTGTACGAAAGGTCAACCGTTGCCAAAGCGGCTCGTATCATGAGAAAGAACTATTTTGGGCAGCTACCTGTTACCGACAGCAACGACAAACTCGTCTCCTTGGTATACAATCGTGATCTGCTGAAAGGCTTGCTGGAATGAACACATGATAATGAACCATAATTACATGATAATTATATCATTATTAAGTTCTCTTTATGCATTTCAAGTTTTACCTTCCGTTCCATTAGTAACCCATTAACATCAGCTCATACTTGTGGGCACGTCGCGCTGTAATCTTTTGGATCACGGCTGCCGAGCCCATTACTCGCTCATTCCTATTCGCTCGTAATGGGCCCGTCCCGTTGCACCTTCTGGCGCAACTAACGGGCCCATTGTTCACTCGCATACTCTCTCTCACAATGGGCCCGTGGCCTAGCCTGGATAAGGCGCCAGCCTTCTAAGCTGGATTTCAGGGGTTCGAATCCCCTCGGGTCCGTTCTCTCTTTATTTGGGTTCCCTGGATTCCAAACCTTTTCAGATAATTTTTTCTTTTATATTATCATGAACTAAAAATCGACTTAATGAATTAGAGATCGTACCCACTGGCGTTCAGTGAATAGAGCGCAGCCGCCATTGGTTTCGCCAAGTTTGTTACTCTCACGAATTTTTTTGAGAAAGTCTGAGCAGAGGGCTTCCTTTAGTGACCTATCCTTAAGATTACTATCGGAGTAGGGAGCGAAGGGACAGGGTTCAATATCACCTTTCGGACTGACATGAACGAAACCTCTACCCGCCGACAAACATCCGCCGAATTCCTCCTCGTCCCCGGGAAAAGTAATGAACAGCCCTGGAAATCTTGTGGCGAACGATTCAACCCGGTCTTTAAGTTCTTCGCGTTGTTTTTGGTCGATGACAAGATATTCGGTCCCTTCTTTAATTGGAATATACTCAATATAAAAAAATAATTTACAACCTGTTTTAACCTGACGTTCGATGAAATAGGCATTTGTAAGAGTATCGAAATTTGTTGTCGTTACTGTCAATGATAGACCGTAGAATATCTTGTCCCGATTCATTTTCCGAATAAGCTCACGGACGGCTTTATGAACCCCTTTCCCCCTTCTTCCGTCAGTTTGATGTTCGTATCCTTCCATACTGATAACTGGAACCACATTACTCTGTTTCATCAATCCTGACATCAGTTCATCATCAATGAGCAGTCCATTGGTAAAAACGGGAAAAATGATATTTGGAAACTTGCGGGTGATATCCATAAGCTCTCTTCGTGCAAATGGTTCGCCTCCACCAAGAATTACAATAGAGATGCCCAGTTCGCTTGCTTCGTTCATCAATGCCTTCAGTTCTTCGCTGCTCATCTCTCCATGGGAGCTTATATCTCGGGCCTTGGCATAGCAACCGCTGCAATGAAGGTTGCATCTATTCGTGATGCTCGCGATCATGAAAGGCGGTACGTGTAAGCCTCTTTTCTCCCATTGCGCCCTCTTTCGGCTTGCTTTCTTTTGTGCTCTCAGGGTTTTCAGAAAGAAATATGATTGGGCCGGATTCGCATATGCAATCTTCAGGGCGTTTTCGAATAGATTCCAGATCGATTTGTTGAACTGGTCTACGAATTCTCTTTCACCTTTCATGCGAAAACTCCTTTGAGCATTTTATGCAGTATTTTCTCCTTTTACCTGCTCTCAAATTCTTGGAACCATGGTGGTCCGGTAAAGAAAGCGGTTTCCCAGAACGAACCATGCTAGCGGCATTAACAGCAAAAATGTTGCTGTTGCAACACCTATAAAGGGTATAGCGATGGTGAAAGTGTAGCATACGGTGGCAAGTTCATGAACGGCAAATATGCGAAGCATCCTCATTCTCGTCATCTTGCGGCTCAAAGCATAACCCTGGAAAATCACCATGGTAAAAGCTGTCAATCCCACAAACGCAAGAAAGAATATCTTTTCCGTGCCTGAAAAGCCAGCAAAATTATGAAAGTAAAGAATGATCATCAAACCAAGGGCAATTTGTCCGGATTTGATAATCCAACTAATGAGCTTGAAGGTTTTAGGAATTACCAAACCATTCCCACCGTCAATAACTCCCAACTCGGTGGCCATGGTCATAGCTCCCGCATTTCGGTCAGTCACCGCGTCCTTTAATCCTCCGATGATGCCGTTATTGAACATTATCTGCAGTGCCGCCAGGCAGCCGAAGACATATATTTCGGGTTCCAGAGACCCGGCCAATCGAGCCCCCGAAAGGAAATAAAAAAAAGCCCAGAGTGCCAGGAAAATATCCATGGCGGGTATTTTTTTTCCAATTATATTATAGATACTGCCCATGAGTATGGAGATCACCAGAAGAAGTGTGGCCTCCGGTACATCGAAGTAAAAATGAAGGATGCCGACGGATAGAATTATACAGATTATCACCAGAATCCCGGCAAAACTTCGAGCTATCGTACCCTTTACGAGAGGTTTGTTTCGGTGGATGGGATTCAGTGAATCGAATTTCGCATCCATTATCTCATTGTGAACGAATCCGAAGACATGAACGAAAAATCCGACCAATCCCAGCAGTATAAGCTCGAGCCATTTAATCGGTATGGAGTTATCTCCCCTTATGAGACCGGTAGAGACCAAATATCCAAATACTGGCACCACGGCTGTCAGCGCGGCGGTTTGAATCCTCGAAAGTATCAATATTTCCTTTATGGATGTCAATAATAAATCCCTCTGTTATCGATTGATGAACGCTCTGAAAAGGCTTGCTATTACATTGTTTCCTCCGGTGTCATCAATATTTTTTGACAGACTTAGGTAGAAAAGACAATAGAAGAGCAGGAGTAATAATAAACTCAATGCAATCTCGGTTTTGAGCTTTATCCGGATTTTTTTCCTTCGGATTTTAAAAAATTTTACAATCGAATTGTAAACAAAATATAATGATTTTAGAGAGTAATGTGCGAAATATCTTATTCCCGCATGGAGCCACAGCAGTAAAAGCAGGGAGAATACTGCGTTGTATCCGACCGCTGAATGACCCGAATGCTCTATAATGGATCCGCCCATCCCCAGATAGTCGAAGAGAAAGTGGAATACTATTGCCGGAAAAATGCCTTTCTTAAGAAAAATATATGAGAAAGCCAAACCTGAGATAATCGTGGGAATGACCTTCCATGCTCCCCAACTCAGGTGAGCCATTCCGAAGAGAGAAGCGCTGAACAATGCAAAGAAATAGGCACTGATACCTATCTTGATATTACCTCCCAAAAGATATTTGTACCATGCTCGGTCCTTCTTTTTGGTCAGCTTGGCAACGAAGTACAGGGGTAGACCAAGCAGTAATATTCTGGTAACGATTTCCTCGTAAACCGATGCATTGGCAAGCATATATAGTCTTTTTTCCAGTAACGTACTTTCACCAAGGCTTTCTGGTACCGAGGGGCTGTTCCCGGTCAGCAAGGTATGTATTACAATGATAATCATGTTGATGAAAAGGATTGTCATAAAGAGCTGGAAGAGCATAATAAATGAATTATTTTCATCGGCGGGGGGCGCTCTTTTTCTAATTATGGCCGATCTGACAATGTTCAGGAAATGACGGCCCTCACTCTTGATCATGAAGACGATAGCCAGGATTAATACAATTACCAGAAAGAAAAAATAAATGACCGCTTCTATGCCACCTCCGCCCACATAGAAAGGCACGAGGATACCGGGGAATGGAACCAGCAGGTAAAATGTTGGCTCCATCACCGAGTCCATAAGATACCCGGGAACGGTGTAAATACTGTATATTAATGACCAGTAATTCGTAATTATCAGCACTACGAGAGACAGGACCGCGAGTCCGCAGATAATACTACCGCCCCTAACCCCCCAGTGCAATATCCTCCTTCGAAATCTCCATTGTGGACTCACATATCGTTGGTAGAATATTTCGTCCCGATCGACAATTGATTCTTTGGGGGAAGTTCTCATTCGCCTCGCCACAATTCATTCTTCGTCCCGATGATCTCACTGAACTGGACGTAATAAGTGTAGTGAGCGAAGTTATATATAAATATCTATATCCGGTGGTACCATAAGGTTTTATAATAATAGAAATGCACCACAAAATGTTAATATTATCAAACCCCAATCTGGTACCGTTTTATGATATGACCAGAAATTTTTTTTTTCAAATGGTTCATATGAAATCCCAAAAAAGACATAAGGGTGGTTGAATAAATGTTTGAGCGTTTACCATCAGGCATTCCTGGCCTAGACGAGGTTATCGAAGGTGGTTTTCCTTTCCCCTCCGTAATACTCGTTCTTGGGGAGCCCGGGACCGGAAAGACAACTTTCGGCATGCAACAGTTGTTCTGGGGAGCAAACCAGGGTGAAACGAATATCTACATGACTGGTGTGGCGGAACCAGTGTTCATGGTCAAGAAGTTCATGTCAAAATTCGATTTCTATGATGAAGAACTCGTCAAATCGGGCAAGGTTCAGTTCTGGGACCTTGGGACATCCATCCAGACCATGGGACCGAAGAAGGCACTTTCCACAATCGCCGATGTGGTTCGACAGACGAAGGCCGCACGAATAGTTATCGATCCGTTGCCTCTATCCCACCTCTTTGCTTCTGCTTTCGATTACAGGAAATACCTGTATGAGTTCCTCACTGCTTTACGAAATTTGAACGTGCTTACCACCATTATAGGGGAGAAAACCCCGGAAAGCATTGCCGATATCGAAGCATACATGGTGGACGGACTTATATTTCTGGAACTCAAGACACTGGATAATCCCTTGGTGTACAAGAACCTGATGAGAGTGAGGAAATTAAGGGGTACGAACCACAGCAAGGATGTACTGTCCATGGAACTATCCATGGATGGTATAAACGTGTTCAGAATGGAATAAATGTTTTCCAGGCGATTCTCCCTCTTTCAATTGCAGGTCGGAATTTTATTTCGATCCGTTTGTCAAGTTGTAATCTAAGGTTTTTTCATGATTATGGAAGAACATGCAATCGTGGCAGTCGAGCCCTTTTTGACGTTAAACGTATATTGGGCTACAGTGTGTAATGGAAAGAGTGAATCTATCAGAGAAAGGGGGTCTGTTTGAGCTTGCCTTGTGGGAAGATGATCGTTACCGGGGCTCTTGGATTCATAGGATCGCATTTTGTCGATCTGGTTCTGTCAACATGGCCTGGACGGGAGCTTGTGGTGCTTGATGCTAATACCTACTGTGGTTCCAGAAGGAACCTTGAAGAACATGCGGAGATGAGTTCATTATCTATCGTGGAGGGCTCGATTTGCCGGAATGGACTTGTCGACGAGATATTGAAAGGTGCTGGCACTGTTGTCCATTTTGCCGCGGAAACGCATGTGGATCGTTCCATAAATTCCGCTCGTCCGTTTTTCGAAACGAATGTCATAGGCACGCTTAACATTCTTGAATCTTGCCGCAGTCACGAAGTTCCGAAGATAGTGGTCGTATCCACTGACGAGGTCTACGGGAACTGTCGGGAACCAGCTCTCGAGAGCGATACTCTTTTTAAACCGGCAAGCCCATACGCGGCATCCAAGGCCGCTGCCGACCTCACCGCAAGATCCTTCTTTAATACTTACGACACACCGTTGTGTATCGTGAGACCGGTAAACAATTACGGGCCGAGACAATACCCCGAAAAGCTCATACCAAAGTTCATCAAAAGAATGCTTGAAAGCGAAAGAGTACCCGTGTACGGTACCGGTGGAAACACAAGAGAGTGGCTTTACGTAACGGATACCTGCCGGGCCATACTATCCCTTATGGATCATTTTCCCGACAATGTCATGGGTGAGGTGTTCAACATAGGGACCGGTGTGGAGAGATCTGTTCTGGAGATAACCATGTCCATTGCAAAATTATTGAAAGTTGACACGGAAGATATGATAGATTGGGTGGATGACAGACCGGCGCATGTGGAAAGGCATCGCGTGAATTGGGAGAAGATACACAGTGTTACGGGCTGGAAACCCATTATGGATTTCCAGGAGGGTTTGAAAAGAACGGTATCTTGGTACGCCGAACGCCATGGTGGCGAGTTGGACAACTGGTGGTAATGTGTGAATTGTCGCTGATAAGCAACGAGATTCCGGGAAAAAGATATATAGACAGCAGCGATATTAAAGATCGGTCAAGATAAGATCGGAGGGAGTAATTGGATCTACGATGGGAGCTAGAGACAAGAAAGGAAAAGGTCGAGGAATATCTCGAAAATATATTTGATCCCATAGTACAGGCGAATCTGAGGGCGGCCATGGAGCATCTCCCCAATGCAGGGGGCAAACGTCTGAGACCTATCTGTGCCATGCTTGCCTGCGAGCTGGCAGGGGGCAGTATCCACGAAGTAATGCCTTTTGGTGTCGCCCTCGAACTGATTCACAACTTCACCCTGGTGCATGACGATATTATGGACGAGGACGACCTCAGGAGAGGTACACCCACCGTCCATACGGTATTCAGTATTCCAACAGCCATAAATGCGGGGAACGGGCTTCATTCCCATGCCTTCGACATCGTCACGCGCAGCAACTGCAGCCACTCCACTTTCCGCAGACTTGTTCGGGAAATGGCAGTGACAGTTAGAGCCATAGGCGAAGGGCAGCAGGATGATATAGATTTTGAGAATAGGGACGACGTCACCGTGGAAGAATACTTCAGAATGATCGAGAACAAGACGGCAAAGATATTCGAGATGGCATTCAGGGGAGCTGCGTTGATATCCGGGGCGAGCGAGGAGGCGGTTTCGGCTCTCGGAGAATTCGGTATGAATTTCGGGATATCTTTCCAGCTTTCAGACGATCACCTGGACGTTGTCTCGCTTTCGCGAGAACTGGGTAAGCCCTCTAAGAGCGATCTCAAAAAGAACAAGAAGACATTGATAATCGTGACTGCATTTGAGAAGGCCGGACCGACGGAAAGGGAAATACTTGGCCGGGTTCTGGGCAACCAGTCTGCAACCGAGGAAGCCCTCAACAGAGCGGCAGATGTTCTGGTTAAACTCGGTTCTGTGGACCAAGCAAGAATGGAGGCAGAGCAATATGCCGAAAGAGCAAAGAGGTCTCTCGACTACTTTCCACCGAGTGCTGCGAAAGAGATTTTGGAAGCACTGGCCGATTATAATATCACCCGGAAATATTAATATTTGGTTTTCACGAGATCATCAATATTCCCAGGTCCCAGAAATTCCTAGGATCGTCTTTCTTAAATGAGGTCAATTTTTTTATAGTAGCATATTGTTATTAGTGCGAATCTCGACGAATCCAAAGATTTGTCGGAGTTTGCACTTATGACAATGTTCGCGGAATCTTGCAGCCCGCAGGCATAACTCGTAGGCATACATGCCGAGGGTGATGGAGAAACAGAGTTTCTCCGAATCCTAATATAATCTCCGATTATATGTCGGGTGCAGATGAAACTTGTTTCATCGAGCATGGCCGAGGGCTCAGGGCAATCTCTGATTGACCGGAGTGCAACGGGAGCCCCAACGGGGACCGAATCCGCTGAATTATTAATACCTATATGATCAAAAGCGGGGTTATCGCATGGCAAAGAAGAAAGGTACCACAGACTATCCGATCCGGGTCCTGGTCGGCGTGAACGATACTATTGCGGAAAAGCTGGAAGAACAGGAGATCACCACCACCAAGGAATTCCTAGAGATGTGTGTTACCCGAAACGACCGCCAGATCATATCGGATTTACTGGAAATTCACGAGGGAGACATACTCACAATGGCGAATATGGCCGATCTTCTGCGTATCGAGACCATCACACCTCCATGGGCATGGCTGCTCGAAAAGGTGGGTGTGGATACGATACCCGAGCTCGCGCAGCGTAACCCGGAACGGCTCTATAAGTCAATCGAGGAATATGATATTGCATTTCTGGATGATGTGAACGACAAACCTTCCGGAGATGATGTTAAGGAATGGGTGGCCAAAGCGAAGGAAATGGAACGATTTTTGAAATATTGAGGAGTGCACTTATTGATTATCTCCCAAGAATGACCAACGTTTAAATAGGATTGAATCCTTCGTGCTGAGTGTAAATAGGTGAGAATTTATGAAGACATATCTCGTTGTGTGGTTCTCGTCAAACGGCTCCAAACCATCCGAGGTGACGAAGCATCTGCTGGGAATGGGATTTCGCCCCATTGAAGGAGCGTATGACTTCGAGTACCAGTGGGATCATGAGGCCGATATAGATGAGATACTCAACTTTGGTGACAAGATACTGCTGGAGCTGAAAGGCTCGGACGTTATGTTCAAGCTTGAGACCTTCTGATTGTTCCGGTTGATTTTTTTAGTAATTTTCATTATCGACTTACCGGAGGGTATCGACTATTTTTTGCACTTGGATCTGTATGCTTTCTCATTTATTAAAAAGGAGCCGGGAGAGCATGTAACGAAAATAAGGAATGTCGTGCCTCCTGGGTATGACATAGCAGATTTATTTAGGTTTCATCCGCTCTTCTTCTGGTGACCTAGATCTCATCTTGTTCCTTCGTTTTCTTACTACCAACCATACAAATATTACGAGAACAATTGCAATGATAACGGCATATAATGCTGTCCTGAGATTATCTTCTTTCCCGGGATAGTAGGCCTCATCCGGAACATTACCGTCCGGCAATGGATTTACTACAATTATTACAAGATCGTGCGCCTCATTTCCATCGATATCGGTAACCGTCAGATTCACCTCGTAAATCCCCGGAATTTCAAAGGTGAAATTCGTTTTCCGGCCGTATATTGAGACTTCTCGATCGTCGTAAACTAATGACCACGTATAGTTTTCAATACCTGTATCATCATATGAATATGTCCCATCCAGCTCAACCGTTGCTCCTTCATAAACAAGTTTTTCTTGCCCGCCATAAGCCACGGGGAGTGTTTTATCAACAGGTTCTACAACGGGATATCTGTCAAGTGTACCAGCTGTGCCATTAATGAGATATTCATAATCGACAATACCGTCCTCATCGGTGTCGGGGGCAGTCCATTCAGACCAGTAATTGCCCTCCGTGTTTGTGTTCCACACGTTATCTGTGCCATTATCCCGGGCCTGAATGCCGCCGTTATTATTCTTTACGAAATTGTTGTGATGTATCAGATTGTTTTCGGTAGATCTGCTGATGTCAAGGCCCAGTTTTTCATTGTTTGAAATATCATTGTTAACAATTATGAGTGAATTTGTTTCTCGTTCGATTGTGATTCCATAGTAGTTATTTGAGATATTGTTGTTCTCGATTCTACCTAGTTCGCCTCTATAATAAATACCATTATATTCGTTTGAAAAAATCATGTTTTTTGAAATTATGTTCGAAGAGGAATCATAACAAGATAATCCAGCTCCAAAATTATAATTGATGGTGTTTTCAATAATAATATTTCCATCGGAATCCGATCCAATTGATACCCCGGCATACATATTTGCATTTGCAGTATTATAATGGATATAATTATTTGAGGATTTCGTGAGCTCTATCCCGTAGAGATTGTTTTTGCAGGAATTATTTACAATTGTGTTGTTTTGAGAGAATCCCAGGATGATGCCGGTTGAAGTATTTGATATCTCTTGGTTTCCTATATTGACACCGGAACAATTTGCAAGTATTATCTGCCCGGCGCCTTTAGGTATATTTCCCTTCCTGACATTGTTCCAATAATAGACCGGCTTCCCGTTAACCTTGTTTGTAATGTTGATCCTGTGCGTGTTCCATTGTTCAAGTGAAAACCCCCATATCTGAATACCATTTTCTGTCAAATTATTATTATTAAGCATATTATCTGTGGCACGACTTAGAACGATACCATATCTAGAATTATTGTGAATTATATTACTCTTAATCAGATTATTTTCTGATCTGCTAATATGTATCCCATATGAGGCATTAGAGCAGGTATTGTTGATAATTATATTGTTGTTACACTCGCCCCAATAATCACCAATTACTATCCCACGAAAGTAATTTGAATTACAGGTGTTATGGTCAATAGTATTATTCTCGGATTTAGCCGAAAGATAGATCGCACTCCAGTTGTTTAAGGTAACTGTGTTATCTTTAACCAGGTTCTTGCTCGAATTAAAAAATTTTATTCCATCGTAAATATTGTTGCTGCACGTATTGTTGAGGATGCTATTATTATATGAATAATATACTCCAATGCCAACAGTGGCATTACCAATATTTTGGTTCTCAACAGTTATTCCCGTACAGTTTGCCAGGATCACCTGACCAGCACTGGGAGGGACAATACCGCCGGTTTCATTCTTCAAATAATAAACCGGTTTTCCATCTACCAAATTTGAAATATCAATGTTTTGTGTATTCCAATTTTCTATATCACCAGGAAGCCCACGATCATCAATATATATTCCACATCCATCCATTATATTGTAGACCAAAGTATTCCTTTTAGAAGTGTCGAGAGTAATTGCCGCGCTGTTATTTATGGCATAATTGTCATCTAATGTGTTATCGTGAGATTCGTAAAGAACAAAAGCCGACTGAACATTCGAATAACAGTTATTTTTGTACAATGAATTTCTTTCCGACCGTACAAGTTCTATACCATCTTCATTGTATGAACAGGAATTATTTGAAAATGTATTGTCCCTGCCTGTTAGATGAATTCCTATTTCGACATTCGAATTGCATATATTATAAGAAATAGTGTTATCATTTCCCCAAATATATATGCCTCCATTCCCTTTATTAAAATTACATATGTTGTTGGAGATATTGTTCCTTCTTCTACCCGCTGAGATCCCGGACCCTCCATTCGAATTGCAGTTGTTATTTATCAGATGATTACCAGAACCACTCAACCTGATTCCATTTTCGCCATTTGAACTGCATGTGTTATTTGATATTATATTCCCGTCTGATTCATAGATGTAAATTCCAGACAAATAATTATTCAAGACAGTATTGTTCCTGATAGTATTATTGGATGAGTAACCGACTTGAAGACCATATAACCCATTGCTTAGGTTTTGATTATCAACGATAACTGAAGAACAATTGGCAAGTATTATCTGACCAGCGCCATTGGGGACAATACCTCCAACTGAATTCTTCATGTAAATTACCGGTTTACCGTTTACTGTGTTAAGCTTATCGATAGAATGAGTAGTCCATTCCTCTATGGAAGAGCCCTTCAAGTAAATGCCGTTTTTCATCATTTCGTTCCCGGTAACAATGTTGTGGGTTGTTACTTCAAGATTGATCCCGTAGCCTTTACGAGTTTGGCATATATTCTTGGATATTGTATTATTTTGACCACCGGATATCCAAATATCGTTCCGCCAGATGTCGGAACCATCGGACATAAAGGAATTATTGCTTATATTGTTATTCTTAGATGTACTGGTAAGAATACCAAAATTATTATTATTAAATAGATTATCATTTACAATGTTATTGTCTGATTCGTACATACTCATACCACGAGTATTGTTAAGGAAGATATTGTCGAAAATTGTATTATTGTATGCGCCGTTAGATGAAATTCCATGATTATTATTATTAACAAAAATGTTATTGAAAATTGTATTGTTACTAGATTCGTCAAGATCTATTCCCGACTGACTTACAGTAAAGACATTATTTTCGATCCAGCATCCGTTTGCCTCCCATAATCCAATTCCTCTTGAATAATCTGGATTTGTTTTGGTTTCGATTATTGTAAAACCTGAGATATGAACGTCGTTTACCATTATCATCACAATACCATTCATCCAATTTCCTTCGAGGATTGTCTTATTCTCCCCCTCTCCGATAAGTTTTATCCTCTTATCAATATAAATATTTTCGTAATATGTTCCGGCCTCTACATAGACTGTATCCCCCTCGCTTGCATTACTGATAGCCCATCGAATGTGTGTGTAATCTCCCCCACCGGATGCATTTACAATGATAGTGTTACCTCTCGATATCACTCTCAGAGTATTGTTTGAAGAAGATGTACACATCAATGGCATGGATGATAGTATCAAAAGGAATGATAAGACGACTGTCATAACACTTTTAAGTATATGGTTATTCATGCTTTTCCCTTACGAAATTTCCTTATGATGTTATTCATACAGTGAAGTACATACATTTAAAAATATTGTTCGAATGTTCGATACTATTTCGACAATGCTTTCATCTTTTTTAGGTATTACTTCGGCCTCGTAACGTATCCTATCCCCAACAGCAGTTTAGAAACATTTATCTATATCTATAGCTATAACTATAGTTAAGTGGTAGAATGCCAACGACAATTCAGGTGAGAGAAAATACGCTTCAGCTCCTAAAGGAGATCAAGGGCGAATACAATGCCAGCTCACTAGACGAGGTTATAAATAATCTCATCGATCTCAAAAGGACAATCCCCAAAACGAAATTTGGAGCCCATCCGCAAATGACGGAATTCACACCCGAAGACGAAGGTGAATTCCATGAGCTATGATTGTGTATTCGATTCCTACGCATGGATTGAGTACTTTCGAGGCTCCCGAAAGGGAGAAACGGTACGCAAATACGTCGAGGATGAGAAGGGTGTGACTCCCATGATAGTAATAGCAGAACTATCGGCCAAATACCATGCGGAAAATTGGGATTTCTGGGAAGATGACCTGCATTTCATCATTAGCAAGAGCTTCATTTGTGGCCTCACACTGGAGATCGCGGAAAGGGCCGGGAAAACCCGAAAAGTCATGAGGGGGGAAAGAAAAAATATTGGTCTGGCCGATGCAATAATTCTGGAAACTGCCAAATCCGTTTCCGCGCCGGTTATAACAGGCGATCCTCATTTCAGGGGATTGGACGATACTATTTTCATTGGAGATTGAAGATACTTCCATGCTTTTTATTAGCTTTTTTCAATATCGATCTATTTGAAGGTATTTTCTACGTTTTCGTCCACGGACCAGTATACCTTCTTATCTGTCTTTTTAGACCTGAGAACACCTTTGTCTGCGAGATTCTTCATGTGATATACCACGGTCTGCCTTTCTTTATCGAGTTGCTTGGCTATTACCTGGGTAGTGGAGTTTTTATTTTTTGTTAGAATTTGTATTATCTGCTTTTGGATCGGAGTAAGAGATATCGAATGGTTAAATCCCGCGGGATACAGATATTTGTATTTCCCATCTCGCCTGACCTGAACCATTCCCGTCTGCTCCAGTTTCCGGAGATGGTGTTTCAATGTTCCTTCGTTCATTCCAAGCTGCCTGCCGATACCGCTGCGGTGCTCGCCCGGGTGCTTATGGATATAGCTGTGGATACGGTTACGTGCGTCGTTCTTGAGCGCATTCTTCCTTTTTATTCGACTGTAACACATGATGCTGATCAGCAGTATGATAAAACCAATACCGATGAACAGAAGTATGTTGGACATATCCGTTCTTTCTTTTTTCCACCGTTTTGGATCACGGGGATAGGCATCTTTGTTATTGGGGTGGCCGTCACCATCCCAGTCCAAGGGAGTGGATTTTTTATTGTAGGGATCGCTTCCTGATTGCAGCTCATATGTGTCGTTCCAGCCGTCCCCGTCAGAATCCTTCTCCGTATCGTTGTCAGGCGAACCTTCATTGAAACTGATGTTCGGAGGGTGTACGAGAGGATACAAGTCCTGTGCACCAGCAGGACCCGAGATATTGTAGGGAATGTCTACTATCCCGTCGTTGTCCGCATCCGGGCCTGTCCAATCCGACCAGTAATTACCAGTTTGACCGAGATACCATTTGTTATCGGATTCCCAGTCAAAGGCTTGTGATTCGTATTCTTCATTACTGTTGTTCATGAAGATATTATTGTAGACGAGATTATTTTTCCCTGAAAGCCGAACACTTTGAGAATTGTTTGTGAATCTGTTGTATTGGATCGTGGTATTCTCGGAATTCGAAATGTTAAGGCCGGATTCCAATAAATTAAATGTATTATATTCAATTATATTTCTATTAGAATTATAAAGTGTCGTCCCATTTCCAGGATCGCCTACATTTTTATTATAATAACCAAATGAATTATTTCTGATAACGTTTGCATCCGAGTCCCAAATCCCTAAACTGTGGAGTAAATTTTCTCTAATGAGGATGTTATCAGATTTTATAATAAGGATGTCCCTGGTTTTTTGAATTTTATTAAGAAAATTATTATTGTAAATCATATGTCTATTAGATTTGTAAATAAATATACTGCCGCCATATAATCCAGATGAACTAAATGAACAGTATGTTATTTTACTACTATCATTATAAATTTTTATTCCTGAATTATAATATATGGCATAATCTCCATCACCATGGAAAGAACTTTTACTTGCGTTCCTTATATGAAATCCGCTTATAGAAACGTTATTTGCACGGACTTCTACAACGTCACCTTTCTCTTTTCCATCGATGATAGTTACGTCACTGCCTTTTCCGATAAGAGATATTGATTTATTTATTACTATACGTTCATAATATATTCCCCCATGAACCCTTATAGTATCTCCATTACTAGCATTGTCTATTGCATCCTGTATACTGGAAAAATCTTTCCCGGTTCTCTCAATCATCACTCTGGATTCAGAGGGCCACGAACGAACATCTAACGTAAAGTTCTTAAAGTCACTGTTGGGACCATCGGAAACTTCGACATATATCCAATATGTTCCGACATCTGAGCTTGTGGGGGTGCCGTATAATTCCTGATTCTCCGAAAAGTTCAACCACGGAGCATTCGTAATCATCGTCCAGTATAATTCTTGGGTCAACGTATCCACATCGGTAGCAGTAAAATTTGTAGAATAACGTTCCTCTACGAAGGCGATTGGAATGCTATTTGGATGAATGACAGGTGGATTTTCCGAGTAGGGTTTCATCAATGGACACCAGTCCACCCCATGCCATGGAAGATTCGTATCGCCAACACCGTCACCGTCGAGGTCGGTTCCGTTGTAATCCCACCAGTAATTTCCATACCCTGATTCGTTCCATGTTGACGACAGGGGGGAAATCTGATCAATTGGATCAAATCCAAGGGATATGGACGAGTTGTAAAAGTTATTTTGATAGAATCTATTTGGATCTAAATATCTAAGATTGGATAATATTTTTATCGCGTTTGGCATATTGTAAAAAGAGCAATATCGGATCGTATTGTTCTCGGATGCTGTTTCGGTTGTTCTGACAAATCTCTCGTTAAAGACAATTCCTTGGCTATTTTGAAATATACATTTATAAAACTCACAGTTATCCGTTCCGGCAAGGTATATTTCCCCGATATTTTTAAATGAACAATATTCAAAATGAATAAAGTCTCGAAGGGAGAGATTGAATGCTCTGTGTCCCATATCCGGGGGAACTTTGGATATAAAATTAATTTTGTTATCCTTCCTCCCGAATGCTCGAATCCTCCCCCCTCCGGAGAATTCGTCTGTGCTAAAGGACCCGGAACCATTGAAATAGACGGTAACACCACGTCCAATGTTGAGAGTCGAACCATTAAATATAATGATTTCACGGTTTATGATATAGGGACTTTTTTCAACTGTCCAGTTGGTATTCTCAGTGATATTCGAGTCCACGACAGTGCCGTCGAAAACATGAGGGTTGACGTCAACTTCGTTTGGTATTCCATCACCGTCCCAATCGAGTGGAGTGGATTCTTTATTGTATGGATCGCTCCCGGATGCGTTCTCATACGTGTCGTTGTAGCCGTCGCCATCGGCATCCTTCTCGGGTTGTTTCGGAGCTTGGATATTTCTGAAATGATCTGAAACAGGCCGTGCAAGGGGAAAATGATCCTGAGATTTTTTTAGTCCTGCAAGAGTATACGGATCATCAACTATCCCGTCGGAATCGTTGTCAGGTGTGGTCCAATCCGACCAGTAATTTCCTTCGCTCGATGTATTCCATGTGGTAAGCGCCCCGCTGTCCTCCGCCTGTTTGCCTCCCCCGTTGTTGTCGATGAAACTATTATGATAAACCCAGTTAAACGTGCTACAGCATATATCTAGTCCGTAATAGATATTTGAATCAAAAGTATTGTTTCTGATCAAAATCTTTTCAGTACCGTGCAGTTTCACACCCATCATTTTGTTGTTATTACAGGTATTATTTTCTATAGTAGTGTTAACGGACCCCTCCAATAGTATGCCGTGCTTGATATTGTTGTTGAAGGTGTTGTTCTCTATGGTACAGTTATCCGAGAACCAGAGTTCGATCCCCGAATCGGTATCCGTGAGGTTTTGATTCTCGATAACAATATCCGAGCAATTGTACAGAACAACCTGTCCGGCTCCTTCCGGAATGATCCGGTTCCTAACGCCGTTCCAGAAATAGACCCTCCCACCGTTAACGATATTCGAATCATCAACAGTGTTTTGAAATGATGTTATCGGCTGCAATGAAATTCCATTCGCATGCATTTTATTCCCGGAAATGACGTTGTTCGTGGAATAATTCTCGATCCGGATACCATATCTGTTATCGGAGGCGGTGTTGTTCTTCAGGATCGCATTATTTACTTCCGAAAGGAGGATGCCGGAATAACCATTGTTGCTGCAAGTATTGTTTTCCAGAGTATCGTTCACTGTGTACCAGAAATCGATACCGTTCAGTCCGTTCGAATTGCATGTATTACTGATAAAGGTATTGTTTCGGCTAAAATGGGAGCCATCTATCTTGATCCCGGAATTGTTGTTGTATCTGCATATATTCTCGGAAAAAACGTTGGAATGAGATTCCGCCAGGTATATGCCGGCTCTGTCGCTGTGTTCGATAATATTTCCAGAGAAATAGTTATTTTTCGTCCTAAAGAGGTTAATACCGATAGAGTTACCGATGCATGTATTGTTGATGATCGAGTTGTTATAATAGACACTGATTCCATATTTGTTAAAACTACAATTGTTATTTGCAACCCGGTTATGCTCTCCAGATATGTAAATCCCCGCTGAATTCTTGCTCGAATTCCTGACGGTAAAACCACTGACGTTGGCCCAGTCACTATATATATGTAATGGAGTACCGCTTTTCCCTGCATCGATGATCGTGCTCTCGCTCCCGGCTCCAGTCAGGTTTATGCTCTTGTTCACCACCACCTTCTCACGATAGGTTCCTGGCATCACCAGGACGGTATCACCTTCGCTGGCGTTGTTTATTGCCCATTGAATCTTAGTATAATCTTCTCCCCCCGAAGCATTTACAATAATTGTGTTCCCTCTAGAACTTGACCCAATATCACCGTTTGAAGAAGAGTTTCTCATACATGGGAAGTATGAAAGTACCACGATGAATGTCAGGACTACCGCCATCACGCTTTTAAGTCTATGGTGATTCATGCTCTACCCTTCGGATTTTTCTTTTAGCGTTTGTTTCTACATCACACATTGAAGTACATGCATTTAAAAATATTGTCCGAATCTTCGACACATCGGGACATCTCTCGAGACACCCCAAAACCTCTTTGGGTTATAAAAAGTGTTTTTTTCTCAACAATATTTTTATCATCGAATTTATTATGTAACTACGATGACCGAGCCGAGGAACATAGGCCAGGATTTCTATGCGGAGATGGGGAAGCTTGAGCGCAGTATGGCGGCTCTCACAATGATGAGGGACGATATCCGCGACGAGATCGATCTCCCGACGGACCTCGACGAGCAAATTACATCCATGGAAGACCTTTTTATCGACCGGAAATACAAGAGCGCCATGGAAAAGTCCATTGCCGTCAGAAAAATACTCGACAGGTATTATCTCAGAATGGCTCGCGATAAGGCAAAGAATCCTGCCATGGACGATGTGGAAGAACACATGGCTGAGATGAAACTGTTCATGGAAGAGTTCAGGAGAAAGGAAGATACCGTGGAGCACATGGAGGAGCAGTACAGAAAGATGCTCAAGGAGGCGGAAAAAAAGAATCCCAAGGGTTTTTTCGAAAAGGCCAGCAAGCTCCGCCGCGAACTGATCTATTACGATGACATGGAGGCTCTAAAAAACTATCTTCACCCCCTGATCAAGGAGATCGCATCACTTAAAAAAGAGGGCGTTTACGTCCAGCACATGGTAAAAGCCCTGAAGGACGCGCGGGTGAAGATGAAGGAGTACAACGTCGCGGAGGCCATGCGTCTGGCCGAAAGGGTTCCTCTAATGCTCGACGGCCTGAAAGATGTTTATACCGAGGCAACGGACAAGCTGGCAAGATCGGTGGACAAGATCGACCTGGCTGAAAAAAGAGGTATTAATACACTGCCCATCGGCGAAATTCTCCTAAAAGCCGAAAAGTATTACAAGAATGGCAAATACAACAAATCCAACAAGACACTCAGTATTCTTCACGAGGAGCTGGACACACTTTTAAGAGATCAGATCCGGCTCGAAGAACGCCTTCCCGCTCTCCAGCATAATGTGAAAGAGCTTTTCGAATGGGAACCTGAAATGGAGATGCTTTCCCACGCTTACGAGGAGCTTAGAAGGGAACTTGCAAACGGCAATGTCTCAAAGGCGGCGGGCCTTGCCGTTAACCTGGATGAGATGGTTCGGGATATGAAGAAATATTATCTCGAGATATCGAAACTTCTGCCTGTAGCCAAAAGAAGGTTTTCCGAGGCCAAGGGAGGCACCGTCAACGTCACTTCCGCGAGAAATATGTTCAAGAAAGCATCCGATGCAATGGATTCCGGAGATTTCGAGTACGCCCTTGAGATGATAAAGAAAAGCATAAAAGAGCTTCTTATCCTTCAGATGAACGAGTGAAGGACGGATCCCCGAAATATGGAAAATAAGATTCTCATTCCTATTCGAGTTACATGAAAAAAGTAAAGAGAATGAGGTCCAACGGTAGATATTAAAAACCGAATTGAACAAATTATTTATAACAACAGATAATTTATCACGCTATGTTTCTTGTTAGAACCTTTAAAATAAGTCTATTCATTACAATTCTCATAATCATTTTATCGCCATTATCTTTCTTGTTCACTTCAAATACGGCTGCAGTTCCCGCCGGGGAAAGTATGAGTTGGGACGAGTTCCTTTCTCTTTATACCGATGAGGATGGGGACGGTGAAAATGACACGTTCTTATCCTTCGCTCCTCTTGACAAGATAACCATCGATGATCTGGTGGTAAGAATGTTAAACCATGATTACGGCACAGTTGAATTTTCCGAGATAATACTGCAATCCAACCCGGAACCGCTGATATTCGGGAAAACCCTTGGAGGTTCGATAAATCAGGGAGATAGAATCCTTGTAGAAATTACCGTTATTGACGGTGAAGAAACCGATGGAGATAAATGTGAAACATATGACGTCAACAGTGTCTGGTATTTCGAGGATGGTAATAATGAAAACGGAAATGCATGGGAGCATGATTCGGAACAAAATATGCCCTGGTTCGGCTGGATAATCATTGCCGCCTCTATAATTATAGTATGTCTGATAATCTATGCACTCTTCATACGTCCAAAGAATCAAAAGAACGATATATCGTCGGGCAAAACCGGGAAGCTGAAAAATATTGAGAAAGTTTATTATTGCCCCGGATGCAACGAACCGTTAAAATACAAGAAAAAAAAGGATAACTGGTACTGCAGTAAATGCAAGAAGGCTCACAGCGGCCTCAATACCACTTCATATGACTTCGGGGTAATCAGGGAACAATATTAATTTCTAATTGGTATTTGAAATAAGAAAAATTGCTGTGAACATTTCGTCCAACTCTCTTTTTCCATCCCCTCTCTTACTCTGTGTACGAGTAGGACATAGCAAGGGTGAAATCGTTACCCCTATCTTCAAAAGTCCGCATTCCGAAAAGGCTCGGGATCAACGGCTCCTGGTCCCCCGCTGCCACCGAAATGATTATATTCCAATCCCCGGTCCCGTTCAGGAACGGCAGCGATTTCGGAGGATTCGCTTCGTCGAAAAGTGTTATTGAGACTTCTATATTTCCCTGGCCTCCCTGCCCGTTTTTTCCTTTCCCCTCCTTCGAAAACGAGCCGTCCGGGCTTTCCACTCGAATGGTAAATGTATCCGGCTCGTTTGTGTGCCTGGCGTCCGCGTCCGCCTCATCCGACCAGCTGAGTTCGAAGACAATTTCGCATACATTGGAATGCTCTATGGATACCTTCAACTCTGTTTCGATGCCCTCATCGGCTCTTCCATTCTCGGTCTGGGAATCGCCCGGAAGTTTTTCAAGTTTAGACAGATCAACGATATTGTTATTCGCAATTCTTTTTGCAATCTCTTTCTGAATGTCGGCTTCCGTGAGGGTTTCCGCTCCGCTCATTTCCCAGAATATTACGATCATGAACATGAAGATCAGGATGGATCCCACCGGCATAGTGATATTTTTCTTGTCCTCGAATACCGTCTTTATGATTCCCAACTTACCACCCTAGACTTTCAGATTAAAACAATTATGACGTATCACCTTTTTATTACTTTTGTAGATTCTTCCGCAGGGAACAGGTATCTGGAAGGATCATACTGTGTTATCCTAAGATACTATCACTTCTTTTAACCTATGATTCCTTCTATCTTAAGAGGGTCGCCGAGCTTCAGCAAACGGCGACTAGATCTAAAAAGAAAAATCAATAGAAAGAGGGCTTGCCCTCAGGGTCGGCGGTGAGCCGACCTTTAGTGATATTGAACTTCTACTTATCGGTTCATAGACGAGACCAGCGCCCACTACGTTCCGGTGCATCAGTAGATGCGCCTGCGCCCTCGGAAAGTCAGCACCTGACTTCCTACGGACGTTCGCCTGGGGGTCGCTGGTCTCGGGAAAAAGAATAATAGAGAGGCGAGTCTCCGAATTACGCACAAGAAGGATTACTCTGAGATCCGCTGAAGGTCTTTGATAATCTCCGACGCCGGTCTCTTTTTCCGGGTACTCACCCCGACCTCGTGGGTGGATCTTAGTCCCATTCTCTCGGATAATGGTATCGCACTGGCATCCAGTCCCAGATGGAGCGAGCAGCGGGGTCTTATCCTGCACATTTCAACCTTTCGGGTCTTGTCATCGAAAATAACCGCCAGGCCTGGCATGTAATCCATGGATGACACCAGGCTCCTCAAGTCCCTCGATCCCTTCATGTAAGTCTGCTGTATTCTGTTCAATGCCTCGATGTCGTCAGTCGAACTGATGTTGTGTGCGATCACCAGATCGCTCTGGCCCAGCACGTGGGGATCGATGGACGAAGGGCTCTGTGTGGCCATTAGTAGTGAAAGTCCCGAATGTCTGCCGAGGTTGATCCAGTCCATAAGCGGCGTGCTGGACAGCGTTTTTCGATCCCGGGGAATGAATAGATGAGCCTCGTCAAGCATCATGTAGACCATGGGAAGCGTTTTTCTCATGACATTTTTCCCGATTCTGCCGGTAAGCGACGCTTCCGCCTGCATTTCCACGGTTGTGTGAAGAGTACGTTCAAGAAGAAGTTTTCGGGAGATGATGCCCACTACGAGATTCCTGATGTCGAACCCGCTTACATGGCCGATGTATCCCATGTCCAGTATGGAGAGCTGGCCGCCTCTCACAATATCCTCCAGGGGGGTGCCTACCTCGCCGAATATCCCTATGTTCTCCACCATCCTGAAAAGGTTTATAATACCCTCCTTCAGGTACTCGTCGCCGAACTGGATCTTGATCTCCTCGTATATGTCTCGGAAGCCGAATATATCTTTTTCGGAACAGAGCTTATCAATCACTCTGGCAATAAGCACTCCTGCAGGTTCGGTGGGTGCGAGGTCGAATAAACTCAACCAGTCGAATATTTCTATGTCTTTTATCGATAGCTGAAGTATGCTGTCGAATGCGATCTCGCGGTCCATCCCCCGAACCTTTTCTATGGTGGATTTGGGCATGAAAATGCGGGAATACTCGGGAAATCCCCTTGCTTGGAGATTGGCGAATGCAGGTAATTTTCGGATTTCCTCGGTTATGTTGTTCTCTTTTTTCAGTGAATGGAACACGCTCATGGTGTCCACCATGATGACGGAGATACGGTCCCGGTACTGCGACTGCAGAAATCCGAACTCTTCGGCGATGACACCCAGAGTGTAGGACTTCCCGGAACCGCGTTTTCCAAGAACAAGGATGCAGTGGGGAAAAACTATGTCCATGAACATCTCTCCCACCTCCTCGTAACGCCCTGCCGGGTAGGAGACCACCTTTCCAATATATGCACATCCCCTGTGACCGAGTTTTTTGAGTCTGGAACTTTCCCGGCCAAGTATCTCCGTTCTTGTCATATCTCTGCCTCGTATTACGCATTTTCCAGATGAATTTTCTTACTCTGATCCTTTTTTCTCTTTTTTATATTCCTCAACTGATACTACTACCGCTTCGGCGTCTGCTTCTTTTTCCCCTTCCTGATCCGTATGATATTCTTCGACTTCCGCGATATCCCCGTTTTCTTCGGCTGCGGGTGAAAATAAAATCTCCTCCTCTTCAACTATGGGGGTGACCACCACCGTGGATATTTTCTCCCGGCGTTTGACTCTCCCGCCCGGGACGTACAATATTAGAACGATGAGGAAGAACAACAGGAACAATTCACTTATGGTCTCGGCCGTTGTCTCGCTCATCATTTCAGTTAAAGCCGGGACGAACTCCATCTTGAAGGAAATAATAAAGACAACATCCGCTATTGCAAGCACCAGTATTGACCATAATAAACCCGTGTTAGCCCTTTTATCTTCCATTTCCCCACCAGTATATTGTCAATGGTGCAAAGTTCGACAAAATGCTTTGCAGTTTGACAACGTTCGTAGAATCGCGGTCCAAAGGAACCGATTCTGCTGAATCCTATGAATGCAATTCAATTGTTATAAATCTATTGGGCCGTATGGTCATACACCGAATTGTTATATAAATATGGAACTTAGATCATTCTTAGCATTACTATTTTTTGAGCATATGGTGGACATTGATAAAAAAAAAGAGAAATTATTTGAGATGCGTGTATTTAGCTTGACGGCTGTTCCTGATATACAAAGGTACCCCTGAAAACAATCTCATGGTTTGGGTTCTTTATCATGACCTCGTATTCGCTGCCCTTGTCTATTTCCACACCCTTTCTGGCCATTGGCATGTCGAAAGCGATATACTCACCGTCGTTCCACATTTGACCGGGGCCCTCCACGTTCATGTTCTCGATCTTCCAATTCTTTTCGTCATATCGATAGGTCTTGTTTCTATCTCCACCTACGGGTGTCAGTTCATCCTCTCCCTGATCCTCGTAGTCTCGGAATCTGAAATCAAGGGATTTGGGCGATTGTCCGCTCTCGCTCACCGTGAAGAAATATCTCGTGGGATCGATGTCGACCTCACTCACGGCGCGAATCTTGAAAAAGCATCCGTGCTCCGAATCCTTGTTCACCCCATCGGTGACCTCAAAAATCATGATGGATGGTTTTTCATTCGGATCGACCATAGAGATGACCCACATGTACAATACACCGGCCAGCACAACTGTTATGGCCACCATGAGGATGATGGCGATAACGGGGGATACGGCCTCGTCGTTCTTTTCCATTCTTCTCATTTTTTTTGTCCTCCTGTACGCAAACGCGTACGATTCAATTACACATTTTACGCTATTTAATCGTCGGTACGACATGTAGACTACATGTAGCCTCGTTCGATCCAGAATGAAACATCCATCATAATCTATTCTTTACAATTGTTTGAAAATATTGGATGGTTATTTTTTTCATTCAATAATGCAGAGAACTTCGTATGACGACTTGCGGATTTCCGAACTTCCTACGGGGGGAACCATCCCCATGAGATCCATATTGGTGGGGTAGGATGTTGTGGCGGAGGCTTCAGCCGAGAGCCTGAAATTGGCTAGTAATACGTGCACGTAAGTGTCGTAATGAGCTGTAGGGAGGAAGAGTTGGCATCTTCGGGTTATTAGTCTATTATTTCAAACTAAATAGTAAAATATTTCGCATTTTTTTTTATTTTTATCAGTAAAATCATATAACTTCTATTAACCGGTGACGGCATATATTCCTTAGATTCTATTTACAGGGTCTCCCTTTATGAAAATTAGTAATTCATTTCTATTCAACTGCGTTTTCATTACCAAAAATGTAGGAGACGGAGTTTTCTTCGAAACTTTGAAATACATGGTCTCCCCTATGGTAAACATGTCGAAAAAACCATATAGAGTTGAGGTAACCTATCCCAAAAGAGGTAAGCCAAAATACTTCCTTGTAAAAGATGTATTTGTAAGAGGGAAGAAAAGGAAGGCACGGAAATATTTGGGCGTACTCCCTCCTAATGCAGAAGAGATAGAGGTTTATCGACAGAAATATGCATATGAAATGGAAATAAAAGCTGCAACAAAGAGAGCTGAAATAAGTATTTCTTTCTTTAATTCGGACCATCTCTCTAAAGAACAAGTTAGGAAACTTGAAGAGATTCGATATATATATAAAGCCGTTACCGAATTATTAACAGTAAATGAAATTAAAGTCTATGAGCATGATTTTGAAATACATTACATACAGGGAACAACCTTTCTAGAGGGAAATACATTAACACTAAAGCAGGCGCATGATCTATTAGTTAATAATATTGCTCCAAAAGGAAAAAGTTTAAGGGAAATCAATGAAGTTCAGAATTTTAAAAAGGTAGTGAGGTATCGGAATCAGTATCGTGGGAAAGTAAGTCTTGATTTCATTAAAACACTTCATGCCTTAATAATGAATAATATTGATTATGAATCCGCTGGCACTTTTCGAAGAGTTAATGATATCGGAATAGCAGGGTGTGGCGTTCCCCTATGTCCTTCCATATTTATTGAGGAAGAATTAAATAACATCATAATAAAATATTATTTGGATTTAAAAAATGCGAAGCACCCTTTTGAAGCAGCAGTGATGTTTCATTACGAATTCGAAATGATTCACCCATTTACCGATGGTAACGGTCGAGTTGGACGTGAATTATTTAATTATATGTTAATAAGAGAGAAATTTCCAAAATTATTATTTTTAGGCAAAGATCGAGAACTCTATATTGATGCTCTAAAACTAGGTAATGAAGAAGATTTTGGTGAAATGATTCATATATTTTCTAACTTAATAATCAAACAACGATTAGATATCCTGAAAGAAAATTTAAAGCGAGTGGCTACACCAATTAAAAAAACAGGTCAATTGAGGTTGACTGATTTTGTTTCATTTTAAAAAAAGAAGATGCATTCTTCTAAGATTAGCCCGAATATGACAATTACGCATAACGACCTGCAGATTTCCGAATCGCATAAAGTCTACGCAGTGCCTTTTCGCACTGTATTTGGGAGAAATATCTCAGATATTTCATCGTGAATATGTCTCATATGTCACGAAGTTGTGCCAACCTACCCGGTTGGCCAGGAGAAAAGAGCAGGGGACTTCGATATAACGTCTTGCCAGTTTCCGAACTTCCGTAGGGGGGAACTACCCAACAAGAACACCATTGGCGGGGTAGGAAGTTGCGGTGGAGGCGTCAGCCGAGAACTGGAAACTGGCTAGTTATGCGACTCCGCTAGGAGCAAGGTACGAAGTACCGTAGTTTACCGTGTCCACCACCATTATTAATTAATCTTTAACATTATATAAAAAAGGCTGACGAAATTCTTCATCTATTTCTAAATCAGTTATTATCTCTTGTAAACTTGTTCATTTAGTTGGGTTTGAGGTAAAATTCTTGATTCGGTCGAGGGATTGGTGTCCGGTGGGATATACTCGGAAATTGGGGGATATGTGGCAGTTTGCATATTTTCAGCTGGTAATGGCTGGTTTTGTTGAGCTTGCTCATATTGTGGATAATAATCCATCTGTTGCGAAGGCTGAGTAATTGGAGGATACGAATTTTCAACTTCTTTTAAGCCACCAATCTCTTTTGTCTTTTTCCCCTTTCGTACTATAATAATTAGACTGATGATAATTACAAATATAATTAATAATCCGATCAGGAGAATCCATATCCATGAATTATTGGATTCTGGAGTCGGTCCGGTCTCTTCTGGAATTTCGTCGTCATCCATTGTAATATCATCATCATTATCATCGTCATCCAAGCCGCCGTTATCGATCTCAAAAAGCCATTTTGTTGCATCATTAGGATAGGCATCAGGTTTGTATGCTCCTGATAGATAGATGCCGACTTTTCTTCCAACTCCCCATGATTCAATCGCATAATTATCACCCCACCCGTCTCCATCCGAATCGCTCCATTGGCTGGATTCCGTGGGAAATTCATCTATGACCAGCCCTGTCGTGGAATCATCTTTATCAGTTCCATTATTCCATCTATCGGGATGACCGTCACCGTCGAAATCGAAGCTGGCTGCAGGATCATCGGGAAAAGCGTCCAGACGTAGCGCTGGATCGGATGTTGAATCTTTCTCCTTTTTTCCAGTATTCCATTCATCCGGATACCCATCCCCATCGCTATCAATGTTGGCGGCAGGATCGGTGGGGAAATCATCAAGCCGGAGGGGCGGGTCCGAGATAGAATCATTTTCACTTCTTCCGACATTCCATTCATCGGGATACCCATCACCGTCCGTATCGAGGCTGGCTGCAGGATCATTGGGGAAATTATCCAACCTCAAAGGTGGATCAGAGGTGGAATCCTCGACGGATTTCCCAACGTTCCATTCGTCGGGATAACCATCATTATCGCTATCAAGGCTGGCCGAGGGATCTACAGGATAAGCGTCCAGCGTGAGACCTTTTGTCGAATCTTCAGCACTTTTGTTCCTATTCCATTCATCCGGATAATTATCATCGTCGCTATCTGCCGAGGCAGCTGAATCATCGGGAAAGGCATCAAGACGGATTCCGGTTGTCGAATCAAATCCATTTTTCCCCTCGTTCCATCCATCCGGATAACCATCGCCGTCGCTATCGAGGCTAGCTGCAGGATCAGTTGGAAAAGCGTCTAGTCTTTCGATTCCAGTTATTGAATCCCAGATTGATTTTCCGATATTCCATTCATCTGGAAAACTGTCGTTATCGCTGTCTCTGGATGCTGCGGGATCGGTTGGATAGGCATCGAGATATAGACCAGTAGTAGAATCGAGAGCGTCTTTTCCGGCATTCCATCCATCCGGATATCCATCACCATCGGTATCTTGGGATGCTGCGGGATCGGTTGCAAATTGGTCTGAGTTGTTTCCAGAAATGTTGTCCCCAAAACCGTCACCATCGGTATCTGACCACTGGGTTGGATCAAAGGGAAAGACATCGAGAATCAATCCGGTGGTTGAGTCCGGTTGATTCTTCCCATCATTCCATTCATCAGGATAACCGTCAAGATCAGAGTCAAGCGAAGCTGCAATATCATTGGGGAAATCATCCAAACGAGTAAGATCGGTCGTAGAATTTTCGTGGCTCATTCCTTGGTTCCATTCATCGGGAATGCCGTCGCCATCGGAATCAAGAGATGCTGCGGGATCAAATGGATAATCGTCCAATCTTAAGCGGGGATCGGATGTTGAATCGTCAGCAGATTTACCAACATTCCATTCATCGGGATAACCGTCACGATCGGAATCCTGAGACGCGGCAGGATCTTTTGGAAAAGCATCAATGTATTCATATACTCCATCGTGATCAGAATCACCGGCCCAGATTCTAATTGTATTATCCTTAGAAGAAGAAGCCAATCGAGTCCCATCCGGTGACCACGAAACAGATAAAACATCATCCGAATGCCCGGTAAGAGTTTGAATGCAATTCCAAGTAGTTGTGTCCCATATTTTAATTGTAGAATCTTTTGAACCGGATGCTAAGTTCTTCCCATCGGGGGACCAATCCACGCAAAACACGTAGTCAGAATGACCGCTGATATTTTTTAAACGTTCCATGCTATTGGCATTCCATATTTTTATTACTGAATCCAATGAGCCTGATGCCAACAAATTACTATCTGGTGACCAGGCAATCCCTGTAATTCCACCCCAATCTATCAGGACCCAATCCCAAAAAGAACCAATACCATCCGATATGACAATTTTTCCATCATCACAGGAAAAGGCCACACGAGACCCATTGGGTGCCCATTTGACGCTATTTGTTATTCCAGCGCTTGCTTGAATCGTGTACATGTCATTCCAATTATTTGTATCCCAGATTATTAAACCTGCCATGCCTAAAGATGCTAATCTTCTACCATCGGAGCGCCAACTAGCACCATAAACACCCGATGGATGATCGGTTATTGTCTCGATCGAGGACCAATGAATTGTATTTCTAATAACCAATCGATTGTTATCTCCTTTTGATCCTGACGCGACCATACTTACATCTGGCGACCATTCGGCACACAGAACCGGCGAATAGTGTCCATCTATTGTCTTCATGCAATTCCAGTTTGTGGTATTCCAAATCTTTAGATATTCATCCTGTGAGCCGGAAATCAATCTATTTCCATCAGAAGACCAGTCTACACAATTCACTTGGTTCGAATGATTAGTGAGAGTCTTTTCCAAAACGAAATAATCCGGCCCGCTTCGAGTTTTTTGGGAAGATTTCTCATCGGGAGAATAATTATGAACGGTAGTTGTATTAATAATTTCCATCACATGTGAAAAAGACGGTGGCATTAAAAGTATGAAGGCTATGACAAGTACGCGCAATCGTTTCATAAATTTCACTTTTTATTCATTATTTGTAATCTATAGATTCTTTTTCAACTACTTTAAAATTACGTCAGCCTATATTTATTTCATTACAATTTGGTGGACACGGTATTTCGCCATAACTCCCCGATTCACGAACAATAAGTTCGGTAAAGGGGAGTTATGCGATGTTTTCACGAAAATTCTCTGCCGCACTGATCCTAGATGAACTGAGTTAGAGGAAGCGGGATTCAAGAAAGTTAATTTGCACTATAGTCATTCAGTCTACTGGAGGGTCCCTCCCGTTTTAGTGTCGAGGGCCTTGAATGATGATGTAGCAAAGAGGTTTGTTCATATCTTGAACTATACCATTGACTTTTGTGAACTTCTCAACCGTGCACGGTGTATTTAATCAAGTTTTGTAACTTCTCGTGTTGTTTTTTATGAAATTTGATAACCACGAAACAAAATACTATAATATTAAAGGGCATTATATGATTGTGTTCAAATTCCAAAGACTATCGTATACGAGGTGAAAACGGGTAGTAATGTTCGAATAACTTGAAACATTGCTCTATAAATCTTATATATTTATACTCGTATATTGTTACCGGTCTTTGTTAGAGGTTAAGTTAAGAGGGAACCGTATGAGCCGCCGTATCATTCTGAGCTGTTTTTTCCTTGTGGCCGTACTCATTGTATCCGCCGCGGGAACCTTCGATCTCTCCCGGCAGACCGATGTGAGGACGGGTGAAACCAGTGCGCCAGCTTTGCCAGTTCCCTCGAAGACCGATATCGCTACACGCTTATCGTACGGGTATTTCGACGAATGGTACCATGAGATGGTTGAGTGGTCGAAGGAAATCCCACAGGAATATACTGACGAAGGCGTCCCCATTGCCTTCGATGCCAGTACATTCTTCAACATGAAATACCTGGAACTTCTGGCCCGTGACGACCTCATGGAGATCGAGCCCGATGATATCCCCGAGGAAAGCACCCGCAAATGGGACGGATATACCAAGACCAATACCGGGACCTATTGCGATATCTATGTAGAGACAGGTTCCAACAGCTTCGAGAGCCTGAAGAACGAATTCGACAACAAGATATGGCCCAGCAATGAGGAAGCATTCGGTACCGTGGGATTCAAGATCGATGTGTATGTCTATTATCGCGACGGCGGCTCTCCGGAGTCCGACGGCGGCGGCGGTGTTGGGGGTTTCTTCACTGGATCGCGGCCCAAAAGGGTCTATGTGGACAGTGCGGACATCAACGGCTGGGGCTTTGAGATACTGGCCCACGAGTATCAACATCTTCTTCACCACAGCAAGGATGCGAATGAGAACCTGTGGATAAACGAAGGCTGCGCGGATTGGGCTATAATAAAGGCATACGGCCAGAACGCAGGGGGCGTCAGGAGCCACCTCCGCTATTTCGAAGCTTACCCCGACAACGACCTCACACGTTTCGACAATTACCCGTATGACTACGGTTCTACTGCAGCATGGATTTCCTATCTTGCGGATCAGTACGGAGGGGATACATTCACCAAAGCGTTGATATCCAATTCGGGAAACGGTTTCAACGGCGTATCTAACGTGCTTTCCTCCCTGGGGTACTCCGACAATGCCCTGGATGCTTATCTGAATTGGCTTGTGGCGAATTATCTGGACGATACCAGCATTGACGAAGGAAAATACGGCTATTCCAATCTGAACATAAAGGTTGACCTGGAAGAAACGTACAGTTCCATACCCATATCGGACAGCTCCAGCGTGAATCGATGGGGTGCCGATTACTACAAGTTCAGGAATGGCCAGGAAGGTTTTGGTCTGGAATTCAAGGGAAAAGGGGGAGGTAACGATTTTGCGGTATGGGTTGTCAAGATGGGCTCTACGAGCGTGGAAGTGGACTATATGAATCTAGACGCCTCGGATTACGGCAAACACCCTCTTCCCGGTTTCGGCTCGACGTTTTCCACGGTCATCATGATTGTAACGGCTGATGAGGGTGCCAACTATGATTTCGGGATAATACACATGGATACACTTCCTCCGGTGACCACCATATCGGTAAATCCCGTGGTCCCGGATGGCAAGAACGGTTATTATGTTACCGAACCTGAGATCTCCCTGAGCACCGAGCCCTTAGCAACAACCTACTATTACTGGAATGATGAGGAAAATGAGACAAATATCTATACATCTGCATTTCAAGTTCCCGAGGGCATCAATAATCTAAACTTCTATTCGGTTGACGAATACTCCAACCGGGAGTTGACCCGAACGTACAATTACATGGTTGACACTCTTCTCCCGGAAACCGTCATGTTACTGATCCCCGAGAAACCCGACGGTCCTCTATTCAACGGCTGGTACGTCACACATCCCAACATCGAGCTATCGGGCGAGCCCGAGGCAAAGATATTTTACAAGTGGGATGACGGTGATGAGAAGCTGTACGATGGGAATGTCGGAACCCTCGAAGGGGAGCATGTTCTTTATTATTGGTCCGAAGATGAGGCGGGGAACATTGAAAAGCCGAAAGAAATGATTCTGAAAATCGACACCATGGCCCCCATAACGGTTGCAGACATGAGAATCGATGATTCACCAGTTGATAGCAGCGAATGGTACAACGAGACGGTACGTATAGAGCTTATCGCGGATGAGCTGGTTGAAACTCTTTATTCCTGGGACGGGGATACCTTTAATCTCTACAACAGATATCTCGAATCGCCTGAAGGAGAGCACGTTCTCTCGTTCTATTCAATTGACGAAGCGGGAAATCAGGAGTACCTTAAGGAAGTGGTTATCAGGACCGATACGATATCTCCCATCACCACGATTACCCTGTTCCCCGAGGAACCAGATGGGACCAATGGAATCTATACCAGCATACCGGAGATATATTTCTATAGCGATGATCCGGAAGCGGTAAGCTACTTTTACTGGGACGATCAACTTCCGCTGGTTTACGATCCGCTCATGGATGAGATCATACCCACCATCGGCTCGCACAATCTTTCCTTTTACTCGGTGGATACCGCGAACAACAAGGAGGAAACTCAACATATTGAGATAATCATCGATGTCAATCCGCCCATCACAAGATTCACCAGGGAGCCCATGTTCCCTGACGGGGATAATGACTGGTACAACAATATAACACTTGAGCTGGAGTCCTTTTCCAAAGACGTCTTCAAAACGTATTATTATTTTGATTATGATATGAAAGTAAGGGAGTTCCAGCGAACATTGGGGGATGAGCTGGAGGACGGAGAGCATGTGTTTTATTACTATTCCGTTGATATGGCCGGAAACCGCGAGACCCCAAACTCCTTTATCTTCAAACTGGACACCACGCCGCCCAGTGCATTTTTCAAACCCCTAACGGATGACGTGGAAAAAGGTGAGGTGATGACCTTCTCGGCTTCCGAATCATCGGACAATATGGGAGTGGGGACGTACAAATACATCTACGGAGACGGAACCTTCAGCAACTGGGTGACCATGGAGAACGTCACTCATTCATATTCGAAAGAAGGAACCTTTACGGCCGGTCTCAGGGTGAGGGATGCCTCCGGGCTTGAAAGCAGCATTTACCAGAGGAGGATCACGATAACGGATAAAAATGAGGATGACGGCGGTTCCGGAATGATGTCGTTCCTTCCAATGAGTCCTGCATACCAGTACATTTTTCTGATCATTGTCTCCATCCTGGTACTGGTGATAATATTGCTCGTTATATATTCATCAAAGCGGAAAAAGAGAAAAGAATCTCTCAATGAGCCGGATGAAGAAGCTGAAAATATGGAGAAAGAGGCTATCCGTCTATATGGTGAAAGAGGGATTCGGAAACGGAAAACTTCCGGTAGCCGTTCCGGAATAATGGGGCCGGGAAAGGATGCAGAATTTCCAGTTTCCGATCTAGAGAGAGAGCCTTATCCAATGTTTGAAGATACGAGCCGAGGCGACGCCTTATATATTTCTCATGGGGAGATCGAGGAGGAATATCTTTTGCCGGAGAATACTTCCCAGGACTGGGAATCATTCGAAAAATACGGCGAAGAAGATTCCATCGAATATGAGGACGAGGGAGAGTATTTTTCCGAATCGTTCGCAGATAACAACTATCAGTCGGATTTTGAAGAATACCCGACAATGTCGCACAGTGAGGAGGAAGATTGGTTCTCGAAAAACGACGAACACGATATTGTCGACCTGGTTCCTATGCGGACGGATGATTCGGGAAAAGTGATGTATGCTTCGGAAGACTATGGCCACTATGACGGGGATCAAAACGGGGATGATTATGGGAATGAGGATAAGGATATAGATGGGAATGAGGGGGAGGATATGGATGGAAATGAGAGCGAGGTTGAGGACGCGGATGGGAATAAGGGCATGGAAGGGAATGAGGGCGAGGTTGAGGATGCGGATGAGAATAAGGACATGGAAGGGAATGAGGGTGAGGATATGGATGGGAATGAGGGTGAGGATATAGATGGGAATGAGGATAAGGATATAGATGGGAATGAGGATAAGGATATAGATGGGAATGAGGGCGAGGATATGGATGGGAATGAGGGCGAGGATATGGATGGGAATGAGGGCGAGGATGAGGATGAATCCATGCATTCGTACGGCCCCGAAGCGTTTACCGATACCGATTGGGATGAGGACGCAGAGGAAGATGATTCGGAAGAACGACATGACACCTCTCAAGCGCAAGAGGGGCTGGAATCATGGAATTTATAAGGTAAATTTCACGGTCCCTTTAGCTTTTTATAGTTTTTTTCTCAACACAAAGCAAGGTGTTATACTGAATAGTACTTGTTGGGACTCATCATATTCTCGACAAAGATATTTCGACAACTCTTGCACCATTGATCCACGGGGCAAACACTATCGTGTTCGAGCATCCTCTCGTTGCAGGTGTCAGTGATGTACTGCCGAAAGTTAAGGAGGCCTTGAGCCGTCATCAGGTCGGAATTATTCAAGGTATCCTCGAGGAGCTTGGGTACCCTGCCGAGATCGAGGAACTTTTCGTCGACGAGGCAGTTTCGCTGATTCAGAGGGCCGGTTACTCCTCCCTCGGAGAGACATTCATACCGGAAAGGTGGGCAGAGAATTATTCATTGGAAAACGGCAAAGAGATCGCCTACGTCGAGACTCCAGAGGAGAGGGATCAGGCCGCCTCGGAAATGTATATCCTATATCTTGAATCACTTTCCACCAGGTTTCTTCTTATTGGTGGAATGAGAGAAAGTTTGGAGAATTACTGGAGAGGGATAATAGAGATCGTAGATGAGGTCGGTGCGGAGAAATTTTACAAGCGCAGTATAACCCGAAGAAGCATGGTCATGTTGGAACACTTGATCTTCGAGTTGATGAGAAGGGACAACAGCGCAGTGGCGTTCTTCGGAGCCCTTCACTGCCGGGAAATAGTCGAATGGCTGCTTGGAAGCGCGTCAATGAACAGGGATAAATGTGTTCTATTCAGCGGAATCGGCCCTTCGGGACCGCGATTCCGCGAACATTGTCAAGCTGCAAATCTCGACTTTTTGTCGAGTTTTTCACCATTGACAATATCCCGGGGAGTTCTCGAAAGGATAAGGGTAACGGAAAAGAGGTGTCCGCTACTTCCATAAGTCCCACGAGGATGCAGGAAACAGCAATCGACAATTCTGTTGATAAACCAATATGCTTCATCAAAATTCATCAATAAATTCCCTTGCCGGCAACACAGTGTCTTACGCCGCCTCTCGGTTTCATTGTATCGCCCCGGTAGCGTGGAATCACGTGACAGTGAAAGTGCATGATGGTCTGACCCGCAGCTTCATTGCAGTTCATTCCTATGTTGTATCCGTCAGGGGATTTTCCTTCGTTTTTGATAAATTCCCGGGCTCGCAGTATCATACCCTGCAGTTCATGGTACTCCGTTCCCTCCAACTCGAAAAAATCGTTTCTGTGTTTTTTGCTAATAATAAGAATATGTCCCGGAGTTACCGGAAAAGCATCCCATACAGCCACGAGCCTTTCGGAGGAAAATAGTATCTCACGATCATTATTTTTATCCAAATCACAGAATAAACACCCTTCGGTCATCAGCTACCCCATCACCCCGACCCGATAAAAATATTTCCATATCCCTCTCGTTCCTCGAAGCAGGCGGCGTCAATTCATTACAGTAATTTACAAATACATTGATTGTGTTTAGTATATTATGCCCTTCACACAGGAGGAAATCGACGCTCTCGCAGCAAAGGGGGGATTGTTCGAAAGCTACGTTGAGAAGACTGAATCTGTATTGGCAGATTCCGGAGACCTTTTCGACAGGCTGGCTGCCTCCTATATTGCCGCCAGTCATTTGGGCATCGACCTTGCGTCATCCATTCCCATAAAAGACCTCACCGATGGTCTCTCAGCCACAATTTACGGTCTCGTAATCTCCGAACTTGAGGTGAATAACTATAGAAGAAAGACCGGGAAGGAAGGGAAGATGCTTAGCTTCACCATAGGGGATGCCACGGGACGGATAAAAGTAGTGATATGGGACGAGAAGTGCATTGATACATTATTGGAAAAGAAAATTGAAACAGGTTCTAAAATAAAGATCGCCAACGGAATGGTGAAAGAGAACAACTACGGGAGACAGATATCACCGGGCAAATGGGGTGCCGTAGTTTTAGACCCGGAAGACTTCTCTGAATTTGAAGCTCCACCGGAGAAAAAGAAGAATATAACACCTATAGAGGATATCCAGGTAGGGGGTACGTACAGCGTAAAGGGAGAGATCGCCACAGTATTTGACCTTAGGGATTTCACTCGGAGAAGCGGGAGCACGGGCCACGTTCTGAACGTCATTCTCATGGATACAACCTCGTCCATGAAGATTGTCCTATGGGACGTACTGGCCGTAAAACATTCCGGGCTAACGCAAGGACGATCAATTATTTTCCACGAGCTAACGGCTAGGCAGAACCGGGATATCGTCGAACTTCATTCCACCTACCGAACTTCCATTGAGTTATTGGATTAGCGGGGCAGTGTCATGGCAGAACAAAAATTCAGCAACATTCTTTCAATACTGGTCGTCTCAGTACTGCTGTTAATGGTATTCTCATTTCTATCGGGTATCGGCAGGTCGCAGGATGAGGATTTCATGCCGGAAGGTCCTGTATCGGTCCCCCTCGAACTTGTGATCGAGAAAACCACCGTTATCAGCGAAAATATTGGAGGAGCGAATCGAAATCCGATAGTGAGGAAAGATGCAGTGGGTGCCGCCGTCGCCATTTGGGAGCATTACGCTCCGGGGGCATCTGAAAGTGTATTCAAGATAAGCCGCTCTCAGTACTGGGGGGACGATTTCGAGGAACCTTTCACCATCAATCTTCCTGCCGGTAAAGGAATGGGAAATGCCGACCTGGCCATTGCTGACATGACAAACTGGTATTACCTTGCGTGGGAACAGGACCGTGATGACGGCAACGAGACCGTCTTTTTTGCAAAATCCGTTGACCGGGGAAGCACTTTTGCGGATGTAAGTGAAATAACTGGGGAATATGAGTCCGTTCGCGCCCCGTCCATTGGAGTTGCCCCCACCGGAAAGATATACTGCAGCTTCCTCGCGTCCGGCAATCAGACAGAGGGTACCCAGCTCTACTTCTCTAAATCCAATGATGGGGGCAATTCCTTTTCGGAGCCCAAGATAGTTTCCAATCCCAATAAGGGTAACTGCAACTCATCATCAATTTTCGCAGACGACACCTACGCATACTGCACCTGGGAAGCAGGCAGTAGAATATATTTCAGCAGGGCGCTGCACACGGAGGGAACATTTAATACTCCCAGATCCATAGACAAGCTGGACAAGCTCACCTACCCGAACGAGGGTCCATTTCAGGTAGGAAAACCGCAGATATTCGGAGAGGGGAGCGGCATACTCTACGTCCTGTGGAATGATGACCGGGAAGGTAAGGACGATCATTGGATCTTTTGGGTAACATCGAGCGATTCCGGCGATTATTTTCCCAGTGGAGTGTACCCGCCGGTGAACAATCTCTCCCAGCACGAGCAGATGCTTCCATCCCTGGGCATCGCATCGGACGGTGATCGTTATCTGGTGTTTAGAAACGGATATGACATTTACCTGAGACATAATCAAAGAGGAGAAGAAGGTTTCCCGGTCGAGAAGGAGATTTCGATCAGCAACGGCAAACGGGATGCGGGAGCTTCAGGGATAATTGCCTATGACCCCGGGTGCTATGTGGTGTGTGAGGAACCTACGGTGAAGATCGGCGGAAGACGGGATATATACATACGAAAAATTGTTGAACAGGAGATGAGTGAGGAAACAGACAGGGACGAGGACGGGATGCCGGACAAATGGGAATACAAGTACGGACTGGATCCTTTTGGCGACGATTCCTCCTATGACAAGGACGAAGACGGTTTTTCGAACATCAAAGAATATAGGGCACGCACAAATCCTCTTGATCCCGATGATTTCCCCCAAGAGGACGGCTCGGATTATACCAACGTTTATCTGGTGATCATCATCATAGTTGTCGTTATAATACTGGGAGTCTGGATGTTATCATCAAGAAAACCGGCTCTCAAGACGGTAAAAACGGAGAAAAAACCGGAAACGGAGAAAAAAACCACCACCCGCAAATCGAAGCGGAGGGACCGGTGGCCGCAGAAGGATGATGGAGAGGATAAAAATAAACTTAAGCGGGATCTGAAAGAGAAAAGAACTGCCCTTCGCCTCCTGCGTGAAGAATTCGAGAACAAGAGCATTTCAAAGACCGATTACGCGGGATTGAGGAAGGAATACAAAGACAGCATCCGCACCATCGAGATGAAGTTGAAGTGAACAAAAAATTTTTATTTTACACGCCCCGGCGGTTTCGTTATGATGACGAGAATGATCATTCGAAAAGCAGCTTCCGTTTACTTTGTGTTATTACTATGCGTGCTTACTTTTTTTTTCGCTTGGACATTTTCGCACGAGAGAGAAGGGGTACAACCCTTTGATCCGGAAATGAATGCTGCGCATGGATCACCTGCAGGAGGTTTTCGGGGCCCAAATTCCATAAAGATAATCCATCCAAGTCTGGGCTGTCCCGAGATGAAGCTGCGCGGTGAAAGTTTCACGGCGAGGATCGAGGTTCCGGAAGAGTACGCGGGAATATCATGGGGCGCCGAATTATCCACATGGTATTCGAATTTCAGGTTGAACGTTTCTTCGGCTGTATTTGAGCCCTCCTTCTGGCTGGTTGACCTCGAGATCCCTCCCTACGTGTTACTCGATATATATGATCTGACCATAACAGCAAATGGAACTGCTTACACGCAACCCCACTCGGTATCGGTTATAAGCGAATTCAGTGAAAAATTCGATTTTGTTCATGTAACGGACATACACATAGGAAACAAATCCATGGATACCTACGAGGATTTCGGCAATATTATCCGCGAACTGAATTTCATCAGACCCGCTTTTGTGATAAACACCGGGGATGTTTGCGACAAACTGCCGGACCTGTATGATATGGAGGATATTCCGCCGGAGCACCAGGACGAGATGTACCGTTACAGGGTTGCCAGCGATCCGGGCCTGGGATTTCCGATCTACACGGTACCGGGTAACCACGATTACAGTTATTGGCCCACCACCTATATCGGCGATTATGAGGAATTTATCAGTCCGGAGCTGAACTTTGCCTTTGATTACGGTGAACAGGCTCATTTTATTGGAATAGATTCACAGGTGACCTGGCCCATGAACGACAACGGATCGTCAGGGGGGAACGGCATAACGGATGAACAGCTGGCATGGATAGAGACTGAACTTGCGGCGAACATGGATAGTAAAAATCAATTTACTTTCATGCACCATAAACCTATCAATACCACGTATCTTACCCCTTTCGGAAACGACACGTATCTGGAACAGAACGCCGAGGAATACCGTGAGCTTATGCGTGCATATAACGTTACCTTCAGTTTTCACGGGCACGAGCACGAGAACCGGGTGCACGATAAGGATTTTGTTGACGTGATCGAGGACGGCAGCGTGGACGAGAGGGAGTTTCCGCTTTTCGTTCTCACAGAATCCGGAACCAAGGAAGGATGGGGGGGCGAAGAGGGTTTCAGGTTGGTAAGGGTTAACGGCTCGCGGATAGATTCATACACTTATGACGGTGACGGCAACGGTGTCCGTGATGACCTGTCGGCTATTCCCGCAGGTAAGATCAACATTAGTTTCACCCCGTCCAATAACGGTACCGCTGCCGAGGTTACCGGAAGAGTGGTGAATGAATTACTGGAAGAATTCGATCACGGTTTTCTGGAGTTCATCATGCCTCCGCTTGAACCGGGAGAGAGCTACGGAGCAGTGGGAGAATGGCGCGACCTTGCCGGAAACCTTCTGCTTGACCGACACCTGGAAGTGGAACAGCTTATCAACACGCCCGGAGAGCAGTGCATCTGCCGAGTGAGGATTGATATACGGGAGATGTCGCGCGCAAACGTTACCGTAAAAAAAATCTTGGATGATACGCCGCCGGAGATCACCCATGTATGGGCGACTAAGGGCAATGAGACTGGAGAATATGTGCGGGGTCACACGGTGGAATTTACTGTCGTCGAGGGACATGGAACGGCCGGGCTCCAAGGAAATATCGCCATTAGATTGGCCGAACCGGATGGCAATGGTTCAGTTGGGTCTAGCGAAGAATTTGAGCTTGTGGATGACGGGTGGGGCGTTTATCGTTTTATTTGGGATACTGCCGGGTGTCCGGGGGGCGTCTATCATGTGGAGACCACTCTTATTGATGAACTTGGCAACGGCGACCATGACGGTTTACCGCATTCGCCAGACCTCGAGATAAGATTGATCGATAACGTGGCGCCTGAGATATCGAGAGTAGCTTCTTCGGTAGGTAACGATACCGACGGTATGTACGAGATCGGTTCTCTGGTAAATATTACGGTGACGGAGGCAATTGGCGAGGAAGGTTTGACCGGCACCGTTACTATAAACTCCGATATCATCGGCGGAAGGGTAGCAAATGGGGAATTGAAGAATGCCGGGTCCGGGATATACTACTATATATGGAACACCAACGGATCGGTCCCTTCAGCCGATTACGAGGTCGAGACCACTCTCGCTGACATTTCCTCGAATACGGATCGGGACGGTCTGCCCGGCAGCCCGGATCTGATCATGGCCCTGGTGGACGAAACGGCACCCGTTATCTTGGCGGTAAGTTCTTCCGTAGGGCTTGACACAAGCGGGACCTATCCTCCCGGCTCGGAAGTGGTTATAAGGGTCATTGAAATGTACGGCGAAACCGGTTTAGCGGGGACTATCGCCATATCGTCTGCCGCTGGAGATATTATTGTAAATGAAACGCTGATGGAAGGGTTTGAAGGAAGTTATTATTTTATTTGGAATACTAAGGGATTCGCTGCCGGCGAATATCTCGTGGAGACAACGTTATCGGACAGATACAACAACAGTGACGGCGACGGCCTTTTGGGCTCCGATCTTGCGATAGTTCTCCTCGAGCCCCCGGACCTGACGCCGCCGGGAGCGGTTTTGAATATTATGGCCATGGACACCCCTGCCGATAACGGGAATTCCGTTACGGTAAGCTGGACGCCTGTTGATGATACGGCTGGCGATTTCGGCCATTATTCTGTTTACATAACAAAGAATGATTCCGTTGATCCGCTTCAGCTGGAGCCGGAGGCTGCAATACAAGATATAAGTGTTAAAGAGCTATCGCTCACCACGTGCAACGGCAGTTCTCTTGAAGATGGTTTCAGTTATTATGTTACCGTCATGGCCTTTGATCTTGCCAACAATTCCAATAAAGGGCCGCAGTGGGTGGGTCCGGTGGTTCCGAGGGATGATCTGCCTCCAATGATTGAGGGCAGGACGCCGGAGATGGATGAGATAACCGTGAAGGGAGGTGAAATTATTGAATTTGCCGTGACGGTTTCCCCGGGCGAGCCGGACGACCTGGAATTCCGCTGGTATCTGGGTCAGGAAATAATTTATAACGGAAAAAATTCATTTTCATTTGTGGCTGGAGAAGGACCGGAAACGCATGAATTGCGGGTGATTATTCTCGATCCGGCCGGAAATTCTCATAATTACAGTTGGACGATAAACGTGATAACACCAACCGTGGATAACGGGGGGGATGATGCCGGAAAAGATGAGAAAGGCTTTCTTGGACCCTTGATGCTTTGGATATTGGTGGTGATTGTAGTTGTGGGTGTGGCAGCGGTATTATTTTTCTTTGTTCATCGGCGCGGGAAGGGCGAAAATGAACATATGGGGATCGAGGTCGGAGATGAGGACGATGTGGAAGTGGGTGATGAGGGGGAAGAATTTGGTAATAAAATGGATGATTGTGAGGAGTGGGATGGCTGGGTATAAGCTGGGTCTCCAGATCAAAGAAAAATTAATTAGCGCGGAAACAGAAAAAATCACCCATTGGGGGTGATTTCGAGGTGCTATCATCATCAATGAAAAAGAAAAGAAAAATCAAAAAAAGGAAAAGTCGGGGTGTCTCGAGGCCATATGCTTCTTCATAGGCACGGCCATTTTCAGCCTCATATTCATCTTTGTGGGGTTTGAGACCACATTGAGCCGGACCGGGCTTCTGATAATGATACTATTCGGAGCTTTCATGGTGGCTGTCGGCATTCCTGGATTGGTATTTATTTACAATCGTACGAAAAATATTGTCGTCCGGGCCGCTTGTTTTGTTGTGTATTTCGGATTACTGCTTGGCTTGATCCTATTCCCGGTATTTTGATCTTTTCTCCGAGCCACTCGTACGGACTAATATATCTGTATGAAAAAGAAACCGGAAGCAAATACTGCCAAACCGACGAATATGAGAATTCTCCTTGTATACTTGTTCTTAGGTACGATGGAAATCCCTATCACCGACGTGGCGATGGAGAAGAATGTCGTCGCTCTGGTAAATGAGAGGCCTTCGTCACCCAGTTCATTGGCCCCGTCGAACTGCGAATCTGCATATCCCCGGAGAGAGATTGATTCTTCTTTCAGATCTTCCTCGTAGCTGTCGAAATCGGATCTGTATTTTTCCAGAACTCCCAATATGTCTATGGAGATAAGTTTTATCTGCTCGTTACTGTAGTCCCAGGGTACGAAATCATCGAAATCCACAAGGTTGACGGCGTAGCTGCGTGTGACATGCTTTGATCTATACAAATTGCTCTGAACGATCAGTCCGTAGGCGTTGTTGAAAGCAATGAGCGAGTCCCCTATTTCGTTGTAATAACTTTCGGGTGTTCCGTTCAGCGTTTTCTGGATATACTTCCACAGGAGGTTCTCCCCTTCCACGTAATACCGCCTTGCCTGTTCCAGCAGATTGACGTCGTTGTCGATAATGCTCTCCGCCTGAAGAAGAAGGGTGTTGGAATCTTCGAGGTGGGTTTTTGCAAGGCTGTATTTTTCGGTACTTTCCTGGTTGGAATTGGACTGCAGGTATGCCGAGACCATGGTGGAAATGGCAAAGGCCACGATGAAGATTGATAGGTATTTTCCGAATCGTTCGCCCTTGACAAGGTCCTTGGTGGCCTTTGTCATATTCTTCATTTCATCGGTCACCTTTCGAAATCCCTTCTCCATGTACCATTCCATGTTGTAGATGAATTCGGGGTTCTCGTCCGGGTGATCTCCCTTGTCCTCTGTCTCGTATATCTCGGAAGGTACCGCAAACTGATTTTTCTGACGTTCCTTTTCCTTTGCTGCCGCCGAAATGGCGACTACCACTATGATAATAACTATGAAAAACACTACCATACAGACAACGATAATAGACGAGTACGAACTATCTTTCATACTCCCCCCCGACATAGACGCAGCAGGTTCACCTCCCTCCACTTCTACCAGAACCGATGTACTCTGTTCGTTACCAAGCTCATCTGATACCGTCAGCTGAACGAGTTTTTTTCCATGTCGCTGAAAACTATGCGTGACCTTTGCTTTGTCGCTTCCCTCGATATTCTCGTTTGTGTCTTCAAAATCCCACGAATAGCTAATGAAATCGCCGAATGTGTTGGGGACCATGGCAGCGAAATATACCTCTTCCCCGTATCTCGGATTCGGATTCGATACCGATATGCCGAGATAGTTATCCGGGTCCGGTATCGATCTGTCGATGGAAAATTGTCCAACAAGTGACGAGATCTGCTCGTTGTCCCCAATATCTTTCCCGACTACCTTCCAGTAATACGTCGTTTTATCGAGGAGGATCATGGCCTTCAGGGATGTTTCGGTCAGACCGCTGCCCAGTCGAGTACCCTTGTTTGATGCCGTGACTTTTTCTCCATCTTCGGATACATATACATCAAAAGAGTATGATCCGGAATATTCGCCGGCAACGTTCCAGCTTAATTCAATTCCTATACCACTTACGACCCTGGCTTCTTTGGGTGATACCAGCTCGATGGGTGCGATAGCTCTGTTTGGTTCATCCGGGTAATTTATTTTTTGGGGGGGAACCGAACCAAGCACGGGAGCGGATATTAACACGGCAAATATGGTAAAAATGGCTACACTGTAGATGAGAACCTTAAGATCACGTGATTTCGTATACATAGATATATTATTCAATTACTGTTAAATAATTCTTTCGTAAAACGATTTTAATTATTTTAATCGGGTAATCGAAATTACCATCTGCACAGATAGGCTGTTAGTTTGATATCTCTTAGCTTTCTAATTGGGGCCCGGGTGCAGGTTTGTGAAATGCACTGGAACGGCGTAGATGCCGTTCATGGGGGTAGTGCCCCCACCCTTAATTTCTGTTATTTTTGTGTCGGACCTGCGTTTCTTACGTCGCCCGTAGGCTTAAAAGGCGAGGGCTCAGGTGTGACGCAGTTACACCTGTAGGTACATCTACCGAGGGTGTAGCAACACCTGCTGGGTGTTGCGGAACGAAGTGGACACCGGAGTGAAACGGGAGCAGGTCCTCTTTAGAAGAGAAAAGATATGGAGGAAGGGCGTGGAATTTGGGATGACCCAATGATAATCTGTCATAGAAAAAAGTATACTGTGTAACATCTAATAATTTTAATATGAAATTATTCACATCACTTCAGAAAACCCAGGTGATCGCCCATCAACCCGATATGGAGAACCACGACCAGGAAAAGCAGTATTGTAAGGATCAGGTGGACCTTTCGCCATTTTCTTTTGCCCAGCCATTCCTTTCCTTCAACGTCGTAGAATGAAAAAACGGTGAATCCCAACATCGTCACTATGGAAAGGTACGAGAATAACATTCCGGGAGACCCCCAAGGCCAGGATTTTTGCAGCGCTATTGCCGTGTGATCAACAGCAAGGATAAGGGAGATCAGTGATATGAAGCAGTGTACCGGACCTATAAACCGCGGTTTGACCATTTCGGTGAACCGCAGCCGGGCCCAAAGCACTATCCCGCTTAAAACTGCAATGGCATATGCCACTCCCGATACCGTACCGGTGGTATCCACAGGTCCCCAGGGTTCCGAGTCCTTAAGTTCATCCGGTGTCGGGGTAACTTCCTCAAGCACCGACCAACTGGAGCTGTAGACCCTCCGTATCTCCATGGTCATTCCGTCAGGGAGTCTGATCCGGGCCGAGATATAAAACCCCAATTCATCCACCTGCGCCGCGTCCAGATTTATAATATAGTCCAGATTTAATGTATCTTCGGGCGGGATAGCGTTGGAATGTGTATGGGAAAGGACGAGATCGGCGTAGCTCAGTGATATGCTCAGCGTGTATGAGACTGACCGGACGCCGCCTTCATGCCTGACGCTAATGGTGTATGCGCCGTATCCACCTGATTCTATATCCGAGCTTGACAGTCTAATGTTCTCGTCGTTCGATGAGCTTTCCGATGACCATTCAGCACTTGTATTTGAGCCTCTAACGTAAAGATTGATGTCGGCAAATCCAGGCAGAGAATCTCCGGTCAGTTCGAACTCAGCGGATTCGGCACCCTTCGGGATATCGAAAGAATAACTCGTCTCCCCACCGGCTCCTATGGAATCGGAATGGGTCTCGGGCTCATGGCTCGGAGCCTGCATGTTGGGCCCGCGGAACTCCATTTTCACCCACGTAATAGTATATTTCCGATCATTGGATATGCTTACCGTATAACTGTTCATACCGACTGCGATTGACGGAGACACGTCCGTTTCGAAGAATTTTATTGGTTCTTCTCCTTTTATTCCGGACCTTTTATGCTGGACCTCCACGTTCAAACCAAATATGAAGACCGCAATCATTACCACAAACGCAATCAAGAAACCCCATTTCCATGTCCGCCAAACCCTCCTTGATCCTTTTCTCATCAGCCCGTTATCCGCTGTCAATCACTTCCGCTCCTTGGTTGGGGTTCTCAACGATACCTCTGACGAAATAGAGCATGCTGTCCCCGTTTCCAGGTCCTACATAATACTGATAGGCAAGGTTCAATGCCATATCCGGTGTGATGACGATCTCGTAAAAATCGTGAAGGGCATGAAGATTGGAGCCCACATAAACAGGGGTCGGGTCAGCTATGGAAAAGTTCAACGATAGATTGCCGCTGCCGGCGTTAAGTGCCAGGGCCCCGTATATGTACCATTCGCTGTTTTCGGATACCGGCAGGTCTTTTGTGGCGTAGAATGATACCGCCACGGAGCCATCCGGCCCGGCGTTGATGGTGGGATAGTCCAGAAAACCCTTGAAAGGTGTTATGTCCCATGTGTCCCAGCTGCGGCCGAAGTCGGTACTCCTTCCCACGAAGACGCGGGTGCCATTCTCCACCCCGTTGGAAGCGTCGTTCCAAAGGCACCAAACGTCGCCATTGGCTCCCACTGTAATGATTGGGTACTGACGCCCCGGACCGTCCCGGTGTCCCACAACCACCGGATTGGAAAAATCCCAGCTGGCGCCCTGTTCGTCGCTTACGTAAACACGAATGTCGGCCTCTCCTCCGACGTTGCTCTCCGAGATAATGTAAACATGGTCTCCGTCCCTTTCCGCGTCTATATGGCCCCATCCGTTTCCGGGAACGGATTCCCCCGCCGTAAAGGTGCGGGCACCGTTTGTGGAGCGGTAATACCAGTATCTCCCACCGTTTACTTCTACACCGTTGTTTCCCAGATAATGAACGATATTGTTCCCCTGTGCGGTTATCCACGGCCGATCGTCCAGTCCCGTGGTCTTCTGGATCCTTACGGAATACTGGTACTGTCCCTGATCCGCCCAAACGTGAATATGATTGTCGAGAAGATAGGTATCAACATAATAGACGTTATCGTTTGCGTCCACGGCGATATCCCCCTCATCGCCCAGATAGGTCTGCCAGATGGCACCCCTGGGAAATGGCTCTGTGGGCGGATACCATGTTTTGCCTTCATCCTTGCTCATGACGAACCATGAAGCAAGGTAGTCCCAGGTATCCCTCTCCTCAAGGTTTTTATGGCCTGTGATGTACATTGCGCCCTGGGAGTCCGAAGAGATGCTGGGTTCGTAACCTTCTATGTTCAGGGGAACGACGTTACCCCACGTTACGTTCAAGGGAGGGGGTCCGAGTTCCTCGTCTGACCACGTGTTAGGATCATAGCCGGTAGGAGTGAATACCTGGCTCATTATCAATATTATAATAACTATCACACAGGCCCCAATAACAGAAAATACAAGGGATCGACGATATTTTTTCGGGGGCGGCATCGAGCTAACAACCCCTTGTAGATATTAAAGGATTTTCCATTTTTTGGTCTTATTACTTTTTCCTGTCGACATATCCCATAATCATGGGTGCGTCCGAAGGAGTGGTGAGCGGCAGCTGTGCGGATGTGGGCCCGAAAGGAGTTATTACGTTATCATTCGGGAAGATGCAACTGGGAAATCCATGACGCATATTATTCAGCGAAACTACCTAAAATAGAGCCGTCCCTCTTCTTTACGGAAATGTGCAACTTCAACCATATTAGAGCTGCAAAGGTCAGGAGTGACAGGTAACAGAGTGGTAGGCCGAACCATTTGGGACATTCGTCGAGACCCAAAATCTGATTTCCCGAGAACCAAATCGCGATAACCAACCCTGATCCCGCGCCAAGACCGTAAACAATCCGATTAATCAATCTATGTCTGATGAACAGAGAAAGAAGGACCAGCAAAAAAGCGGCGAGAACGAGATAGCAGGCGGGAATGCCGAAAAGTTTTGGGCAGTAATCACCCTGGACCATATCATTTCCAACCAGCCAGAGCGTGGCCAGGATACCTGATAAGGTTAGGATGAGCTGTGTTATGATGAAGGAGTCTTTATTCATTGTCCTTTCCCATCCTGATGCTCTAATTTCGTTGGGAGCATATTCTATCTCATGGCGTATATACTGGATAATATAGGTGCCAGTTTTGTTATTTTTCGGAATTTTTATTTTCCATTTCTTTTTTCATATCTATGGAAATAGACAGAATTATGCCTCCAGTACCGCTGGTCAATCCACCGGCAGCAGCAATGGCGATACCTCCGATCAATCCCGACATACTCTCACTCTCACCGCCGAAACCCACCATGAGCCCTCCTGCCAAAGCCAGCAGACCTCCGATGAGTATTATCAGTACGGCGCCTGTTTTCAATTGTTTTATTATTTTTTCGCTAGCCATTTTATCACTCCTGTATTAGCGGCAAGAATACTTCTCATAACTTATTTATTATTTTCGAGAAGTCACCTTGTTTTGTGATACAGCGATTACGCATAGAAGCAGATTTTCGAAGATTGGCTAAACGAGCTTCGGTTCTGTAATATCAACCTTCGGGACCATGTATTATATCACTGCGGCTCTTTCTTCTTTCCCTTAAACAGCATTAATATTAAAACAGCTGTGATTATAAGAAGGAGAAAGGCAGCCACCAATAATGTACCTACAATGAATCCCTTACTCGATCCTACTTTGTCATTAGCACCTTTCTCAGAGGACACGGTGATGTTCAGATCATCCGTGTAAGCCCTGCCGCCGCGATGATCATCCGCTGTGAAATGGAACGTATGCTCGCCTTTGGGGAGTGTTAAGTTGAACTTGAATGTTGCACCCGTACGGTAATCCCCCGAAACCTTGACACATGAGAATTTTTCCTCACCAATGACAAGTTGGACCTCTGGAGCCCTTTCACCCATATCCGCATCCGTGAAAACCACACTGAACACGAAATCAGTACCGGTATCACCCTCTTCAGGATTTACCTGAGGTTTGGAGAGCGAGGGAGGGGCATTTGCCAGATATACCTGTACGAACAGAGTGGTGTTATCGGAGAGCTGCCCATCCGATACCGTGACATTCACCACGTCCTCGGCGACACCATCAGGATATGTCATTTTGAGGATGTGTCCCTGAACTTCAATATATGGTGAATCAACGGTTATGACCAGATCAAGGAGATGATTGTCGATGTCGGAGATATGGTCTTCAAGCGATAAGTTGGTCGGCACATCCTTGACCACTTCCTGGGTTGGTATTTCCGTGATGATCGGGGCATCATTGACAGGAGCAATGCTCACATTGATGGTCAAATAATCCGTGCTCTTTCCATCGTATACCGACACGTTTACCATATCGAAGCTCACCCCGTTTGGATACATGAAATTGATAACAAGCCCATCAATTTCCGAATATGATGAGTTATCCCTCAGTGTGATATTGGAAAAAGGAGTATCCAGGTCCTTAATATATGGGGTCATATCAAGTTCGAAGTGAATATCTTCAGTCAGGTTTTGTTGAGGAACGGAAGATAGTAATGGTGGATAGTTGTCGCTGATGACCTCTACCAGAAAATCCCTGTAGGTTGGTTTTGGGAATTCGCCATCGCTTACTGATAGATTGACCACCTCGGCAGAGATTCCCGTAGGATACAACATTTGAAGGTCCAGACCATCCACGGTAATGTAAGAAGAATTCACCTCAAGGATCAGCTTTTCATTGGCTGTGTCCTTGTCTGAGATGTATGAGGAGAGGTTTACCACAAAAAGAATATCCTCAGGGGGTCGCTGTGTGGGGATCGGATCAATATGCGGCGGATATAGGGGAACGGTGGTAAACGAGAATGTGTATTCATCAATACCGGCCCCTTCATCATTTCCATCTCCGTCCCCATCCAGATGAAATCCAACGAGATCAACGATATCGGTAGTGACAGTTACGGTGTATAACTCATCCTTGTTTAACGGATTGATCGGTTTGAGGTAGGTGGTGTCCCCTGCTATGTTCGACCGAACAGAGCATAAAACGGTCTGGGCCTCTGAATCTTTTAAAATTATCGAGGTTTCTGTAATTGTGGAAGGATCAACCGGTTTATCAAAAACTATCTCGATCTCAATATCCGTACTCACTTCCATGGCGTTTGAAACGGGAAAGGTGCTGAGAACCGAAGGTGGTTCAATGTCTTTCTTGTCGCCGATGCAATAAAGCCCATCACCATCAGTGGTCATAAAGATCAGGTTCCCTGCAAGGGCCGGAGAAGAACTTATACCCCAATAACCATTGTTTGTACTCAGTTTCTTTGACCATACCGTAGAGGAATCGGTCCTGTTCAAGCAGTAGAACCGCCCATCGGCGGCACCGACGTAAATATATTTTGGAGTGATTATGGGTGAGCTGTGGATCCAATCATCGAGATCCTTGGTCCAATGCAGTTTTCCCTCACCGGAACCGTTCCCAAACGCGTCAAAGCAGTAAAAGTTCCCTCCGTTCTCGCTGCCGATATAGACTCTTTCGTAGCCCACTGCGGGTGAACCATATGATCCACCGATATCGTGTTTCCATAACAGGGTGGTGGTTCCCCCGGAACCCATTGCATCCAGGCAATAGATATGACCGTTTTCACCTATGCCTGCAATATAGACATTGCCGTAGGCCAAAGCGGGAGAACTGCAGGGGGCCGAAGCAAGTTTATAAGACCAAATTCGGGCTCCTGTATCCGCATTGAAGCAGTAAACGTATTCACCTCCTCCCAGATATCCACCGGAGCCACAATATACCCTGCCGTTCCAATATGCAGGTGAACAGTCAGCCCCCCCGTAAATGGAGGAATTCCAATGTTCAGTACCATTTGTGTATATCGCCCAGAGAAGACCATTACCGGACGCAATAAAGATATCATCGTCTCCATCCGTAGTTGGCGAGCTGCGGACAATACCGCCAATTTTGGCGGTCCAGTATATTGTCGTGCTCCCTCCCGTTCCATTGGCATCCAGGCAGAATAGTTCACTGCCGCCGCCGATATAAACCCTTCCCTCAAAAAGCAGGGGTGAGGAATCAATATTATAACTCAGATTAATTGACCAGACAATTGATCCGGTGGCTATTTCATAACAGTAGACCCAGGCGCCCCTTCCAATGTAGACCTTTCCATACTTAACGGCAGGGGAACTGTACATGTTCGATTTTTTGCCCCCCCTCCAAAGTTGGTTCCATGAACTTGGTCCCGTACAGCTTGCATTCCCCGTATGGTTCGAATCCCCCCGCCACATACCCCATTCATTGTAGGTAATTCCCGAATCCCGCGTAGAAATGTCGTTAATGTATGATTCATTTAATGAATGAACTGATGATTCGTATTCAAGAATAATAATATTCATTGGTAAAAATTGGAAGAGAACTATAATTATAACGATTATACACCGAAATCTAATCCTTCCCGTATCCAAGTCTACACCAAGATAATATTATTAATCCTAGATATAAATAGATTGTCGATTTAATTATAGTTAGTTTTGACAATCCAACGAAGTGTGTGGTTTACTGAGTAATTTTCACCTTTTTTTTTTACAATAATACCTCTTCGATATCCGAAAGGCCTGTGAGCTATAGAGTAAGATGAGCAGAGGGGCGGTTACTAGCAGAGATATTGACAGTCTATATTCTAAAGAAGAGTGACGTGTCATGACATCAATTATCAAGGAACCCATATTCTTTAAGAACTAGTGCTCTTATCTTGAACTATCCGATCCGGTCTTATTATTATTATAGCTAACATTTATCACTACATTCCCATTGTGCTATTTTTTACATAGCTATGAGCCGCACGCGTCCTGCTTCATGTTCTGAGCAAACTCTTTAGCATTATTAAGGTCTTCAGTATTGGGTCTGCCCCTGTTCATTCCCCCAAAAAATTTCAGAAAACTATTTGTGTTGAAACCCTTGCAGCTAAATTCACCGGCGATCGTGTAACCACGAGATTCCAGTTTTTCCCGCAGCGGCCAGTGATCTTCGGCGACCTTGGATTTTCCCATTATGGCACTGGTCGAGAATATGAATGCCATATTGTTTGTAACCTGCGGTAGTTTATCCGCAAGCTCAAGTAATGATTTATGGTGTTTTGCCCCATATATCCCCGAGCCAAAACCTATTAGATCATATTTTGTTAACTCTTGAGGTTTTATTTGGTGTGGGGTTTTTATTTTTGCATCCAAAACTTTTGCGAAGACCTTGGCGATCTTCTCTGTATTTTTGTGGTGATATGAAAACAAGACCAATAATGATTTCATTGCCAGCACTCCCTCCTGCTCGCATTTACATTTTTAATCATACTACCACATTTATTACGACATTCCCCTTTTTGTGCCCCTTTTCAACATAGGCGTGAGCCTCGACAGTCTTTTCCAGCGGATAGCTTCTGTCTATGATTGGTTTAATCTTTCCCGCTTCAATAAGCTCTCCGAGGTACGCCAGATTTTCAGTCGTTTCACTTGTTGGTGATTTAACAGACAGATACGTCCCCCTTTTCTTCAGGCAGCTTTTAACATGCGCGCGGGAGATTTTACCAACCGCATCAAAAACAACGTCATAGACCTCATGACCCTGGGTGAAATCCTCCCGGGTGTAATCAATTACTTTATCGGCCCCTATGGATTTAACTAATTCTAAATTCGAAGTACTGCATACCCCGGTCACTTCCGCCCCAAAATACTTGGCAATCTGTACCGCATAAGTGCCCACGCTTCCCGAAGCCCCGTAGATGAGGATTTTTTGTCCGCTTTGGATATTTGCTTTTTTAAGAATATGCAGCGCAGTCATACCCCCGATAGGAACGGCGGCGGCTTCCTCAAAACTCACATTCGCAGGTTTCTTGGCTACCACACCCTGCTTCCATTCTTCAGGCAGACATACGTACTCTGCATAAGCACCAGCCCACAACCCGGTTGCAGTTCCAAAGACCTGATCTCCCTTATTAAACAGTTTTACATCTTTACCCACAGCTTCAACTACTCCGGATAGCTCATAGCCAAGTATCGTTTTTCTTGGTTTTCTGAGACCAAAATATAATCGCGCCGCGATAGTGAATAATTTGGAATCCGGGTGGCTGCCCTTTCGAGCCCACAGAGTACCGGATGTTACCGTTGTCGCATATACTTTAATAAGCATTTCATTGTCCTTGGGAATAGGTTTTTCTACCTCTTTGAGCTGAAGAACATCGGGGGGACCATATTTTTGATATACAATTGCTTTCATAAGTATCCCATATATTTCGTTATTATGTTACACTGTTATCACGACTTTACCCTTGAATTCCCCTTTTCCATAATGCCTAAAAGCTTCAGGGGCCTCACTCAGCGGGTAGGTGCTGTCGATAACGGGCTTCAATCTGCCGGCCTCGAATAGTTTTGTCATCTCATCCAGCCCTTCGTTCGTTCGATACATCAGAAGGCCGACCTTCCTGTTTCCAAACCTTCCAAGTACTGAAGAAGATAGGATCAAAGCCAGGTTTCCACCGACCAGTAAACATCTTCCACCGGGTCGAAGCGCTCGCTTGTAGGCGAGGAACGAACGGGTGGACATATTGTCGATGATGAGGTCATACCGCTCTCCGGTCCTTGTGAAATCCGTCTTCCGGTAGTCGATGACTTGGTGGTATCCCATGGACTTAATCATCTTCAATTTGTTCTTTTTGTCCACTCCCGTCAGCTCCGCTCCGGAATCCCTGGCGATCTGCACGAAGAAGGTGCCCACGCCCCCTCCCGCCCCGTTTATCAACACCTTCTGCCCTTTCTCTATTTGTCCTTTTTGAAATCCCTGGAGGGCGAGAAGACCGGCCTGGGGCGTGGCCGCCGCTTCCTCGAAGCTCATCTCCCGCGATTTCATTGCCAGGGCATTCTCTGGAGCGGAAACATATTCTGCAAAACCGCCAAAACCACTGTCAGATAGATCCCCGAACACCTCGTCGTCCTTCTTAAAGTTTTTAATATTCTTCCCAACGTCTTCGACAACACCTGATATGTCGCATCCGATTATTGTTTGTTTTCTGGGCTTTATAAGACCGAACATCATACGGTTAACGAACATGCTTCCTCTAAAGATATGCCAGTCCCAATCGTTTATTGCCGCTGCATGTATCTTTATCAGCACTTCATCGTCCTTGGGTTTTGGTTTGGCCACCTTTTCGATACTGAGGACATCGGGCGATCCGTATTTTTTGAATACCATTGCTTTCATTGTACTGCGTCCTTTCAGGTTTTGTCATTATGTTCCACGGTTATTACGACATTTCCTACTTTCTGTCCGCTTTCTACATACTTGAACGCCTTTACTATCTGCTCAAAAGGATATTCTCTATCGATCACTGCTTTGAATTTTCCCTTCTCAATTAGCTTTTTGATAAGAAGTATAGTCCCTTTACAATCCTTGGGAAGCGGAAATTTAACTTTTTTACCTCTTAATATTGGAGTTAAAAGCGCCAGGAAAATATTTTGACTCCCGGAGCCCAGTTCCGATGAAATATATACGCCATCGGGTTCCAATAATAATTTGCATTTGCCAAATGAACTCTTACCCACAGTGTCAAAAATGTAATTGTATTTTTTATCAGACTTTGTAAAATCCTCTTTTAAATAATCAATTAAATACTTCGTTCCCAGAGATTTGACCAATTCAAAATCCTTCCCCTGGCATACTCCGGTGATCTCGGCTCCGAAATATTTTGACAACTGGACTGCAGCTGAGCCTATTCCTCCCGTTGCGCCATTGACCAGAACCTTTTGCCCGGGCTTAATCTTAACTTTATTGATGAAATTATACGCATACCACGCCCCCTCTGAACTGGCAGCCGCCTGCTTATATGTTAAATCCTTTGGAATTTTTGCCAGCGCTTTATCTTCCGATATTCTCATATACTGGGCATGACACCCATATCCGTTCTCACTAAACCCGAAAACCTTATCGCCGGGCTTAAAAGATGATACATTCTTTCCAATTGCTTCTATCTTACCTGCAAATTCGGTTCCGAGAATAGAATTCTTTGGTTTGAACAATCCAGTGAAAAATCTTGCGAAGAACGGTTTTGCTCTAAGTGTTGCGCAGTCTGTTCGATTTACTGTTGTGGCATATATCTTTATCAGCACTTCGTTATCCTTTGGAAAGGGTTTTTCTACCTCTTTCAGTTGAAGAACATCCGGAGGCCCGTATTTCGAGCATACGATTGCTTTCATAATTACTCGCAGTATTTATTCTTTTAAATATTTTGCGGAATATAAATTGTGAAGAATCCATTTTGCATAGAGCCCGACTCCCACCTTTTTTATATCCATTATGTTGATTAGTAATTGTATATTGACTTTTTTATTATCAGTACCGTCTGCGAATTGTGCATCTTCTCTCATGTCGATTACGATTCTTTGCCTTTAGCGAACAGCCGCATTTGGGGCATTCGATCATCGTTTCGCCGTCTTCGTAAAGATCCTGGGAATCCCTTTGCCCGGCCTTTTTTGATGAGTCGTGTTTCCGGATTGCATAAACGATCAAAATAGCGAAGACACTCATGATGAGACCCATGAACACATATAACAGAATCAATAAACCTGATCCGGAACTTTCCCTTTCGATAACATCGAATTTCAGCCCATTCGTGTTTTCCTGCCAGTATTTCTGCCCGTTTCCATGGTGTTCCCTTGCATAGAGATAATACGTCCCCGGATTCTCAGGGGCCTTGAGGGTCCACGTCCATGCCCCACCGCCATAAACGGCATCTTTCAGATAATAATTATAACTCGTCGAACCGCCGGGGTCCGATAATATTTCCCATCCTTCATCCCTGGGCTGGCTCATCTCGGATGACAGGCTTGTTACCAGGAACACGCCTAAAGGGGTACTATCGGTCTCTGCACCGGTAACTCTTACTGAAACAGTAATGGTGTCCCCGGGTGAAAGGGTCTGGTAGGATGAACTTAAAACCACATTCGAAACGCTCTGCACATTATGGCAAGCACTCCCGCATGAGTATTCCTGGTTACCATTCACGGCACCGCCGGCCGGGCAGCCCTCATCGGCGCGGGTATCTATTATCACAGGCTCGTCCGTAGGCTGGATTGATTTGATAATCTCAAATTTATCACTATTTTTTTCCATATCACTTGTAACAAATATAGAACACATCATAGCGACGGTAACTGCAACAAGAAAAATAAACCCCAATTTGTAGAATCGGCGTCCCCCGAATATTTCCTTTACCCAATAAGTAATGCCAGTCATTTTTTCCGGAACCATATTTGCAGATAAAATCGCCCTATATTATTTATAAATAAGTATGAAAATAATATTACTTTTATTTAAAATCTTATTTCAGTATACCGGACAAGACAAACAAAAAACAAAACAATCCGCGGAAGTCTTTCCTTCACACTGCCAAGTTTCCCTCTGCCTTTCTCATCGCTGGCTCAATGTTCACCAAGATCTTAACCGGGGACGCATCATCGCTGATCCGGGCCCCTAGCAAAGTTTAGAAATGTATCGGGTGTTATGCGTAATATACGTAGCTCCATGAGAAATTATTATAACGATATTATGCCATACCGAATAACATGTCAAAAGAAAAATACAAGTGTGCAAAGTGCGGAAATAAATCATATAAATCTGGTGAAATACGAGCGGCTGGTGGTTTTTGGCAGAAGATTTTTGATATCCAAGACAAGAAATTTATTACCATTTCTTGTGAAAAATGCGGATATACCGATATGTATCTTGCTAAAAAGGGAAAAACCGCTGAGAATATCCTCGATTTCTTTACGTAATAATTGTATCTATAAACGAATATTTCAGGCTCTGGCGACACTCCCATTAAAGCTCGCCCCGTGCAGCTTCAAGAATTACCCCCCAAAGGTGTAATTGAATCTTGGATTCAATGAAGAAGGAGCGGGCATTGCCTGTGCGAGCCGCAGGCATTTTCACAGCCGGGATGCTTGCAACTGAGGGGGCTGCTGATATACCCATGGCCGAGATCGAAACGGTTATAACGGGGTTCAAGGAATATGCACAGCCTGTAAAGGTAAAACCGATCTAGAAGACGGTCACACTGAAATATGCGTTGAAGGTGAGACCAGTGGAGGAACAAAAACCGCCATCGTTACCTCCGAAGGCGGCGGATATAGTTGTTGTTCATATTCCGGAAGAATACCATTTCCCTGAATTTTCTTTAAGGAACTAGTAAACTTCAGCTTGACCCAACAGTATCGCCTTTACCAAGCCAATATCATTTGTTGAACTTGTATTGATATCCATATTTATTTTTCACATCTCTTCGTCGTTGAACTTCACCCTGTTCGATTAACTTCCGAAGAGAATGCGCTACGGATACTGTTGATGTATTAACATTCAAACTGATCTCTTTTGAGGTAAACCATCTACCCAACCTATATTCTAGGAATTCTGTCACTTCGGCCTGACCCATAAAACCTCGATGGAAATATAAGTTTATAAAACTTATTATTCCAAAATAATTCAATAACTGAACGAAACTATCCTCATTAGTTGATATACTGAAGTATTTGTTGCATTATAATTTAAAAACTGCACAACAAACTATTTATATGCAATTAAATCTAATCCCAGCGATGAATAATATTTTGAAATTCGATAAACAAACCGGATTGATCAGATTATTGGTTCACTTGCGTAAGGAAGGGATCACTCACATAAATAAAATAAATAAACGAACCGGTATGAGCTATGGCACAGCCTATAAATGTATCAATATTTTGAAAACCTTCGCTTTGATTATTGAGAAAGATGAGAACGGAGAAAAAAGCAAACGCAGACAACGGGTCTTTTCCTTAACAGAAAAAGGTGTGGCTGTGGCGGGATTATTTCTTAATATCGATGAGCTTGACAAAACGAGACAGATTCTTCTCAATATGGACAGTCAGACCGGCCTAATAAAAACTCTAAATTACATCTATAAAAATGATAAAGCATACTCTTCAGAATTGAAAGAGAAAGGAAAAGTAAATGCATCAAATATTTGTATTTCTTTCTTAGACAGGTGGGGAATGGTCGAAGGAAAATTAGAATTTCCCAAAGGCAGGCAAAGGGGCTACCGTGTAGATCATTTCTACTTGACCGATAGGGGTAAATATGTTGGTAAACAGATGGAAGAGATAGGCAAAATAATTGATGGAAATCGTTTCCACCCGTCTTAGATCTATTACTACTAGGTGCAACAATTCCCTATATATTCCAAATGTTAAGTGATTATTTTCCGGAAAATATCCTCAAAATGGTTATTTTTCATTATATTCCACAGCATATTTTTTACCCAATTTTTTTCTCTTTCTTTAGGGCACTACATTACTACGTAGTAGTATCTTTCCTCAGGGTAAAGATGAACTAAAAAAAACACCAAAGGAGTGAGTCTGCACCTTCAATATCCCCTATACCTATCTCACAGCTCTATTGACTGGCTTAAAGGTGAGCCCTCTCTCCTACCCCTCCTTCTCCCTATTTTTCCTTTTCCTGACCACCAACCCAACTATCATAACGACTGCTACCGAACAAATAATTATCACAACACCGTTCGAAAATATCTCACCCAATACCCCCAATAGACCATTTTCCCCCACTGCCTCCTCATTCTCTTCACCCGTACTTTGGGAATCGTTCGATATGGTATCAGGGTACAGAATAGCGTTCTCGATACCTTTTGGATAGAAGGTCAACAACTCATATCCGGTTCTCAGAACGAAGACATCGTCCTCTATCCTGATCCCGAATCTTCCATCCAGGTAGATCCCCGGCTCGATGGTGATGGTCATATCGCCGCTTTTAAACAATATCCCGTCGCTATTAGGGCTGAGGATGGGCGGCATGTGTATGTATAGACCTATTCCATGCCCGAGACCGTGGGTAAAATTATCGCCGTAACCGTAACCGGATATAATATCTCTGGCCACCTTATCCACATCCCTTGCCCAAACCCCGGCTCTCACGGCCTCGATGCCGGCAACCTGTGCCTCCAACGTTATATTGTAGATATCCATCATTTCCTGGGTTGCATTTCCCATGAAGAAGGTTCTCGTCAGGTCCGAGCAATATCCCCTATATCTCGCACCCAGATCCACCACTACAACCTCGCCCGGAAGAATTAAGTTGGTACCATCGTCGCTTGTGTCACCGTGCGGCATGGCCGACTGCTCCCCCGACGCCACGATAACGCCAAAGGCTTCCACATATTCGCTCGAGCCTTCATCCGTCATGGCATCGTTTATGGCACGGACGACGTCGGCCTCGGTGATGTTCTCCGAAAACGCTCTGATCAACATGTTTTTCGCGGCTTCCATGCCTTTATCGGCTATCTTGGCTGATTCCAGCAGTAATCGGTTTTTAACGACGTATGGCTCGTTTTTATCAGCAGGATTCGCATGAGCGTTAACCCGGTTTGCTTCAGTTAAGGCAATTGATACCATCAGAAATACTATTAAGGATACGGTTAACTTTCTCATGCATCTGTAAAAGGGGTTTCGGAAGATAAATAATTTTGGTGGGATTTTGGCCTGAAAATCTAACTATGTCAATTTTATATTATCGACTTCCTTCTCACCCCCAAATAGTAGGATATCCGTTCTCGGTTCGGTCCTAGTTAAAAACCGGAAATCAGAAGATACTTAATAGCCTACCACATCCAGCACTCCCATGAACTCGTCATGAGGATTTATTTTCTTAGAAACACAAAACTTCAGTAACCATTAGTCAAGCACGTAATCCTGACATCCAATACACCAGTGACATTTATATTCAGGGTAATACTGGGCACTTTTACTGCATTTTGGACAGATAGGTGCTTGCTGGCCGGCTGTTTGCGGTTCGGAATCGACAGTGTCGGTTTCAGTTGCCTGAGGAAGTGGGCGGCCAACTACGCGAGCTATCGGTTTTTTTTCTTCAGGCGAAGTCACCACTGGAGCTAATGGAGCAGCAGCGATGGAGTCCTCGACCGTATCTAATTTGTGTTCTCCCGGTGTTCCGCCTTCGGTGGGAGCGGGAGACAGAGCACTGGTGCTTATTGTAGGAACTGGAGCCTCTGCTCCGGTAGTGTCTTTGGGAGGAATTCCCACCGGTGGAGGCGTATAAATTCGCTCTTCTTCGTCCTTCCGCTTCTTCTTCATCATATTAAATCCGATTATAAAACCCACAGCACCAGCCGTTATGATCGCAATTACAGCAACCACGATCAATACCCAAACGTCAACGCCGCCGCTGGCGGATACTTCGTTCCTTCCTCCACCTGTTCCCCCGGTATCATCGTCGTCCACATCATCGTCATCATCATCGTCGTCATCGCCATCCGGTTTTTTCTCTGTGGGAGCCAGCACTTCAATGGTTATATTTGTCGAGCTCTTCAATCCCATCTTGTCGCTCACCGTCAACGTGATAGTATAGTTTCCACTTGCCGTGTAGGTATTAAGAACGGTCTGGCCCATGGCATTGACACCAATCCCGTTGGAATCGTCGAAATCCCATGAATATTCCAACTCGTCGCCGTGGATGAGATCCGGGTCTATTCCGGTATTTGTCTGAAACGTCACACTCAAGTTCTCTATTTCGGGTGTTTGTTCATCCGCGTCATCAACGATAAACTCGATAGGCTTGGCAAACGGCGGATCATTGATGTTGTTCACTTCTATTGTTACCTCTGTCCAGTCCTTTTTTCTATTTCGGTCCTCTACTGAGAAGTTCACAAGATATTCCCCCACCTGAGAATTGTCTGGCAGAAAAGAAAAATCCCCCGTGTTCTTGTCGAAGTCCCAGTTCGCAGAGGGAACGCCGGATTTACTGAAATTCGAGTAGAATGTGAGTTTTTCATCTTCGTCATATAAAAGATCGATATCATCTGCCAGAACGGAGAAGTTCACCCACATGTCCTCATCGACGATAATATCGTCTGCAGACTCCATTACTGGTGCGTCATTGGTGTTATAGACCCTAACTTCTACATCAACGTAATCGCTTAGGTCCGATGTGTTCATCTCGGTTCCGATTATTGTGAAATTAAAGAACCCAACATGCTCCTGTCCGGCCAGAAACGATATATTTTTTCCGTTCACTGCAAATGCTCCGTCCGTGATATTCAGCGAGTATGCGATATCATCACCGTCGATATCCTCGTGTTCGAGTGTGAGATTTAGGTACGCATCCTCGTAGGCAATGGTTGAAATAGAATTATCCACCACCCGTTGAGTGTTCACATATGTTATCTCGGGGGGATCATCTGATGGAAGGACATTGACATTGAAATTACTAGAATACACGAAAGAGTCATCCGCACTGCTTATACCGTCGATACCCCTATCCCTGCAAGAAATGCTGAATTCAGACTGACCGAAATAATTTTCTCCAGATGAAAAATTCAGCGTATAATCCTGTGTTATAACCCCCCATACATCCGACGTATTGCCGTGGAGCTCGTAGGTCAGGTTCGAAATGGGATCATCGATGTCCTGGAAATAATCGGTTACATTCCTGGTTGACTCGTACCACCCCGAATCCTCGTAAAAATATACAGAGATAATATTCGACGAGCTGGTGGGTCCCTGGTTGGTAATGTAAATGATAGTCAGGTTTGAAATATATAGCTTTCCCCTATCCGCCACCCCGAACTTGAATACTATGTTGATAGTTCCACCCGCTCCACCGGAATCCACGTGTTCCTGGAGCTCGTTTGTAAAATCGTTACCCGAGAATGTTTCCTCACCGGAAAGTTCTCCTAAGTATTTCCAATCCTCATCCCCATCCGCTCCAACATCCAGGAACGGATCCACCGGGAATAAGGGTGTGGGATCGAGAGTGATGTTGACGGAAATATAATTGGTATAAAGCCTCGTGGTCATATTGCTCTGATTGTATGATGCAGGGCCAACCACTGCCATATATAGAATATCTGTTGCGGGGTTTATATAATGAAAAGGCGGGCCATTATAGGATCTTTCGATATTGACGTGATCGTTGGCAAATCGTGCATAATGCGTTCCCACGATTTCCCAATTACTGCTCGACCTGTTCCAGATTGTTACGTTCAATCCTTCGCTGTTATCGAAATCCCAGACCCAGTAATATCCCGTCCAGAACACGCCGAAGTTGAGCACGTAATAAGAGGAAAGGTTGAACTCGTATAGCTGTAATGGAAAGCAATTCCTCCACCCTTGTGTCATCTTGCTGCTTCCATCGATATTGCGTACGGCATTGTAGTCGTTCGCATTGTATTGATTGGATTTCAGGTTCGCAGGTTGGGCCATATTTGGCGGTCTTTGTTGATTGTTCGAGAAATCCCATGCCTTGTTTTTAACAGTGTCCGAGTAATCTCTAATGACCTCTCCCCCCACACCTCCTACGTGTCTTCCTTCGATGTCAACAGTGGCTGACTCTATCAATGAATTTTCCGGCAGCTCCAGGGCCAAAGAAGAATCGCTCCCCTCTCCCATGAAAGTAAAGGTTTTACTCTCAATGCCTCCCGTGAAAGCAGATAAGGAATTATAATGTCTGTTTTTTCCCTCATCAGCGGATTCCAATAATTCCGGTTGACTGTATATTTCCTTACCATTGAGTTCAAAAACAACTCCGGGCAATATGTTTACAAATGCAGCAATAATCAGCATTCCAAGAAATAGTGTAGATAATATCCGGGTTTTTTTTAGAGACTGCATTGAGATCATCTCCTACGATTATGTCTACATTAGTTTTGGATTATATATAATTATTAGCACAAAAACTTCGATCCTTTTAACATTCCCCTTCATATTCTTTTATCCCTATATTGCCCTAGCGAGGTCTTTCGACTCATCCGTCTTCTGGAAGTTGAATCCCGATAACAGGTTCAAGGAATCATCTCATTTCTTGACATTAGGAACGCTGGAATTATTGAAATATCCAACGAATATCTCAATTTTCTTCCCAACTTCTTTGCTATGGAAAAGTATATCTTCGCAATGGCCCAGTCGTCGTGATTAGTAGAAGGATACTGGTCTGCCTCGAACTTCTTGATATGCTCTCCGCCGCAATCGGATAATCTAACGATGCTCCGTGTATATAATCGAAGACGGTTTCTGCGTTGCGAAAACGTCATACGCAAGTTTTAGTGTAGTCTAAAAAAAATTTATTAACCTGTTCACCTCATCCCCCGACATGGCCTTTCCGAACTTTAACCGTAAAAATGATGAAACCGCGCTCTACGGTCCCAGGGATTACATAAAGTACCAGAGGACGAGAGGAAAATATCTGGAATTGGATGTCCCGCAAGGCGTTATTTTCTGCTACCAGAACAGCTTATGGAATTACATTGTCAATGGGCAGAGAACTACCCGGATCAGAGGTTTTTTCGGAGATATGCGTTTGCTGGATGATACCGGCGGGAAGGTAGTGGTGATGGGGAAATTCGGGATCGGCGCGCCGGTGGCGGTAGCGTTGCTGGAGGAGTTGATAGCCTTTGGTGTCACAAAGTTCATATCGGTGGGGAGTGCCGGGACGCTTCAGAAAGAAATAGAGATTGGCGATATTGTCGTTTGCGAAAAAGCCATTCGCGACGAAGGTACTTCTTACCATTATTTCGATGAAACAAAATATGCCCAGGCATCAAACAAGATCACAAAAAAGATCATGGAATCACTGGATCGGCGCAAAGTGAAATATCACATTGGAACCAGCTGGACCACGGACGCCCCGTACCGCGAAACGCTTGCGGAGATACGGCAGTATCAGGCCGAGGGAGTGGCAACCGTTGAAATGGAGGCGTCGGCGCTGTTCGCCGTGGCTGAATATCGAAACGTCCATCTTGCTTCTATTTTTACTGTCAGCGATTCACTGGCGGAGCTGGAATGGAGACCTGAATTCCACAGAGAAACAACAAAAAAGAGTCTGGAGACGCTCTTCGAGGTGGCCGTGGAGGTATTGATGGGTGAATGATTTTTAGGGTCAAAGTAATTCGGGATTATACATTTATTCATATTGCTGGATATTTATTTATACTTGCATTATCATAAAAGGTTTCTACGGACAGTGTTATTACATGTCAGGGCGAACTCAAAAAGCAAAATCTTTCATTATTCTTCTGCTAATTCTAATCCCGTTAGTTCCGTCTGTAATATCTTCTAATTCCTCACAAGCAGGGGACCTCAGTATAAGAGTCCTCGGTACTATCATTGTAAATGCATCAGGAAGTGGGGATTACACGCATATCCAGTGGGCCGTGGATAACTCAAGCGCAGGGGATACCATATTCGTCGAGGCCGGGATGTATCGAGAGAACGTGATCATCAATAAGACCCTCAGCCTCGTGGGAGCTGGATGGGAGAATACCACAATTGTTGGACAGGGGAATGAGAATGTGGTCTTTGTTACAGCTAATGGGACGAACATAAGCGGTTTCAAGATAAGAAATTCGTCATTCATAGGTGATGGTATTCACCTGAAGAGCGTTAATTCGTGCCGCGTAGAAAACAACTGGATGGAGGATAATCGAAATGGATTATATTTGGATAATTCCGATTGGAACGAAATAATCAATAATGTTTGTCAAGATAACGATATGCGTGGGATAATACTCTTCCAATCGTTTTACAATTCCCTTCAAAATAATACCTGTACGGAAAACTACGAAGGCATCCTCCTTTCATCTTCGTCAAACAACATAGTAAATATGAACAAGTGCTTTTCAAATCAATCTGCTGGAATAGAGCTTTCCCTTTCTCACAATAATGTAATCACAAATAATAGCTGTTCTGACAACCGGTTTTACGGGATCGAAATATACAACTCGGACAATAACTCTTTTCGATTCAATAATATTGCACGAAATGGCAGGTGCGGTATCAACCTTGCCTACTCTGTTGACAGCATGTTATCCGGGAACCTGATGGTGGGTGGAGGTATCTATTTCTATGGTGATCTACAGGAACATTGGACCACAAATGATATAGATTCTTCGAATCTCGTAGACGGCAGGGTGATTGTCTTTGTAAAGGACAGCATAGATATGGAAATTCCACCGAATGCTGGACAGATAATACTCGCCGGTTGCAGGAATATAACCGTTAAGGATCAGAACATCTCGGGAGTCTACGTCGGGCTCCAGGTTGTTTTTTCACATAGTATCATAATCGAAGATAACAATTTTTCCAACAATGGGAAGGATGGAATCGATCTGTACAATTCGATGGACGTTGAAATTCGGCATAATCGATGTGATTCCAACGGAGAGTCCGGTATCAGGATGTATCGTTATTCATTCGATAATGAAGTGATCGATAATTCGTGTATAGGAAATTACCGGTACGGGATATACATTTATAATTCATATGATAACAAAATAATCAATAATACGTGCAGCTCATCTAACGATTACGGAATATATGTCTACTACAGTTTCGGGACTATAATATCTGGAAACATTGCCAATGATAATGGTCAAGGCATTAAGATCTACTGGGCCGATGGGACGGTGATTCGGAATAATCGGTGCGGGTCGAATTTTAATTACGGCATATCCGTTGACTCACAGTACTGCAGTCTGGATAATAACATTTGTATTGGCAATAGAGTGGGAATCTACATCACTGACAATAAAAATAATATTACCAATAACCGATGCATGGAAAACCAGAACGGTATTCAAATTTATGGATTTTCCACTGATAATAATCTTTCGAATAACAAGTGCAGTTTGAACACCGAATCCGGCCTTGAAATCAAAGGGAATTCCGATGGCAACTTGCTGATGAATAACACCTTCATTGAGAATCAATACGGTATCGCCATCTATCAAAGCAGCGATGAGAACCGTCTACTTAACAATTCGTTTGTCCGGAATGAAGAATACGGGGTCAAGATAACCGATAACTCGCGGGATAATGTTATTGTCGGTAACACATTTATCGAAAACAACAACGGCAGTATCCAGGCATCCGACTACTGCTGGGGAACCCAATGGGACCTTAATGGTTCGGGAAACTACTGGTCCGACTGGATGGGGCCGGATGAGAATTATGACGGGATAGTTGATATCGGCTATGCCATTTACGGGAGCGTCAAACATATGGATCATTTTCCGCTGGTGAATCCCTTCGGTGTACTTTTTCCTATCGCTGAAGCGGGGCCCGACATATATGTGGACCAGCACGAGGAAGTCACTTTCAACAGCTCCGCCTGCCTGAACGGGCCCCACATTGTTGAATATACGTGGAACTTCACCTATGACGGCGAAGGATACAGTCTTTCCGGTCCCGCGCCGAAATTCACTTTCCATATTCCAGGGGTCTATGGGATCAACCTGACCGTGGAAAATATATTGGGCGAAGGATCGTCCGACGATCTTAACGTCACCGTAAGAGACGTCACACCACCGGTTGCCGACGCCGGAGACGATATTACCGTTAACCAGCACGAGAAGGTCCTTTTGGATGCAAAAGGTTCTAGCGACAATGTTGCTATTGTTAATATTTCCTGGAGCTTTATCTATAATGATATCTTCTTTCTCCTATACGGCAGTTCGCTGGATTTCGTCTTTGGTATTGCCGGAGAATATCGTGCAATATTGAGAGTTGCCGATGCTGAAGGGAACCTGGACCTCGACGACGTTCTGATTACCGTTCTGGATATTACCCCGCCCGTGGCGTTTGCCGGTAACGACCGGAGGATCCACCTGCACGATTCCATAAGTTTATTCGGCGACCGAAGCACGGATGACGTCGGAATAACGAACTATACGTGGAGATTACTATACAATGGAACGAACGTTATTCTCTACAACCAGAGTATCGACCTGACCTTTCACCATCCCGGACGCTATGAAATTAACCTGACCGTCTCGGATGCCATGGGCAATGCGGACACGGATAATGTGACGATAACGGTAGTGGATGGAATACCGCCCCGGGCGGACGCCGGTAAGGACGTGATCATCGACCCGGACAACACAGTGATATTCGACGGTGGTGAAAGCATTGACAACACAGGCATTGTGAGCTATAACTGGAAGTTCGAATACGACGGTATGACCATCCATCTTTCCGGAGTGAAACCGTTCTTCCATTTCGAGAAATCGGGCAGATACTTCGTAACGCTGCTCGTTACTGACGAGCACGGCAACCAGGATACGGACTGGCTTATGGTGACGGTGAACGAGATGGAGATCGAGCTGGTCCCGGACGACGAGTACAAGTATAAGTATGATCCTGGTAAAGACAAAGACCCAGAGTTTCCCGAGAAGGGGCCGGAGGACATAGGGGTGCTCTCCAGCTACTGGGGTGTGACATTGCTGATCTGCGCGGTACTTGGCATCGTTCTTATATTGATCGCCATTATGCAATCCAGAAAAAGAAGCAGGGACGAAGCCATACTCGATGAAGTGGACCGGATGGGAAGAAGTATGAAGCCTGTAGAGGTTGAGGCGCTTAGCGAGATCAAATATGATGGCTGAGGTTTTTGAAAATTTTAAAAGCCCCTTCCCTGTTCGCTTCCCGCAATGGACTGCTGGTTTGCTCCGCAGTTCTGGCAGAACGGTGAGTCGGGAGGTAATACCGGAACGTAGCATTTTACACACAGTTTTTCCTCTTTGGTGATTGTGGGGCCGCTAAATGGGTCCTGATCCTCGCCGCATTCCTGACAGAACTTGGTGTCAAAGGTCGGTAACAGCTCGCCGCACTTGTGGCAGGCTTTCGTCTCGATGAACTCGCCGTACTCGTAATCATCGTCATCGTCGTCGTCATCATAATTCCTTCTTTTTTTGATCACTATGATTATGATGATTATCAGCAGCAGAGCGCCTCCAGCTACACCAACCCACAGCCACGGTACTTTTGATAAAAAATCTTCGGGTTCTTTTGATTTGGAAAGCAGGCTGCTTTTCATTGACTCGCTAAATTTACCTTCAAAGACGACCAAACCATCCTGTTTAACAACCACAGGATCATCATTTTGAGGCGAAGGCGTGTTATGGAAGGTTGATTTGCCGTTCTCATTGGTTTTTTCAGTATATTCTGTGCCGACAATAGTTATGGTCACATCCAGACCCTCGACGGGATTTCCATCCTTATCCATAAAGGGACCAAGAGTGAAAGGTTGAGGGGCCCCCTCCTTTACTTGAACAAAAAAATTGCTCTCACCTTGGTTGCCAGCTTTGTCCAATACACTTAAAGTTAACGAATAGTTATCTGAAGTATCGAATCTGAAACTCGGTTTTTCACCGTATAATTTCTGCACTACACCATCATAAGTAAACGTCCAAGTGTAGTTTATCACCCCTATATTATCTGTAGAAGCGCTACCGTCAAACTGGACCAGCGTTCCTAGCTCCACAGTCCGGTCCACCCCCGCAATCGCCACCGGTGCCACGGTATCCGAAGTTGCAGGCTTGGTAACATTGATCCAAGTTGTATCGGTATCAAGATTTCCTGCAGCATCGGCCACTGCAAGAGTTATGGTGTAATTCCCGGCAAAATCGAAACGAAATGATATCGTTTTACCGTACAGCTCGTACCCCGAACCATTGTAGGTGAACGTCCATGTCCAGTTGACGACCCCAATATTATCCGTGGACGCACCGGCATCGAATTGGACCATTGTTCCGTTATCGACTGTTCGGCCTACACCTGCTTTTGCCACCGGTGCTACTGTATCAACTGCTATTGTCTCGGTCACATTGACCCATATCGTGTCGTTATCGGAGTTGCCAAAAGCATCTGCCACAGCAAGGGTGATGGAATAGTTACCAGTAATTTCGAAGATGAAATATGCCGTTTTTCCGTATAACACCCGTTCGCTTCCGTTGTAGATGAATGTCCATGTCCATTCATTTATCCCGATATTATCCGTCGATGCGCCGCCGTCCAGCGTGACTTGTGAACCTACGATAACGGTTTTGTCCGCACCTGCGTCACACACAGGGTTTTCCGCGTCTGCCTCACCGGTTACGTTAACCCAGAACTCGTCCATACCCATGTTCCCGTGATGGTCCCGCACTTCGAGGGTGATCAAGTAGTTTCCGGATTTCTCAAAAACGAAGGTTGCAATCTCTTCATACAGATTTATTTCACTACCATTGTAGTTGAAAATCCAAGTGTAATTTATGATGCCCACGTTATCGGTGGAATTAGTTCCGTCGAAGGTGATTTCCGCATTCAGGTCTGCCACCAGATCTTCTCCTGCAATCGCAGTTGGCGAGGTATTATCCATCACTGTCACCGTAATAGTGTCAATGTTCCAATTCTCCGCCGCGTCGCTGACGTTCAGGGTTACAAGGAAGTCCCCGGCATTGTTGAAGGTATAATTCACCTCCTGGCCGTAAAGTATCTTTTCATCTACGTCAGTGAACGTCCACGTGTAGTATATGATGCCCACATTATCCGTGCTGCTGCTGGCGTTGAAAGTTACGATGCCACCCTGCTCAACCCATTTATCTTCTCCGGCATTGGCCACCGGATCTTCGATATCACCCGGAGTAACTCCGAAAATGTTATTCGAAATCATCGACATACTTAGCAATGCAAGTGTAACCATTATTATCGTTGCAGTCCTTTTCATGAACCCACCTTTGAAATTGATTACTCATCAATCTCTTCGCAAGATTGTTGAATGTTATCTATTGTATAAACATTATATAAACTTTTAGTGAAGAAAAATTGGCCACACCCATCCTCTATAAACAGAGGTTTCGAACGTATCCGGATATGTCCATTCGTAGCACCTTAGTCCGGTGGGACTGGTGGCAGATCCAGTTCCATCTCGTCCGGGTCGTCGTTCCCAACCGGTTCAGGCGGTTCTTCAAATTCTTCAACCGGTGCTAGAAATTCATCACTGTCCGCAATCTCCTCTGACGCTGCCGCTTCTTCTGATTCGACTTCGTCATCCAGCGGGGAGAATTCATCAGAATCCATGTCTTCTGACGGTTTGGGAGCTTCGTCCGGTTCGGGATCGTCATCGAGAGAAGGGAAATCATCCGACTCCGCAGGCTCTTCCAATTCCCTCTCATCCTCCGGAGGTTCCTGCAGCTCCGGTTCCTCTTCTATCCCTGATTGGTCCTCGGCATCCACATCTTCAGGCGGCGCAGGCGGCTCACCCGGCTCGACCTCTCCCCCCTCATCCACCGGTACCGGTAGTTCCTCAGAATCCCATACATCGGTTTCCTCTTTTTTCTCGTCATCATCCCCGGTGTCCTCATCATCGCCTTCAATGGTCTCCTCTTTTATAACGGGCTCTTCCTCTTCCTTCTCTTCATCCTCCTCGTCCTCTTCATCCTCGTCATCACCATGCAATCTTTTCGTGGCTGTCTTTCTCAGGGTCCTCTCTCGTTCCTTTTTGAGGTTACTGCTATCCCTCATAAGGTGAATATAGACGTAGCCTGCACCCGCCAGTCCGATTATACCGAATATGAAATAGAACATTCGAGGGATGAATTGAAACCACCACCCGTAAAAGACAATAGCTGAGAAGATTCCACCTATGATCCAGACCGATTTTTTCCATTTGAATATGTATCTTCCAGGCGATTCCCCGAAGGGCATCATGCTGTAGAGGAACGTCATCAGGCAGATCAACATTCCCGATTCACCTGCAGTTTTGAGACCGGCCAGTAACATCAGGAAGAACGGAAGGATTAGCGTCAAAGTCACAAAATACCTGGCCAGGCCCACGTAGCCAAAACCCTTCTTGTCGATCCTCTCCCAGTATCCCTGATCCAGTCGAGCAGTCATACCGAAGGGTAGTATGAAGAAGAACGAGGAAATGAAAAGCGAGAACATGCCCACGCCCCAAACCTTGAACTCGGTCCATTGTTTTCGCAATCTGACCGCATAAACCTCGGCAAGGCCAAGTGCGATGAGGAAGATCGCAGCCGTCAGGAATACGGAAGGAAGCGCCTGGTAATATTCGGTCCAGGAAAAGGCCTTGTCACCGCCCCAAGTGAAAAAGAATCCCCCATTGACCTGAACATAAGTGAGTGGGATCATAAGTGCAAATATGGCGATAACGAGTGATTTGATCTGTCCTTTTGTAATTATGGGAGAAGCAATTGAGAATTCGGTAGCATCCTTCCCGGTCCGTTCTTCCAGCGCCCTTTCGGCCTTTTTCTGCAAGGGATCAAGAAGCTTGTCCAGGTATCCCAGCAATTTGCCGAATATTGAGCCGCTGGTGGATGCGACACCTCCTCCCGCACTGATGACTCCTGTGGCAGCTCCGCTTGCAATGGTGGCGGCACCGACCGCCGCCGCTACCCCAACCACCGTTCCGGCAACTGCCCCGGCTATTGAAGGCGTATCATCATTTTCCACAGTAACTCCTACTTCGGTGGATATCTGCTTTGTCAAATTTGTAACATTTCCATCTTCAGCGGAATATCCTATAGCGTTTATTTCATATTTCCCATCGTCGTGCTCGCTGGTATTCCAGGTGAATGTGAACCATTTATTCGATGAATTATCTGAAATTGTCTTCGAAAATTCAGCGATCTGATTGTATGATGATGTATCCATGATTTTGATCTCTACCTTTACGATATTAACGTATTCATCACCGATGTACCCGTTTACGGTGGACACGTTTATGGTGATTTTTCCTTTTATCGTGTCTCCTTTCTTTGGTGTATTTATTTTTATTTTGGGCCCTTCTTTGGGCTCTTCTTCCTCGGAGACAGTGATGCTGAAGGATCTGCTGATGTTTCCGGGCAGCGTGATCTCGTTGAGCCCGTCTGTGGCATATATATAATAACTGACGTTCCCTAACTGGCTTTGAGAGGGTATGACGGCATAGTAACTGTCAATGGACCCGGTGGGCTCCATTATTAAACTTGAATAGTTTGCATCACCCACGTTTTTGTAAAACAATTTTACCGACATTACCTCAACATTATCGGTGATCACGGCTGTGATGGTGATATTCTTGTTTATCTCCACCTTCGTTTTTGGATTGTGATTTATCACCGGCGGCACCCGGTCTATCTCAACCGGAACGTCTTTGGGAAGCACTGTGACGGTGATTTGCGTTGAATTGACATTTCCGGAGGCATCCGTAACATTGAGATCCACGGTGTAATTTCCCGGTTCATCGAATTTGAACTGGGGATTCGGACCGTAAAGAACAACTTTGCTATTATTGTAAATAAAAGACCAGGTATAATTGTCGATTCCACTGTTATCTGAAGCGTTAGCGTCGAAGGTAACAGTTCCATTCTCCTCTACGACGACGTCCTTACCCGCATGGACGATTGGAATGTCATTGTCAGTTACCGTGACAGTTCGCAACTGGCCGATAATAATATTTCCCGAGCTATCTTTCACCATTACCCTGTAGGTCAGCCCGGCAGTATTGTGATCCACGATGATATTTCCCGTCCAGAAGCCGTCTGTTTTGACCAGGGATAGATTAGATCCTGAAAGCCCGTGATTCCAGATGATGTTGACAGAAAAAACGCCTATATTGTCAGCCGCGCTGACGTTGAAGTAAAGAAAATCCCCCGTCGTACCCTTCGATCCGGTGTTGTCGGTGAACGACGGTTTGTCGTTGTCGGAAACCTCTACCGTTCGATTGGAGGAAATATTATAGTTACCCGAAGAATCCATGACATAAATTATATAGGTAAGATTTCCGAGACTATGGTCGAGAGAGATGTTTCCAAGCCAGTATCCACCCGTTCGGTCCAGCGATTCATTTCCATTCTTTCCACCATGGCTCCAGCTGATATGGATGGAGCTGACATTTATGTTATCCGATGCGGTGACGTTGAAAAGAAACAGGTCGCCTGTTGTCCCATTATCGGAACTGCTGTCGTTTATGAGGTCCGGCACGTCATTGTCGGAGATGACTGCCAATTGCGGAGAACGGGTATTGTAGTTGTTGGAAGTATCGTTTGCGTGGACTGTATATGAAAGATTTTCATTATTATTATCCAGCCGTATTGTTGCCATCCAGAAACCATTGGATATGTTCATAGACTCGTTTCCGCTGAAATTGCCGTGTGCCCACTGGACGAAAACAGTATCGATCTCAATGTTATCCGACACACTGACGTTGAACTCAAAGAGGTCTCCGGTGGTACCGGCGATTGGGCTGTTGTCCACGATGATGGGCCGATCGTTATCGGCCACCGGAATTACCTGCTGGGCGGCAGTGTGGTAGTTATTCGACGTGTCGTTGATGTATATTGTATAGGCGAGGTTGCCCAGATTATCATCGATAGTTGCGTTCCCGATCCAGTATCCATTGGTCAGGGTTAGGGATTCGTTATCCCCCAGCCCGCCGTGGGTCCAGTCAGCAAATACGGCATCCACTTCGATATTGTCGGAAGCGCTTATGTTGAAAATAAATTCGTCTCCGGTGGTGGAATTATCCCTGCTGGTATCATCCGAAAGGACCGGATGGTCGTTATCGACAATGGCAATTTGTTTTTCGGAAATGGTGAAATTGTAACTGTTGTTGGAATTGATATACAGTGTATAGGTGAGATTGGCAAGATCATGATCGAGCACTATGTTTCCCGTCCAGCTGCCTCCGGTTTTGGCCAGCGAAAGATTTCCTTTCTGTCCCCCGTGGCTGTAGTTTGCCTTGAATGAGCTCACGTCGATGGAATCGGGAAAATCGATCTCAAAATGGAATCCATCCCCGGTTGTTCCATTCCCGGGACTGTTGTCAGTCACCCCGAAGGGAAGATAAAGGGGAGAGTTGTCCTGAGTTCCCGCAGAACCGTTTATGACGTAAGGATTGTTCCATGTATTCCCATCGCTGGATGCCGAAGGGTACCTCTCGAGGTAATCCGACCAGAAATTGCCCTTTCCCGCAGCTCTTCCGGCCGTTTTATTCCAGAAATTCCCGGTACCGTTATCCTTTGCCTGCACGCTGCCGTTATTGTTATTGACAAATTGATTGTCATATGCCGAATTGTTTGTACCGGAATAAATGTACACTCCATATGATACACTGTAGTCCAGAATATTGTTTATCAAGGAATTCAGGCTCGAATTGATAAGAAAAATTCCCTCAGATGTATTCACACAAAGGTTGTCTGTGATGTTGTTATTGTCGGACAATTCCAAGGAAATATGGCGGTTGTTGTGTTCTATATAATCGTCGATGCCGTCCCCGTCACTGTCGCTGTCATAAGGGTTTAGATCGAATGCCGCCTCAAGGCCGTCTGTCAAACCATCATCATCCATATCGGGATTTTGCGGGTCCCACTCTCCAAGTTCCATCTCCTCGCCGTTGGTGAGACCGTCCCCATCGGAATCGGCGCTCGCATTGCTGTATGGATCTTCCTGGTTGTCAGGTATCCCGTTCCCATCCGTGTCCCAGTGTGCCGGATGAGCTGACCGAAAATTATTATCCATCAATGTATTATTATGAATGTTGTTGTTAAACGATGTGAGGAGTTTGATGCCCAGGGCGTTGTGAGATATGTTTTCATTCATACAGGTATTGTTTCTCCCCGATTCGATGTAAATACCATAATTGTTGGTCGATACCGTTCCGTTCGATATTAAATTTTGATTTGCCAATTGAATGTAAATACCTTTATTATTGTGTGATGAAGTTCCATTGGTAATTATATTGTAATTCCCCAAAATAATGCGTATTCCATAACTGTTATGAGATGGATTGCATCCATCTATAGTGTTGTTATCGGACGAAACCAAATAAATACCGTTATCGTAGTTCGTACAGGTATTATTCCTGATGGTGTTCCTGCTGCTCATCACGCCTCCGATGCCATAATTATCGATCTCGGCCCTGTCCCAAATTCCGTTATTATCACTATCCCAGTCATCCGGATTAAAACCCAGTATTATCTCCAGGCCATCGGCCAATCCGTCCCAGTCGGAATCGGGCTCAAAAGGGTCGGTACCTGGCGGACCTCCGTCCTTTCCTCCGGGACCTCCATCTTTTCCTCCTGGACCCCCGATAGGCTCCCCGCCTTCATCGATATTAATTAAACCATCGTTATCCGAGTCCGCCATCATGTTCTGTCCCTCCTTATCGTCATCAATCCCGTTTCCGTCATGGTCGGGAGGGTTTAAGGGGGCGCCCATGTAATGATCTGAATCGAGCGTGTTATTGATTATAAGGTTATTATAGGATAAGTTTACAGATAATCCAAAGAAGTTGGAGGAAAACGAATTATTCTCGATGGTGTTATTTGCTGATGAGTGGAGGTAAACACCCCAGAAGTTGAATATCAAAGTGTTATTGGCCAAGGTATTATTACTTGCATTTATTAGACCAATTCCCAACACATTGTATGAACAGTTATTGTTCTCGATCTTGCAATTTTTTGCTCCGTATATCAAAATTCCGGCCATATCACCTCCCAGGCCGGTATGACGAACATTAAAACCGGATACGTTCACTCCATTTGCGGTAATGTTCATTACCGTTGAGCCTTTTCCTTCGCCGTCAATTATCGTATTTTCTGTTCCATTGCCTATTAGAGTGACGGTTTTATTGACTAGTATAGTCTCGTTGTACGAGCCGTTATAAACCAGTATGGTATCTCCCGGATTTGCAGCGTCTATGGCATCCTGTATGCTTTGGTGATCTTGACCGCCACCTTCGTCTACGATGATATTGGCTGCTTCGACCTTAGCACCTGAACCACACGGTTCGAGTAATGGAATATCAATTATTGCCAGTAGATTGCTCAAAATGAATAGTAGAATCATAATCATTGCCATTCGTTTTCCATTTATCATATTATCATCCCCCGAATATTACTTTCGGTATGTGGATATGATTTACCTTTAATTTTCAAATGTATTTGCAAGGTTCATTATAACTTTTTGTGCATCATATCCTTCTCTTGAAAAGCCGGGTCCCGACATAGAATCAAGATTCTATTAGGGCTAATAGAAACATTCGTTTCTATGTCGCCTACTGGCCCGGCTTGAAAGTTTGACATGCCAACAGGTGTGTCTTTACGTGTAAAGCCGACCCATTCTGGCACATCTTACTTGAGAAGCCAAGACCTATGGGCTTGGCTGAACAAGTAATAGGGCCCGGTACGGGACACCTTTACCAAGAAGACAGTCACTTTGTTCCCGTCTTTACATGAAAAGACTTAGAGGTACACATAAAAATATATTTTTTATAGGCCGCAGGCAGTAAAAATCAAATTCAATCCCAGTTAGTCATTTTTTTATATTGCTGGTTCCTGACTATAAAATCATTATAGTTGATGAGAACGATGAATAAAGCGATGAGTGAAAAGAGAGACATTATGCTGACCCTCAAGAAACATACGCCGCTTCCAAGAAAAGAGAGAACTGTGAAAAGTAATATCCATCTGAATTTTAATCTGATGAATATGCCTACCAGAGCTATAAGTGAGGATATGATTCCAACAAATAAAAAAAGGAAAAGAAATACGATCAATATGCCGGGCAATACATCGACGGCAAAAGAATGGAAGAACCAGTTGAATGAAATCACGAACAGACCCAGGAGGAACGTGAGGATAAGAAAGACGGATGCCTTAACGTGGCCGGGTAATTTGGCCCAGAACATTTCTTTTCACCCAGTTTCCTGAGGGATTTTCATCTTATTTTCAGTGTAATTCGCTAGAGCATTGTACGAAAGTGGGGTTGAATGGATTGCTCAACGTATAGTGACCCGATTCATCACGTCGCCCTGCTGGATGGCGTTCACGACCTCCTGACCCTGGGATACCTTTCCGAATACCGAGTGCTTATTGTCGAGCCAAGGTGTGGGTACGTGGGTGATGAAGAACTGACTGCCGTTTGTGTTTGGAGCCGAGTTTGCCATTGAGAGAATACCTGGGGTATTATGACGCAATTGGGGGTGAAACTCATCGCTGAACTTGTAGCCCGGTCCGCCGGTTCCCGTTCCCTGAGGGCACCCCGTCTGTACCATGAAGTCCGGTATCACCCGGTGAAATTTCAATCCGTTGTAAAAACCGTCATTTGCTAATTTCATGAAGTTCCCAACCGTCTTCGGGACCTTGTCCTGGAAAAGCTCAATTACTATATTTCCCCTGTTGGTTTCGATTATAGCTGTAGCCATTTGTACACCTCGACGGGAACATGGAGATTGTGTTATTTATAATCTGTTCTTTCATTTTAATGGGTATGAGTGGGGGTGAGCATCCAGTATTTCGGCCTTACCGGCACCATGCATTGCAGACGAAAAATTTTTGTGCAGATAGAATTATAGAGAAGGAACAAGATATTGCTTTGTCCCATACCGAGGTGAGCCAATGACCCGAAGGGCCTTTATCGACATAGAAACCAATTATGTGGGGAATTATTCCTCCGGCGATCAGCGATTGTTCAAGGATTGGGCTAATCATAAACTTACCATAATTGGGATCTACATAGTTGACGATGTTTCATTAGAAAAGAAAGTAATCCAGCTCGTAGGGGAGGAATGTAGTGCGGGGTCACTAATGGAAGTTCTGTCGGGGGTCGACACTCTCGTAACATATAACGGCAGGTCCAAACCGGCCGGTCGAAAAGGATATATCGGTTTCGATTTTCCCGTGATCAACGCGCAGTTCGGCATTATGCTCGATGAGGAATTCCACCACATCGATCTCTGCCCCCTTTGCTGGGAGAAAGGATTATGGGGCGGCTTGAAGAAGGTGGAGTCTATTCTCGGCATCGAAAGGGAAACGGAGGGTATGGACGGCAGGGAGGCCATGATGCAGTGGAGAGAGTATGAAAAAACCGGAGACACGGATATACTGAACTCTCTTCTGCTGTATAACTACGAGGATATAGTCAATCTCGAAAAACTTATGTATCTGCTTTCCAATGAGCCGGCGGCCCCTGTCCCGCCGCCTTTCAAACCACGCTCTCAAGAACCGTTGGGCTTATCATCCAACAGCGGGGAGGACTTATCATGAAGTTCACAAGAGTCACGACATTTTTTCTGTTTTTTATGTTCCTGATATTGGCCTGGACATCTCCGGAAGTCCAGCAGCAAAACGAAGAAGAACGCTCTTTTCCAGATATGAACGACATTAATCGTTTTGAAGGTACGCGGGATGGCCCCTGGTTCACGAATGTCACCCAGCGGGCGGGTCTTGCCGGTGTCAGCGGTAACTTCTTTGCCTGGGGCGATTATGATAATGACGGGTACCAGGACCTTCTGGCCGAGAGCAGGCTTTTCAGGAATGGCGGTCCTCCTGCCTGGCGTTTCAGAGAAACAACTGCTTCCGTCGGCCTGTCTGGTGGCGGTCACGGCACCTGGGCCGATTATGACAATGACGGTTTACTGGATATCTACATGGAGGGCTCCAATAAATTATGGCACAACGAAGGTCCGGGCCAGTCAGGGGATTTCAAGTTTTCAGACGCTACAGTCGGTTCCCGTATCGAGAGCCATTCGCATACCACTGCGTGCGCCTGGGGAGATTATGACGACGACGGCTTTTTGGACCTCTATATTGCCAGAGGCGAGAACTGGAACGACGGTAACGCAGTATATTATTCAAATCGGCTGTACCGGAACAACGGGGATGGAACCTTTTCGAACACTACTTTCGAGGCAGGTGTGGACGAATCGGCTCATAAAAGCTATTCAAGAGGGGTGATCTGGGGTGATTACAACAATGACGGATGGCTGGACCTCTATGTGGCAAATTACCGGCAGCAGTTGAATTATCTCTACGAGAACAACGGTGACGGCACCTTCACGGATGTGGCTGCCGAAAAGAACGTTGCCGACGCTCCTTCCCGAACCGGCGAGAACCCTGACCCATATGACCGACCAGGCCACGGTGTGGGAGCCCTGTGGGGTGATTACGATAATGACGGCGACCTCGACCTTTGGGTGACCAATCTCAACCACAAGGACTGGAGGACCTCGGACGATTCTCTTTTATACCGGAACGACGGCGCACCCGATTACAGCTTCACCAACGTCCGCAGCTCGGCGGGAATCCCCATAAAACCCTATGTGGCCCCGAACCAGGGTGACGAATTGTTCGTGGGATGTGCCTGGGACGATCTCAACAACGACGGTTATCTTGACATCTACCTGCCGCAGGTATATGGAGATGTGGGCTATGCCTATTCTTTCCTTTATATCGGAAACTGGGACGGCACCTTCACCGACGTTACCGAGATGGCGGGCGTGAGGGTCTGGGACACGTATGCTTCATCGTGGTGCGATTACAACAACGACGGTATGACGGACCTGTTGACAGCGGGAAAATACCCCTTCGAAAACGGTACTTACGAGGTCAGGTTATTCGAAAATAAACTGCCCCACGACAATAACTGGATAAAGATCAATCTTCAGGGGACGACCCATAATTCCTTCGGCATTGGCGCCCGGGTGAAGGTAAATACCGGCAACAATTTTTATATCAAAGAAGTAGAGGGAGGAATGGGTGCTCACGGTCAGCAGAATTCCCTGCCCCTCGATTTCGGACTGGGGGGTCATGAAGGACCTGTGGATATCACTGTGTATTGGGGGCCGGGGAAGTCCCATAACATTAGTGGTGTCGAGGTGAACCGGGAAATAACCCTGGTCGAACCGCTCGACACCCCTGACATTACCGTTGCGGAATTGCGTTTGTCCGATGACCATCCCATTGCCGGCAGCATCGTAGATATTGACATTACTGTAAAGAACTTGGGTATGGGCCTTATAGAGAATGCTTCGCTACATGTGTACCTTGATGAAATGGAAGATCATTCGTTGATTATTCCCCCCATCCCCATCGTGAACCTTTTATCCATGCAAGAGGCGACCTTCTCCTGTGAACTCGATACCGGGGACCTGCGAGACCTGCATTATATCAAGGCTCTTCTGAAGGATGTGGTGCCCCCTGAGGATAGCCAGGAGAACAATCTCGCTGTTGCGGAGATATTTATACGCACCAGTAATGAACTTCCCGAGCCGGTGCTCACTCTTTCCACCACGGACGCCTTGGTGGGAGAAGAGATCAATGCAGATGGTTCGGGTTCCACAGATGACGTAAGGATTACCGAGTACCTTTTCGATTTTGGCGACGGGACCAATACTGGGTGGATATTGGAATCCAACGCTGTCCACATATATGACGAACCGGACGATTATAAGGTTACACTGCAGGTGATGGATAGTGATGGGGCGGTGAGCCGGGACGTGGAAAGTGAAAACATTGCCGTCATATATCCACCGAACCAAATTCCTGCTGCCGTGATCGAATCCGTCTCACCGTCTCCGGCAAAGCAGGGTGAGGATATTGTTAGTTTCGTTGGGACCGGGACAGATCCGGACGGACGTATTTCGGGATACCATTGGCGTTCAAGTATCGACGGAGTGCTCTCGGATTTGATGGAATTCACACTGGATGCCAGTGAAATGTCCACTGGGGATCACATCATATTCTTCAGTGTAACTGACGATGAGGGCTCCGTCTCCCCCGAGGTTCATACTGCTCTTACGATAATTGGACCGAACAGCGCACCTGTAGCAAGGATAGAGGAGATATCTCCTTCACCATCCGATAATGATGAACCAGTCTATTTTCGCGGCAGCGGAGAGGATATTGACGGCAAGATATTGGAATATCGATGGCACTCGGACATAAGTGGTCTTCTTTCCAAGGAACCTGAATTCACCTCGGTTCTAGTTTCGGGTACACATACTATAAGTTTCATGGTAACGGATGAGCTAGGACTGGAGTCAGTTCCTGTGAAAAGAACCCATGTGGTAAAGCAGCCGAATGCTGCTCCCACCTGTTACATCGAATCTTATGAGCCGGAATTCCCCGTGGAAGGTGATCCGGTTATATTGAAGGCCCAGGGTGAGGACCCTGATGGGATCGTAATCGAATTCAACTGGCGGTCCGATCTGGACGGTGAGCTGGGTTCCGGTGAGATACTTGTGGTCGAATCCGGGCTTTCCTACGGCAACCACACGATCCACCTCACAGCCGTTGACGATGATGGTAGATCCAGCACCGAATTCTCCTTGAAAATATTCGTCACCTGGAGGGATATCGAGCCTTCTTTGTCCGTACTGGAAGGCGGGGGCGGGGAGGTCTCAGTGAATGCGGTGGTAACTGTTATCATGGAGGATGATTTTCGAAGACCGGTGAAGATAGATGTGAAGATCGACGACGGGCGCTGGGAAACAATGACCCATGACAGGATCACCTGGAAAAAACAGGATGATCAGCATCGGAAGTATACTCTCAAGGTGGACGTTATAGAACTTGAGAACGGTGCTCATACGATATCGGTACGTGGTTTCGACGGAATGAAATATACTCGGAAGTTGACGATGCGAATTTCTGTGAACCATCAGGGCTCTTCCAACAATGCGGCGGGTGAGGAAGAATTGGATATCCGGCCCTTTATCGCCGGAGCCGCTCTACTGTTCATATTTGTTGTGGTCTCTTTGATAATCTACATAAAACGCCTGGTCCGCTCGCGTAGGCTGATTGGTGAACTGGCAGAAGGGCTGGACGAGGATTAAGAATTATACGTACCAAATAATGACCGTCACGGTAAATTCGCACTGGTCATTTAAATTTTTATTCCCCCCTGCTGTCAGCACGCTTTCCTTGGTGCTGATCTCAACGAACCATCCTTCATCCACATCGTAGGCCAGCTCACCGCTATCGTCCAGCTCCAGAACTACATTGCCTTCTCCAGTCCCCTCGCTGCCGTCGGTGTCTTCCGCCAGTATATCCCCACTGCCGCTGCCCGCGCCCTTGCCCGTGGAAACATCCAGGTCCCAAGAGATATCATCCCATTCCAGAACGACTTCAATTTTTTTAATGTCTTCGGCAAGCTCTGCGGTCAGGTCCCAATTAAAAATAAAATTTGAATCGGATATCGGTGTGTTTGCCTCAATCTCCCCTGCGCCGCCGTTATCAAGCTCTACCTCGATCTTGTCGGGTCGTTCCCTCTCGGATATGTGGATGTTTTCGCTGTGGTCGTCCATCTTGCCACCGCTGTCGGTGACAATGAGAGTGGCCAGATACTCGCCCACAAAGGAATAGTTAAAGAATATTTCCCTCTGGTCCCCGTCCTCCAGACCGTCGTTGTCCAGGTCCCATGAGAACTCAAGGTTGTTGCCGTCCTCCGCGTCGCTGCTCTCCACAGCCGAAAAATGAATAGTTTCACCAACTGCTGCGCTGTTTGAAGAGACTGTGAAGGTGGCAACGGGTGCCGTGTTCTTCTGGCTTTTTTTAAGAACTGTGATGTTGATAATATCGCTTTTGCTCTGTCCCCCACTGCTGCTTATCACGGTTATGGTGAAGCGCGCGATGTATTCACCCGACGAATCATACGTGTGTGTTACAGTATCGAGAACATTTCGCTCCCATGGTCTCTCCTCATCTCCAAAATCCCACTTATAAAGAACATCAGGATATTTCGAAGAGTCCGCATAATTGCGGCCGACGAAGGTGACCTTCTCGCCCACCACCACCTCCATGTCCGGTCCTGCATAAGGTTTTATATCGTAAACCTTGTTGAGCATTTCTTCGTCCTTTTTAATATTTCTGTATACAACAACCAAGACCGATCCCACGAGGACGATGAGAACTAAGATTATCAAAACTGACTTGACATCGGCCATTTTATCACGACGTACGGAAGTCGAAACCTGTATTAAAGCTTATCAGAATATCTTTTTAACGAGCCAGCCAAGTATCATTCCAACCACGAGCGGTGCGGAAATAAACGTCAGTAGGCTCATTAGATGATCTGAGCTGAGGATATCCTTTATGCCGCCTGTAATGACACTTGTACTAACGAGACCGAAATAGAGCAGTATTCCAAGGACTATAATTGCTATCAACGCCCACTTGAAAGCTCTGGACAGGATGATGTAGCCTATAAGAAAACCCACTATCAGCTCTATGCCGATCAATCCGATCAGCCAACCTGTGCTTAAATCTATACCGAATACCATATTGCATCACTGTGAGAAAATCACCTTGTTATTATTTATAATTTTGTGATAATTGTGGTTATTGAATATAATTGTTGATTTGGGGGGGTGCGGTAAACGGATACGATAAAATGATGAAATGGTATTATTTCCTGGCTGCGCAGATATTGATGCTGTTTATGGTATTCATCGCTCTCGCCAGCCCTTGGTACTCCATGGATCATAATACCAGCGGCACTCTCAGTTCGGGAGCGAACGTTTTTGCAAGCGGTACCATGTTCACGGGAGAAAGCATGGGTCTCAAGGAAAGGAACTGGTATCACGGAGCAAGCTCGTCACCCCAGATATTCAGACCTCCCCTCACAGGTGACGGCCAGGGGGATTACGAAGAGCTGCCGCATGTGGGAGAAGTAATGGGGAGAGCCAGGCTTTTCAGCATAATTTCGCTGACTTTCTGCATTATCGGCCTTGCTGTGCTTGTGCCTTTTCTTTTCATCAGGAGTAAACGTAAATATCTGAAGATCGCAATGATAATAAACGGTTTTCTTCTGTTTTTCACTGCCACCGCTGCGGTGGTTTCGTTCTATAACGACATACCGTCTGCTGTTAGTGCAGACCTGGAGGAAACGGTATATCCTCATCTCTTCGACCACATCACCATTGAAAATCTCACGGTTCCGGCTCAGGCAAGCGACGAGTACGAGAATTTCTACACAACCCGTGATGCGGTATATGAACAATTCAGCAACGGGACGGTATACGAGGAGAGCTTTTCCGGGTCCAGCGTGGAAACGTACAGCAGGATATATTCATCATTGAGCATGAAATTGAGGGTCAGTTCCGTGCTGCTGTGGCACCCTTCCATGGGGTGGTACCTGATGCTGGCAGTACTTCTGCCGGGTCTGGCGGCAGTGTTCTTCGCTTTCAGGCTGGATATTGATATGCAGGTACCGTTCTTCTCCGATATTGTAATTTATAGAGGTGATGGAAAACGGGGAAAGAAAAAGCGCCGCTCAGGTAAAAAAGGAAAGAGATCCAAAGAGAAGAAGAAATATACGGTGACGAAGAAGGACGGTGGACCGGAATCACCCGAGATAGAGGAAGGCTTTTTACCGTTACCGGGAAGCGAAAGTAGAACCACAGTATCGGACGAGGGTTTCATACCGGTCGAGAACGAGGATGATGAAGAGCTGGATTTTCCGTGGAACCGGTAGATGACGGTAAAAAGATTTTTAATAATTCGAATGTATGGGGTAGCCCATGTCATCCAAGGATAATTATACGGCAAAACGGCAGTTCAAGGCAATAAAAAGCCGGGGTAAAAGGCACAGTTCCACCATCGCCGGCAGTTCCCTGGGTATATTCCCGGAGCCACTGGTTGGGCCCGGGGCGGAGCACGAACGGCACCCCGGGAAAAAAAGGCGTCAGGTACACGGATTGCTGGAGGACATGGCCATTTCCATCGATCTCGACGTGAAGGACGTTTCACACAACGACGATTTTCTGAAGACCCTGGCGGCAATAGTCGGCCTCGATCGGGTGGAAAAGGATTTCGAGGTTTTGGGAACCGCAGAGAAGATCATCCGGGCACTTGCAAAGGCGAAGTTCAGGAACGTGGTGACCATCGATATCGACGGAGACGTACTGTATCATCAACCCGATGATTTCTTCGATGTCAGCGATGCCATTGAGCGGCTTGTAGGAGAGCTTCATAAAAGCGAAAGGGAAGGAAACGATATCACAATGGAACTGATATCAAAGGACCACGGGAAATGCAGGGCGAAGGTGAAGGTATCACGTATACATCAGAAGTGGGTTCACGACATTCTAATAACGTTCAGCGGGCAGCTTTCAGAAAAATATTTCCGGCGGGTTATGAATTATCTCGAGGATCATTTGGATATCGAAGATATGGAAGACAGCTGGAAAAAAGCTTAGATGGGTGCGGGTATCCTTCTATTTATCCGGTGGAGGTGGTGGGGGTGGTGGTTCCATTATTATCTCTTGTTCATTTTCCCGCTCAAGGTTGCTCTCAAACGAAGATTGCGGTGGAGGAGGCGGTGATGCGGAGGTCAATTCCTTTGAAAAGGTTGGTTCTTCAGTAGAAAGAGATTGATTAGTTATGTCGATTTCATAGTCTTCCGACCAAGAAATGTCTTGTCCTTTTTCTAGTTGAACTGGCTCTTCTTTACTATCTGATGGCGAGGATTTCTTTTGTTCTCCATTTTTTAGGGATCGTTTCCTTAAGAACATTAATATTATTACTGCTATGACGATAACGAGTATTGCACCGCCGATGCCTAAATAAAATATATTACTCGAACTGCTTTCTTTATCTCCTGTTTCGTTACTGTCCGGCCCATCAGGGGTATCTATATCATTGAGTAAAGGGTCCTCAAGGATTGTGATTGCCATACTAATGTTTATGGAGAAGCCTTCTAAATCCGAAACAACAAGTGTGACAGTATGATTCCCGGCTAGGAGAGATAGATTTACACTATTTCCTGTTAGACTTTTGTTGGAACTGTTAAAGGTCCATAAAAACTGTAGATTATCACCGAATGGTAAATCCACATCCGTAGCATTAGCATATGCAGGCTGGGTTCTGCCTTCATAATAATTAAAATTCTCCAGCCTTATAGAGGCATTGGTGGGAGCATCATTGATGGGAGTTACGGTGATTATGATGTTAGTGGATATCCCTTCTTTCGAATCGTTCGCAAAAAATAATATCTTTTCTGTACCACACCAGTCCTTTTGAGGTGTGAACAGAACAGTTGAATTGGGGCATATTTCGATGGTAATGTTGTCATTCCGTTCATTGGAAAAATCCAGTTCATCGCCATCTATATCCCTGAATACATCATTTAGATTAATTCCATACCATGCTGTATCCTCATCAAACTTCACACGCGATTGAGTGGAATTGACCTCTGGGGCATCATTCGTGTTGATCACCGAGAGTGTATAATTTATCGAATCCGTTCCATTGTTTCCATCCTCAACTGTAACATGTACCCACCAAGTGCCTACATCTGAGTTGGTCGGGATTCCAGATAGGTTGCCCGTTGAAGAATTAATCGTTAAAAAGGAAGCATTGGATTCGAACGACCAAAGTAGTTCATCAGACGTCGGATCGATATCTATGGCATCACAATCCAAATAATATAGGTTGTCTTCGTTGGACGTAACAATCGGAGTTGTCGTTATCCCTGGGGCGTCATTCGTATTGATCACAGTAAGGGTATAATTCTTGAACTCGTTCCCGCCCTTTCCATCCTCCACGGAGATGTTCACCCACCAGAGACCCACATCGGAATTGGCTGGCGTCCCCGATAGATTTCCTGTTGAATTATTGAATATTAAAAAGGGTGCGTTGGACTCAAAAAACCAGTATAATTCATCAAATGTGGGATCGACATCTATCGCGCTGTAATCTGAAAAAAAGGGACTATCTTCGTAGATCACCTTTGTTGGAGCTGTTATTATCTCGGGAGCATCATTCGTATTGTTAACTGTAAGAGTAAAGTTTGTGAAATCTAAAGTATCCGCATTATGTACTGCTGAGACCTTCACCCAGTATGTTCCCACATCGTCGTTTAACGGTATTCCCTCAAGAACCCCATCCTTATCGATCTTGAGCCATTCACTAGCATTTGTAGATAGATGCCATGAAAGTGGAGGATTTCCCGGTACTAGAGAAATGGCATCATAATCCATGCGGTAAATATTATCCTCATAGGTAACCTCGTCATTAGATGTTATAATATTCAGGTAATCAAATGAACGTAGATAAGGATATGATGAACTTTCTATAATATTCCAGATGGAAACAAAATCCCAGTAGGCATCCATAAAGATTTTCTTGGTCATCATCCGAGTCGTGTTCATTCCTGTACCTCCGTAGCTTGTGGACTGTCCCGAAGTTTGGTTATCCCAGAAGGAGGCTAAGACGGTACCATCTCTGTTTTCTCCAATAAGACCGCCAAGTTCAGACTCCCCAATGACACGGCCTATAGAGTAGCAGCCAAGCACCTTGCTATTTCGGTTGAATCCTACGAGTCCCCCAATTTCATGATCTCCAGACACACTACCAGTTGCGTAGCATCTGAACACCTCGCCGTTTCGGTTTTCCCCTACAAACCCTCCAATTTTACTACCAATCCCACTAACACTGCCTGAGGCGTAACATTTCACAGCTTTTCCCCCGTTATATCCAATTAGTCCACCTATTTTTATACTACCGCTAACTGCACCGGTAGCAAAGCAGTTCTCTACCTTGCCGTAATTAATTCCCACGAGACCACCTATACTTATATTGCCATTAACTGCCCCAATTGCACTACTCTCCTCTACGATACCGTAGTTATTCCCTCCCACGAGCCCACCTACATTATCACCTCTACCGTTGACGTTTCCGGTGGCATTGCAGTTCATCACCGCGCCCTCATCGTTAATTCCCACGAGCCCACCTATCTGGTCTTCCCCGCTCACGTTGCCGGTTGTGTAGCTGTTCTTGACGGAGCCGCCGTTCTTTCCAATGAGCCCACCAACACGATCGTTCCCGCTCACGTTGTCGGTTGCATAGCAGTTCTTAACAGAGCCGCCGTTCTTTCCAATGAGCCCACCAATCTGGTCTTTCCCACTCACGCTGCCAGTTGCGTAGCTGTTCTCCACGGAGCCGTCGTGGTTGTCTCCCACAAGACCACCAACACGGTCGTTCCCGCCCACGCTGCCGGCTGCGTAGCTGTTCTCCACGGAGCCTTCGACGTGGTATCCGACGAGACCGCCGATATAGTCGTTACCCCTCCCGCTGCCAGTTGCATAGCTGTCTGACACTGAGCCGTAGTTGTAACCGACGAGAGCGCCGACATAGTCGTTACCGGTTATGTCGACATCGATCAAAGAAACATTTGATATCTGTGTATTACTACCAACCATACCAAAAAGTCCTATGCGGTCATTATAATTGATCGACAAATTCATGTTCGAGATCAGGAACCCGTTTCCATCGTATTCCCCAGCAGAGAAAACAGGTATGTATAAGCCAGGTTCCAAGGATAAATCTATATTGGCGGTCTGTCTGAACTTATGGTTATCTTTTGTAAAGGAAAGCATAGTCTTTATGTCGGCTATACTTGAAATTTTATAGTAATTTTTTCCGGGTATCTGTTGCATGTGATCATCGATGTCGATGGTCTTGCCGTCACCGATCCAATCGTCAAATTGTTTCATGTATATACCATATGGTGCAAGAAGGTTTTTTCCGTTTACTATCGTGTAATTGATACAATAGAAGGAGTTCTCCACGAAGCCATGGTCGCTGGACCCAACGAGACCGCCAACATTCTTGTTCCCGCTCACGTTGCTGGTGGCATAGGAGTTCTCTACAGAGCCGTAATAGTTTTGTCCAACGAGACCGCCGATATCCTCATCTCCGCTAACGTTACCAATCGCGTGGCAGTTCTCCACGGAGCCATAGCGGTTACGTCCGACGAGACCGCCGATACGAGAACCTATCCCGCTCAAGTTACCGGTTACGTAGCTGTTCTTCACGATGCCGTTGTTGGAACCGACGAGACCGCCGATGAAACTGCTTCCATTCACGTTACCGGTTATATAGCTGTTATCCACGATGCCGCGGTAGCTATATCCAACAAGCCCACCGATATAGGAATAACCGCTCACGTTCCCTGTACTGAACGAATTGTTAATACTACCCGAGTATATGGATCCCGCCAATCCACCGACATAGTAGTTTCCTAGAATGTTATTCCCTATTAGAGTTAAATTGGAAACACTCCCTTCTATAAACCTGAACCGACCAGTATTGTCTTCAGAAGGACGGTTGATGGTGAGATAGTATATTTTATAGCCTTTTCCGTCCAGACTTCCTGTGAATCTATTCACATTATTTCCTACTGGGTCGAACCCATCACCGTTGTTCCAGCTTGCCGTCTCCGTTGCGTTGATGTCATTGATGAGAACATAGTGAGCACTTTCGTTCGTATTCATGTTCTGAAGATGTGTCACATTTGATATCTGGTATGGATTTCCCACCGATCCATCACCCCCTGCAAACCTTGTACTCAGGATTTCACCATAACTCTCCACACGATCGGAGGTTCCATTACACACAGTCTTTTTTTCGAAAATATTTGAAGTTGTCATGGCGAACACCGCGTTACAAACGAGCATTAGAATCAACGTTATGGTAACAGTGTTTTTTGGATACATGTATACTCACCAGTATTCGTTATTAGACATTTTTTACATTTTTATAACTTTCTATCTCACCATGTTTTTTAGAAAATCTTTAGTTTGTTGAAAATTGCTTGATTAAACCCTGGAGAATGACATCTATTTATCTGCCTGTGTTGTCCCTCGATACTTTCCCCCTTGCGATGTTCTTCTTCGAAGCTACCAGAATGATATGTTTCTCGATTCTGGTCGGCAAACCACCGACCATGAAGGCGGACCGCCCTCCTTTTTGTTTTTAATAATCATTTTTTTGTATCGGGCCTGCGCCCTCGGAAACATACTGTTTCCTACAGGTACAGACGAAACTTGTTTCGTAGAGTCTCTTTAATTTAATGGAACGACAGTAGGCAAATCTAGGTTGTTCATTAGCTGAAATAACATTGCGTATCCGGCTTCGCCCAAATCCCCCTGCGACGACTTCAGATATACCTGAACCGTTATGCAAAATAATGGAATGAAAACGGCATCAAAGTTTGGAAATGATGAGTTTGCTAAAAGACCTTTATTAAGCAGAGATGAAGAGCGAATTTGAGAGTAAGTTAAAGATAAAAAGTTATTTAAGGGGGAAGTATTATTATTATTATACGAATTAGTTAAAAGACAGCATTTTCCAATAACTCCAGAAGGTATGGACCTTGAGAAAGATAATAGTATTGGTAACGATCGCATTGCTGCTTACGGGTTCAATGGGATTCCTAATGCCATATGATAAAGAGAGTTTGGCCACCAAGAAAATAGAACATGTTGATACTCATATGTCGGGAACTCGGGGAAATCCCATCATTGTTGACGATGATGGTGGGCAAGATTTCACTACAATACAAGATGCAGTAAATGCTTCTCATGCTGGTGATACAATTCACGTATGGGCGGGAACTTATAATGAGAATGTGCTGATTAATAAAACGCTAACACTTATTGGCAATGGGGGGTCTGATACTATCATTGATGCTGAAGGTAATGGTGATGTTGTGCTAATTACAGCGAATTGGGTCAATTTGACTGGTTTTAACATTACCAATAGTGGTTCTCAATATCTTCCGGATCGCGATGCAGGCATTGATATAAAATCTTATTATAATAACATTACTAATTGTGTTGTGCACCATAACTATTTTGGTATCTATTTAGATGGGGGCTTCCAGTTATCGGAATCATCATATAATGTCGTCGATAACAACCGTGTGTTTTCAAACGAAAAAACAGGGATACGCCTTCATTGGTCTAACTATAATCGAATATCAAATAACACTTGTTGGAATAATGATTATAATGGAGGTATCGGTGAGTCCCTGTCGAAATGTAATTTAATTGAGAATAACTTTTGTTATTCTAATATAGGTGCAGGAGGTATTTATTCCTATTCGGGAGAAAAAACCATCATTAGAAATAATCGGTGTATGGATAATACTAACTCTGGAATAATAATTGAAAATCATTGTGAAATGGTTTTAATTTATAATAACTATTGTAATAATAACGATATTGGAATAAATTGTCGCAGGAATAATTATATTTCCCATCATTGCTCAATTCTTTCAAATGTTATTGATAATAATACAGGTGTAGGGATTCAGTTTTACGATAGAATGTGGGAAAACAATACTGTTCATCATAACGTTTTAAAAAATAATAATGGGAATAATGTACAGGCCAAAGATAATGGTTTTAACAACACATGGAATAATAGTTTTGACAAAGGGAATTATTGGTCGGATTACCTAACAAGATATCCAAATTCTAACAATAATGGTTATGTTTGGAATATCTCATATACAATTCCTGGTACTGCCTGTGCTCATGATAATTATTCGCAAATTTCCAGTAGTTGTAATCAATATCCTATCCTCATTAATGATTATACCAACTCAAATGGAACCACAGGGGATCGTTTTGAATTTAATCTGTCTATTCTAAATGATGCCACTATTTCAACTGTTACAATTATGTGGTCACATGGTAATTCAAGTGGAAATATAAACCTTAATTTAAGTGAAACCAATTATTTTGGAATTAGTCGTTGGTGTGGTTCAATCTTCCTTCATGATGACCTGGGAAATCTGACCTATAATGTTTCCGTTATAGATAATTCTGGAAAATATATATTAAATAATAAACGGACAGTAAATGTGAGGGATAACGATCGTCCTCTGTTTGGAACGAAATGGAACAGTACAGTAACCACTGGTGACTCTGCGTTATTCACCATCAACATCACAGAAAACATAGGTGTCGACCAATTAATGTTCAATTTTATCATCAATCGGGGTCAAAGTTTTAACTGGTCTGTAAATAACAATACGGAAAATATGTGGTCAATTACTATCGTTATTCCAGATAATGCCTTCTCGTTTGAATATTACTTCTGGGTAAATGATACGTCTAACAATCAAAATAAGACCATATCGGATATCTTGTCAGTAGTCGATAACGATATCCCATTTATCATCAGTGACGATACGGATAGTACGGGAACAACCGGCGAACCTTTGACATTCTCCACACACTTTTCGGACAATATTGGATTGGATCCAGCCAAGGTATATGTAATTTGGTTTTACGATTTCGGAGAGAATCCACTTACTTCGTCGATGTCTTACCTGGGACAATATGCTTGGCAATTCACCATCGGTGCCGTTCGTCCCAATGCCACTGTGATATACTATGGATTTTTAATTTATGATATCTCTGGCAACTCATATTCCACCGATCCAATGAACCCAGGAATAGTAACCATTTCGGACAATGATAAACCTATATTTGGAAGAGAAGAAACAATAGGGTTGCCAACAACCGGCGATCCATACACAATACTGCTAGATGCCAGCGATAACATCGGTGTGACAAGCGTGTCGGTTAGGTATACTTTCGATAGTATTAGCTATCAAAGCGATATCATGAACCTTGACAACGAAGGTTTGTGGAATACCTCCATAACCATTCCTTCTGATGCAATCCATCTAATATATCGATTTTATATTTCAGACAAAGCCGGGAATATACTCAATACAGGCAAGCCGCAGAAGGTAGTCCTCGACAATGATGCCCCATGGTTAATAGAGGATGAAACAACGGATATACCTAAAACAGGGGAGAAATTCAATATCTCTGTGAATGTTAAGGATAATATCGGTGTTACTGTGGTTGATGTGAATTATACCTTCGACGGTGAGAATTACGAAACTGAGCACTTGACACGTATTTCCGGAGATACATGGTCAGGCAATTTCAAGGTTGATATGTATGCAATTTCTGTCAATTATTCTTTCATCGTTAGTGATGATGCTAGTAATAAATTAATTACTATTGAAACCAAAGCATTAGTCACAGACGTTATATCCCCGGTTGCGCAGGTAGGCGTGGATATTATCATAGACCAGCACCAGGAGGTTACCTTTAACGGGACAAACAGTAGCGATAATATTGATATCGAAGAATTTATATGGAATTTTACTTACAACGGAATCGAGAAAACGCTTAAAGGAAAAGTTGTAGATTTCACGTTCCATATACCTGGAATATACCCTATTACGTTGAATATAAGCGATAAAGAGGGAAATTGGGCTGCTGATTTTCTGAATATAACGGTACGGGATATCACTCCCCCGGTCGCCGTTGCCGGTAATGACATTGTTATTGACCAGGGGCAATTGGTGAGCTTAAATGGCAGTGGTTCCTATGATAACGTTTTAGTGATTAATCACACCTGGACAATTATCTTCGACGATATAGAGAAAAACTTTTACGGATCGTCCCCGAGCTTTACGTTCGATGAACCCGGTACGTACTACATAATATTAAATATCACCGATTCAGCGGGAAACTGGCATAGCGATCATCTCAATGTGACCGTCAGAGACAGCACGGTTCCGACTGCTATAGCAGGTGAGGACATAACTATTGACGAGGGAGACGTCGTAGTCCTTACCGGAACTGGAAGCAAGGATAATGTCGGAATAATGAACTATACATGGTCATTCCTATATAACAATAGCAATGTACTCCTTTACGGTCCAAAGCCATCGTTTGTTTTCAATATCCCCGGAAACTACACCATCGACCTAAAAGTAAGGGATAAGGAGGGAAATGATGCAGCAGATACGTTGAATATTGTTGTTATCGCTGCTTGGCTACCAAATGACGATGATGACACGGACGATGATACTTCTGAACAAAGTGCAACCACCAGTTCTCAACTTCCTTTCTGGATCACTATACCACTTATCATATTTGCCTTGATAGTTGGAGTATTAATTGTTCTAATCATCATAAAAAGAAAGCGTAAAAATATATTGTTCGTTCCTGATACAGAAACCACGGATAAAGCGGAGAGAGCGGCAACACTTACGCCGGTTAGAGAAACCCACCGAAAGGTTGTTCGACGAAGGGTAGTAACGAAAATTGTGAAAAGAAGGATGTTAGATGTTCCATCCCTAATTTGCCCGACCTGCGACCAATTCGCCCAATATTATGCGGAGTACGAATGTTTCTGGTGTGAAGGATGTCAGGATTATGTATCTCCCGAAGAAAAAAGTACAGGGGATGAAATTATTGAACCAACCGAATCGGTAGAAGAGTCACCCAAAGAGGAAATCCCTCCAAGTGTGGTTGAGAACGAACATAATTCGTCTATACCGAGTGAACCAGCAGAAATAGTACCGGAAAGTGAAGTTCAGGGATCTTCACCCATTCTGGAATCGTCTCAATCTACAGATGGAGATTGAGTTCATAACAGCAACAGGGTGAAAATAATATCTATAGTCGGCGACCCGCCGACACAGAGGGCAAGCCCTCCTATTTGTTTTTAATATTCATTTTTTTGTATCGGGCCAGCGTTTGCTTGAAGCTCGCAGGCCCTCCAAATTTTAATCCAAAACACGTTTTGTATCGAGTTATCATCCCACCCCAAATGGATGAGCCCTACAAAATTCAGCAATAAATTAAATAGTATCGAACTATTGAGACGGTACGGGGATATTTCAATGAAGATCGGAATTGACGTAGGCGGAACATTTACCGACTTTCTTCTTGCCGAAAATGACGGAACATCCAGTATCTACAAGGTACTGTCCACGCCCCGGGACCCTTCCGTGGGCCTCTTAAATGGCCTGCGCGAGATGGCCTGCACCAGAAATATGACACTTGAGGATTTCATAAAAGAGGTCGATATAATAGTCCACGGCACCACCGTCACTACCAACGCCGTGCTGACCTATACCGGGGCGAAAACAGGTTTGCTTACCACCAAGGGCCTCCGCGATGCCCTCGAGATGCGGAGAGGTATCCGCGAAGAGCAGTACAATAATCGATACACCAACGTCAAACCCCTGGTACCCCGCTATCTCAGGCAGCCAATAGAGGGAAGGCTGGATTACAGAGGCGACGTCATCACAGAACTCAACGAGGAAGATGTCCGCGAAGCCGTGCAAACCTTCATTCAGGAAAATGTTGAAGCCGTGGCCATCTGTTTCATGAACTCATTTGCCAACAAGACCCACGAGGAGCAGGCTGCTGAGATCATACGGAAAGAGATGCCTGGCAAATATCTCACCGTCTCCGCCGATCTTCTGCCATCCATCAGGTTCTATGACAGGATCAGCACCACGGTTCTCAACAGCTATGTCGGACCTATTCTAAAAAGCTATTTATTGAGTCTCACTGCAAAACTGGACGATATAGGTTTTTCAGGCGTTCTCCTTATTATGCAGTCCAATGGCGGCGTGATATCGCCTGAGATCGCAATGGACAATGCCGCAGTGACGCTTCTTTCAGGGCCTGCCGCCGGTCCTGTCGCAGGAATCGCATACACTTCCATACAAGGCTATGATGACTGCATTACCGTGGACATGGGCGGTACAAGTTTCGATGCAGCTCTCATCCGGAACCGGACTCCTCTCGTTACCACCGAGGGAGAGATAAACCGCCTGCGCCTGGCACTGCCCATGCTGGGCATCGTCACCGTAGGTGCGGGAGGCGGAAGCATAGGGTGGATCGACGAGGGAGGACTTCTCAGAATGGGTCCCCAGAGCGCTGGCTCCCTTCCGGGGCCAGTATGTTATGATCGCGGAGGTGAGCACCCCGCTTGTACCGATGCTGATCTTATACTGGGTTATCTCGACAAGGATTTCTTTGCTGGAGGCAAGATCCCACTCAATTACGACAAGGCCAGGGCGGCGATAAAAGAGCAGATAGCTGACAAGCTGAGCCTCAGTGTGGAAGAAGCTGCCGCCGGAATGTATTCTGTTATTAACTCCAATATGGCTTCAGGCGTGCGGGAGGTTTCCGTAAAACGGGGCTTCGACCCACGCGAGTTCCCCCTGGTGGTTGCGGGAGGGGCCGGGCCGATCCACGCCTGCGAGATCGCCCACGAGCTGGAGATACCCGTGATAATAATACCAAAAGAATCGTCTATTTTCTGCGCGGCGGGAATGCTCATGAGCGATCTGAAGCATGATTTCGTACGGACCTATGCGGCCAGTTTCGATGAGATCGACATCGAACGATTCCAGGAATTGTTCCGTGAGATGGAAGCTGAGGGTAACCGATTGCTTGCCTATGAGCATATTCCGCCGGAGATGATCGAATATCGATTCGCACTGGACCTCAGATACGTAAAACAGTATCACGAGGTAACGGTGCCTGTGACAAGGGAAGCGGTGGAAAAGGGCGATTTGCGGTCATTGGTAACAGGATTTCATCCGGAACACAACCGGCTCTATGGGTATTCGCTGGAGGAGGAAGGAACGCCCGTGGAACTCATCAACATGAGGTTGTCATGCATAGGAAGAACCGACAAGCCAAAGTTCCTGGAAGAGGAGTTCGACGGCAGCGACCCGGCGAAGGCATTGAAGGGTACGAGAGAAGTTTATATCCCTGGAATACGCAAGTTCCGGAAGGTCAACGTGTATGACGGCTTCAATCTCAGACATGGAAATATTGTGGATGGGCCTGCCATGATCGAACAGGTGAACACCAGCACTTTTGTAACGCCTGATTATCGGGTAGCCTCGGACCGCTACGGAAGTTATACCATGTACCTTAAGGACCGCGAAAAAGAGTTCAAGGGGAGGGTGTTCAAATGACCGAGATCGACAAAATATTGGTTTCCGTCCTCCAGAGAAGGTTCAAATCCATAACCGAGGAAATGAGCATCGCCCTTGCGCGCACAACTCGCTCTCCCATCCTATGCGAGGCAAAGGATTTCGTAACGGGGCTGTATGATGCAAATGGAAAGATGCTCGAACAGACCGAGAATCTTCCTATACTGTCATTCTCACTGGGGCCGGTATGCGAGTATATACTCAAGTACTACGGCGACGAGATATATCCCGGGGACGTGATATTCCACAACGATGTATTTTCAATGGGAAACCAGAACAACGATGTGGCAGTGTACAAACCCATCTTCTACAAAGAGAAATTAGTTGCCTGGGCGGCCTGCAAGGGTCATCAGGCTGATATAGGGGGCAATGTTGCCGGCGGCTACAATCCCAATGCCACCGAGGTCTGGCAGGAGGCTTTGAGGATACCTCCCGTGAAGGTCTACGAGAAGGGAAAGCTGCGGAAGGACGTGTGGGATCTAATCTTCGCCAACATACGCTACGATATAGTGGCAGAGGACATGAGGGCGGAGATCGGAAGCTGCGTGGTGGGTGAGCGGGGTATTCTCGCTCTCGTGGAGAAATACGGCGTCGAAGTGTTCGAGTCGCACAAGGATTATCTGTTCCGGGCCACGGAAAAGATGATGAGGGCCGAGATAAGGACCATACCCAACGGGAAGTATCACGGGGAAGCAAACGTGTATTACGATGGTAGGCACCCCGGATCCCGTTTCAAGATCAGGGTGGACATAACGGTGAAGGACCAGGAAATAATTTTCGATTACACGAATACGGATCCTCAAACCAACGGCTTTGTCAACGGTACGTTCACATCTTCCGCTTCTGCTACGGTTCTTACATTCCTGCAGATGGTGAATCCGGACATGCCGCATAACGACGGCATGGTACGGCCCATAAGGATCATTATTCCGGAAGGTACCATACTGAATGCCGCTTACCCAAAGGCCACCACCTTCGGAAATCATCTCTGTCCACCCAATGCGGATTCCATAATTAGGGCTCTTGCTAGTGCGATACCGGAGCGCATAACCGCAGGCTGGAACCAGCTTCTGTGCGGTCTGACCACGGGAACGGACCATAGGAAAGACGCGAAGTTCGTGGACATAGTGTTTCTGGGATTGAAAGGAGGTTCCGGGGCAACGAAGGGAGTGGACGGTTACGATCATATAGGGATGATAGACGCTTCCGGAGGGGTTTTGGACCAGGACTACGAGATGTTCGAGCAGCAGACCCCGCATTTACTTCTGGAACACGAATACTGGCGGGACTCGGCGGGAGCCGGCCAGTACCGCGGCGGTCTGGGCATTATTACGAAATTCATGATCGGCTCGGACGATACCACGGTAGTGACCTTCGGCGACGGGGACGTAGAGCCCGCATTCGGTCTTTTTGGTGGGAAAAATTCCACGTTGAACAAAATAAATCTTATCTACCCCGACGATAGGGTCTACAAGACCACATCGAAGGATCTGGTGGAGAACGTTCCTGCGGGGACCGTCTGGTCCCAGAGAGCGGGAGGCGGAGGTGGTTACGGGAACCCCCTGAAACGTCCGGCGGCAATAGTGGCGGAAGAGGTCCGTAACGGAATAATATCATTCGAAAGTGCGAAGAACGATTACGGCGTGATAGTAAACCCAGAGACCTACGAGGTGGATCAAAAGGCTACAGAGAGAGCCCGGGGGGACTGAGGTGGGCGGATTACTTCAAGGGACCACAGTGTTGGCGGTGGAACAGGCCATGGCGCTTCCCTACTGTACCTGGCGTCTTGCCATGGACGGAGCGAAAGTAATAAAGATAGAGCAGACCCGCGGTGATCCCAACAGGAAGGTGGGAGCTAAGGTTCTGGGCGAGGAGGATATGTGCACTCATTTTCTACCCATGAACACGGGAAAATACGGTATTACCCTCAATCTGAAGGATGAGACGGGCCGTAAGATACTTCATGATCTGATCCACCACTTCAAAATAGATGTGTTCGCATGCAACCAGATCCCTTCCAGTTACGAAAAGTTGGGTGTGGATTATAATAGTCTCCGCGAAGTCCGTGAAAACCTGATCTGGCTCGGGATATCGGGTTTCGGACCCGAGCGTCCCGAGGCCGCGTACGATCCCATGATCCAGGCATACACCGGATTGATGGATACCAACGGACCTCCGGGAAGCCTGCCTCTGCGTTTCGGTGTTTCAATCGTTGACATGGAAGCGGGGAACCAGGGCTACTGCGAGGTGATGAAGGCGCTTTATCAAAGGGAGCGTACGGGTGAGGGCCGAAGGATCGATCTATCAATGACCGAGTGCGCTCTGTCGCTGCTATCATTCCAGTTGTCCGCAACCAGCATGGGCGAGAAACCGCCCAAGTCGGGTAACCAACACCCCACATTCGCCCCTGTTGATGTCTATCCAACGAAGGACGGTTACGTATCTCTTGCAGTAGGTAACAATACTCAGTGGAGATCAATAACTGAAATTCCAGGTTTCAGCTCACTTTCGCAGGATATTTACAGTACCAACGAGGGGCGTAAGAGAGAAAATGATAAACTTACCCATGAGCTAGCAGCCATCACATCGAAACATACAACGGAAGAGCTTATTACTCTATTTCGTTCCGCACGCATACCCGTTTCAGAGGTGAAGACGCTGGAAGATGTGTTGGATGACGATTATCTATCCGGGAAACTTACAAGTGTACGGGATCCGGTGAGCGGAGTGGAGATGAAACTGGCCCCGCCCGCGGTACCGGCAACGAGAACCGGAGAGCTCTCATTCCCGCCGAGACTGGGGGAGCACAATGAGGTGATATACGGTGAGCTGGGATATGACGTGGTGGAACTGCACAACGACGGTGTGATATGAGTCAACGGCTCACTCGAATATGATTGTGAATTCCACCCTATTTTTTCTTATCTTTCGTATATGTAATAGCAACAGAACAGATACTGTGATGACGCAGACCAATACGGGCATTATATAGTACAATAACCAGGTGGATTCATCCTTTTCGACGTACTTTATCTCTCTTGCGGGGACCATGATCTTTCCGTATCCGTCCATTTTCATGTAAAAGGTCCTGGTGTCGTCTTCATCCTCGTCCAGCCACACGAGATGAATACAGTTTCCCTTGTCAATGACCACTGCCGGGTCATAGAGCCGGCCCACTTCGAGGGTTATCTGCCGCTCCTTCATAATTATATTTCCGTAGTAGTCTGTTTTGAGATTGTGAAGCTGGCTGTGATTGCCCGTATCGTCGTACCAGACAAAGTTGTTGCAATCCTCGCTGTCCACGGCCACCGATGGCTCGAGAACGAAATTCTCCGAAAGGCTCATCCCGATAATATTCTCCGTTTCTTCATATTCAGAAGCCTCCGAGATCAGTTTCACGCTGAGAATTTCGGGATCGGACATCTCACCGAATATATCGTTGTCCTTTTCGAATTTTATTCTGTAGACTCCATCGGACGTGATATACTGGGTGACATTGATCTTCATGCGTTCTACCACAAGTTCGCCTAGCTGTCCGAAGGACCAGCTCCCGATCGTTGTGTATTCTCCGTCATTCAGACTCAGCAGGATATCGCCGGAACATCGCCCCAGCACCCCCTTTATCATTGTAATATTGATGAAACAGCTTTTATAGATAGTAAAGTATGGAAGTTCGAGATAGTACTCACAGTCGCTCTTTCTTCTGAAATCTTCTTCAAAAGAGGACTCTCCATCATGCTCGCCGTCCAACAGCTCAGCAGGAAAATACTTCAAGCGGTTGTTCAGGGTGTACACCAGTCCCGTCTGATCTTTCGAATTCACCATGAGCTCGATTGAGGACCGTCTGAATTCCACATTTGGAAATGCCATGTTCTTCTCGTAAACGATATTTCCCCGAAGATCCATTTTTACAAGGTATAATCCCAGGGGATAAGCACCTGTGTCCTCGTAGTACCAGGAGATATGGATCCCGCCCTTGGAATCCATAACTATTGTTGGGTCATAGGACCGGACCTCGCTGATTTCCTTTGCGTCGATCAGCATCTTCCCGCAGCTATCTAATTTCATGTAGTAGATCCTGGCCTTTCCGGTGACCCAGCTGGTCCAGACGATATTCAGATTATCCTCCAGGTCCACTGCAATATTGGAATCGGTGGATCTGCCACGATGAGTGATCTGCAAGGGTTTTTCCAGTATCTTTCCATCATTCGACAATTTGCAGTAGAAAAGGTTGTTATTTGCCTCGAATACAACGTGGGCATTTCCTTTGGAATCCATGGAAATTGCCGGGTCTGTGTACTGGATTCGCCGGGTAAGGTCTGCGGAATACACTAATTTCTTGGGCATGACGGGATCGCCGTCATTGTCCATCTTGATGTAGAATAGCTTGATCTTCTCATCTTCGACCTTTTGCCATATTGTATGCAGGTTCCCTTCGTTGTCCGCCGCCAGATTTATGCTTTCGGTATCATATTGAAACTCGTGGAGGTCAAGGCTCAGATCCCGCTCGCCCCCGGGAGAGTCCACGCAGCCCATGAAAACGGTTGCGAAAAACAATACGACAATAACAAGACAAATCTCGGATTTACTAATCACGCTCAATGGATACCTCCTTTTGTGTTTTGAAGATCGACGATACAGCCCTTCGTTATCCTACTCCCCCGTTAGTTCATTACTCACCCCTCTCGGTCCAAAAAAATCCTGAATGGTCTGTATGATGATTTTACGGATTTATATCTATATTTACTTTGCCGTATATTGTTCGAGGTGCACTGTATGAAGATATTACACTGAAATGACGAACTATTGACCAAAACGGTGATAAAGCAAATGAATGCAGGGGCGTATGGATAGGCTTTTTTCTAGGGTGTCTTTTGTCACCGGATCCCGTGGGGCGAGTACCGTTTTCAAAGTAGTGAATATTTATATTTCTCGGACTTGACTGAATCTTCATATATTTCTATTTCCTTAAGAATTCGTATATCCCTGGATTCTATGAACATGAATATTTTGTCGCAGAAAGTAAATCCAATGGTCGCTGATATAGAAAAGTAGTGAAAATTATGAACAGTAAAGTAATAACAGTCCATAGAGTGTTGCCCATCTTTTTAGGTCTATCACTGGTACTCATGGTTCTTTCGGTCTCATTATCAACCCATTCCGTCGAGTATACCGATACCGAACGATCGCGGACCGGAACCAGAGCCGGACTTGACGGGGTGGTGGACGATGGCGAGTACACCAACGAAGCCTCCTTCGGGGGAGGTGATTTCAACGTTTATTGGATCATAGAAGGTGAGAATATAACTATGGCCATATCCGGGAAGACCACTGGATGGGTAACAATAGGTTTCGATCCAAGTTCTGCAATGAAGGACGCGGACATGGTATTCGGCTGGGTTTCCGGCGGGACTCCAGACACCTCGGACCAGTATTGCACCGGGAATTACGGCCCTCACAGTCCGGACACGATTCTCGGAGGAACCGATGACATTATCAACTATGCGGGAACTGAAGCCGTCGGGGTGACTACAATGGAGTTCGAACGAAAACTGGACACGGGGGACTCATACGACAATACCATCCCATCTACCGGGACTATGAATATAATCTGGGCCATTGGTGCCACGGATACCATCACTGTAAAACACGTTGCGAAGGGGAGTGGGACTCTAGATATGGCCGCACCAGTGGAGGATACCACGCCCCCAACAGTGGAAATTGATTCTCCCACAGAGGGTGCGATTTTCAATAATAATTCTATTGAAGTTACCGGAACCGCTGATGATGATGTGGGGCTGGACGAGGTATCGCTCAGGCTCAATTCCGGGCAGTGGCAGACTGCAGACGGGACTTCGACTTGGAGCTTACAGATAATGTTGACGGAAGGTGCCAACACGATAGAGGCCAGGGCATTGGATACATCGGGAAACCAGGCTGAAACAGTGGTGAACGTGTCCTACAGTCCACCTGCGGACAGCATTCCTCCCGACATCACCATTGTGTATCCCGGGGAAGGGGATATTTTCTACAGCGGAGACCTCACCGTTACGGGATCGGCTCATGATGACACCTTACTAGACCGTGTAGAGATAAGTGTCAACGGTGGCTCTTGGGAACCCGCAGATGGCGCTCAGGACTGGAGCATGGATCTCTCGCTGGAGCCCGGTGATAACGACATACGAGCAAGGGCCTTCGACGACTCCGGAAACCAGGCGACGGACACGGTAAACGTCACCTACAATACAAGCGGACCCCCCGACTTGCTCAATCCCGTGATAGGTATATCCGCGCCTTCTGAGGGCAGCGTTTTCAACGTAAACCTTATCACCGTCAGGGGGAACGCTTCGGACGATACAGGACTGGCCGCCGTTCACGTTAGGGTGAATAATGAGGCGTGGCAGCTTGCAGAGGGAAAGGAGATGTGGAGCGCAGTGGTGGACCTGGGGGAGGGGGCGAACAATATCATAGCACGAGCGACGGATTTCTCAGGCAATATCGCAGCGGACACGGTGAACTTAAGTTACGAGGTGTCGGATAACGCCCCCCCGCTTATAACAATAGAACACCCGTTGGAGGGTCAGAACTTCGATCATTCAACCATATCCTTTGGTGGAAATGCCACTGACGAGGGAGGTATATCAAAACTTGAGATAAGGGTAAATGACGGGGATTGGACACTACTTACGGCAACCGACACGTGGGACGCCGACGTTTTCCTCAAAGAAGGAAACAACGTCCTCTACATTCGTGCAACGGATGCTTCCGAAAACAGCATTACGGGATCCGTTAACGTAAGCTACACACCCCCGGACACGGTGCCTCCCGTGATCTCCATCGTGACGCCAACGGATGACAGCGTGATAATTAAAAAAGATATTATGGTGAGTGGTACCGCCAGTGATGATCGAGGCCTCAGGAGTGTGGAAGTAAGGGTGAACAATGATGCCTGGATTGATGCCGAGGGGCTGGATAACTGGACCGTCGAGCTCAGTCTTGCGGAGGGAGCGAACACGATCCATGCCCGGGCATCGGACATCACCGGAAACAACGCCACGGCCAGCGTGAACGTCCGGTACGAGAAGACGGCGGATGGGGTGATGGTAGACGGCATCATTGGAAACGGGGAATACCCATTCGAGGCTTCCTTCGACAACGGTCATTACACGATATACTGGCGTATCGACGGAGATGTAATCAGCATGGCCATATCGGCCAGGACTACTGGCTGGGTGGCCCTGGGATTCGAGCCCTCCGCCAGGATGAAGGATGCGGATATGATAATCGGCTGGGTGGACGGCAGCGGAACGGTATCTGTACTGGATTGCTTTTCCACGGGGGAGAAAGGACCGCATCCCCAGGACCTTACTCTCGGAGGAACGGACGATATTTTAGGTTTCGCGGGAACCGAGAAGAACGGCAGGACGGTGATCGAGTTCAAGCGCAAGCTGGACACCGGGGACTCCATGGACAAGGCGATACCTCCTGCCGGTCGCATCGATATCATATGGGCTACGGGGGATGACGACGTTTTCACCATGACCCACGGCGGTTCGCGTGGAAAAGTTACTCTCGATCTCGCCACGGGGAAATACACCGAGATGGACTCACCGTCCCTGTGGCCCGTTCACGCGGTGTTGATGGGTATCGGATTCGTGATGCTATCCACGGGAGCCGTTCTTGCCAGGACCCAGAAGAGCAGAAAATGGTGGCTTAAAACACACAGATTGCTGGGAATTCTCGGGGTGAGTTCCGCTGCAGCCGGTATTGGCTTCGCTTTCTACATGGTTGGATCATCCAGCGGGGAGCATTTCCGTGTTCTGCACACCTATTTCGGAGCGTTCACAGCGTTGTTCTTGATAGCCACACCTGCATTGGGGCAGGCACAGTTCAAGGTTAAGACGAAAAAGAAGCTGGTTCGGAACTTTCACCGATGGTTCGGACGGATCGCTCTGGTGCTAATGCTGTTGACCATATTTGTTGGACTTATACAGGCTGGTATTCTGTAATGATTTGTGTGGCTTGGAAGATTATAAAATAGAAGGAGGCTTGACATGTATCCGGAATTTCCATATTTCAAACCCGTTGAGCTTTTAGACAGGGATGTAATACACGGGTTCTTCAGAGATTATCTCCCGGAAACCTCCGAACTGACGTTCACGAACCTATACATCTGGCGGGATCATTATGGGTTCCAATGGACCATATACGATGATTGGCTGCTCATCATCTATTCCGTAGGCGGGAACCTTCACGCTCTTCCCCCGGTGGGCAGACCCTCTCGTTCAGACGTTGTGGTGATTCTTTTGGAATGGCTGAAGGAGGAAATGGGATCAAAGGAACCGTTTATAGATAGAGCCGACGGACGGTTGCTATCCGAAGTCGAGGGTGTGGAAATTCTCCTCGCGGAACCGACTCGCGACCAGTTCGACTATGTGTATGAAAGCTCGGCGCTTATCGGGTTGGCCGGCAAGAAGTACAGCTCAAAGAGGCAGCAGATAAACAGGTTCAAACGAAAATACGGGTTCGAGTATCGACCCATGGAAAGGGACGACCTGATGGAATGTCGTGAACTTGCTGGAAGGTGGTGCGATATCAGGCGCTGTGATGAGGATATGAACCTGATGGATGAATGGAGTTCGGTGAATGAGGCTCTAGAAAACTTCGGTGAACTGGGCCTTTCAGGCGGGATGGTGATGGTTGACGGCAGGATGGAGGCATTTGCTATGGGCGAAAAGCTGAACGAAAGGACGGCGGTGATCCACATAGAGAAGGCCAATACCGGCATCGAAGGATTGTATACTCTCATCAACCAACAGTTCGCTGAAAACCATTGGCATGATATCGAGTTTATAAATAGAGAGCAGGACCTTGGAGTGCCCGGCCTCCGACAGGCAAAATTGTCCTATCATCCTGTAAGAATGGTGAAAAAATACACGATCCGAAAGCGGTACGAAAGCGATCAGAAATAGACATGTTGTAGAACGGGGATCGAGCACAAAATATCCGACTTCATTTTACTTTCACTCACCCTCTGTTAAGGCTTTTATATACTTCCGTATTTGTTTGTATCAGCCTCCGGTAGATCCCTGCGTCTATCTTGATACTGGCTGGTGTCGGAGGCATTTTTGATACTTGAAACCGAGGTGATGGGATGACCTTGAGAGAGATGACAACGGAAAAAGCATACGAGAACTACATGACGAACGGGATGAGAATAGTCGTGGACAACGGAATTCTGAGAGGGATCGTAAGGGATTGAAGAGTGAGTTTAGAGGAGTCACCATGGGTCGAAGCGTACCTACTTACCGCCAGATAATGGAGGATCGGATACGGGAATGGGGTCTGTTCCGTCGTGCATTGAGGAAAGACAAGCAGAATCTGTTCGATGGGATGATGTTTCGGATACGTTCTCTTGCAAGCGCGGCATCGTATCAGGCAAGCATAGACCCCGTGGAGATGATGTTCCTCTGCATACTTCTGGACCAGGAACGGGAGATACTTGAGTTGAAACGCGGTAATAGGGGAAACAAAAATACTACTGCTGAAAAAAATGGATGAAAGTTTGGAATCCAAAGAGAAAAAGATGAGAGCACTCGTCTCTGGGCGCAGCTGCGCGGTAATATATTGTCTATGGTGCGAAGTTCGACAAAAAGTCGAGATTCTCAGTTTGACAATGTTCGCGGAATCGCAGCCCGGAGGGACCGATTCTGCTGAATATAATGCTCGTGCGCGGGATCCTGCGGACCTGCTAGCCGGTGGGCCCACCTCCGCGCGTCCCCGGGTGGATAGACAAGAACCAATTATTTTCCGGAAAATATTGTGGATATATGAAACAAAGTTTGTTATCCTGGTCGAGTTTTCCTTCATCTGCGATTCGCCTCGTTCAGCGTTTTCTTGATAAGACGGTCTAATTTTCCTCGCAGGATAGGTTTTCGAAAATGAGCGATGCTTCCTTTTTTTAATAAATCAATCATTCTATTATCGATGTCCGCACCGGACATTAGTATCACGGGGGTTTTGGAATTTTCTTTTTGTATCTCCTCTAAACATTTGAATCCGGCTTTTCCTGGCATTAATATATCCAATAGAACAACATCGATTTTGTGTTTTCTAATATATTCGAGCACTTTTTCCGGGCGTTCTGCTTCGAACACTCCATAACCACTTTGTTTCAACATTTTCACGAATACTTTTCTCTGTCTGCTTTCGTCATTGACTACGAGTACTTTCTCTCGTTTCATACGATCACCAGATATGAATTCAAGAATCATGGGAGGATTAACGACCTATGGTCATATATATACTGAGGCACAATTTTCGACACCCTTCATCGGGGGGATGGATAAGTATTTTCCGGAAAATAGTCCACATATCTAATGAGGTAGAGTTTTCGACACAAATTTTCAATTTTACTTTCACTCGCTTTTAAAAATTATTGATGAATTGTTGTCAAATGTTTCTTTTAACTTTTGAGGCAGGGTCTTCGACTGGTTTAAATATCTTACTTTCACCGACCTCCCCCCCTTTCTGTTTTTAGTACTTGTTCTAATTGTTATGATTGGAAAAATATCGGCCCGGTGCACAGGATGGTCACCGATTCACCAGGGCGCCCCAATCTCAGCGGGAGCTTAAGAAATAGGGAATGATATAATATGTATGTCAATAGAATAATGTTGCTGTGTGAGGTGAAGGAGTAGGGAAATGGGAGGGAGGTCTATTTATTAGATTCAGTTTTTAATTTTTTTAATCACTTCGATCGGTCCAAAAATTACATTGTGAAGAACCTGAAGGAGGAAGGAAACTCTGAGCTGGACGAATTAACGGTGGGTAAACGGGTTATGATGGATTACAAGAACCTCAATATCATGGGCGTGCTCCCTCCTTCGAGAGATCCGATAGTGTCATGTGCCAGGGTGGTGGAGCGTCCCTTGGTCACATATGATGACATAGGGGGTCTCGAAGAACAGATCGACGAGGTCAGGGAAACGTGGAATTATGGCAATTCGGGACGCGAAAAAAATGGGAGCACTGGGATTTGAACCCAGATCAGCGGGTATCCACATGTAGGAATAATCATACATGGAGCTATAGGTCAACGCTCCAGTTAATCATCATTTGGGAACCGGTCGTCACCGGAACATCAGAAGACCCGTTGGCTATCATACCTGTAACTGGAGCCCGCGATGCTGCCGTGTTACACCATACTCCCATGTATGTCGTTCATGAACCTGAATTTTATTATTACTTGGCGGCCTTCGCTGCTCTCTTCCTTCGGCGCATCTTCTTTTTTCGCCACTTCCAGCGTTGCTGCCCTCTTTTCTTCCAGGCCCTTGAACTGCGTTTCATCTTTATTGCTCCTAATCAAATAGCCAACTCTTCCTGAATTGGGGTACCTACAATTTCCTTTTGGTATTTAAGTATTGTATCTGAAATTTTCCAGGTATACCGAACCCCATATCCATAATCTGTGCATGAAACGGCTCTTAAAGAATACTGATATGAATCTCTTTTATGAGGCGGAATCGGCCCTCGGAAACAACTGTTTCCGAGGGCTCAGGGGTATCTATGATTCCCCGGAATGTAATGGGAGCCCGAAGGGCCGATTCCGCTGAATACGAGTATCGGAATGAGTTATATGTCGGTGCGTGGATCTACGAGGACGTGCGCTTGTGCGCGTGTTTGCGAACGTGGACCGGGCGGTGAGGAAGGCGAAGGGGATATTGGCGAAGTGAGGATGTGGGAGAACCAAGGTTATTTTTTTGTTTATTTAGAAAGAACCTTTGAAACTCCACATAAAAAAGTATGTCCTCAATTTCCGCAGGTGACAGAACAGAAATCCGTATCCTTTTTGGTAATTTTCCATTTTATAGCACGAAAAAAGTGGCATCTTCTTCGATCACTATTGGGAATCTCAAGAAAATAAATACACACAGGATGGCTTATTGGGGTATTTGTGCAAGATATAATTCACTTATTTCCTAACTAGATAAGAACCATGAATGGAAATAGAATGCCTGGTTAATGGATGAGATGAGATCATATGGCAAGAAAAAATCAAAATGTTGACGAGATTACGGCCTGTCCGGAATGCGCCGGTAAACATCTCTCAAGGGATTATGAAAGGGGCGAGCTGGTCTGTGAGAACTGTGGCCTCGTAGTGGAGAGTAGCTCAATCGATCAAGGACCGGAATGGCGGGCATTCGATCCGGAGCAGGGTGAGAAGAAAGCACGTACTGGCGCTCCCATGAGTTACATGAAACATGACAAGGGTTTATCGACTCAGATTGGCTGGACAAACAGGGATTCTTACGGGAAATCCATCCCCACCAAAAACCGGGCCCAACTCTACAG
>CAYFHS010000001.1:115848-343106 GCA_964342815.1 uncultured archaeon | reverse complement strand
GTCCACTGCGTTCCGATGCATTGAAAATGTATCTTCTCCCGTAGCCATGCTTGGCTAGGGTGTGGCAGAGCCCGGGGGGGTCTGCGTAGCAAAGCGGACACCCTCAGGAGCAAGCTCCTTACGGGAGCCATCAGGGTCGCCTTCTCTGTAGGGACATACTATCCGCACATTTCTTTCTAGAGAATAATCTTTATTGGGTAATGGGAGAAAACAAACCGGACTGACTTTGATAAGCTCTGGGGGGTCCACGTATACACATCCTTTTCCCTAGCCTGTCCATTAGACAGATCCTTAATAGTTATAATTATGGATACTAAACCTTCACATCCATCCATCTCCCCTTCCTAAATACCAAGTATATCACAATACCACGAAGATAGATCTCAACAAGCATTGCAATCCATATACCTAAGAGGCCCATGCCTAGTGTAAAGGCGAAAAACAATGACAGCAGAACCCGGACCACAACGAGGCCGAAGAAGTTTATTACCATGGGTACTTTTGTGTAGCCGGCCCCCCTCATGCCTCCGATCAAGGTAAAGAAAACACCAAGGCCCGGCTCCGTAAAACCCACAATAAAAAGATACAGCGCCGCTTTCCCGAGAATCTTGCTGTCTGACGTAAATATCCTTGCAATGGGAAATGGAAACAGTATCATGACAAGCCCTATGATGCCCATGAATATGAGAACCAACCGTGTAGATATCATTACGGCTTTTTTCGCATTTTCACGCTGGCGCGCTCCGAGAAATTGGCCCGACAGCGTGGTGGCTGCAACCCCGAAGCCAATTGCCGGCATATAGGCTATGCTTTCGGCCCTGAATCCTATCTGGTAGGCCGAATACCCCACATCACCGAAGCGAAGTACGATAGGGGCCATGCACAGAGAGGAAATCGTCCACATACCCATGTCCAGACCGGCGGGTACGCCTATCCTGAACATTTTTTTTATCGTCTTCCACCTTTCCTCGAATGACCGTATGAATCTCGGAATGATAATGAGACTGCCGCGCTTGTACAAGATCAGATAAAATAGTGATCCCACGAGATATGAGGTGCCTGTGGCGATGCCCGCGCCCAATACTCCCAGTTCAGGAAATCCGAACTTTCCGAATATCAGGCAGTAGTTCATGGCGATATTGAATAAATTCGTAACGATATCCACATACATAGGGGTCTTGGTGTCCCCGGCCGCCCGGAGATAGCCGTGAAACGACAGTATGAAAACGCTGAAGGGGTAGAAAGCAAAGATCGCCCTTATGTATCTAGTTCCTTCGGTTAATACCGAGTCACTGGCACCAAGGGCGTTAATTATGAAGGGACCGATGAAGAAGCCTATGAGCGATAGGGGAATGGATACTGCAAGGAGCGTCATGAGGGAGTCTCCGGCTACAGCTCCTGCCTCGCGGTAATTCTTCTCGCCCCACCTTCTCGCGATTATTGCTATGGTGGCCGTTCCGAGGCCCATGACTACCGGAAAGAACATGAAATAAATCAGTGAGCCGAGACCAAGTGCGGACAGGCTTACTGCAGCTGATTTGTAATGCCCCAACATTACCGTATCGGCTATAATCTGGGATGTAAAAAGGAGATTGGAAATGATCGCCGGTATGGAAAGTCTCACCACGCTTCGGTATATGCCCTTTTTCATCCCGCTGGTGAGATGTTTGTTGTTATTTCTACATTTTCGAATTTTTTATGTCGTTGTTGTCTTATCGCGCAATATTCTTACTCCTATAATCCAATAGCGTTAAGGAATGCACTCTTACTGTTATCTCATATAAAAAAGAAAAAAGAATATCAAAGAACACTAATCTCATTGGCCGTTTTTAAAATAGAGTTTTGCACATCTTTCACAAAGTTGTAAAACTTTTCCATTGGAATTTCACATAATAAAAAATCTTTTTCAGCACCCCATTCAAAATAATCACCTAATGAAAAAAGTTCTTTTTTTACGGCCAAATTCTCACGATATTTCTTATATAGGCTCAGGCTAAAAACTGTTTTTTCAATTATCTCCGATTTGAAATCATCTGGAACTATATGGAGGTCTTGCGAGATCATGAACAAATCTACAAAATCTCTGGCTTTACTACCTTTTCTTGTTAAAATTGCCCTTCCTTTTTCACAGAGTATCTCACGGAGGTCATACGCGGGGAAAGTGATTTCTCGGACAAATATTCCGTACTCTTCTGGAAAAAACAATCCCAAATCTTCATGATCCTTACTTGAGATCAGACTTCCGAAAGTTCGATTGGCCGGAGGGAATAAAAGTTTCTCGACAAAATTGATCTGTATTTTCAGGAAAGCCTCATGTTTTAAAATCACTGAATCATACCATAATTTGAAGGTAACGATTTTATTGCTCCCTCCCAATTCGATATATCTTCGATCACTTTTATCGGATAAGAAATCAAGTCCGAATGATTTGGCAGTAGCTTCAAGCAACGTACCTGTTTTATCGATTATCGCTGAAAGAAACCTTCGCAATTCCTTACTTGACATCTTGTTAAATTTACTTTGATCTCTCCAGGTAAAATCAAGATCTTCTGAAAATCGGTAATATCCCAGATACGATTTGATTAGACAAGTGCCGCCCTTGAACAGGAAATTGTTACGATAGAAGTCATTTTCCGATAATGAGAGAAGGATATTTTAAAGAAGTACGTCTTTTTCCACAAGATCGGCGCGTATTATGTTTAGAGAGTTGCTTATTTCAGAAATAAAAGCTTTCAAATAATCCTCTCCAGTGTTCTTTTAACGCTTTTGGGATAATGTATGGAATATTGGTTTATTCTGTCCGGAACGATATGATCCCTGTATTCGGAAATATCCCCGATGATCTTTACTTCAGGCTTTCCGTTATACCTCCAGATATAGATGAGGTCAAGTATGGTCTTATCCATATCGGAATACTGAATTATGTTCCGGTTCACACCAAATCCCATAAGTCCTTTCTTTAGTTTTACAAATTTAAATCTATAACCATTGATAGTAATGGGTTTGCTTCTGAAAAGTTTGTCATTTATCACATAATCCATAGTGAAATGTTCGTGCGTTGCATTATTCAGCTTAAGTGCCGTTTGGAGACCAAAATACCAGTTTTTCACACCCTTAAGCTCAAGTCCTTTCGATACCAGGTCCAGATGGGAGTATTTCATTTTCCCGAGCTTTACTTCGTCAAAGGTCTTCAGATAAAAGACACCCTTGAAGATTCTCAGCAGATACCCTCTTGAGGTGAGGTTTCTGATCGTGTTATAATAATTATAATCAAAGATATCGCAGTAGTTCCTGATCTCAAACGAGGTGACAAATTCCTTTTCTTCAAGGTGGAGTTTTTTAAGGATTGGATTCATTCTCATTCATATCACAATGTTTCTTTATTTGATACAAAGTGATATATATCACATTGTATTAGTACTTTTTCAGAAGCTTGGAATTATTGTAGAACCATAGAATTATTCCGATGTTATCAGGTGATTTAAGTTTAGGGTCATAAAATGTATAGAAAACTTATTGTTCTACAATAACCATAATAGTTAGTCAGTGAAATAGTTCATATGTTCAATCCTTGGTGGAAATATGATAACTACCTCGTATAAAGGAAAATTCATAGTTCTTCTTACCTCGATGCTTACTCTCCCGCTGCTGTTCCCGGGATATTTTTACCCTCCCATGGATAATGAGAATCTGGTTGCAATTATCGATCCCGAGCATGAAAAGGAATCGATTCAATCAGTCCATTCAACCATCACTCGTAACGACAATGTACTCGTTGAGGATTTCTCGACCACGGATAATATCGATTACAGCAATACGACTGTGGTTGTGGATACTTACAACAAAGACGTTCATTTAAGAGGACAGGGGACGCCAAAGAGCAATATCCGTCAGGTTACCCAGCACGATCACCACGTCGGTCACAACGGTTTCAATTCAATGGCGGTGGACGAGAACGGCAGGTACTATCATCTGAACGCGGGCTCCGGCAACACGGTGGAGATATTCAATGACTGGACCGATTATTTCAATAACAGGAACCGGATAGACACCTTAAATGTCCCCGAATCCCAGCATTCCACACAGATGTTCATAGCCAACGGGCATCTTTATACGTCATCCGAAGCAAGCGATACCTTGAGAAAGGTGCGCCTTGGTGACAAAGCTACAGTGCAGAGCAATATCCAGCATGCGAGAACGTCCCGCTGGGGATGGCGCGGACCCAGCCAGCAGGGGGTTGCCTGTGACGGTGTATATATCTATACGTGGTCCGACACCACCCTCAAGGTATGGGATCTTAACGAGAATCTTCTGAGAACCGTAAACGGTCTTCCACACAAGAACGGCTACAGCACGTGTTTTGCTGTGGGCCATTATTTTTACACCGTCGCCTACAGCCAGGCCCGGATCACTCATCGGATTGACGGCGATACTGGCGCAATTCACAGTTACACCAACGAGGTTTTCATAAGCAACTCATACGTGGTGGATGCAAGCTACGACTATTTCCATAATCGGCTATTTACCGGTCTTGGTTGGAAAGATACGTTCGCCCTCGATAATGTGGCGGACGTCTGGGGCAACCTGGAGGGATTCACCAACGGCACCATCCAGTCCAAGCCGGTATATAAAAACTGGCCAATGGTGGGTGCGGCCAGGATGACGTGGTTCGAATACAAACCCCAGGGAACGAATATCGTTTACAACATGACCGCTAACGGTGAAAACTGGGTGATCATGCAGAACGATAGCTGGCATGTATTCGACGATCGGGGTTCCAGGCTTATGTGGAACGCAACACTTACCACGAAGGACCCGGATGTGACCCCCGGTATTGATAGTATTGTAATACAATTTGATCTCGTGAGCGATCCGGAACCTTTCGCACCGGGCTCAAACACATGGCATGCGAACAATACTCCCAAGCTGGAATGGAACTTCACCGATCCAGATACCGGAGATCACCAGTCCGATTACCATCTGGAAATATTCGGCGAGCCGGAAATGGAGAATTTGATCTATAACTCATCTTGGGTGAATTCAACTAAACCCGAACATACGGTAGGAATGAAACTGGACGATGGGACATATTACTGGCGGGTCCGTACTAAGGATAGCTTTCACGCCGCCAGCAACTTTTCCGGGCTGAAAAAAATAATGATAGACGTCACAAAGCCCGTGGGTAACATCACAATTGAGGAGGGGGCAGCCACGGTTAACGAAAATCTCGTGGACCTTGCCATAAATGCAACGGACAACGGAAGCGGTATGGCCGACATGCAGATAATCGGAGACCGCGGAAACGTTGGACCCTGGGAAGCTTACTCCACGGAAAAAAGAATCGCTCTTACCCAGACCGACGGCCTTAAAAAGATCAGTGTAAGGTTCCGGGACCACGCAGGAATTGTATCCGAGCTTTACAACGATACGGTATATTTCGATCTTGATGGTCCGGGAGACATCACCATCAGCTCACCCACCCACCCGGATGAAATGATGTATTACAACAGCACGCTTCCAGTTTTCCAGTGGGAAGCCCCCCGGGAAGTAACAGGAGTAAAGGGTTATTCATATATGCTGGATGGCTCTCCAATTTCGGAGCCCACGAAGGTAATTTATACACCGAACAGCCATTTAACGGGAACCTTTCCGGGTGAATTTTCCGGTCTGGCTGATGGAACATGGTATTTCCACATAAGCTGCTGCGACATATACGACCAGTGGAGCAATGCGACCCACTTCCGGATCAATATCGATACGTCAGTTCCGATTATTTCCGAAATCGGCCCTGACGGGGGCCAATGGTTCAATCAGACCTCGGTGGATGTATATGCCATCTTCGAGGATCCCGACAGTTTCGGCCTGGATCTTGATAGTATTATGTACTCATACCGGAAAAACGGTGAAAACTCATTTTCTGCCTGGACCGCGGACAAATTGGATTATGAGTTTCTGGAGAGGGGAATACAGGATAATCCCGTAAAGGTTCGGGCGGAGGTAAAAATAGATTTTTTCGATGGAAGTGAGAACAGCTATAGGTGGAGGATCGGCGATCTGGCCGGGAACGGGCCGACCGCCAGCAAGAACCTCAATGTTAAAATAGATATGACCCCGGTGCTATTCAGCAGTCCGGTCCCGGATGGGCAGGAAATATTTCTGGAAAACATGGTTCTCTGCGGAATAACCTTGACGGATCCCGGAGGAAGCGGAGTGGATGGAAATACTGTGGAATATTGTATTTCGAGTTGGGGAGATAAAGAGGAATTTTATCGGAACTGGACCTCGGTCGGCAATAATATGATACTGGAAAGTATGGACATGCTTCTCGACATCCGGTTCGAGGCTGGCCGGGATAACCATATCAGGTGGCGCGCCAAGGATGCCGTGGGCAACGGGTTTACGGTTTCCGAAGGGTACCGCATACATATCAACTCGCCGCCGCACCCGGTTATCCATAAACCTAGAAATGACGCAATCTTCGAGGAAGGTTCATTTATAACTATGAGCGCCAATAGGAGTACCGATATTGACAATGATGATCTGGCTTTTCATTGGCAAATAAAGGAGAAAACGACTAAAAATATTGTATTCCGGGGGAGTGATAGAGTTGTTACCACTGTTCTCGACATATCGGGCGATTATACCATTCTTCTTTACGTGGACGACGGACTGGGATTCAATGAAAGTACCAGTGTTAGGATCGAAATAGTGGCGAAACCCAGCAAGGAAGAGGTGGAGGAGAGATGGGAGGATATGACAGACAGCGATGGAGATACACTTCCCGATTGGTGGGAAAAGATCAATGGTCTGGACCCCGAGAACCCCAACGACGCAACGGACGAGTACCTGGAGACGTACCAACAAGAACTGATCAAGCAGAAAAAACAAAAAGTACCCGAGGAAGGTCTTTTTGCGAAATACTGGTTGATACTGCTAGGTATTTCCGCTCTTGTACTATTAATTATCATCATGGTCATTGTGTTAGTCGGAAGGAAAAGGAAGAAAAAAAAGGAAGCTCAATCCGCCGCGGCCGAAAAGGAGAGAAAATGGCAAGGCGGTCAAATGGGTATGCAGACGCCGGGTACTATGGGTGGTCCGGGTCAATACGACAATTACGGTCAGCTGAGCACTCAAAACAGCATGGTATATCCTGTCCAAACCTCAACACTACCCATGGGGCAGGTGGTGGTTTCACCCTATGTCGGATATCAACAGCAGACCGGCTACGGTTATCAAAACCAGGGTTACCAGTCCCATATACCACCTGCTCAACCGGTTCCCACAGCATTGCCGGTGCAGACAGGGACCACCTTTGGGCCGCCGGACGGGGCCAGTTATGTATTGCCGGCATTTCCAACGGACCAGGGTGTACTCGACCTGAACCGACTGGCACTTCCCGAGGCAAGTTCCATCACAGAGATCACCGCCCCCGGAATTCCGGAAATACCCGGACCGGATTTCCCCACTACCCTGGAACCTGTTCTCCCGGTTTCACCAGCATCCGGGGATATTGCCGATGCAACCCCGCCGGAGGATGAGTTCCAGAACCTGATGATGTCCATTCAGGCAATGGAAACCCCTGGAATGGCGAGTAACGCCAATACAGTTCCGGTACCGATGGTAAAACAGGAATTAGCGGGAAATACTTCCTCTGCCCCGGAAATGAATCCGCTGCTTCCACCCACAACTCCGCCGACAGCTCCTATTGTGGAAGACGTACCTCCGGTGAATCCCATGGGACCGCCGACGGCTCCCGTTGTAGAGGACACAGCTCCTGTGACCCCCACGGGACCACCGACAGTTCCTATTATAGAAGACGCACCCCCGGTGAATCCAACGGGACCACCGACAGCTCCTATTGTAGAAGACGCACCTCTGGTGACCCCCACGGGACCGCCAACAGCCCCACCGGCCCCATCACCCGTTCCATTATCATGAATTACCCCCTCTATCGAATGGGGTTTCAACGGAAATATAGATGAATTAACAATCCACAGAGAGTGATTTTGCTAGTAATAATTTATTTAATGTCCATTAACAATATGGGATGCAATAACTATTGGCAATGTGCGGGTGATGATATATATGAAAAGGAAAATAATCATTTTGATCAGTGTTACTATTCTGCTGTTCTCGGGTTTTCCACATGCCGTCCGATTGAGCCGTGACGGGATGTACAGCTACAGCAAAGAATCAAGGAGCTGTAATGTCGACAGTGGATTGAAAATTGAGGAAGGTACCGAGGGAAAAGCGGGCAGATCGCCACGAGATAACATGATCGACGTCCCATCCTGGCAGGTTGGTGATGATTGGACCTATTACGGTATCATCTACATATCATTCAGTGACAATTCCGATTACCTGTCTTTGTGGAGTAATGCAACCTTAACTGTATCGAAAATCAATTTTTATGACAAGAATGGAACCTTGTATCCAGCATACAATCTGACATTATCGGGAACCGTGCATGGAAAATTTTCCGTGGACGGGACAGTTTTTCATTTCGACGGACAGAACAGCGGCCCGCCAAACGCAAATCAAAAAGGAAGCGTATCCGGTTACAGGGTAGTTCGTGCCAGCGATCTCTCGGTCCTCCACGACAAGATGGTCTTGCAGGGGCACATCCATTACGAAGTATTTCCTGGTGTCTGGTTGGCTCCAATAACCACGATCAAGTTCATATCATGGGATATAGTCCCTGTTGAGGATATCGACTTTCCGGCAAAGAACGGTGATTCATTCTGGTATAACACTACCCGCCGGCGCATTGCCGACGTGAACGTTGCGGATATGGCCGATTACTCCCAACACTACGACAGTATTTCCCAGTACAATTTCACCGTCAACGGAACTTCGAACGTGCAGGATACCGTAATCGCCGGGGTTTTCAACACCTACCACCTGGACGGAAGCTCTTATATCAATAACGAGCGCAGTGCCCTATGGTACTCCCCGGTTGTAAAAAATATAATAAGGGAAAATCATCTCGATATTAAATTATCCAGCACCGGTACCATGCAGGACCGACGGGAGCTGCGCAATTACAATATCGCCCAGGATGAGAACAGTATCGAGCTACTGCCTTCTACAAATCTGGCAGGTAGCCCAACACGGGTTTCCGGCAGTTTTCCCAACGATCCAAACGAGGATATCATCGTAACTATTCCGTTAACCGGGGAAATGTGGTACGGAAAGACGGATGGGACCGGAGATTATGCTGTGGATATTATCTCGCCGTCAAGCTGGGACCCCACAAATACTACTGCAGACAATGGTTCATTTGGTGTGTGCGCTTACATGGACCTGAACCCGAACAACAAGATTATGAGCCGGACCTTAACGATAGTGGAATCCGATAATGACGGACCCACGGCAGACGCCGGTTCATCATTGTCCATCCCTGAGGATACACTATATAGATTCAATGCTTCCGGAAGCTTCGACGATCGGGCAATAGCTAACTTCACCTGGGAATACGATTCAACCGACGGCCCGCGTTCATTCTACGGGATGATGCCAGAGCACAGTTTCGAGATACCGGGAAATTATACATTGACCCTCACTGTCACTGACATTGGCGGTTTTACGGATTCGGATTTCATCTATGTTAACGTGCTGGACATCACCCCTCCCATTGTAATAACCACTCCTAACAGCAGCGTTACAAAGGATATTGGGTCCGCATTATTCATGGATGGAAGTACAAGCTTTGATCCGGAAGGTGGTAGCATAGTCAATTATACCTGGATAATCCAGGATTTTTTACAAGGTAATCCCGAAGGATTTATTGCTAAAATCTACGGAGCAAATGTCAGTTACAGCTTTTATCACACTGGGATGTTCCGGGTGATATTGACGGTGACCGACGAAGCCGGGAACTCTGGCTGGAGGGAATTCTCCGTGGAGGTTACTGACCCGATACCACCCTTTGCAGACGCCGGCCCCGATATCATTGTGGACCAGCACGAAACAGTGCAGTTTAATGGGAGCGGAAGCAGCGATAACGTCGGGATAAGGGCAAATGAGGGGTATAACTGGAGTTTCTTCTACGACGATTCCCTGATCAATCTATCGGGTCCTGCTCCCAGCTTCGAATTCGCTATTGCAGGTATCTATCCCGTAACATTGAACGTAACAGACACCTATGGTAATTGGGCTATTGACGGTATGACTGTCACTGTGCTCGACATCACTAAACCTTTTGCCGATGCCGGGGATGATGTGTTGGTCGACCAACACAGTAAAGTTGTTTTCAACGGGAGTGGCTGCACCGATAACATTCTGGTGACGAACCTTACATGGAGCTTTTTGGACGGTGATCCAATATTTTTATACGGTAGTTCACCGGAATATACCTTCGATAATGCCGGTTTTTACACTATCAACCTGACGGTTAAGGATGCCATGGGCAATCTGGCTACCGATGAATTGACTGTCACAGTGAACGATATAGAAGAACCTGTGGCGGATGCTGGTGGTGATCGGGTGGTGGGAGTGTCCGAAACTGTACTTTTCAACGGGAGTGGCAGTAGCGACAACATGGGTATCGTCGATTATCAATGGAGCTTTATTTTTGTAGGTCATGACGGGGTGTTGAAAACCGTGGAGACATCTTCGGCGAGTTACACTTTCTCCACCATAGGTACTTATGAGGTGAGCCTCACGGTGAAGGATCCAGCGGGGAATAATGATACGGATACGATCCTGATAACGGTAACTGACCTCACGAGACCGGAAGCTGATGCTGGGGGGGATATTACCGGAAAGGCAGGAGAAATTGTCAGCTTCGACGGCTCTTTGAGCAGCGATAACATTAACATTGCCAATTTCACGTGGTCGTTCGAATATGATGGACAGCTCGTAAAACTGAAGGGGCGCGAGGTTTCCTTTACCTTTGTGGAAACAGGTACCTATAATATTACACTCAATATCACCGATGATGTGGGGAACTGGGCAGAGGATCATATGGTGGTCAAGATCACTCCGTCGGACGATTTGATTCCTGAAAAGGGAGAAACGGATTCCAGGATGGGTGAAGCCGCATTAGGGATTATAATAGCAGGGATTATCGTCGTAATTGCAGTAGTGGTGGTGGCTGTCCTTTTATTTGCTCGAAAGAAAAAGGAAAACGTTGAACCCCATGAACTGGATGAATCCATTGAACCTGAAGAGAGCGTCCCTAACGTTCCACTCTCATCGGAGCAGGGAGAATCCGCTTCACCGTGGGATAATGAGTGGAACAATTAGACCTAGCTTAATATCTAGCAAATACTAGCATTAAGCTTTGATATCCGTCCAGCTAATCGAATTGTTGCTTATCGTCCCGATTTTTTTGATAGAATTTGTGCCTCAATATCCTTATTCGGCTATGGTCTTCTATGGATTTTTCTTTGGAAAATTATTTATTTTTTTTCTGCTCGGTTCCTATGATTTATTATTGACAAGGGACAAGGTGTCGAAGACTGTGCCTCATTTATAAAATATACATGACGAGCATACACCTAATTGCCTAAGTCTTCCGATAAACAGCTGCAGGGATGATTATGAACATGAATATTAGTAAAAATAAAAAGGCATTTTTTCATCACATAACAAAAAAAAACCGTGCTACGGACATTCGTACCTTCTAAAAGAGGAAAAGCCGTTCAAGGCATATAAAACGTTAAAAGAGGCATCAACTAGCGGTTTTGACTGCCTGATCATATCCAAACTGCACCTGGACAGAATTAGAAACAGGTACAACATTCGAAAAGGAATGTTCTATCGGTTGACATGCAAGGGGACCTACGGGACTATCAATCTGAAAAAGTTATCTCAGATCCGGAGGGCGGCAAATAAATTCGCCAAATCCTCGAGAAAAGCAGTAGTTCTCCTGGACTGCTTCGACCAGATAATGTTTGTGAACGGTTTCGATAGTTCAATTACTCTACTGAGTGATTTAAAAGAACTCTTCAATAACAAGAATGCGAAATTTCTGGTATCGATCAATCCCAAATGGTTCAACGATAGACAATTAACGGACATCGAGATGATCCTGGACGGTGTAAATCTTGGAGCCTAAATTTTATGTAATAACCGTTCAGAGAGGTGGAATAGAGAAAATTGATGGAAAGTAGATCTGGAACGGGGGAAAGTACCCTGGAAAATTGTAAAAACCGTATCGGTTTTTTTAATAAAAGTAGTTTATAAAAGGTGTCGAAGACTGTGCCTCAATATTTAATAAGCTGAACCATACATTATCAGATAAAAAAAATGGATGGTATACATATGACCGACAAAATGAAAATAAAGGGGAAAATCCATAAAAATGGGCTTATTGGCGTATTCTTTGGCATAATGGTAATTTTTTTGGTCTTCATGCTATTTACCCAGGTACTAGATATAGAAGTTCAAGTGAATTCCGATGACAATGATTATAAATTTCTCGAAGGTAATCCAACTAGGGCAAAGAAGGAAAAATCCAACAACAAGACCCAGGGGAGACATGCCCCGGGTAAAGTTGCAATGAAGGACGATCTAAAAAGAGAATCACCTGGAAATATGTCGTACAACGAACAGGCCATGGCTGCGGGTGGGATCGGATTTCTCGGTGATGCCAACACACTGGCATATTACGGTTTCGACAATGCCAGCGGCCCGGGGAACGAAGATTCGGGAAACGGTCTAGATCTGACAATCTCAGGAGCCGGGCAGGCCGGCAATTCACTTTACGGACGATCGCTTTATTTTGAAGGTTCCGACGATTATGCAAGTATCCCAGATGATAATTCCATGGATATCAGGGGAAAACTGACCATCGACCTTTGGGTATTCTGGAAAGGGCCGGGTACTGGCGGTTCATACGACACCATAATCGCTCAATCCGAGCATTTCTGGCTCAATGTGAGAAGGACAGGGGGCTTGATGAACAAGATCTGTTTTTCCGCGGGGGACCCATGGGAATCTCTTGTGAGCAATAGCGAACTGGCAAGGAACGAATGGACACATCTCTCCATTGTCAGAACTCCCAGTACCGATAATAACGAAAACGTTAAAATGTACATAAACGGGGTCCTTGATGCCGAGAATGATATAGATGAATCATCCCCCTCCAGCGCTGCCAATACCTATATTGGGGCATGGGGCGGCTCAACGCACAATTTCAGGGGATTCGTGGACGAAGTTAGTATATCGGATACCGATAGGGAGATCGGGGATACCGTGGGATTCTGGAATTTCAACGAAGTTTCCGGCAATAGATTGAGGGATCGGTCACCGCAGAAACTGAAAGATGGAACCATATCCGGCCCCACAATGACCGACGGGAAATACGGAAGAGCTTTGGATTTCGACGGCAACAATGATTACGTGAGCATACCAGCCGATGCAAGGTTGAACCTGAAAGGAAAGACCACCATAGAAGCATGGGTAAAATACGACGGAGCCGGTACTGGCACCGGAAGTGTGGATACCATCGTGGCACAGGAAGGGCATTTCTGGATATTCACCAGAAGAACAGGTGCTTCAGCCGGAAAGATAGTATTCGAAAGCGGCAATACCCCATGGGCTCCGGACGTTTACAGCGATTCCGCCCTTTCAACCGGTGTATGGACCCATATTGCAGTGGTTCGCACCAGTAATATTCACGTGAAGATCTATATTAACGGATTGCTCGACGGCGAGGGAGATACCTATGCTCCGGACGGAAGCCCGGCAAAAACTCTGTATATCGGAGGTTATTCGGGCACATTTCACAATTTCAACGGGGCAATAGACGAGGTTCGAATATCGAATTACGATGCGACCTATGGCGGGACCCGGGACTACGGGGGCGACGTTCTGGACCTACCCTTCGAGGGGGGTACAAAGTCAAGCAGGCTGGACGACAGATCACCACTGGATAACGATATGGATGATACCTACGGCTCCATTACTTACAGCTCCACAGGCGGAAAGTACGGAGGGTGCTACATTTACGACGGAGCGAACGACAGATTGAAGATGGATTCGTCAGTTCCTTCCGAGCTGAATCCGCCCACCATAACCGTGGAGGCATGGATATATCCCACGGACCTGCAGCTGTCGTGTATCGTCGATAATTCCTACAGGGCAAGTGAACAAGGCAAGACCAAGGGGGGTTACGCCCTCAGGTTGAGAGAAACGGGAGCGATACAGTTCCTCGTGTACGACGACGGTGAAAACTCGTTCTCGGCCCTAACTATTGCCACGGTAAGTGAAAATAAATGGTGGCACGTTGCCGGGGTATCCGATGGAAGTGATGTCAGGGTATATATAAACGGCGTGTGCGAGGCAGCCACCACTTTCGCGGACGATATCGGGTACGGTTCGGATATGGGTATGTATATAGGTTCGAAATATTACGGGGATAGCCAATACTTCGAAGGGCGAATAGACGAGGTTCGAATATCTTGTTACCCCCGGACATTCCACGAGGATACTGACGGGGACGGGATGAGCGACGGCTACGAGATCATGAGGTCGGGTTACTCGGACCAATACGACCCGGTGGAGAATAACGGGAGACATGCTTTGCTGGTAGTCCCTAATCCCTTGGACCTGGGCCAGGAAGACGCATTCTGGAACGATGCGAAATTCATGTACGACGCACTGAAGTCATACGGCTATCTCGACCGCGACATACACCTGCTTCACTCCACCGGGACTGACGTGAAGACCGGCGGTTACGCGACTCCTGCTGGAGTAACGTATACCGACGGTCCGGCGACGCCCGCTGAGCTGCAGACCGAATGTACAAATCTTTCAAACGTGGTCCTTCCGGACGATTTCCTTCTCGTATCCGTCATCGACCACGGCAGCCGGAACGCAGTGACGAACCACAGTTTTATACGGATGAATGACGGCAATGGAGGACACTTTGAGCTGCAAGACGATGTGTTCGCGGGAAATTCGTATGTGGGGAAGATTACGAATTACAAATACCGTACATTTTTTCTTCAGCAGACATACGCCGGGGGTTTTATTAACGATCTGAGCAGTTCGAAGACCGTGATCGCCACTGCCTGTAGGTATAATGAGCTTTCATATCTGGCATCGGGCGACGGCGACGAGGTCCAGTACGAGAACTGCGAGTTCGACTTCTATCTATTAAGTGCGTTTGCCGGACACACTCCCACCAACGGCGTGTACATAGGTCCCGATGACGGAGCAGGAGCGGCCAATGTCGCCGACATAGCATCGGTCTACGAAGCGTATAAATGGGAGAAAGATCACGAGAATCGATTGGAGCACCCACAGATCGATGATGACGGAAATTCCAAGTCACAGCAGGACGGCGATAATGACGATGGAGGAAATCTGGCAGACAAATTGTATCTCTAGAAAGACGAGACATTCATCAAGGAATAAATTTATAGGAACGGCACAATGATGTATCACAAGATGAAAAAAGTGAAGACGTTCATGGTCATACTTGCCATCCTGATAGTTGGCAGCCAGGTTTACAGCCATCGGATTGCGGTGAGGTCCATAGATAAAGGGATACCGGCTTTGCGATCCGGAGAAAGCAGCCGTTCCAGTACCCACGTATATGATAATATAACTAAAGATACGACCTGGAATAAGGAAGATAATCCATATATGATATCCAATGCCATTTACATACTGAATGACGCCACACTAACAATAGAACCCGGTGTAAATATATCGTTCAGTGAATCGGGAGCACTGCTAGGAGGTCCGAGGAAGGACGTAACCGGCGAATGGACTTCATCAGAATCCATTGGTAATATTAATGCTATAGGTACTGTTGAGGATAAGATAACATTTTCATATGGAGGGGACGTGTATTTAGATGACCGGATGGGCTTAGGGGCAAGCCTTTACGACCGTTTCATATTCGAATCCTGTGAGTTCTACTCAATCGGGAAAATTACCCTTTTCGGTTCCGACGATTGTATTTTCAATAACTGTAATTTCTATGGCGATACCGGAATCGTTATTAATAAAGCAGATGGAACCGGCGGGGACCAATATCCCAACAACAACACAATTACAAACTGCAATTTCGTCAATAACTACAACTCAATAATCATTGGATCGGGTGCGAGCAATCCAAAATTACCCAACAGATTTTATCAAAACAACTTCATCAACTGTCTTGATCCGTTGCAGCCCGATACCCCGCCCGATGGATACAAAGACATATGGAACAATTCTACCGGACACGGTAACTACTGGTACAACTACGATGGAATTGATACCAACGTTGACGGAATAGGTGATACGGACCTGCCATGGGAGGGTTTCGATAGTAACCCGTTGATGGATCGATTACCGATAGTTAACGAAGCGAACCAATCCTGGGTGATCCGCCCTACACCATAACCCAAAGGTTTTGATTTAGATGAGGATGGAATACCGGATTACCTCGATCCCGACATCGACGGGGATGAATGGGACAATACCATTGAATTGGAATTGGGAACCGATGCATGGGATAACTCATCATATCCGAGCGACCTTGACCTCGACGGTATCCCAGATTTAATCGATCCGGACATAGACGGGGACGGTTACGACAACACCTTGGAGAATAGCTCGGGAAGCGACTCACACGATAACAGGTCCACACCCAATGACTGGGACGGTGACGGAGTGGTGAACTGGGAGGACGATTATCCACTGGATGGGAGCCGATGGAAACGGGAGGATGAGACACGGACAAATATTGTGCTCATCCTCATCTATATAACCATAGGATTCATCCTCATTTTAACCGCGTTAATGTGGTATACCCGGCATAACGGCAAAAAGATTCTGAAGAACAGCAATACCATGGCTGTACTGGCCTGTATTAATACGAATCCGGGGCTGCATTATAGAGGTCTAAAGACCAAAATGGGAATGGGAGGCGGGGCATTGAGGCATCATATTCAAAAACTGACCGGAAACGATTATATACAAACCGTGAAAGTAAGTAAATACAAATTTTTCTATCCGATGAACTACGGAAACATTAAGCCGCTTTCACCTATGGAAAAGGAGATCGTTCGATTTCTCGGTAAAAGAAAAAGAAAAACTATCCAGGAGATTGCCAAGATCCTCCGGAAAAAACGGCCTACTGTTCACTACCATCTGAGCAACCTTGCCGACAGAGGAATACTCGAGGGCGATAAGGTTGGTTTCAGAAAATTTTGGCATATGAAGTAATTCATTTTTTTTATTTAAAATTGAAGGAATCCCAATTACACCAATAACTTTATGTATTGGTTTTTATGATTTGTTATGAATATTTTTTCACTCGAAATCGAATTAACCGGACGTGTCCACATGAGATTTCAAAAAATAATATTATTATCGGTAATGGTCTTACTTGTCAGCTCGCAGATCCCGTGCAACTCAAATCAAGGTTCGGCGGAAAAAAACAATGTCAAAGTTATTAACGCTCCAGGATCGAATGTCGAAAGTGATGTAGGTGTTTTAAGCAGGTTCACGGCGGAAACCGACGTTCCCACCTGGAAAGTCGGCGACTGGTGGGAGTACAACACTACATTTAATAATTCTTGGACAGACCGCACTGATTTCCTCTTCCTGAACGGTACGGTGAAATACACCTTGAGAAGGATTGAGATGTTCGCTGCCGCGGACGGAAATTCCTATCTCGCATACAACTGCACGGTATCAGGCGGATCCATAGGAAATGCGGTATACAGCGGGGCCCCCCTATTAGTTAACGGCGATCGTTTCTCAAAGCTATCCAAAACTCCGGGGGATACCACGGGTTACAGGATTTACCGTTGCTCCGATCTTGCCATTTTGCATGAGGAAACCTACCTGGAAGGATTCGTCCATACCACAACCCAGGCCCTGCGCTTCAAGATCTCCGAGACCATGTTCGATCTCGATATGGTGGACATCTTCGACCTCCCAATCTCTCCTGGTGAGCAGTTCAATTTTTCCACGCAGCAGAACCGGACATTCTCCCTATACCTTTCCGAACTGGGCTATTACCTGAAAAAATACACCGAGGTATTTCCCTTCGCCTATGACATGACCAGCTCCTCGGAGGCCCCGGTGACTGTAAACGGTGTATCTTACGATGTATACCGTTTTTCGGCGATTTCAACGGACTCGGCCGATCCTTCCACCATGAATTTTTCTTATTCGGCTGACGTGAAATCTCTGGTCAAGCATGACATATATCGCATTACACTCACCGATGACGAAGACCACAGCGTACTCGATACTACCATGGAAATCAATTCATACAGCACGGCAGTGGTTGCCAACACCATTGAAACCAATACCGACCAGGCCCTTCTGAACATCCCGATCCAGGTGAACGGGTGTTTTCCGGGCTTCTCCTCGGAGGACGTCGTAGTTACGTTCCCGTTCACGGGAAGGACAGTGGATACCATCACCAACGCTAATGGAAATTTTTCATGCGAGATCAATACACCGAACATATATGATAATTCGCCCACGGACCAGGACCTAAGCTCCTTCGGGGTTTGCGCGTATCTGAAGGACGACATGAATGAGTTGATCTGCAAAAGTATATTGATCGTGGGATCCGACGATGAATCACCAGAAGCGGATGCAGGAACTGACCAGGTCACTGACGAGAATGTGATTGTATTTTTCGATGGAAGCAAATCCAGTGACAACATGGCGGTAAAAAGCTATCAATGGTCCTTCCATCATAACGACACACCCGTAAACCTCATAGGTAAGAATCCAACCTTTCTATTCACTCATCCGGGTATATATGAAATTCTGCTTACAATTACCGATTACGGAGGGAATACCGATACTGATAACTGCGAGATAACTGTGAACGATACAACAGCCCCCGCAGCGGTCCATCCTGCAGAGATTGTTGTGGATGAGGGGATGACGGTGCAGTTCAACGGTACCGGCTGTTTCGACCCGGATGGTGGCTCCGTCTCCGAATACATTTGGTCATTCGTATACCATGGGATGAACGTCACACTTAACGGCGAGCATACTTCATACTTATTCGATATTCCCGGCATATACCAAATAACTCTCGAGATCAGCGATCTTCGGGGAAATAAAGCATCGGATAATTTCGTCGTGATCGTGAGAGACATCACTATTCCTGCGGCAAGTGCCGGACCCGATCTGAACGGCACCCAGGGAACGGTTGCAGAGTTTAACGGGTCTTTGTCATCGGACAACGTAGGAGTGGTGAACTGGACATGGAAATTCACCTATGGTGATACCATGCATTCTCTCTTCGGAAAAACTGTAAGTTTCGCATTCGTGACCGTCGGGGACTATCCGGTGACTCTCACGGTAACTGATGCTGCGGGTCTTTCGAATACGGACGTGATGTGGGTTAACATCACGGATTCAACTCCACCAACAGCTCTCGCAGGAATTGATCAAGCGGCGGACCAGGGCGAAGCGGTATACTTTGACGGGCGAGCCTCAAAAGACAATGTTGGTATCGTTAGCTATGCCTGGACCCTGGAGGACAATGGGCTGCGAATAATGACGGGAATGTCACAAAATTATGTATTTTCGAATGTGGGAAATTTCACCGTCACTTTGACTGTAACTGATGCCGCTGGAAACTGGGCAAAGGATACCTTCTCCGTAATCGTTTCGGATGTGACTCCGCCGGTGGCCCCCGCAGGCCTCCACTCGAATCTTGATGTGGATGACGAAGATAGCGATGAGATTGAACTCGACGCCGGTGATTGGATCGACGACGGCTCTGTGACCTTCACCTATACATGGACCATCAAATATGACGGTAAGGTCGAAACGTTCCATGAAAAGAAACCAAAATTCGTTTTTTCCGAAGCTATAAATTACGAGATCGTTCTGACGGTGAAAAATGATGCGGGGTTCACCACGGTTGTGGAGTACAATATTAATGTAATTGACACCAATCCGAAAAACAAAGTGGAAAACATCGAGATAGGGCTGGACTCGTCTCTCGACATAGTCATTCCAGATGACTTTGCAGATATGGATATCGATGAATACTACTGGATATTGACCGATTCCCAAGGCAATGAGCGCGGGAACTTTAGGACGGATTCCCCGAGGTTATCCTACCCGGATGATCTGGAAGCCGGAACGTACAAAATCACATTGCTGGTTAAGGATAGAAAAGGCAATTCCGCCAAGCAGACGTTCAAGGTAGAGGTGACGGGACCAAAAGCCAGTGGAGGCGAGGATGACGAGATCAAGTTTTCCGGGCCATTGCGCATGGCTGTTGCCATAATTGCAGGCTTTATCCTTCTGAACGTTATCTTCCTGGTGCTAGTACTCAGAGGCAGGGGGAAGGAGAGAAAGATGGAATTGAAACTATCTGATGGAAAAAAGGGCGGTAAAAAGAGGAGGAAGGCTGTGGAAATGGTGGAAGCGGAGGTGGTGGAAGTGGAAGCACTGCTGGTGGAATATTTCTGCCCACGCTGTCAGGGTGTCATGGGTGAGGACGCCGATGTGTGTCCGAAATGCGGGGCTGATTTTTCCAAGGACAATGAGGCTGAAGACTCCGATGAGCTGGTAGATGAGCAAACCATCGAAGAAGCTCTGGAAGGATTGAGACCGGGTGATGTGATCGTATCCAGGTCCGGTACCGAAAGAACCATCGTATCCATGAAAGGAGACATGATCCGTGTGAGAACAAAGGCGCGGGGCGGAAGGATCAAGATAGAGGAGATCAACCGGAAAATACTGATGAACCTCTCGGACGCCCTGGAAGAGATACGAAAGGCATAATATTATCCAAAGGAATCTTAGATTCTAACTATAGAGGGCCTGCGAGCCCCAGCCAAACGCAGGCCCGAAATAAAATTAAGAATAAAGAAAAAGAGGGCTTGCCCTCATGGTCGGCACTCGTCGACCATCGATATTATTTACAACTTTTTTCCTCAATCAATAACTGAATTTTCTGAAGATTCCAGAATTTCACTTACCGGTACTATTTCTTCGGGTTCATTAGGCATGGGTGAAGATGGATCGCTCTCGATAGTAATTGAAGGTATTTCCTCTTTGGGTGATTCTTCACTAGGTGGGCGTGGTTCATAATTAATTTCCCCTGGATTTTCTTCTTCAGAAGATACATAGTCCTGACATCCATCACACCAGAAACATTCGTATTCCTGATAGTACACGGAAAACTGACCGCATGTTGGACATATCGGCGACGCGATATCTGAACTAACAACTGGAGGAACAGATTCATTAATTGTAGATTGGTCCGAGGAATGGTTCAATTCCTCTGTTTTTACAGTTACATCCACAGGTTCATCCAGGCGGGCAATAGGTGTTTCCTCGTCAGGAATACTTACGTTAGATTCTTTCGCCTTTTCTTCAGTAACCGCTTCTTCCTTCTTATTCCTCAGACGGATAAGAACGACTAAAAATATTATGATCAGTATTACAATGAGTCCGATCAGAATTACGCCCCATATTGGGAAGCTGCTTTCTTTTTCAACAGGAGTATCATCAGGTATTATAATCACAGTGGATTCTACCTGCACCTTGACCACATCAGTCCCAATATTACTCATGGCATCCTCCACGGTGAGAATGATCGTGTAATTACCGGGAATTAAGAATGAGAAATTTGCCAAGGGGCCGTTGAGTTCTTTCTCGGCACCATCGTATATAAATCTCCAGGTATAGGTCAGGATGCCGACATTATCCTTGCTTCCGGTCCCGTTTAGCACAACAGTATCTCCCTCTTCGATTGTAATATCCTCACCAGCTTGTGCAACCGGGGGAGTGCTGTCTCTGACGGTCACATTGAGATGATCGCTATGCCAGTTACCCGCTGAATCTGTGATATTTAATTTTATATGGTACATGCCAGGCTTATCGAAAGTAAAGCTCGGGGTCAAGCCGGAAAATCTTTGTGTGACATTACCAAAGATGATCGTCCAGGTATAATTAACCAATAAAACGTTGTCATAGGAACCACTGCCATTGAAGTTTACCAATTGCCCCTGATCGATAACAAAGTCATCACCAGCTTCTGCTACCGGAGGAGTGATATCCCGTACTGTAACGATGAGGTAATCGGTATCCGAGTTGCCTGCTTCGTCAATAATTTTCAATGTAACATTATTTTCGCCAGCACTATCAAAGGTGATAGGAACTTCACTGCCATAATATATCAGCTTTTCTCCGTTATAGAAAAAGGACCAGGTATAGTTAATGATAGCTACGTTATCACTACTAAAAGTACCATTGAATAGTGTGTTTTCATGTTGATCAATTGTGATATCCTCACCAGCAAGGGCAATTGGATCGTCATTGTCAATAACAGTACGGTTTTGCATTTCAGTAATTATGAAATTTTCGGATGTATCATTGATAAAGAACGAATATTCTAAGTACGTCGCGTTGGTCGGGACCAAGATCGACAAGCTCCAGTTTTCCAAATCAGTGCTAAACATCGTTTGGTTAAAATCCATTCCGACATCAAAGGAGTATCGGACAAAAACAGAATCAATCTTAATATTATCAAGTGCGCCGATAGAAAAAACGAACACCTCACCCGTAGTAGCGATCCCAGTTATGAGATCCTCTTGCAACCTTGGTAGGTCATTGTCATGGATTTTTTTCATGGATTTGTTTACTACAAGACAATTCCCAGTATTATCTTCAATATAGAAACAGTAGGTCAAGTTGAATGCTTTAGCAGGAACATCGATGGTCTTGATCCAAAGACCTCCCTCATTGTGCATGGAGACGTTGAAGGGACTTTCATTATCGAATTTATACCACACCGATACATTTGCTAATTCAATGTTATCTCTCACAGTCAGAGAAAAGGTATAAGAATCTCCAGTAGACGGAATTTCCCCAGACCGGTCCTCTCCCAAAACCGGTAGGTCATTATCAAGAATACTGCTTGCTTCTATTGGAGTCTCATTTCCGTTGTCAGACATATCCGTTGCCCTGAAATGATAAACGATATAGGTAGCATCCGGGGGAATCATAATTGTGATCTTCCATGATAGGACATCCGTATGGTTTGTGACCAATAAATTAAAGGTATGATCATTATATTCCACATCGATCAAAATATAATTGAACCAGACTTCATTCAAACCGATATTATCACTGACGTTGATGGAAAATACAGCCGGATCGCCGGTGGTTAACGGACTGTGCCACAGGGTTCCAAACATCATCTTGTCGTTATCGATAACGATGTGAGTATTGTTGTCCGTTTTACCCCAGTTGTCCGCGGAATCATTGGCCCAGAACCGATACTCGAAGTTTAGGGCGTTAAAGGGTATCAGGATGGAAATTTCCCAGGAATTCTCTGTGTTGTTCGTTACGGTCCAGTTGTAATGGGAAGTTCCGTTAATCTTGAAATCGAAAATTACTGTATGTATATCAATATTATCGGTGATGTTGGCGGAGAACATTTCGACATCTCCTGTGGTCAATTCATTATGCCATAACTTACCGAATACCGGTTTGTCGTTATCAATTACATCGCGTGTAATGTTACCAACTTTACCCCAATTGTCAGAGGAATCATTAGCTCGGAATCGATATTCGATTATAGTAGCATTTGATGGCAGAACGATAGTAATATCCCAAGAATCCTGGGTTCTGTTTGTAACTGACCAGTTCTTATAGGATCGTCCATTTATCTTGAAATCGAATAATACCGAATGAACACCCATATTGTCTGTGACGTTTACTGAAAACATTTCTTCGTCACCAGTAGTCAATTCATTTTGCCATAACGTACCGAATGATGGTTCGTCATTGTCAAATATTTTTAGTGTTTTCTTATCTGTTTTCGCCCAAACATCGTCTGTATTATTGACCCAGAAAAAGTAGTCGAAAGAAGTAGCATTATTTGGTATATCCATCTCCACCCACCATGAGTTGCCGGTATGATTAGTAACACTCCAGTTTAAAGCAGTATCATTGTCTATCGTGAAATTAAACCAGACCTCGTTCAAACCACCACCTATTATGTCGGTTACATTTGCGGAAAATCTTTCAGTGTCGCCGGTGGTCAATGTACTATTCCATAATGTACCGAAGGATGGTTTATCATGCAGGAAAAAAGTCCAAAAGCAACCTCTATCCTGACCTCCATCATCATCCTCAAAGGCGCTTACAATAATATCCAGAGTACCATCCCCATCAAGATCACCAACACCTGAAACCGATGTACCAAATTTATCACTATTATCAAGTATTCCCTTAAAATTTCCTCCAGTATCCGAAATTTTCTGATGTGATTTGACAGTTCCGTCTTTATTCATAAACAGGACATAAACCGTCCCTCGATCATTTCCCCCGTCATCATCCTCAAAAGCACCTACTAATATATCTATTGCACCGTCTCCGTTTAGGTCCCCAATATCTGAAACAGAACAACCAAACTGATCCCCTGCTTTTAATTCATTAGCTAAATCTTCTCCAAAGTTAGGAATCTTCTTATGGGACTTTACAGTACCATCAGTATTTAAGAATAGGATCCATATATGTCCAGCAGCAATACCAAATAAATCATTCCTCATTACACCAACCACAATATCTAGAATCCCGTCCTCATTAAGATCACCAATGTCTGAAACTGAGCTACCAAACCAATCAAGTGCATTCAAATCCCCATTCATCCATCCTCTGTTGAAACCTCCTTCTGTTTGTGAAATTTTCTGGTGGGACTTAACTGTGCCATTACTGTTTAAAAACAATATCCAAACTGCCCCTACATTAAAATCTTCATCATCATCAAAATAAGCCCCCACCGCAATATCAGTGATATTGTCACCATCCAGATCACCAATCTTGGATACAGAGCTACCAAAAAAATCTTCATTATCCAACGTTCCGGTAAATCCTCCTTCGGTATCGGATATTTTCTGATGTGATTTAACAGTACCATTAATATTCAGAAACAATATCCAGACCGCTCCTTTATTAAAGCCACCGTCATCATCTCTCGCTGCGCTTACAGCAATATCGAGAACGCCATCTCCGTTGAGATCTCCCAACTCTGTAACCGATTCACCCCAATAGTCGCCTATGTCGAGTGTCCCCGTGAAATTTCCTTCGGTGTCTGAGATCTTCTGATGTGACTTGACCGTGCCGTTGCGGTTCATAAACAATATCCATACCGCTCCTTTATTAGTACCCCCGTCATCATCCCAATAAGCACAAGCTGCAATATCAGTGATCCCATCTCCATCCAGGTCTCCAATCTGAGAAACTGAACGACCAAAATAGTCCTGATTGTCCAAAGTTCCGTTAAAACCCCCTTCGATATCCGAGATTTTCTGATGGGTTTTTACGATGTGAGCATCGATTTTTTCTCCGTTTCTATTTAAATTAGATTTTCCCGCGTCGATTCCAGGAAATTTCTTATCCCCAACAACCAGTGATACTTCCATGACATTATAGTCTGGATAAAATGTAATCATTGAGCTTGTCCCAAGCAGAATTATCAGGACAACCATTGTCGTTAATCTTTTCATATCTAATCCCGCCATCAATGAGATGGACCATAAAGTAAAGGTTTGAGTAAATTTGGTATGGATAAGATTGCTTGACTATTAGATAATGTTTTCGCTAATTAAGTCTCTATATAAATCTCGTTCTTATTTATTGCATGTTTACCCTATTTACTTTAACAAAGAACATTTTTTGCCCATACTGCCATGGATCTGCTTGATCCGATAATTAGAAAGCAGGTGGTAGCCAATGTCAGGTTCTTCATTGAACGGGTAACAAAGACACATCAACCTTTAAGATATTGAGGAAAAATGTTGGTACCGCTCCCTTTTATAATGCGTAAGAATAATCACAAGATCAAGAAAGGTCGGCACCTGCCGACCTTTTTCTATTTGCTTAATATTTTGTTTTTAACCGGACCTGCGTGTGCTGGGCTCGCAGGTCCTCTAAAAAAAGAAAATTGGACTGGAAATTAACAATCCTGGGTCTCATTTATGTGCAAAACACGCTTCCACCCTCTCTCCCACAACCTTCACCGATACGAAACCATAACGTTCGAACTGCACCAGCTCTCCATGGCTTTCTCTCACGTGAGCTTCGACCTTGCCGGACTCGCTTGTTCCGTCAGGTTTCAGAACGGTACAGTCTAAATTTTTCAGTGGATCGCTGGGTACCCAGTGGATAATTCGTGCCCTTTCTCTCAGCCAATTCAATTCGGTCCCTGTGTATCTCGCGGTGAAAACATCATCATCGAGCCCTGTAACCTCTACGTTGCATAGGTCCTTCAGGCGTATTTTCACACAATGGTTGTCTGCCAGCCGCTCGCTCATTTCCACGGCATCCTGCCGGTCCACTAGAATACAAATGAAACCTCCGTCACTATGGAGAGATGTTATTCTGTAACCGGATTCCTTGTGGTCGGGCAGGAGCGGAGCTTTTCCCGTTAGGCGGTCAATTCCCTGAATGTTCAGCTTGGCAGGTTCGCGTGCGAAGAAATATCTCTTTGCCTCTTTTTCAACTGCGCTTTTATTGTACGCAAAAAGGTTTTCCCAGGAGAACTGAACGTCCACGGGTTTCGTTCCCACCTCCTTCCAGTACTCGCGGATTGCCTCGGGTTTTATGCCGCGCCTCGCAATGGTCTGCAGGGTCCCCAAACGCATATCGTCCCACCCGCTGTACTCCCCGCCGAGTATTCCTTCCTTGATGGTAGAGGTCTTGAGCAATACATCCTTTATGGAGACCCATCCGTAATGGTGAAAGTAAGGAAGCTCCCATCCCAGAAAACGATAAATGTATTTTTGCCGTATCGTGTTGTTTAGGTGGTCCTTGCCCCGGAGTACGTGAGTGCATTTCATGAAATGATCATCTACGGCAACCGAGAAATTGTACAGCGGATAGACACGGTATTTACGTCCGGTCCTCGGATGCGGCGTCTCGTTGATCCTCATGGCCACGAAATCCCTAACTGCGGGATTCTTGTGGTTCAGGTCGGTCTTTACCACGAGAGAAGCTGCGTTCGCCTGATAGGTACCGTCCAGCATCTTTGTCCATTCCTTCATCTGTAGCTCAGAATGGAGCTCCCTGTGAGGGCAGGGTTTACCCTTTTCCTTTAGCCCACGCCAGCTTTCCACATCGCACGAACAAACGTAAGCCCGGCCCAGCTCGATCAATCTCCCCGCCCATTCCTCGTAAAGGTCGAAACGGTCGCTCTGTATCGCTGTTTCGTGATAATCTATGCCCATCCAATCAAGGTCAGCAAGTATGCTTTCATATGAATCAGGATCGATCTTGTCGGGGTTGGTATCCTCGAAGCGGATTATCAGCTTGCCTCCGTAACGTTTCACGTACTCATCGTTTAGTATCACTGCCCTGGTATGTCCCAGATGAAGAGGACCCGAGGGTCCCGGTGCGAAGCGCATCACCACTCCGCCCTCCGCATCCTCAAGTGGCGGCAGCTCATCAGTCCGCTCGTTCCGTCTGCTCTCGAGGTTTAAAATAGACTCGGGGTCCGCTTCATTCAGCTCCCGGATCTGGTCTGCAGGGGCCATGGCGTTCACTTCTGAGATGATCTGACCAATAATGGCGGCAACTTCTTTTGCCCTGCTTCTCATTTCAGGATCGGCAGCCATCAACTGGCCCAGAACCGGCCCTGCATTTGCCCTGCCGTTGTGTTCCACGGCATTGCGCAGTGCAAGATTTCTTGCGATATTCTCAAGTTCATCCATTAATCATACCTCGTCCCGTTTTTCAGGGTTCCCATTTCACTGCAATGGAGTCTCCAAGGGCACCTGAATAGATGACCGCAAGTAATGACACCATCCAATCCTGGTTTTACCCATCGTACCCGTTCGGTCCCTTCCGCCCATGGCCATCCGCCAGGTTCTCCATTTCTTCCATTACGAACCGCTTTTTCCATTTGTCCTCAAGGTGCTTTAAGTGCCGGGTGATTATTTTTTCATCCTTTTTAAATATGACCTTTGAAAGGTTATATCCGACATTATCCGTATTAGTAAAGCAGTAGGCAGCAAGCTCTTCCCATGGAATCAATTCATTTTTGATTACGGAAAAAGTATGGGCAAGGGTCACCACCGGGTCTTCCCCGTCCGACGGGAAAACGACCTTTCCTTCACTTGAGCTGATAATGTCGTTCATAAGAGAAATGTCCTGGCCCATCCTGATATTTCCCTTGGCATATATCATCCCGATATTGCATCGGTCTCCCACCGTAACACTACCTTCGAGGCTGATAAGGGCACCGTTCACGTCGCAGTCGCTTGCAATTGCGATATCACCCGTGGCCAGAACGTTACCGTTGATTTGTGTTTGTCGGTGGACCTCAGCTCTTCCGCAGAATATGTTCTTTCCTATCCTTCCTGCCCGCCCCACCTTCACCTCTCCGGGACTGCAAATGTCGTTCAGCACGACACACTGCTCGCCAAGTACCACTCTTTCAAATCCTGTTGCGGAGATCGCTGCCGTGAATGCACCTCCTTCCCCATTGCTTAGCGTAACTGTTTTTCCCAAAAGATGCCCGGCTCTCGCGCCGGTACCAACTACGATATTCCTCCCGATATCGGAAAAGAATGTTTCTCTGGAATCAGGTAGTATATCCACATTACCCCGGTCATCGGGATCGATAACTACGTTCATTTTATCTTTCAGCTTTTTTCCGTGAAGAGTGTCGACAATCTCCGAATCATTCACCAAAGGTATCCCCCCTTTTTCTCTACCATTTTCAGAAATCTTTCCGTAAAAAATACACCAGAGTAGTTTTTCATCTCTTCCGGGGACGCCATGAGCTTCTTTGACGGAAAATAATCCTTATCGGTTCTCACCCGTTTTGCGAGAAAATCTTCGAATTCCGCCTGTGAAGGGTAGAACTTTTTAAATATTTTCTCCAAGGGGACGCAGTTGTCCCGGATCTCTCGACCTGCATCCACATCCTCGCACATCAACATGGGGAGCAACACGCTGATCTCACCCGTGCTGAGCTGAATGCTCCAAAAAGGAATATGGAATGAGAGTGGCAGGGCTCCGTCGTATGTGAATTTCAGGTCATCAGTGGGTTTTATTCCCTGAGCCAACTCATTTTTATCGTTCTCAATGGCGGTAACGAGATAATTTCGGATCTTCTTTATATCCTCCCATCGTTCTTGAAACGGCAGTATCTCTTTTTCCTCCATGTTAGAAAAAACTTTTTTGCTGCTCAAGGCAATCTTCATTATTTCATCCCTCAGACCTTTCAGCACATTTACTTCCTTTTCCACATCCGTCAGTTCCATTTTCTTCTCGTTTTCGATGTGATCCTTCTTCTCTGCGTATACTTTCTCTATCATTGAAATCTTTGCCGTAAGAACATCGTCCAGTTCTTTTGCCCGTTCTGTAAGAAGGGCCAGCAGTTTCTCATTCTGGTCAAGCTTGTCCCGTACTCTCTCGCTTTCCAGTTCCAACCGCTCCATTTCATTGTCCTGGTTCCCATTTTCAGAAGCTTCGGAAATCTCGATCGCGCGGTCTTTTTGAGATCGTTCAATGCGTAGTTTCTCTTTTTGCAGTCCTTCTGTTTCCAATTCCATTTCTTTGATCTGAAAATCGATCTCGGAACTCTTTCCACTTAATTCCGTCCGTTCATTGTCTATCTTGGTTTCCATCTCGTCTTGAAGGTAATTTATCTTCCCATCGTATTCTTCGGCGATCCATTCCCTTTTTCCCTTCGTTTCGTCGCTGAATTTGCGAATGAGAGATCTTAGCGGCGCTACGGGTCCGATATCATTTTCCCCCGAACCCTTTACATTCCCTTCATCATTAATTTCAATTTGAGAAATCCCCATCATCTTCGAGGCCAAACGCGAGAATTCACTGTAATAATGATTTGTGGCACTTATATTTCCCGAAAGCAGCTCATGGTATACCGAGATGGACCTGTCGATCTCCTCCACCAGGTTGTTGAAATTATCTATTATGCCCCGAAGACCGCAGAACTGAACAAACTGGGGATTCATTGTACGCGACTTTTCCTCATCCCAACTCGCAGGAAGGGTCATCTCCCGGACCGTTCTCAGGGTATCGCTGTGTGAAATAATTATGGAATAGGGTAGAAGCGCTTCGACACAGCGATATAGGAGGCTGTTCCCGGTGGCAACAGGTACTTCATAGAATTCCCTCTTTTTCGAGTTCCAAATATCGGCGCATTTCGCAAGACTGGATATAACATTTTCCTCGTCGTGTATGGAAACGGGCGTTTTGTTTATTCCGCACAATCGTCTGTGAATATCATTGAAAGGAAAATCGGAATAATGAAAACTGAAATCGCTGACAGAGTCATGGTAATCGTAGATCACGGCGCTGGATTCAGTGAATGCCAGAACATCAACCCTGTAATAATGTTTCATCAGTGAAATGATTCTGTGTGGTCGGACTGACAATCTAACGATAAAAAGTATTATGAGCACCCCAAGTGAGAGTCCAAGGGGAAAAAGCATCAGGAACCAGAGGTCCCAAGCAGTATAGAGACTAGTGCCCACTGCCGCTATTGATACAACGCAAATGATTGATACAAGGAGCATTAGCACTCCAAGAAAACTCAATCTCTTTCGATAGCGACGTGTTGCTTTTTCAAGGGCGATATACGTTAAAATACCGTTCTCTTCCTCATAGGGAAACCATGCGTTCTCCTTGTATATTACCGAGGGGATCTTCATGCGACGAAATCCTATCTCGTGAGGAGAGCCGGCTTTATTTCTAGCGCGGTTTCTTAATTCAATGTTCTCCAGTAATTTCAAACTTCGATTATCCGGAACATCCCTTTCCTGCTGATTTATCTTATCTCCCTGTATTACATCGTTTCCGACATTGTCGGGCTCCCGTACCTTTGTTTTTCTGAGAACGCTTATTACCACAGGTTTCTTTTTCCTCTTCACGGGGGGTTTTAAGACTACAGAGGTTTCCCCAGCCTTAGCAATGGATTCTCTTTCGATCAAACATTCCGTAGGTGGAACATCCGGTTTTCGCTCTTCTTCATCGGATACTTTCTTTACTTCAGGGGTATCGGTCAATGCCAGAAGGTCTTTGAAAATAACTTCATTAGGGAATGTGTCCTGGTTCTCTGCACATTCCTCAATATCATTTACAGGTGATAACGTGACCAGCTCCCCTTCGATTTCAGGATCTGTCTCATTTTCTATTCGTCCCATAGATCTACACCGATAGTGACCACGAAACACGTTTTCGCTATGATTACGTGCATATCGATTGTATATTTGTTCTCTTGTTAATTAAAATATCTGATGAAAAAACATGACGCATGTGGTCAATTTCGACTCATTAAATTCCAGCTTTACCATTGATCCAAGGTTAACTGTCCACCGTCCATATGCTCCACCTTTATTCCAAAAATATCACTCCTCTCTCCTATAGTAAGCTTCCCGTATGCCCCATCATAACCCATGGGGGAAAAGTTGAAATCCCCTTTCTTGATCATCAAGATGTTTCTCAGCAAGTTCTCTTCCACGTTTCCGGTCAAACGTTTTTCTATTTCAGCCTCGTCCATGAACCACATGGCACATTCTGTCCCGAGGTGTTCGATCATGTCAAGGTATGTCTCAATTACTCGTTTCGATGTGGATGATCTTATAGAAAGACTGTGGGCGATGATCTCCACCAGTGGAACCATGTGAACGAAATCAGGACTATCTTTCGGGAGGTATCCCCAATCTCGATCCTCCCCACCCTGAGCTCGCTTCAATATCTGACTTCTCGCAAGGACGCCAACGGTCAAAGGTTTTTTACAGATAGGGCATTTCGCGTCATGGGGTGTAAATCCGGGTGAATATATACAATACTGGTCACCATGACCTTTCTTTCCCTTACGATGGCCTGTAAGAAAATAACGTCCCTCCATGGGATTGAACTCGGCCGTACGGTAAACATGATTCTCTCTTACAGCGCGGATAATTCCGGGAAAATCAACATTTCTCAATTCAAGCGTCGTGAATTCACGCCCCATCCTGTGAAGTTGAGCGGAATGAGCATCAGAATTCGAAAGAAGAGTGAAATCATCAAGTTCCGGGATCTGGCCCAATATAATTGGATCTGCACTAAGACCCGTCTCCACGGAATAAATTAGATCCATCCCTTCCCCGTAAAACTGTTCCATAGAGGTAACGGGATTCTTCGAACCGTATATGCCGTCGGGGGTCATAACGTGTGCGGGAATTGATTCAATCAGGGGATCTATCTTGTGAATATCAAATAATTTTCCCCCAATATCATCCTTGCCATTACATTTCACGAAAGGACGACCGATGTTGAGCTTAACATTCCATTTTTCCATCAATCGACGACATCGGTCAACACTATCAAAAGAAGGAAACAGGAGCACGTGGTGAACCATTTTTCTTCCTTCCCCCACGGGAGAAGTGAATATTATTTCGGTCTGGAGTAAAAAACGAACCCTTGCATCCGGAGCAGTGGCAAAAAGGCCGGACTCTTTTTCTATGAAACTGCTTTTCAACGTGTTCAACCATTGTTGCTGAAGAATATCTCCCGTTCCAACAATATCGATGCCCTTCAAGGGCATGGTCTTCTCGATATCGACCAAAGAGATATTCCCAACTCCACCGGCATATCCGGAATGACAGTGCAGATCACAGTTTATTTTCATTTTTCTCCACCATTTCGTTACCCGTTGTTTAATGTTATAGCGCTTATATATTGTCTTCCGGCGTTTATTTTCCTCTGAGAAATACCTCCTTCCTATCTTTTTACCACTTAATCGTAGATTAAATTAAATATAATAAGTTATTTTTAGTTCCAGTTTAGTGCTGTTCATTATACTTGTCATTTATTAATAATCAGTAAATAATTAGATGTGTTTGTTATGGGCGACGAAAAGGAGAAGACGGATACCAAGGGTGATACGGGCGACCGAGTTAAGCAGGCCATCGAAGAAATCGGAAAAGAATTGGCGGAATTGGAAGGGATGGGTGTTGACGTTGGAGATGCACAGGCCTTTGTGAAACATGCAACACTTGCACTAAGTGGAGAGAACCTTAAAAAAGCGGTTCTTCTCACCGTACAGGCAAAAAAATTCATGGCCAATGCAAAAAAGACACTGGAGACCAAGTCGATACCAGAACCGGAAGATGAAAGCCCGGAACCGGAAAAAATAACCGAGAAGGCAGAAGTCAAGGAAAGCCCTGGTACCGTCGTACCGGTGGTCGAAGCCACTGATTCAATACCTGCTAATATATTGGAATTAAACCGGAAGGTAGGAGAAATAATCGGTGAAAAGAAAGAAAAAGGTATTGATATATCTGAAGCCGAGGGCCTCTATGAGCTGGCTCAAAAAGAGATAAGATTAAAGGAATTCAAGTATTTGGAAGAACATTTGAACAAGGCATTGGAGATAGCGACTCGATTGGAAAGGCAGCACAATGAAAGAAGAACGGATGAACTGAACCGGGATTGTAATGAGGTACAAGCCGATGTGGAGGAGATTGCAGGATTGGGAGGGGAGCCCAGTGAGATCATTCAGCTTTTGGAAGAAATAAAATCGAAAATCAATAATTTGGAGTTCGATAAGGCTAATGAAATGCTACGGGAAGGGCATCAAAAGGTAGAAGAAGTTAAGAAAACTACTCTGATCGGTATCTACAAGAATAAAATTATGGCTGTGAAAAATGAGCTGGATGAACTAAAGGAAGAAGCTTCTAGAGACTTTCCGGGACTCTCTGCCATAATCCGTTCAGGCATATTAGCTCTTAAGGAAGGACGTTTCGAAGAGATCGACGTCATCATTGAAGAATTTCATAAGGTCAAGGTGGATGATAAGAAACTTTATCTTTCGGAAACGTTGATCGAAAAAATTAAACTTTTGGACAAGGACCTTGAGATCATTACCGAGCTAGGGATCGAGAAGGGAAATGCCGATGAGTTGATGTTCTCTGCAAGAGAAGGACTCATGAAGGAAAAATTCGAGGAAGTTTCTAACACTCTGGCCAATCTGAAGGAGTTATTGGAACAGATCAAAACGGTAAAGACGAAAGAGTTGACCGAGAATATTATGACCGAGATAGAAGCTCTTCTCGAGGAACTCAGGGGAAAAGATGTTGACATTTCAGAGCCAGAAAGTGTATTGGAGAAAGCCTCCTCTGAGAAGGAGAAAGAAGATTTCATTGAAAGTTACCGATATTGCCAACAGGCCAAAAGAATGCTCATCGAAGCACGGGACAGTTTCCTTGATAAAAATCTAAACATCCGGTTGGAATATATGAATGGATTCCTTGAGGAGATACAGGATATAGATTACATTCTCGCTGAAAAAAAAGAGGATTTTAGGTTGAAACTTGAAGAGATAGGGTCCCTTTTTTCCAGTGAAAAATTTCTCGAAGCTTCGATAAAATTACCATCAGTCATAGAAATCGAATCTGAAATGAAGAAAAAAATCGAAGATCACGACAGGACCGAGGAACAAAAGGAAAAGATAGAAGAGCTCAGGTCTACATCAAAGGACATAGAAATCGATATATCGGAAGAAGAAACACTGTATTCCCAATCAGTGGGCTTGATCGAAAATTTAAATTTCAGCGAAGCCATATCCCAACTTGACAGTATAATCGATAAGCTTGGGGAAAAGATCGATAAAAAGTACTCAGAGATAGCTGCTTCGAGGTTTGAAACTGCCGTGAACGGATTGAAGGCCAACAAAGAAATCATCGAGGATTCGGAAAGAGTCAAGGAAGAAATCACCAGAGCCAAGGAACTGATCGATAAAGACGCTCATGTCGAGAGTATTGAGCTGACGGAAAAGATCATTAGGGATATCGATTTTTTCAAGCAAAAAAATATTTCTGCCATTATGGCTGAGCTTTTCGACAATTCCCAGAAACTTATCGATGGAAACCAGGGACTAGGTATCGATGTAACGTCCGGTGAATCTCAATTGTACCGGGCCAAGTATGCATTCGAAAATAGAGATGTCGAATCTGCTAAAGGATTCATCAAAGAGGCCCAGAACCAGTTGTTCAATTCGAGAAATGAACATTTCGAAGGGATAAATAAAGTCATGGGTGAACTTAGTCTTTCTACAGATGATTCGACGAAACAAATATCCATCCTAAAAGAACTGGGTGATGCGGGAGACATTCCCGGATTTATGGATATGTCTAATAAATTGAGTGGATTATTTAACGATGCCGAGGTCCGTAAAGCGAAAGGTTTGGCAAAGGAGCTAATCACAAGGACAAAGGGTATGTTAACGAAACTTGGGGGATTTTCACTTGAACTGGACGGGGAAAAATCAATGTTCAAGGACGGGATCCAGGCTATAAAAGCACAAAAGTATCTCAAAGGATGCCAACTGGTTCTTGGAACGGAACAAAAGCTTCTGGAGACCGAAAGGAATTACCATAGTGATCTGGCCGCAAATACAATGAATGAATTGGGCCGGTTGGTGGTCGAGGCAGAGAATCTCGGATTGAATGTTTCCTCTATTAATGAGACCGTGGAAAAAAGCCGCAGTCTGGCGGAAGAAGAGAAATTCGAAGAAGCTTCCAAGCTAACTGCTGAAGGAATAAAAATATTGAGCGAACCTGTCAACGCTGAACTGCGGAACAGAATTGAAACAGAGATGACTGCGTCCGAAAAGATAGTAGAAAAAGCCAAAGAACTCGACATTGATATCGAAAAGGAAACAAACAAAATTTCATCCGCGGACGCTCTGAAGGAGGAAGGAAATTTTGAAGAAGCATTGAAATCCGTAAAAGAGGCTCACGAGAGACTGGAAGAAAAGATTCTTGGAAAAAGGAAGGAAATTAAAATCAAGGAAATAGGAGAAGCGGAACAAGTACTTGAAAATCTCAAGAAAGATGAACTTCACAATGAACTACAATTCTATCTTAAAATGGCAGGTAAGGCCCTAGAGTATGATGATATTCTTTCCGCTGAGGCCTCCCTAGGAGAATATAACCGAAAAAACGATAATAGAATGAACGTCCAAATGGCCGGGGAACTCTCCGACCGTCTCTCACAGAAAAAAGAGGAAATGACGTCATTGCGAGAACTTGAAATCGATGTCGCGGGAACAGAAGAACTCTTGAGCTTGGCGGGTGACTCCCTTTCAAGATTCGATTTTCCAGCTTTTCATGAGGAATTCGATTCTCTAAACTCGTTACTTGAGGAGGCCAGTACCGTTAAAGCGCGGGACAGAGCGAGAGTTTTAGTAGGAGAAGCAAAAAAGCTTCTGGAACAATACAAGGATTGGGACATTCCTCTTGACAACGAAAAGGAAATGTTCAAACAGGCAGTATTATTGATCAAAGGTGAAGAGTATGTAAAAGGCTGCCAAATGACCTCGGAGATCAAGAATTTACTAATCAAAGCCAAACCTGAATATTTAAAGGGAATACTGGATAAAATCCAGGAAATCATAGATGAAAACTCAGAAATGGGGGCCGAAGTAATCCAGTCTGAAGCCCTTCTCTATAAAGCAGCGTACCTTTTCAATAAGGAAATCTACGATGATATTTATGAACTTGCATCCAAGGCTGAGAGCAGCGCAATGCTGGCAAGGAAAGAATTTTATAAATCCAACACCTCACCATTCATTTCCGAAGTGGAGAATCTGTTGAAGGAAGCGAAGGCTTGCGATATTGACACGGTGGAAATCGAGAATATGATCGCCCAATCGGAATCCCATTTCAACAATGGTGAGCTCGAGGAAGGTAATGCTCTAGCCTTCGAAGCGAGAAAGAAGATTAGGAATATTATACAATCCAGAATACCGGATATTGTCAATGCCGAATCTGAAGCGTTACGAAAAAAAATTGAAGAGGCGGAGACCATAGAGGTGGATGTAAAGGAATACCGTGAAATCTTGGGAAGAATAGAGGTTTTAATAGCGGAAGGGAAATTCCCCGAAGCAAAAGAAGAGATGGTGGGAATCAAGGAAAAGGTTATCGAGAAGATTACTACCAGCAAGAAAGATAAATATTTGTTAAATATCGACGAAGCCAGGAACGAATTGGCGGCCTTGCAGGAGGAAACCGGCAAGGAGCACCCTGACCTGACTCAGCTCATTAATTCCGCAAATAGCAAACTGGATTCCGAAGATTTTGAGGATGTGGATTCCACACTCGAGAATTTCTCAAAAGGAAAGGATGAAGCATACCGTCAGCACCAGGATGATAAATACCGGGAGGAAATCACCCAGCTTGAAACGATAATCTCGGAAATGAATAACCTCGGGCTCGAAGTACCTGCGGAGATATTGAGTAATTTAGAAGCATTAAAACGAAAAGAGGCTTAGATCATGGACGATGAGGAAGTGAAATCTCCCGTTGATGAAGGTTCCCCGGATGAACCGGGTTCGACTGCTGGAGATAATGTTACGGAAGCTCCTAGGGTGGTTGGGCCGAATGGTGAACCTGCAACAGTATCAGAAAAAAATGTAGAGCACGAATTTAAAAAAGCCGAGAATGGGATCTCCAGGATCAAGAGCGCTCTTGCGGAAGCTGCAAAAGGCGACCAGATGAAAAACGTCGCAAGAGAGATGATCAATACCACGAAATCCATATTCACACGCTTGAAAGATTTTGGATTGGAGCTTCCAAAGGAAAGGGAGACCTTCAAACAGGCTGTCATGGCAATAAAGAACAAGGAATACATCAAAGGCTGTCAATTGACCCTGAAGACAAAATCAATGCTGGAGAAATCGCAAAAGGAATATATAACCAAATCCCTGGCACGACCCCGGAATTTTCTCAATGATATTACTTTGTGCAACATATTTACTGGAGAAAATAAACGGATGATGGCAGAGGAATTAAACGAGATAGAATCGCTCTACAATTGCCACGAATTCAAAAAAGCAATAATGAAACTCAACGAATACACGGTAAAAGAGACTGCTGTTAAGTTGAACCTCCAGAAAAAAGAGGAATTTATAATCTTCCGCGAAAATGTGAACGAGCTTGTAAAAACGACAAATGACGGATCGATAGACATCTCCCTGGAACTTGAAAAGCTTGGAAAAGCCGATGAATTGTTGGAATGTCGGAAGGTTGAGGAAGCCTTATCCATGCTGGAAGAAACTGGGAAAAACCTTGAAGATAAAATAGAGCAGAAAATGATAGAAGACGCTCGCACGGGGATCGAAAAAGGACAAGCACTGATGGAAGCGAATCAGGATAATATTGATCTTTCAGACATTGATGCGAGGCTGGAAAATGCAAAATCCCTATTCGAAGCTGGTGAATACAAGAACGCCTTTGAGATATCCTCGGAAACGATTCAGATAATCGAAGAAGCCAGGGGCAACAAGCAAATTAAAGAGCTTAGTAATCTTCTGATAAATATCGAAAAATCGTTGATAGAAAACGAGGAAATGGGTGCCTACACCTTAAAATCCGAAGCATATCTATACAAAGCAAAATACGTCTTCGAGAAGCTCGAATACGCCGATGCTTACCGGCTGGCAGTGGAAGCCGATAAAGCCGTAAAGGATGCTCGCGAGGATTTCTACGTGAAAAACGTCAAATCCCTTTTGGAGGAAGCTGGTGAACTGATTCAGGAAGCTGCGGAACTTGATATTGACATATCCCGTTTCGAAAAAGTATTCGAAATAGTTAGTGAGCTGCATGGCAGCGGCAAGCTTGAGAAGGCCAATAATACAGCTGTTGAAGCAATGGGAAAACTGACTGAAACGATATATGGTAAATTGCAGGATATAATTGCATTGAAGTTTCCCACGATACAGCATGAAATGGAAGAGGCCAAGGACATTGGGGCGGATATCACTGAAGAGATAGAAGAATTCCTTAAAATTGAATTATTGAATAAAGAAGGTAAATACCGTGAAGTTATAAACGATGTCGAAGAACTGAAACGGTCAGTGGATCGAAAGATATCACTGCGACGCAAGGAGATTTACATTGAAAAGATCGAGAAAGCCAGGGAGGAAATCTCCGGAATTTCTGCCAAAACGGAAAGAGGGTACCCCGATCTGGATGAAATCATCGATTCCGGAATGAACGTGCTGGAATCCGAGGATTACTTGGCTTTGGATAAAATACTCGAAAGTTTCGCAAAATCTAAAGAGGAACATTTGAATAACTATCGCCGGGATCAGTACCGAACCGAGATCATGCAATTGGAAGAAATGATAGCGGAGATGAAAGCTCTCGGAATCGACCTTCCCAGCGATCTGGTGGCAAACCTGGAAGAACTCAAGAAAAAGGAGGAATAAATCATGGGGGATGAAGAATTGGAGAACACTAATCGTGTCAACGAAAAAGAGATGAGCGAACCCGAGGAAAAAGGGGTTGCTACACCGTCGACAGCACCTATTGCGGAACCGGACCAAGAGCCTCCGCAGGAAGAACCTGCTGAGCTCCCACCGGAAGAAACACCGATACCACAGACAAAACAAGAACTTCCTGATGAAGCACCAGTTACTGAGACAGAAGAGTTATCGGTAGAAGCCACAACAGAAGAACCCCTTCAAGAGTCACCGGAGGAAGAGGGAGTTCTACCGGAAACGGGTCCAGTAGAGTCAGCACCCCCCGAACCCACAGCAACAGAAACAATACCGGAATCAGAAGAGGAAAAAGAAACTGTACCGGAAACGGAGGAGCCCCAAGGATCTGCACCCGTGGAATCCACGGCAACAGAAGCAATACCGGAATCAGGAGAGGAAGAAGAAACGGCACCGGAAACGGAGGAGCCCCAAGGATCTGCACCTGTGGAATCCTCGGCAACAGAAGCAACACCGGAATCAGGAGAGGAAGAAGAAACGGAGGAGCCCCAAGGGTCTGCACCTGTGGAACCCGCGGCAATAGAAGACCAGGGATCTCCGGAGAAGAGTGATGAAACTGCTGAAACCGTGCCCGCACCAGCGGAAGAACCAGATTCAACACCAGCAGCCGCGCCGGTCACCGATCTCTCCATGATCCGAGCGGCCTTGGCGGCGGCGGCAAAGGGAGAACGGATGAAAAATATTGCGAAGGACCTGATAACTACCACCAGAACTCTTTTCGGAAAGGTGAAAGGATACGGCCTTGCTCTTGAAGAGGAGAAGGAATTATTCAAAGAAGCGATCCTGGCCATCAAATCGGAGGAATATATCAAAGGCGCCCAATTGACGAACAATGTCAAGAAAATGCTTGAGAGTGCGGAAGAAAAATACTTCTTCGAAAATGCCTCGCTTTCTCTGACAGGTGTCGGGGACTTGATTAACCAGGCACGCGATGTGGGGATCGATGTCAGCATATTTGAAGACCCGTTCAACAAATACAAAGCCAGCCTTGAGAATAAAGAATTTAAAAAGATCGAGGATTTCGTGGTGAGGGTCAAAGAATTCTCAGAACAGGCCGCGTTGGTACTAAATCCGCAAATAAAAAACAGATTGGCAGAAGTAATCACCAATGAACTTTCGACCCTTCCCGAGATCATGGAAAAAGCAAGATCTTTAGAAGCCGATATATCCGAGGAGGTCAGCGCTCTCGAAAAGGTGGAGGAACTTCGAAAAGAAGAGCGTCGCAAGGAGGCTTACAATAATCTGATGGAAATAAAAACCTCACTTTCGGTCAAGATTAACAAACAATTAAAGGACAAATTCACCCAACAACTTGAAGATGCCAATAGTTCTTTGGATTCACTAAAAACCTTAACGGGGAAAGAATTTCCAGAACTGCATGAACAAATTGATAACATTAAGCAGTTACTGGACGAAAACAACTTCGACCAAATAGAAGCGCTCATAAGAGAGTTTACGCTTGGGATCGAGAATGAGAGAAATTCTTTCCTTTTCGAAAAATACTCTCTGCAGGCTAATGAAATGGAAGCGGATATAACGGTCATCAAGGAGATCGGTTTAGAGATTGGCCCAGGCGAGGAAATGCTGGGAAATATCAATGAGAACATAGTTGCCAACGATTTTGAAAAAGTAGAGGAATTCATACCCCTCTTAAGCGAGATGATCAATAACGCAAAGAGCGTTGAAGCAAGAAGGCTTGCAAGCCAACTGCTGGGTTCCACAAAGGGACTTTATAACACGCTTAACAGCGCCGGAGTTGAACTGGGCAAGGCAAAAGATACATTTAAACAGGGGATATTGTCCATCAAATCCCAGGATTTCGTGAAAGGTTGTCTAACACTTCTGGGTACGAAGAAAACGCTGGAGGAGATCAATCAAAAATATCTAAGCGAAGTGTTGGCTACTGATATCGACACGGCATTTCAATTCTATGCCGGATTCGAGATTATAGAATATTTTGCCGATTCCCACAAGGAAGAGGTAAAAAAACTGATCGAAGATGCAAAAGTGCTTCTCGAAGCCGGTAATCTCCAGGAAGCTCAGAACAAGATGGGCGTCTTTGAGGAGATGAAAGAGGAGATTAAAGGTCAGACGGAGAAATTTGAAGAAGCCCGGGCGTATTCCGAAAAGACCAACGTGCTTAAGCAATCAGCCATAGAGCTGGAGATCGATATTGGAAATGAGGAGACACTCTTAAATGAAGCCTCAGAACGAATGACCGATTATATGTTCGAAGAAGCTATTGTCGTCTTTCAGGAAATTGAAGCTCTGTTTAGTTCCAAGATCGATGCAAAACGAAAGGAGAACGCATTGGCTGAGCTAGAGAAAGCAAAAAACATTTACGAACCATTTAAAGAACTTTACCCCGACCCCGCTTCCATTGAAGTACTCATTGTGACAGCAGGGGAACTTATCACCAATAGCGAATATGATAAATCCATGGAGACCTCCCAAGAAATCATTATTTTGGTCCAAGGTGGGAAAAGGGATAAACTGGTTAATGAGATAAAACATATATTCGGCGATTTTCTGGAAATCGTCGAGGAATGTGAAGAGCTTGGTGTGGATGTCATGCGTCCCCAGGCGCTTCTGTTCAAATCAAAGACGGCCTTCGAGAGGGAGAATTACGACAAGTCAAAGGAACAGGCTTTGAAGGCCATGGATATGGCTCTCGAGAACAAAAAGGAATTTTTAAAGGAGAAAGCCGCGGTTTCCGCAACCGAACTCAAAGAAATGATGGATGAAGCTGTCAGGTTGGAGATAGAGCACGGACCAATAATCGAAATGCAGACTGAGAGCCTCGGATTTTTCGAGCAGGAAGATTACGTAAAAGCCCGAGAGGTATCCGATAATGCAAAGATACCATTGAAAGAGCTGTTGGATGCCAAATTGAAAGAGATAATCAAGGAGGAGATCTCGTTTCTACGAACTGGTATGGGCGAGGCGAAAAATCTCTCGATTGATATTCAGCCGGAAAAGGAAGCCATCGCCTCGGCTTCGGCTTTGAAGGATGAGGGGAAATTCTACGATGCCATAGATTCATTGAGAGCCATAAGGGAAACCATAGGCGCCAAGATTACCGGGGATTTCAAGGATAAGGCCATCGGCAGGAGGGACGAGGCATCGAAGAAGCTTGAGGCAATGGAGGAAGAGGGCTGTAATATTATGGAGGCAAGAAGTCTTCTGGAGGAAGCGACCGTCCTGATCGAGAGTTCCCGCTACCGAGAGTCATTAGAAGTGATCGAGAGGGCTTTTGTTACCGGGGACGCGCTCTGGGAGGATTTCCGGCAGTTAAAATGTCAGGATATGGTAAAGGAGATGGCCGATTTCCTGTCAGAGATTGTAGAGGTTACCGGTGGAAAAGTGAATCTTACGGGCTCCACTGATCTTTTGAATTCGGCTACTGAAAAATTGAAGGAAAAGGATTTCGATTCGGTGGAGAATCTGGCGGAAGAGGCACATTCTCAGGCAGATCGCCTGTATTATCACTATGTTATCGATTCTCTCTTGGCAACCCACGATTTCCTTTTAGAGGTGAAGAACCTGGGTGCCAACGTTTCACAGGCTCAAGAAATGTTCACGAAGGCAAAGGCGGCACTGGAAAAAAAGGAGTACCCGCTGGCCATTGAGCATTCCAATGAAGCCCAGGAGATAACCAAGGAGTCAAGGATCACCTACATGAAGGACGAAACCGAGAAGAACCAAAAGGTAGCAACTGCATTGGCTGAAAAACTGAAGGTAAAGGGAAAAGATGTTGCCGAGCTGGAGAAGGTTCTTACCCAAGTTGCCCAAAATGTGGAAGAAGAGGAGGTTGCAGCGGCCTTTGAACTTGCAAAGGAGGCAAAGGTTATCGCTGCAAGGTTCAGGGACGATTTCAAGAAGGGAACCGTAGGGACAATCCTGGAAGACTGCAATAGATATTTGAAAGACCTGGAAGAATTCGGAGTTGATACCAGCGACATTGTTGTCAAACTCCAGCCAGTGGAAACCCTGATAACGAAGAAAAAATTTCCGGAAGCTCAATACATTGCAAAAGAGGCAAAGGAGATATTGAAGGACCGGTATACCAAGCATTACCACAGTCTTTTGACCGAAAAGCTCAAGGCAACCAGGGAATACCTTGAAGAGATGTCCGATAAGGTGGATATCAGCAGACCCCAAGTATTGCTTAAGGAAGCGGAAGAGGCACTTAAAGAAAACGATTTCGAAAAATGCGAGGAACTGAACAAAAGCGCCAGGGCAATGGGGGATAAATCAAAGCATGCTGCACTGGTCATCGAAGCAGCAAATGTGCTGGCATACGCTGGAGATATAATAAGGGACGGTCTGCGGGACGGCATGGATGTTAGCGACATGAACGCCACCTTGATGGATGCTTCGGAGGCATTTGAGGACCGAGAATACCAGATGGTCATCGACATTTGTGCTACAATAGGTGCAAATGTAGATCGATACAAGGTGGACAAACTCTCCAATATTGCTAGAGATGCCGTGAGAGCTGCGAAAACGGTCATTGAAGCCGCAAAGGCCATTAAGGCGGACGTCAAGGAACCAACAGGACAATACAAGTCAGCCATGAAGGCCTTCAAGGAGGGGAAATATCAAGATAGCCTTGATTATGCCGAAGAGGCCCAGTTGATGGCAATTCAACAGAAGGAACTGAGAGCAGCCTCTGCAGTTGTGGACAATGTCAGAACAAAGCTGGATGAGCTGAGCGGTAACGGTGTGGACATTTCGGAAGCCCAGGAAATATTTTCCACGGTGGAAGAAATGCTTGAAAGCAAGGACTATGACAAGGTCCGGGAGATCGCCCGGGACAGCATACGAAAGGCCATGGCCGTTTCCATGTTCGATAAGATTACAACAGGTATTGAGCGCAGTCAGGAATACGTGGCATTCGCCCTCGATAACGAGGTGTTCGTAAGGGATTATTTCCAAAAACCACTGGAGGAAATGGAAGAGGAAGAGATTCCTGAGGGGAAATGTCCGAAATGCGGACAGGATGTACCCGAAAAAGCCATGTTCTGCCTGTGGTGCGGACACAAACTCGGATGACCGAGCCAAACTGTTGGACCCTACCCTTCAAACACTTGCGGTCAATCCGATCAGGTCACCCTACCCCTGCCTTTTGAGGAAGTGATCTTTTGTATATTTTAAGTTCGGTATGTGGAGATTCCTTAGATACGACCTCTTTCCTACCGGCACTGGATATTAAAGGAAGGGAGGAGGGACTTTTTACACAGTGTTTAACCTATGGGTCAGTCCTTGGAAGGAGGCATCTCGATACTGCATTTATTAATGCCGTAAAGAATTTTGCATATGGGGAAAATTTTGCTAGAACCTTTACTTTGGAAATCCTGTTAATGCTATCGGGTCAAAGACAGATCAAGGACGCTTTGGATCATTTCGGTCTTTCTACAGGGTCGAAAAGATTTCTAATCTTTCTATCACCCCGGGCCGGAGTGGAGGGATTGATAAGGGATTATTCCATGGAGAACATTATCACTTACAGAAAAAACTTCGAGCTAAGATACAAAGAATCACTAATAGCTGGTGGGAGAAGACTAATACGCGGTCTTGGACTAAATGAAGAATGGATCATATCCGGAACCGGTCCTCAAAAAAGCCCAGAAATTGTTTCCGATGAACCATTAAGGGACGAATTGCTGGCAATGTCGGGTATCCAAATCTCAGAAAAGATAAAAACCGATCCGATTGATATAGAAAAAATGGTATGCGAAAAGATTAATTTGATACAGTGCAAATAATAAAAACTACAAGGTCTTAAAATTCTTTTGCATACCGGTTGTAACAATTTGTGGATTAACGTCGTATTTTGTTTATATCTTCCACTGATACCCAATGCTGGTGTTTATATTTCGGAGATATTGTAAAAGGGGCCATCTCCTGAAGGTTCTTTAACCATATGATGGTAAGATACTTTCTGTAAATATCTCTTTCGAGCATGATCTGTGTTGGCGAAATCTCATCCTTATGCTCGGTGATAATCTGTTTCGCCTTCTCGGGGTCCAAATCCTTGAAGTTCTCAACCTTTTCAACCTCGGCCTTCGCAATGGTTATTCCATCCCTCGTGGTCATGTATAGCGTATCATCCTCACCTATACTCTCGAAGGGCGGTTCCATTTTTTTAAGAAAATGTACGGCAGCCTTCCTGGTGCCTGTGACCATCTTACTTAAAGGATTTCTATTATATTCAGCTACATGGTCCATAAATTCCACCAAACCCCCAGAAGGCCTTTGAAATATTTAAAAGTAATTGAATAATAATTTTCAGCCGATGATATATGCGGTATTAAAATCATAATTATAAGCAGCCGCAGGCTTGCCGACAAATTTTATTCCCTCCCTGACGATTGTTCCAAATAATCTCTTTAAAATCACATAATAATTATGCGGTTTTGCTTTCATTGTGTGGTGAAGGTGACCCTAGCGGCTCCCGTAAGGAGCTTGCTCCTGAGGGTGTCCGCTTTGCTATGCAGACCCCCTGGGCTCTGCTACACCCTCGCAAAGCAAAGCTACGAGAGAAGATGCATTTCCAATGCATCCTGGGGGTAATGTTCCGATACTGGAAACATTCCTTTTGGGAACGTTTCGGTCCCGGCCAACAGTTAGTTGGCCGAGGAGGCAGGTGAATTTCTATTCACCGAAGCAACGCGGGCATCGGAACGCAGTGGACTCACCGCACAGGACAGGTGGTGACTTGTCGTGTAAAGCCGTCCCATTCTGGTTCAACTTTACCAAGAAGTCAGTCCAAATGTGCCTGACTTTACGTGTAAAGCCGTCCCATTCTGGTTCAACTTTACCAAGAAGACAGTCCAAATGTTCCTGGCTTTACGTGAAAAGCCGACCCATTCTGGCACATCGTACTTGAGAAGCCAAGACCTATGGGCTTGGCTGAACAAGTAATAGGGCCCGGTACGGGACACCTTTACCAAGAAGTCAGTCCAAATGTTCCTGACTTTACAAGTAAAGACGTACCATACTGGCACTTCTAACATGCCAAGAAGGGCCAGTAGCCTCCGTCTTGTCAAGTGAAGACGGATCCCACATTTCAATAAATGATATATTTTTTGCATATATACCGCTATTCTTTATATAGAATGGAACAGATTATATATCGAATTGATCAAAAAACTCTATCGATCTGAAAAGTAATGAAACTTTAAGGATGGTGTAACATGTCACGAAGTATCATGAGAAAAAGCATATCGTTTCTAGCATTGTTTATCCTGATTACGGCAGCCATTACCACTCTAATGCCCGTTTGGGGTACGGCCACGAGAGATGAAGGCAGCCATTTGACAGTACACGTTTTTGACAATCATGGAAATATACCATTGGCCCAAGCAAAGGTAGCCGTTGGAACTACTGATAATAACGGTACTCTGGTTTGGCACCAGGAAGGTCTCACAAATAGAAACGGAACAATAAGGTTTCAAATTCGGCCAACCATGCTGGTGGTGGGGATCTGGAAAAGAGGTTACGAGGAAATGAAACAGAGGTTAAATGCAACTGGCGGTGAACCCAACTATCGGATCAGCGCTTCTCTGGTTCCTGTAGAAAAACCAGTAAAGGAGGTTGTTGTTTCGATATGGCCGATCTCTGCAAATGGTGATCATGTTCGAGCAGAAGCGGAAATGATGAACACGGAAACCGGGGAAGCTTACAGGGGTCATTCGCCACCTGGCGAGCCCATAATGATCACGGTTCCCCAGGGTTTTTATGAAATTAAAGTTCATTCGGAAGGCCATGAGCCCGGTCACATGAAAATTGATCTTTTGGATATGGAGCAGTTCGAAATTAAGTTTGAATTGATACCTCTCGAGCATCATGACAAGATGGTGGAAGTAAAAGTCGTTTTACTTTCACCCAGGTCCGATGCCAGGGTTTTTAATGGACATGTGGAAATGCTGAATATTGAATCTGGTGAGCTTTACGCGGCGGAGACGGAAAAGGACAACATTGCTGAGCTTGTTGTACCGTGGGGGCACTACATGGTTTTTGCAAAGGCACCCGAGCACGGAAAAGCTGAAGGAGAATTCGCGATCTTTGATCACCGAGAGTTCAAGATAGAACTGGTATTGGTTGGAGAAGATCATCACAATGAGGGTTTCGGTAGAATCGAGGGGAAAGTGATCAACGGGATGAAGAATGAACCGTTGAATGGTGTCGTCGTGCACCTCAAAACGGAGGGAAGAGAACCCGATGCTTTGAACAACAATGAATTTGAATCGAAGGCTGTCACCGATGAGAGAGGTCACTTTGTATTCGAAAAGGTACCCTGCGGATTGGTCTTTTTACACGCTTTTGCCAAAGGATTCCATGAAGTTCACCAAGAGGTTCATGTAGATGTGGATGAGACCGCATTTGTGGAATTTATCTTAAAACCGTTTGAACAGCATGTCGAACCCAAGATGGTACTGGTCACGGGCAAGGTCGTAGGTGCGGTTGACGGTAAACCCGTACCAGGTGTTGAAGTAAGGTTTTTCCGAAGGGAAGGTATGGAAAAACCTAAACCGGAGCGTGATCATCGACCATTTATTGAATTCAAATACATTGATAAGAACAGTGATGAAAATCCAGAGATAATGCTTTTAAAAGCTGATTTCGAGGGCGATGGCAGGATCGATCTACATTATGTATATATCGACCGCAACAGCGATGGAAATCCGGAATCGATTACCATAAAGGCTTCCTTCGTTCCTTGGGATTTCCATATGCCGCTGCCTGGCATGGAAAGGTATCTCGAGATGATGGGAATGGGGTGGAGAGACGAGGAATGGGACGACGAGGATTGGGAGGACGAGGAATGGGACGACGAGGAATGGGACGACGAGGATTGGGAGGACGAGGAATGGGAGAATGAGGAATGGGATGATGAAAATTGGGAAGATGCTGACGAGGACAATCAGGATGATCCAAGAAGAGGTGACGGCGACTCCAAAGATGAGAACAGGGAAAAGGAGGAACAAGAAAAGGAAGAAGAGCGTCACAAGGAGGAAGAAGAAAGGGAAAAAGAGCGGCATAAGGAGGAAAGGGAAAAGGGGGAGGAACGTCACAAGGAGGAAGAAGAAAGGGAAAAAGAGCGGCATAAGGAGGAAAGGGAAAAGGAGGAGGAACGTCACAAGGAGGAACGAGAAAGGGAGAAGAGGGATGAAATACCCCGTAACAAAGTTTTTGCAAGCAAAACCGACCGAGAAGGGCATTTCAAATTGAAGATACCGGCTGGTGAATATACTGTAGTTGTAGAGGCAGAGGGTTATCTTACCTATAGAGAAAATTTCAATATATTCCCGGTAATGGATAAAAATAACCCAAAGGACCGACCCGTACCTCAGGAAACACATATCGAAATCAAATTAATGACCGAGAATTTCGACCCCAACTTTATGGCATTACCCGAGGAAGGAGAATTCATGGACCTTGGCAGCAGTGAAAAAGCCATCGATATGAAAATTCAGGAATTCATGGATGACAATAGTTACGAAGTTGACCTGGAACCCTTCCGTGAACTCGTGAACAATGCCCTAGAAGAAGAAAACGAGGAAGATGAGAGCAATGAGGGATTGGAAGGCGAAGAAAACCTTGATAACTATCAGGAAAGCGGCCCCAGCCTCGAGAGTTACGTTGCCGTTGGGATAGTGATCATGCTGATAGTGATACTCTTCGTATTCATAGTGGTGGCAAAGAAACGGAAACATGCCAAAGAATGTTCCAATGAATTGGAATCACCTGAGGAGAGCGGGGGCGAAAACGAGGAGAAAGTACATGCGGCCGAAGTCCAGCGGAAAGTACGCGCCATAAGACTCAAAAGAAAGAAACGGTCAGTCAGACGTTAATGTATTATTTTGAATTTATCTGAACAACTTGAAGCGGAGAGATGGACCTGATTACAAACGGCCATCTCTCATTTCTTTTCTAAAAATAATTATTCGATTAACGCCTTTTTCTTTTCATAGAATTCATCAATGGATATCTCCCGGTTCACCAGCTGCTTTTTCAACTGCATCAATAGATTGTCCGTTGTCAGCTTTTCGACCTTCACATCTATCTCCCTGGTACCGCTCTCAATACTATCTTTCACACTTTCGATTAGAACCTCTTCGTCCACCTGGTCTATGAATTCCTTGTAATCGTAGGAACAGGAGGGGCACTCCCCAACCCTGATGCCGCAGGATGCATGATATATCTTACCGCACGAGCACTGTATAACCTCAAGTCCTGTTTTTACCACGCCAAAACAAATTCTGCACTGAACTGATTGATCAAGAACCACCATAGATGCCGGGACAGGCCGATCATCCAGCGGAGGAGAATTCGCGCTCACCACCGTTGGGGGAGCGGGGGGTTCACCTGTTGACGGAGCTGGGGCCTCGGCTGCGGTTTGAGGTTCTTCCGGAACCGGTACTTCTGGCGGGGTTGTTATAGGTTCCGGTACAGCGGGCGGCATTTCCGGGGGTAAATCCATGGGAGGTGCCTGGGGTGGTATTTCGGGGGGTATATCGGGTGATGATGGTTCCGCCATTTCCTCGTCAAGCATTTCCGGAGGTGCCATTTCAGGCATTCCGGTTTCGGATATGCCCAGATCGGGAACGGCTTTGCACGCCGGGCATTCTCCCACCCGTTTTATGCATTCTTCATGGAAATGCTGTCCGCAGTTACAAGTTAGAACAGGCAGGCCCGTCTTTATCACGCCGAAACATATTTTGCACGTATGACTCTCATCAGCGGGATGTATATCCATGGGTACCGGTGTTTTCTCAGTGGGGATTTCTGGAATATCCTCTTCTGTTTCGGGCTCTTCTTCTACCGGGATCTCTTCGGGCGGTACTTCTTCACCTACCAATACCGGTTCATCGAACTCCGCACCGCACTGATCGCATGAGACCGATTCTCTTTCAGCGGATTCTCCGCATTCGGGACATTTGTATTCCGGCATTTTCGTAACAATGGAATCTTCGATTTCCTCTTCCTTCTTTTTCTTCCTTGTAAGCAGGAACAACACGCAGATGACCACAAGAATGATAACTATCAGGCCGATCCACATCCCGGGTGAGATTCCTCCTTTGCCTCCGTTCCCATCAGTTTTTTCTGGAACGGGAATATTACGCTCTTCTGAATCAATGAGAGTTCCCTTGAAAAAGAGCTTGACGGTAATGTTATTGATACCTTCTTTCAGATATTTACTTGGAATTTCATCCGACCAGGAAATCCCGGGAGTTATATCAATAGAATTGCCGTTCACCTCTGCCCTTAAAGTGAGATTATCCGATATCCAATTAACACCGGTGATATTCCCCAAAATCGGGGTTGGATCGTCTCCTGCGTAAGGGAGTTGGATAAATTCCAATCCCAAAGTTTTGGGATCTATAACGGTTATGGTAACGCCTCCAGGGATGGGGATAACAACACCATCGATCCTGGCGCTGAGTGAAACCGGATACTGCCCTGCTTTTTCATAAACGTGTGTGACCGTTCCGCCTTTGATCCACGGACTAGCTGAACCGTCGAAGAAGTTAACGAGAAATTCCGTACCATTGCTCCGGGTTTCATTATAATGAATGGTAAATGTCACCTCTTCTCCTGCTAGGATTCGAGTAGAATGTGCCGTTATCGTAGCACTCGGAGGTGGGATGTCACCGGTAGTAAAACTCCAAATTCCTGAAATACATATACCATCTATTTTTCCATCATTGGGTATCACAGTCCAGTAATACAACGTATTAATTTCGAGTACCGAACTATATACACTAAAAATTGTATTTCCCTTGATGGCGCTAACAGATAGTGAACTAACATTGGTTCGGTTTTTTGAAATATAAATCGAATATGTCATTGAATCGTTTTCTTTATCATTCCCTTTCCAATGAAATTCAACAGAAGTTATGTCAAATTCGGCGCCATTCGTCGGTGATAATAATTCCACGGTAGGAGCAGTATTGTTGTCATCGGGAGGTGAAATTTCCACCTTGAACCAATAATAGAGGGGATCTGAAATCCCTGTGGCCGTAGCGTTGCGGGGAATAACAGTCCAGAAATATTTCGTCCCGTTTTCGAGGCCGTCCACACTTAACGATTTCGAAGTGGTGCTGTTAATAAGATACAGGGCATTGTGGTTGATCACTCCACCAATATCTTCGCCAAAATAGATGTCATAGGTGACAACTGCAACTGTATCGACTGCCTTCAGCTTCCACTCTAGAATAACACTCGATGTATTGATCACGGCTTCATGTAATGGTGAGAAGAGAATTGCGGACAGCTCGATTGGAATAGGGGTAACTTTAATGTCCACCAGCTTTGAAGTCGAATCACCGTCTGTATCGGTTAAAATGAATTCAACCTTATTGGTACCGTTCGCTCCGGCAGCGGGAGTGATGGTGAGATTTCTACCGTCCAGTGCGATATTGTCGATCAATGTGGAATTCACCGTGGAAATATTCCACGCCCAGGTCAGATCCATCTCGTCATCCTCCACGTCAGTGCCGAGACCAATTAGAGAAAAATTCCTAGTATCTTCTCTTAGGGAAAGGTTTGTAAAATTAGCGGAAATAGACGGTAAATTATTGGTCACTGTTACCACATTTCCATACACGAAGCTTATGTTGTCGTCGCCGTCCGATATGTTGATCCTGATATCCCGCGGACCCAGCAGGGCATCCGCATCGAAAACGCAGGAGTACATAAGTTTCCCTGCAAATTCATCATCATAAATTGTCTCGAAAACATCCCAGGTGGAGGTTCCGTTTTCCCTTATGTACATTGAAAGTTGAAGGTCCATGCTTTCCTTTTCAACATCTTCAAGTTTATCCAGTACCAGAGTACATTCTCCGGAACGAAGAGCTTCCTGGGATTCCATGTAAAGGTCTTCCAGGGTCGGTAGATTATTTTTTACATGAATCAGGTTCGGATAGGTGGTATTAGTGAAAGTATCGTTGTCATTTATACTGACCAGAATGTCATAATAACCAAGAGTACTTGAGGTACCAGGTACGAACTCAACGGTTTCATTGTCATAACGGTTCATAACCGAATAGATAAAATCGTCCGACCAGTTCATTGTGCCGTTAAGACGGTGATAGAAAGAGATGCTGAGATTGTTAAAATCCATTTCCACGTCGGATACGTTAAGCAAGGTCATGGTCACGTTATATGATCGGGTTACCTCGTTACCGGAAATGGAAAGAGCATCGTAAACTGGAATATTATTTTTCACATTAAAACTGCTGAGATATTCTTTCCAGCCCGTGGATGCATTGAGAGAGTCGTTAAGTCGAATCCTAATGTCATATGAGCCCAATTCCGCATCCACAGGCGGGGTAAGATTGAAAAAGAAATGGGTGGTATTCCAGTCGATATCGTTAGCGTCGGCGTTATTCCATTCAAGTTCCGAGTTCAATTTGAACTGCGCGGTAAACTGAAGATTCGGCGTGTATTCTTCATAGTCAGAGGCTCGAAACGAGATGTTTACCGACTCGGTACGGTTTACCGGTCTTGCTCCCATCGGTTCCCCAAGTACTGGACGCTTATTTGTCCAGTTCACGGCCCAGGAGTGGAGAAGAGGAGTGTCGGAGCCGTTCCCTTCAAAAGTGGCGTTGAGACGGATGGAGGTGTGGTTGCGCGGATCGATAGACGATATGTTGATGATACCGCTAGCGTTCAAATTTGAGAAACCAGGGATTGTTTGATTAGTGGCGTTGTCGATGATGGAAACGTTGATGTAATGGTTTGCAGGCTCGGTCTTGTTGATGACCAAAGTGTCCCAGGAATGATATTGGGGGAGAGAAATTGGTTCAGATAAAAGGGATGCGATTTTGTGATATCGTTGGGAATGATTGAATATCTCGGAGGGAGTAAGCGCACGGTCGTATACAGCTACGTTGTCTATTTTCCCTGTGAAAAAAGCGTTATTTGCATGAGAGACTCTTCCTATTGTTAATGGACTAGAACTTTGAGTTAGAGCATCTGTTTCGATTGTATCATTTGTAAGTATTCCATTTAAAAATATTCGGACTTTTTGTCTATCATAAGTGATTGCAATATAATTCCATTTACCTATTGTTAATCCAACAGATGATTTTGCTTCATTTATATTTTTACCTGAAAATGCAGGTTTTGGATTAGATGTGTTTCCTTCCCTTAATAATAAATACCATCCATTTCCATCGTAATGATATACTATACCTGGATCAATTTCATTTGATACTTCAGGCAAAATCCACGCTTCAATGGTGATTTTATCCGTAATATCCAAAGTAGGATTATCAGGGATTTCAACATGATCATCACCATCAAACCTCAACCCTTGCTCATCCACCCCTTCCGTCCAATTCGCACCATGAATAACACCATCATTCCCATTCCCGCTAGAATCATTCACTACAGTACCATACCCTTCATTAAAATTCAACATTGCAGTAGTATTCGACCCCGCAACAAGCTCATTATACGCCAATTGTGTACTCCCGTTTACATAGATCCCCATTGTTGCGTTAGAAAAGTTAGATTTGTCATCGCCAATATAACTATCCCTCCACGCATTCTCTTTGGTCCATTCGACTCCCCATGATCCAAGGGTCGGTGTTGCACTTCCATTACCTTCGAACCATGCTCTAAGGCGTATTGAGCTTACATTTATATTTGATATATCTTTATTACGGGCTGTAAGGTTATCATAGCCAGGGATGGTTTCATTCGATGTGCTGTTGATAACAGAGACGTTGATGAAAGTGCTCGCAGGCTGGTTTTTAGCGATGGAAAGTGTATCCCAGAACATATTATTTGGAAGCACGATCTCAGTTGTAGTGAGAGTGCCATTAGTGCTGTTCACGGCTCGCTCGATCAACGTAATATTATCCTTCCACTCAATCCCGCTCTCGTTTGCAAAATCATCGAACCAACTTCCTCCGAGTGGACCTGATTCATTCGCTGCCCCCCTGGTCCTTGGGCGACTAACAGTGGCATCGGTCCCTGTAGGAATGATATCAACTGAACTCTCTTCCTCGACCATTCTTTTAACAACAAACTGAATACCTATGAATGCCTGGGCCAAAAAGAGCATGGTTATCGTAATCGCAATTATTCTTTTCATCTTCACACCTGCCGAGATTTTTCTTGATAGTAATATCCTATCCCATTTAAAAACCTTCTCACCACTTCCGCATATCCCCCCTCGATACTAATCGTCTGGGATACTTCGTCCGCTGGTCCAATGATGAGTCCCGGTATGTCCCGCCTTCCAATGAAAACTTGAGGAGGGATTCATTCGTGATCGCAAAACTGCCAATTTCGATTTTCCACTTTTGTAATGAGAACTTCATAATGAGACCGGTTGAAATACGAGAATATCGTCACCATAATCGGATTTAGGCTGAAACCGGTAAATGTAACTTGTACTTGGAAACGAATATTTCGTTAATAATGTAACCTTGCTCAATTTTCCAGACACCGTATGGAACGTTGGATAGCTAGTATACAATCATACATGATAGGTTTAGCTAAAACTCCTGTACAACCCCCCGACAAATAGTTCCTTGTATCACTTGAGATATGTCACCTGTATCACCTGATAAATGTCAACTGTATCACCTGACAATTGTCACCTGTATCACCTGACAAATGTTCCCTGTATCACCGGACAAATGTCACCTGTATCACCTGACAAATGTCCCCTGTATCACCTGACAAATGTCCCCTGTATCACCTGACAAATGTCCCCTGTATCACCTGAAAAATGTTACCTAATTCCCCCGACAAATGTCCTCGACATACCTCGACAAATGTTCGAGCATTTCCATTATAATCCCTCCCCGAATCACATTTTACTTTCACTCCCTATAATCCACAGCCAGTACTGGAAATGTTTTACTTTCACTCACCCCCCTCCCCCCGATTAACCTTTAATTATTCCCTGAACATTTGTCCAACAGTCCTGTGATTTCCATTGCCCATGACCAGTAACAAAAAACGGGGATGATACCATTAAGATACGAAAGAATAAACAGAAAAAAAAGGAATACCGAAGACATTTAAAGGTCATCGATAGAAAAATAACCGATAAGATCCGTCGAAAAGAAGCTAAATTATTGCTTCACGTCCTCATTTACCATTTCGACGGTTTTGGACGGCAACAGCAACTTATAAATGCATACACATCATCGAAGTCTCACTGGGGCAATAAGAGAACCGCGAGGGTACTTAAAAATTTAGCGTCAATTGGCGTGATCCACCGTTCCAGGTCTGAGGCCGACAACTGGACCCTCTTTTTCCTGGTCAAGGGTTTTCTGGAAGATTGCAAGGAACGGATCATACGGGCCAACACCGCCATCAGGGAAAGAATGAGGCATTATTTTTCAGGGATTTTCTCGAAAATCTATGACGTGGTCTGAGAAATGAACAACCCACATTTGCCCGTTATCACCCTGAAGAATCAAAGATTCTTCTGATCTTACCCGTTATACTCCGTTGCATCGAGATACAACTGCATCCGCAGGCTCACTAGCCGAGGATGCAGAACAACCCGCAGGGATACATCCCGAGGGTACAGACGAAACTTATTTCGTCGAGTATCTTTGATTGACAGGAATGAAATGGGTATCCTCGGAAACACCCGAAGATGCGCATTTCATTACGCAAACCCTTTCAGGCTTTGCTGTACCTTCGCCAAGTCTAGCTACAGGTCCATTCATCCCCCGTTTGAAAACGGGTGTACCCGCAGAGAGTAAACTCCCGAGGGTGCAGGAGACTTGAAAAGTCACCGGAGCAAAACAGGCATTCTGCTGTTTCCCAACATAAAATCAGAGATTTTATTAGGCGACAGTGAAACAACCTTTCACTTAGCCCTAATTGCATCCGCGATGCAATGTCGGGGTTAATAGAAACTGCGTTTCTATGTCACCTGCGGATAAAACTCAATAGCATCTATGACCACTTCACACCGGAAAATTGAGATTTTTCAGGGATAAGATACCTTTCGATGCGGAAATCTTGGAAAAGTGATTGATCGGTCAGGCTCTATAACATATCTTTTCGCTCCAGAGAATTAAGGCCGTTCTTATTCAGTGAAAAAAAAACGAATGAGTGTCTTCAGATAAAAAACCGTTTTTTTCTTTGGGATTTTTCCTCCGCTGGCCAACCCTCACAAAGAAAAAAATAGGAAAAAAAGAAATTCGGGAGTCCTCTTGCCCGGTAACGCCCGGGCAGGTCAGGCATGCCGGAGGATATGCCGTGATGCTCGGAAAAAACGACAGGATGGTCTGTATTTCCTAAATGATAAAAAAAATATATAAGTATTCATGTAATCGGGTATTGTCTCATGGTCTTGCGAGAGACCACGGAAAAAATACTGAAGAAAAATGTGATTATTATGGAATCCGGATTGCCAAAGATATACGCGGCTCTGGCAGTGAGCATGATATTGTGCGGCCTATTTGTCCCCTACCATCAATTGACACTTGCCGATACGGGCGGACCGGCGGACAGCGGTCAGCTATCGCCCGGCGGCCTACGGATATTCAACAACTCAGGCAATCATTGGAATCTCGTTCACGGGGACGATCTCAGTTTCAACGATTCCCTCATTCATATGAACGGCAACTTAACTCTGCAGAGCTCCTCGAACCTGACGCTGATCAACTGCACCTTGAACATAACCGGGTGGATCGACGTAAAGCCCGGATCGCGTCTCATACTGAAAAGCTCTATCATAAATTTCAACCAGACGGGATACTGCCAGTATCACCTGAATCTCACCAACGCTTCCCTCGATATATCTGATTACGACGACCAGCCGTCCCAGGCGGGTTACACATCACTCATTACTAGCAATAATTCAAAAGGTTTCGAGTTCAACGCTAGCGGAAGCTGGCTTAACATGTCGGACGTTCGCATAAGCGGGGCAGGTAACGAAACACCCCTATATGATGCGCAGAAAGGGATCTACCTAACAAACTGTCAGGTAAATATCAGCGATTCCTATCTCGAGGACTGCAACAACGGCCTGGCAGCCACTGCCTCCGATATTGCGGTTTCTGATACAAATATCACCGGCACCCACGGGATAATCGCCGCAGGCGGTACAATATCCATGGACAACACCACCATCAACACCACTTCCACAGAGGTACAGCTCAGTGATATAACCGATGCAAACATTACCGGACTTTCAGTACAAAACACAAACCTCTTTGATATGGAGATAATCGAATCTAATGTCTCATTGAACCTCAGCTCGGGTAACGCGAAACTTTTAAACAGCACCTATAATATAATATCCATAACAAGGGATGCAACTGCTCATATCGTTAACTACATCAATGTTAATGTTCTTGATCACCAGGGCCAGGCATACGCCGGAACCGTGGTATCCATCAAGGACAAAACCGGAGCTGAAAGATACAATCTCTCCCTACCCGCGGGATCCGGCTCGGATATCGAGATCACCTCTATGGTTCGCAACGCCACTGCAACTGTTCATTACAATCCATACAATTTCACTGCCACGCACCCAGCGTCCATAGTAATGAATTACACCGAAGCCCAGGTCAATTCCACATCCACAGTGAATCTGACCCTCCCACAATCCGCATATAACGGAAACTGGAACATAACCGGCGAAGTACAGCTGATAAACAAAACTATCAAGCTCTATGGTAATGTAAATATCACATCCGATTCTACCCTCACCCTCAGAAACACTACTCTTATATTCATGCCAGCGGCGAACGGACAGTTCATGCTTATTGCCAACAGCAACTCGAGCCTGTTCATTCTGGACAATGATGACGATATCGGTACCGATGACGGATCGCTGATTAAAAGCGGTACGGATTCCGCATATCTAGTGTTTCTTAACCGTACACGAGAGTTCGCCATGAGGAATTCAGAGGTGAGAAACTGCGGGTATGCATCTACAATATTCCCTTTACAGAGAAGCGGCTTCTTCGTGGGTGCCAACAATACCACGGTTCGGGGCAGCAAATTCGTTGACTGTCATACCGGGCTCATCTACATAAAATCCAGGAACGCCACCATTACAGGGAACTCGTTTACAAGTGAAAACGGCATATTGCTGATCAATACTCTGGAGTGCAACATATCCGGGAACAGTTTTACCCATGAGAGGAACGATATCTATCTGCAGGCCACAAGGGACATCCGGATCACCGGCAACGTCATCAAGGGGAGATACAATCGGAGTGACAGGAACAGCACAGGGATCGAGATGTGGTACTCACAGAACTCCACCGTCAAAAACAACACAATATCAGGTAAGGGTAACTGCGGGGTTGTAATGGCGTTCTGCGCAAGCAACAATGTCAGTTACAATATCATAAGCGAAAGTGCAAATGGTATTAACGTCAGCCGACTCTCGAACAAGAACATTTTGTATAGTAATGTGATCCGATCGGTGGATGTGGGCCTCAACATAAACAATTCCAAGATCAATACCATCTCAGCCAATGACATCAGTATTGTCAACGTTACTGGAATCAACGCCTACAATAACAAAGATCACACTTACTTGTATAACAAGATCAACGGGAGCGGTACCGGCTTTGTGTACAAGGACGAATCCAGTTTGCTGGTCCATAACAATTCGGTCACGAATGCTACGGTTGGAGGTGTGCATGCACTGCGGGTATCGGACTGGAATATTACTAATAATACATTCGAAAACTGCAATAATCAGGCCGTTGTGATACTAGGATCTTCACGGATCAATATGACCGGCAACTATCTGATAGACGAAAACGCCACCTCAGTGAACAGCAGTTTTCACAGACTTATGCTTGATTTCGGGGATATGGTGATACTCAACACGACCACTGTGATATCCGAAGTAAGGGGCAATGCAGTTCTTACGACGAAATGGTATCTCAACATACGTGTATTGAACAGTATTGGACTCCCGATACCGGGTACCGTAGTAACGCTATTCGATCTGAACGGTACGCAGGTCGCCCAGGGAATAACGACCCAAAACGGTACCGCCATGCGGCTGGAAGCGGTTCAATCCAAGGATTGGGGTGCATCGGCCATGGAATTATTTACCCCTCACACGGTCCGAGTGGAATACGGAGGGCTTAAGACAGACTCTACTTTTTATATAAATTCAAGTTTGACCAGGAACCTCACTCTGAACAGTACGGACGTTCTCGTGGACTGGGTCGTAGATAAGACCATGATCTTCCAGAATATCGTCATGGACCTTTGGGGTAATTTGACAGTCAAAAACGGCGGCAAACTTACATTCAGGAACTTTACATTGAAGCTTCACGTTCCTGGCAACGGAACCAGATCCATAGTGGTCGAGAACGGCGGCGAACTCTATTTGTACGGCGGCAGCAATAATAAAAGCCGGCTGAACTCCACGGGAGCTGGTGGAGAAAGCAGGTATCGATTCTGGGTCAAAAGCGGCGGTACATTGAGAATGGACGAGGTTATCATACTAAATTGCGGATACGACCCTGGTGTTCAAGATTATACCCAGGAACCGGATAAGCGGGGTCTCTTCATCGAAAGCGACAAGACTTGGATAACCGACTGCGAGCTAACAGCCGAACATATCGGTGTTGTCATCAATTCCACCGTGAAAAACACAATACCGCTTATTGCATCTTCACGGATCCAAGGTGGCCACGGGGGTATATTGGTCCTTAATTCTGACGTTTATCTCAATGACCTGATGATGCTGGATTTCGACAGTTTCGGTATCATGTGCCTCAAGAACTCATCGTACACATCCCTAAAACTTGCTGATTCGATGATAACCAACACCAGGGGAGCGGGAATAACCATGTCCCGGGCCTCGCTGCATATGAACGCCTGCCATATGCTCAACATCAACGGCACCGCACTTTCTCTGGACAGGGACAGTACCGGAACCATAACAAACTGCGATATCACCGGTAACAGCAAGGGAGTACTGGTTTCAAATTCATCTCTTTTATATATTCTGAACTCCACCCTGTCCGGATCGGAAACCGAGGATCTCGATGTCCGTGAAGATTCGGTTATAGAACTTGTAAACACCGTACCTTTCAAGTATTACATACCGCCTGCTGACAATGGATCAAAGATATGGGTGAAATATTTCGTTTCATTCGTATCCGTAGATGAATATTCATACCGTGTACCCTACACCACCGTTACACTGGTCGAACATGTTACCTCGGACGTGACACTATCCACCAATACTTTCACCACAAATGATAAAGGTGAGATCAATTACGTTCTGGCAACCCAACAGGAGATAATTTCATCAGGGGTCCTAGTCCATTACTACGATATAACTGCATCAAAGGACGGTTTCTCAACCGGGATCAACCAGTCCATAACGTTCAACAACATCACCAGGAAAATCGTGGTGGTGGTCAACGACGTTACTCCTCCCGAAGCGAATGCTGGACCGGATAAGTGGATATACGAACAAGGATTATATGAATTCGACGGTTCGGATACGGTGGATAACGTAGGAGCGGTTAACTTCAGTTGGAGTTTCGTCTACGCACAGAACAATGTGACTCTTTACGGTACGAACCCGAGTTTCAGGTTCGATAATCCGGGAATATATAATGTCACCCTCGCAGCAAGGGATATGAGCTGGAATGAAGGGACAGATAATATGATATTGACCGTTCGCCAGCTGCCGCGACCTGATTCCCTATATTACAGCGAGCATGGAATATCCGCTACCCTATTCTACGAGAATAAGGGTAAGCTCCCCACCATAACCATTACCCTTCTAAGTGACGAACTTGTGTCTGAAAAAGGAATAAATATGGATACTATAAACTTAACATTTGCCATCGGTATAGAGGGAATAGCTGATGATGAGTGGGATCATATCGAGGTTGGGATCAATTACGCAGATAAGAATATCAGTCACATTACGGACGAAAACACTCTTGACCTCTACATTGAAACATCCGACGAAAAATGGGTTCGAGCTGACTCTCTCGCAAGGGTGGATACCTCGATAAAGAGAATACACGCTAACGTGACATTCATCGGTAACCTGACGGTTATGGGCCGTATAGACATATCCTCTCCCTTCGTGTTGATGAACAGTCTCCTGCCCGCGGAGAATGCCAGGAACGTTCCCCTTGATACAATAATTCGGGCAAAGTTCAGTGAAAATGTGAAAGGAGTCGACAATGATTCCTTCGTGCTGCTGGACCCGAAGAACAATCCGGTTAGTGGAAATGTGCTTGTGAACGGCGCCACTGTCACTTTAAGCCCTCAGGCAGTTCTTTCGGTCGGGTCGAAATATACTGTAATGCTTACAAAGGGTAACAAAGACCTCAACGGCAATAAGGGTATCACAGACCTCTACGACAATATACTGAAAGAGACGGTCAGCTGGTCCTTCAGGACCCTGGAGGCAGAGAAGAACCCGGAGGTTCTGGCGGTGTATCCCGAAGATGATCAGGAGAAGGTATCGGTGAAGACACAGATCAGTATCGCTTTTTCCAAACCCATGGAACTGTCATCCTTTAACGGCAGTATCGAGATCACCCCGCTTGTTAGCTACAAATTACAGATGACCAACGATAACAAGAGCGTCATTCTTGTACCTAATTCCGAACTCGAATACGACACACTATACTCTGTGGTCCTTCACACTGGTATCAGAAGTATAAGCGGCCGGACTCTGGGAGATAGATACAAATTCAACTTCACTACCGAGGAAGAACAGGCGGAACCGGTGAAACCATCCGAAAAGGATGACGACGGACTTGAAATGACCTTGACCACCGCTGGAACGGTTCTAGCCATCGTACTTGTAATTGTGCTGGTGATTATGATGTACGTGACGTTCCGTAACAGGTATGCACGAACTGCTCTCGGTGAAGAGATCACAGAGGAAATCGGAGAGGTGTCATCTTGCCCCCAATGTGGAGCCATGGTGGATCCGGGAGATAAGGTCTGCTCGGAATGCGGTCTGAAACTGAAAAAATCCGATTTCAAGATAGGATGCAAGAAATGCGGTACACCTCTCGATATTGACGACAAGAAATGCCCGTCCTGCGGATTTGTACCCAAGAAAAAAACGAAACCTCTGAAAAAGGAAGCGGGAAAGGAAATTGAAACTGATGATAAGAACAAGTGTCCCTTTTGCAGCGCTGAGATAGAGGAAGAAGATGCAGAGTCTTGTCCGATATGCGGCGAAGGGTTGGTGGAAGAGGATTCGGATTTCGTTTGCGATAAATGCGGTGCATCGGTTGACCCCGATGAGGTCCTCTGCCCCTATTGTGGTGAATCCTTCTTCGAGGACGAGATGATCTGCTCAGAGTGCGGAGCGCCAATCGCTGTCGATGATGAGATGTGTCCCGAATGCGGAGAATTGTTCGATGAGGATATTGAGATAAACGATCTGGACGAGGACGACTAGGATAATATCAATTACCCAGGGACTGCGTCTATCATTTTAAACTGGCGAATCGGGTATATTTGATATCGCTCACTGGTATTTTCAACTTTCCCGTGGCCAGACTTTTTCCGGAAATGACCCGTTCACACTCCTCACGGCTCCCACCGTTATAATAATCGTATGCGCTTTTTATCATACTTACACCAAGCGAACAGGCTTCTTCGAGAATGAAATCCAGTGAAGTCTTTTTCTCATCACCCGATATCAGGTCACGGAAGACCAAACTCTCTTCGAGCTTTATTTTCTCACGATCAAGATTTCCGTAAAAAATACCCAATGGCGTTTCATCCGTGAGGTGGATACGTTTGGCAAAACAGATAAAACGATATGCAAGCTCGCTTCTGAACAATTTATTGAAGAATTTTTGTATTCTCACGGCATTTAATAACCCGCCCTTCGGTACGTTCATCTTTTTTGATATAATATCAAAGAAACGCAATCCATGGATGAGTTTCTCATCGATCAAATCTTCGATATAGTATCGATCATTCCATTTACCATCCAGATAGGTCTCGTAATGCCAGTGCAGGTATGTAGCTTTTCGCTCATCTATGGAGCCGTCCCTGTGATTTCCCGTATAGTAATATATGACCGGGTGAAAGGTTATATCAAGTGCAGAATGGGTGAGATACCCCATGATGAAGGAGAGATCTGCTGCATTTCGCGAATTCCGGGCTTCATCCAGAACCTGGAAAATGATACCATTGGTGAGATCCCCTTGTTTCCCGTGAAGCAGCGCTGATATTTTTTTTATATTCTTGTCACCACTGTAAAAAAAAGAGTCCAGTATGATTGAGCCGAGATGGTAACTTCCAATATTCGCTTCGATGAGCTTTCGTATATCCGCACCCTCTATGAGATGAAGTATCTTCTCCGCTGCGAAAAGATGTGTGTTCTCCTTGACCATGATCCTTCATCAACCCGATTACAATAGATAGTTCTTAAGCTTATGCCCGAATAAAAATAATGAAAATCCCAAATAGAGCCCATATGAATTAGAAAAATACAAAAAAGCCCGACACATATACCAATGCCGGGCATTTCAATCGATTGCCAGTTCTCATTTCTAACTAGATAATTCCCTGGTCAAGCATTGCGTTGGCTACCTTCATAAAACCCGCAATATTGGCTCCCGCTACATAATTTCCAGGCAAGTCGTATGTCTCGATTATCTCGCTCATGGACTTATAAATATTCACCATAATATTCTTCAGCTTGGCATCGGTCTCCTCGAAGGACCATGACATGCGAAGGCTGTTCTGTGACATTTCGAGACCGGAGGTCGCAACTCCACCGGCATTGGCTGCCTTTGCCGGAGCGAAGAGAATATTATTGGATAGAAATGCTTCGATGGCTTCAGGTGTGGAAGGCATGTTCGCACCTTCTCCCACAGCCAATACCCCGTTGGAAATGAGCGTCCTTGCATCTTCACCATCCAGCTCATTCTGGGTGGCGCAAGGCAGTGCGAGATCGCATTTTACACCCCACGGCCTCTTGCCCTCATGATACTCGCAGCCGAACTCTCGAGCGTATTCCTTGATGCGGCCTCTCTTTACGTTCTTGAGCTCCATTACGTAATCCCATCTCCCACCGGATATACCATGTGGATCGTAAATGAAACCGTTTGAATCGGAAAGGGTTACCACTTTTCCACCAAGTTGATTCACCTTCTGGGTTGCATACTGGGCCACATTTCCCGATCCGGAAACCACCGCGATCTTTCCCCCGAAATCCTTTCCCATGCCCTTCAGCATCTCATCCATAAGGTAGATGAGCCCGTAACCGGTTGCTTCAGGTCGTACCAGGCTTCCCCCCCAGCCCCGCCCTTTACCTGTTAGTATTCCGGTAAATCCATTCGTTATTTTACGGTATTGACCGAACATATAACCGATCTCTCTTCCACCAACTCCAATATCACCGGCTGGGACATCAGTATTATGCCCTATGTGCCTGAAGAGCTCCCCCATGAAGCTCTGGCAGAACTTCATTACCTCAGCATCGGATTTGCCCTTGGGATTGAAATCCGAACCGCCCTTTCCACCTCCCATGGGGAGACCTGTGAGAGCGTTTTTGAAAATCTGTTCGAAACCGAGAAACTTGATAATGCCCAGATAAACACTGGGGTGGAACCGAAGACCACCTTTGTATGGACCAATTGCACTGTTGAACTGTACACGGAATCCCCTGTTAACATGAATTTGCCCGCTGTCATCCATCCAGGGAACCCGGAACATTATCTGCCTTTCGGGTTCGACTATTCGTTCGACAATCTTCGCCTCGACGAATTCCGGATGTCGTCCAAGTACAGGCTCGATGGATTCCAAAACTTCCTTGACAGCCTGGTGAAACTCGACCTCGCCGGGATTCCTTTTTACTACCTGATCGTATATTGTTTCTGTCAGCATATTCAACATCTCCTTAATAATACCCTTTTATCTTGATATAAAAAACGTGTCATTTTATGTAATTATTTTTGTACATTAATACGATTATTCGCTCTCATTTTGAACAATTGTAAGATTTCCGAATAATATTATGCTGATAAATAAATTTTTTCTCCTGGACTGCTGGCTGAAATTTATCACGGTTATATCGTAATCTTACGGCAAACCGGTCACCGGTGCTTTTTTCCCGAATTTTCCGCAGCTATTATAGGTTTTTCCACAGTCCCAATCGGGAATGAAATGCTAACTTCAAAGTGTAAAAATGGTTATATAGAATGAGAATGTTAACTAATTAGACCCTGTTCGCGGGAAGATTCTGGACGTGGCTGGAATATGGCTGGAAACGTAAAAAACAAGAAAACGGTTGCTCAACAACCCACACGGTGCGACTACGAGCTGGAGTTCGAGGGCCAGAAACAGAAGATGGTGATCAAGTGCAAGGCCTGCACACAGAACTATTCCATGGCCAACCCGGGGTGCATCAGCGGCATTCTGAACTCTCTTTCGGAAGTTTACATGGTTGATTATCTTTACATATCCCAGTATCTGGACACCATGTATTTCGGAGACTCTGTCGAATTGATGGAACGAATGAAGTCACTTGTGAACCAGATCGGGAACTACTCACTACGCAGACCGGACCACCAGTTCAAGCTGCATCATCCCAAATACAAGAAAAAGATCCCCTGCTCGGCCTGTCCGGTCAATCCACAGAAGTTATTTTCCAAATTAAAGGGAGAGTTTGCACGGGATTTTGAAATATTCTACAATCACCTTAATCCTATGATCACAGAAGTTCACAAGTTCCAACCCAAAGGGGATTACTGCAACAACTGCAGATACAATACGCTGGAGAACCTTGAGGATGTATTCAAAAGATTCGAAAAGATCGTGGGGTTCATCCTGTTAAGCGCCTACAAGATAATCTATCACACATGACGTGGTTCCATGGTTGACAGTAACGAGCAATATTCAAAATCACGATCTCTGGCAAAATATGATCCGCCGGATAATTCTCAATGGGTATTCAAAAAGAGCATGCTGGAGACCACATACCACACCTCGAAGGAGATCGTTACTAAGTGCCAGGATATACAGAGCAGAATGTACCGGTTCAGCGGCCAGACGAACATAAAAAGCGTAAAGACCGGTATTTATCGAATTTTCAGCCTGAACCGACGTATCAAACCTAATTTCTCATCGTCATGGCTTATACCCAAACCCCCTGGAAATGCCAAAGAGCTGATATCCTACAAGGTCGGGGACGCAAAAGTTACCATCCACAAACTGGAGGACGAGACCGAGGGGTATTACCACATATCGCCTCCCGAATATGCTCTTGAAGATCGATTTCTCAGGTTATTGGACGTCAGCCGCAAGAACCTCATGGAGGATTTTCCCCCGAATATCCAGCTGTCAAATATCAACCAGGCCAAGGATTACGTGAGAAAATTCGGCGAGTATCATTTTTACGAACTTGCAAATCTATACAACATCAAATTCGACAAGGGGCAGGTGACGGATCAGATAAAATCACTTTCCTCCGTTCTTGCCAGATACACCGCGGGAATGGGTATAATCGAGATAATCCTGCAGGATCCCAATATTCACGATATCTATATAGATGCCCCGGCTCCGGATAACCTCGTATATGTTATGCTTGGAAAGATCGGCCGATCCCAGTTCCCAGTGAAATGCCGTACCAATATTATTCTTTCCACAAACGACGTGGAGAGCCTGCTTTCGCGTTTCCGATACGACAGCGGACGCCCGTTCTCCGAAGCAATGCCGGTTCTCGAATGCGACCTTCAGGCATACGACACCAGGGTAACCGTGGTGGGACGGCCTTTGAGCCCGCAGGGTACGGCCTTTGCTTTGCGGAAACATGCCATGGACCCCTGGACCCTCACAAAGCTTATCGATGTGGGAAGTTTAACGCCCCTTGCCGCCGGATTATTATCATTCCTCATAGATGGCAAGGCTACCATTATAGTCACAGGAAGCCGGGGTGCCGGAAAGACCTCTCTCCTGGGTGCGCTCTTACTTGAATTTCCCAAGAGTCAGAGAATATTGACCATCGAGGACACGCTGGAACTTCCAGGGATGAAGATGCAGGCCATGGGTTACAAGGTCCAGTCGCTTTTCATACAGTCCACTATCGGGTCCATGGGCGAGAGAAGCGCAGTTGATGCCTTGAAGGTATCACTGCGGCTTGGTGAATCGGCCATCGTTATGGGTGAGGTCCGGGGCGAGGAAGCGAAGACCCTGTACGAGGCAATGCGGGCAGGGACTGCAGGCAGTTCGGTGCTGGGGACCTTTCATGCGAACTCCGCAAAAGCTGTATTCGAGAGGATCGTCTATGATATGGGCATCAACAGGGAATCCTTCACTGCCACGGATGTGATTGTGGTTGCGGGTCTCACAAGACCCAGCGGGATACAGGATTCCATAAAACGAGTTACCCAGATCGCAGAGGTACGGAAAGACATCTCTCTCGATAAGGACGAGATGTTCATGGATCTCATGAGCTATAATCCAGATAAGGACATGGTTGAACCCACCAAGGGTTTCAATTTCAAAAGCGAGCTGCTGCAGAACATTGCTTCGAACTGGAGCATGTCCATGGAAGAGGTCATGAAGAATATCAACATCCGGGCAAAGATCAAGCAAACACTGGTCCAGAAATCACACGAACTCAACGAGCCTAAGCTACTCGGAATCGAGGCGGTGAGCACTGCCAACAATATATTCTGGAATGTGATACAACGGCATTACGTGAGTTTCAAGAAAATTGACTACAGCACCCTTTACGACGAATGGCTCAATATCTTCGAGAGGCGCGTTCTATATGCCCAGTAGCGGTCAATCCATGAAATCTGGCGCAGGTTTCTACAATAGAAACTGGTTTACACACGGGTGCGAACTGGCAACGAAATTGATCGGAAAGGACAGGGGAAAGAAAAAAACACAGTATGATGAAAAACGCGACAAGGAGTTTGAAAGCGCTAAGAAAAAATTCGAAAAAGCCAAGGCTAAATTCAAAGAGGCAAAGAAAAAGTTCCAGAAGACCGATGAACTTTACTGGGACGAGGAGAACCGCTTCAATCTCTGTCAGGACATATTTATAGCTGCCAAGATCAAGTACGAAAAGCATGAATTGAACTTTTCACTGAAATATCTTCGATACGATATCGAGCCGTATCAGGTCCCGATCTTTTCGAACTTCGCGTTGATGGTCCTATTCCCTTTTCTATTATTCATTGATTCGGTAATTTTGGCATTGCTGAATTTCTTGGGATATGAGATCAGCAATCTAATAATGTTCGTTATTGCTCTTGTAACACTGCTGACACCTCCGATAATCGCCAGTATGATACTTCGATATCCAATGAACAAAGCCCGAAAGGTGCAGGTGAAAACCTTGGGGAGGCTTCCCGAGACCATCAATTACATGTCAATGTCCATGTATCTCAATCCGTCATTGAATACGGCCATCGAATTCGCCTCGGACAATGTGGACGAACCGTTATCTACGAACCTGAAAAAGATACTCTGGAACGTGTACATCAGGGAATTCGACAGCATCGAGGAATCATTTCTTGATTTTGCCTTCTTTTGCGGGGAGTTCTCCGAAGAGTTCAAAAGAGCTCTCTATAACATAAGGAACGCAGCCATAGAGAAAACAAAAGAGGGAATACATCGCGCGCTTGACACGGCAAATGACGTTATTCTTGAGGGGACGAAACGCCAGATGGAAGGATTTGCCAATTCACTTACCGGTCCCACAATGGTGCTGTTCTCTCTCGGAATAATGCTTCCCATGATCGTAGGAGCACTTCTTCCGTTACTGCAGGTGGGGGCAAATTCGCTGCCAATGATAATAATTTTAATGGATATCCTGTTCCCCGGGGTGACCTTTCTTTATGCATTCCACATACTGGGAAACAGGCCGGGGACCTCGGTACCCCCCATGATCCCAAATCCGCTTTCAAGAAAAAAGAGCAACCTTATAATTGCCACTTCCATTTCCATTTTCGTACTGGGATTGATCCTCAGTATATTGTGGATGCGGTCGCTCACTGAGGATTCGGATGCTCTTATCCGATCGCTGACACCGCTTCCGGTCATATGGGGTGCTGGCATGGCCGTTGTGAATTACTCGCACCGCACCAGTAAGCACCAGAAGCGAAAAAGAGAGGTAGTAATGAAGATGGAGGACGAATTTCCCGATGCGCTCTATCATCTTGGAAGCCGGATTGCAGAAGGAAAGGCGTTCGAAGATTCACTCCGATCCACTTCGAAGACCCTGGAAGGCACCCATATCGGACGATTGTACCGACAGATGTTCTACAACCTGCAGGTAGTAAGGAGCACTCTCAAAGATGCACTGTTCGGCCCCATGGGAATCCTGTCGGACCTGCCATCGAGGACAATCCGGGCTACAATGGGAACCGTCATCGAATCCATAAAGAAGGATGCATCAACGGCCGGGGCAACGATTATCAAGATATCCCGATACCTCCGCGATCTGAAAAGTGTTGAAAAAGAGATCGATAACAATCTGTCGGGAATAAGAAGCATGATGCTTACCACCGGCTCCGTCTTCGGTCCGTTGATCATGGGAATAACCACGGCCCTCTATCTCATGCTCACGGAGAATATAGGTGATATTGGTCCCATAACCAGCAATGAAACTGCAAGCATGGCAGGTATCGGAGCTTTTGAGCTGGGATTCGGAGACAGCGCGCCCATACCGGCGGAGATATTTTCACTCATAATCGGCATATATCTTCTTTTCACGGCACTTATAATCATATATTTCTGCACGAACATAAGGTACGGGGACGACAAAGTTGAGGTGAAGGTCGCATTCGCGAGAACACTGCCGGTGACACTGGTGGTATTCACCTTAACGGTAGTGGTAGCCAATATGCTGCTCGTATGATTTTTATTACCAAGTGCCAAAACTATTCTGATCCTTCATTCCCTTTTTCTCTGGGAATGAATAGTATAAAGAATGAAAAGACCGCCTACCACAACCGCTATCACAAAAAGTACTGGGCTGTGCCCGCTTTTGCTCACCTCTCCGTTCGGATCCGCGGGCTTCATCTTGATCCCCAGCACGGGATCGTGGAATATCCTGTCGGTCGTGGCTTCATTGGGATAGTTGATGTACAAGCTCATGACCGAACCGTCGATGCTGTAAGAATGGGTGAGTTCGACGGTCTGTTCACCAGCTGCTGAATAGCTATCGGCCTCCTTGATCCATTCATAATAGGCAGTCTCTTCACGACCGCCGTTGACGAATTGTACCCTTGCCGTTCTTTCATTATCGACGAAGTTGAACTCTGTCATATCTTTGAGGTCTTCAAGATGATGCTCGAGAGCGAAAAAATCGATCCCTTCCACAGGTTCGTTCAGTATCAGATCTATATCGAACTTCTTGTATGTTCCCTGAACGTTAGTACTGAATATGAATTCCACAGTTACGTTCACCGGAGTGTTCGTTTCCTTCAGAGGAAGCAATTTTATCGTATTGCTCATGCTCAGGCGGAAGGTGTTATCCTTCGATGATATCATGGGAAACCATATAATCTGCGAGAGATCACCCCTGAACAATACATCATCATTCGGGCCATATACCTTATCTCCGTCATCCGCAAAACCGATTATATGATCAAAGGAAACGGAAAATTTATATTTTTCTTTCTGTAGCGTTGGGTAGAATTCTATGTGCGGTTTACGCATGATGGATGCAAAGTCCAGTGTGATGTTCTCGTTATCCAACGGTAGGACGGGGACATCCAGTTCGCTCGATGGGTTGAAGTCCTCGTAGGAATACCTTTTCGTCTTATGCGCATGGGAAATATGATCCTTATTATTGATGATCCTCAGGGTGACATCGTAGGGTCCGTTCCGGTTTAATTCGAATATCTTTGCTCCCGGAATCTTCACAGAGAGAATTCCGTCGCCCATGGATAGCTGTGACATGTTGTGAGCCATTATCGGATCCGAGTTGATTTGTTCAATGGTCCCGTAGATGGTATAGTCACCCCCGTTTTCGACGTTAAGCTGTACCGTTATGATAAGAAAATCGAAAATTCCATCCTCCCCTATGTCCTCGCCACTATCGTCGACACCCCTTACAACTATACTGGCTCCCGCCGCGGGTCCTGGCAATACCATAAGGAGACCCATAATGAGCATCGCTGCAACGGCCATCCGTGAATATTTACCTGCGATCATTCGATATTTCCCTCACATAAGCTCAATAATATTTGGTTCCATTCCTACCTTACAGTAATCCAAGTATCTCATTGTAAATATATAAACTTTATAGGACGATATTCGAACAGTGGGGAGCTCTATAGGATAAAGGAAGATTCAATATTTACAAAAACCCATGGCTATATCGTAAAGACGTCTTTCCTGGGACCGTTTCAGCGTATTGTATGCCCTGTTGAGACTTTTTGCCTTATCTTCGGCCGCCGTTCTTGTTTTTTCATCGGATTCTGCATGCCTGTCGGGGTGAAGTTCCGTTATCTGAGTTCGATAAGCTTTGCGTATAGTGCCAAAATCGGCATCTTTCTCGACTCCGATCAATGAATAGAAATCCTCCCCCTCGAAATAGTGAGCCGGATCACCTGATGCTTTCATCCGCTCCACCTCCTCGTTCACTCTACGCAGGTAATACAATGATGCAAGAATCTTCCCTTCCTCCAGGGAATTGAAACCCATTATTATAAGATTCCTTATTATACGTATGTTGGCTCCCTCATTCTCGATATCCTTCATCAACTGAGATGATATGTTTATTGTATGGATTATCTTGTTCTTTATCTCCTGGTCTGCCTGTTTGAGAAATGAAAGCGAGTTTGTTATATCATGCACTTTCAGGGCGGTTCTGGCCCGAGTTAGACTGTTCACGGCTTTGGTTGTGTTTATACGGGCCTTTGTCGCTTCAGTTATAAATGAGTTCTGGATGCCTATCGCACGGGCACAGTACTGCTCCATCTGCAAATGCGAAGCTGCCGTACCCTTACCAAGGATATTCGCAGAAACGAATGGAAGGGGTTTAGTGCGCACCGGGGTCGTCAGCTTTACACTCGGCACCGGTACGGTGAGAATTGGTTCTTTTCTTGAATCGGTCAAGCGTTCGTAATAGCGATCCACGTGGTTTAAAAACTGTCCTATGGGTACTTTCTCTTTTTCGGTTGAAAGGTCCATATCGTAGAAATCGGCTCCGCAGAAAGAACAGGTCATCAGCTCAAATGCGCAATCCATATTATATTTCCTTCCGCATCCACATTCCACCACCCATTCTCCAGTGCGAATAGTCTTCATACAATTTGTGCAAATAGCGTCCCTTGGTATGACGGACACCTTTGCCGTCAAGCTCTTTGCACCTTCCGGTAATCGTGTTTTTGCCATGTTCCCACATATATATTTCTCCTAAAATAAAAAATTTTGCTATGTGGATGATAAAACATGAAACGATACAATATTATCTCAGATTACACAGAGACATTTGCCCCATTAATGCTCATTTCTGTTTTTTTGCCAATTTCATTTTTACCCGGGCCTTATTATTTCGATCAAGGACCGGATCACCTTCTTTGTACGAATCGAGCTTGGCCTGAACATCGATACCCTCAACCAAGGGGTGATCATGCAGCTTACCATCACTAATCGAATAAACGGTCTGAGGCAGCGGTACTTCTATCTGCATATCCCTCAATCCCTTGTACAACGATTTGAAAACCCGCTGTCGGATAAAAAAACGGTCCTCAAGATTCTCTATCCAGAACATGAAAACAAAATCCAGATAATACGGGCCGAACTCGTTGAAATACAAAAGCGGTTCGTTTGTCGGGTTGTCGGTGATAATATCCGGATGCCTGTCAGAGACATCCCGGACCACTTCTTCCAGCTTGTCTATGTCGGTTGCAAAGGCCACTGGAATGTGAAGTGTTATCCTGAGTTTCTTGTCAGGCTCGTCAAGGTTTACCAGCTTCGAGGTGGCAAGAGTATGATTGGGCACAATAACATCCATGTTCTGGTAAATATCATACAGTTGGGTCGTGCGCAAGCCAATGGTTCTAACGAGATAAACTTCGTTCTCAAAAGTGATGGTATCATTAACCTTGAACTTCGGCTCCATAATAAGGAATATACCAGCAAAGAAATTGGCGAGGGTATCCTGTGCCGCGAAGGCGACGACTAGACCCAGTATCCCGGCCCCGGCCACGAAGGCAGTTAGATCCACACCGAAAAAACCTAAAATAAGAATGAAGAGAACTGTAAAGAATACAGCTTTGCCCAGTTTTTCGATCAACGGGATCAATACGAACTTTATATGAAACTCCTTCTTTTTTACCCAGCGCTCGGCTATGAACTCCAATCCTATCCTGAAAAGGCGGAATGCAGTCCACATGGTAATGAGCATTAAACCGAAGTCGTATACTGTCTTTATCTGCGATATCGTAGCCGGAGTCAATTCCAGATATACGAGGGAATCCACCACGCCATAGAGCACTATCAGGAGTATCAACGGAGTCTGCACCACGCCCAAGACCTTATCATCAAGATCGGTAACAGTCTTTTTTGTAATCCTTGCCATTACTATTTTCAATAAGAACCACGAAAGCAGTGCCATTGCAACCCATAACAGGAATGAGCCTGCGAAACGACCGAGCATGTTGTTGAGGGCCTCGGGAAGGGGGATTTCAATACCGCTGAATGTCAGTTTCTTCTCGCTTTCGGGAATATCCTGGGTCGTTTTAGCATATGCATCTGCCGTAGAGTTCTTCTTTCCCGATGAGAACCTGAAGTATAACCTGTGATCCTGCATATCTCCGTCGAAACGTGATTCTGTGCTTACAGTTAATTTCACCGTCACATTCTCATTGGGTTCTATGTCAAAATCGAAGGGAAAAATGTCGCTCTGCCAATCTTCGTTCTCTTCCCCCAGTTCAATTATCACATGGTATTTGGAGACCGGATCCTCATTCTTAACCTCCCATATGTAAGTTGCTTCCTCTCCCGTGCTGATGGTTTTTTCATAAGTCTCTCCGGGAATTTCCTTCACAATGATCTTATCGGCCTGGCCAGTTGGAGCCAGAATTAATAACATGAAAAATACTACAAAAAGTACAATCAACCCTCTCAGAATTTTTGTCTTAGCCTTCATATGAACACCTTCGGGGATTATTATAGACCAGGTAAACTGCTTAACCACTCATTAATGGGATCCCACCAATAGAATATAATTGAGGAAAGTCCCAGACCTAAAACGAAAGCAATTAATATCAACCATCCGCGAAAACCCTTCTTTTTCGAGCGATCGGGATTAAGATAATCTTCCGTATTCTTGAGCCTTTCTGCCCAATCCAGGTCTTTGGCCATGGCGTTCAGTTCATCCACGGTATCACCTTTTGTCATTACCAGTACCATTCGAATTCTTCATCTTTTTTATTTTCCTGATTGCCTTGAGCATCCCTCCACCTGAATCCCGGGATTTAATATCGGCTTCGATCTCAAGCAAACTCTTTTTGCGTTCCAGCTCTAATTTTTTACTTTCGAACTCCAGATCCTGCATCTTTTTCTTCTTTTCGAGTTCTTCCATTTTCTTTTGATAGCTCATTTCGTCACGAAGAGCCGACTTCTGCTCATCCAGCAGAACTGCTTTCTTCTTGGAGATTATGTCCATCTTCCGTGACTCGCGCAAAAGCCTAATAACGCCGTGACAGTTTATACAAGAAACATCCTCCCGGTCAAAACAATTATCTCGGCAGACCCACCTACCACAAAAAGAACATTGTAACAGACCGGACCGATTGACAGAAGCTCTGCATAGGTCGCAAACGTACTTATCCATTGAATCGAAGGCACTTAGATCGGTCCGGGGAGGTTCCCCCTGTTCTCTTATCTTTTCGATATTTTTCCTAACTAATTTATAGAAGCTAGACTCCTTCAAAATACCCATATACAAGTGTAAAAGGGGAATGAATTAAATATTTTTTGCCGTTCGTGACACCTTCAATGGCTTACGATTATCCTTATACGACCTTCGACATTCTCGGCGTGATCAGCCACATAGTCCGAGAACTGCAAGAGTTTCAGCATGTGGTACACTGCAATGGGATCGTGACCCTCTAGGTTGAATATTATCTTTCTCAATTCCATTTTGACCTTATCGGCCTCATGCTCCGCAATAGCAACACAGTGCAGTTTCTGTAATAATTCATCCACATCCTTCTTGCGAAAAACACTTTTCATTACCCGGCCCAGGTCCGTGATGACGTCAAATAGGATATTCATTGACTGGGCTACTATATCCGAATGTTTTTTAAAGCCCTTTTTCACCTCTTCCGGAATTTTGGTTCTTCTTGCGGCCAAATAATCGGCTACGTCCTCCGCACTGTCGGCCACGGAATCCAATTCTTTCAGAAAAGAATTCATGTCATCTTTTGTCAGGCTGGAAAAGAAACTTCTTGGGAGTTTGTCTCTAATTATGGATTTTATGTTATCTGCTTTGAATTCGGCTTCTTTCACTTTCGGAAGATATTCATCCGCAGTTGTGAAGTCCTCTTCAATATATGCATCAAACATCTTTTTCATAAGCTGAACCGTTTTATGCACGGCTTTTGCGTGTTCCTGAATGGCTTCCATGGGCTTCAGGTGAAGAATATGTTGGTATGGTTCATAATATAAATTATTAATATCAGTATTGTCGATCTTTGATTGAAGTTTTTTACGGTTCGATATATTCCGGCCCCTTTCTTCATTTCGGACATGTTTTTTTTTCATGAACGTTCACCCGATGTAAATATATATGCTAGCTCAAAGAGGAAGCGATAGACCTCCGCGGCTATACTTTTTTTTATTACATAATGACCCACACGACTGCATTTCGTCGGAATGGACAGGAATGGTTTTTTCCTTCTTTATCGTATTATAGAAGAACTACTATTTTTTCTTTATCAATCAATTTGGGTATCTACAAAATCACCATTTGAAGATTTGTAAAATAGACGTAAACTATAAATCCCGCAAATCCCCTCTCTACTGCATATGTGCCCAGCACTGTTACCGAATTGAGATAGTGGGCAATGAACTGATAGCCTTGAAATCAAACAAGGTGACAAAGGAGGTAGAAAAATGAAAAATATAATGATCAAAATAGTAAGTTTATCTTTATTGGTGATCCTTACATTATCGGCATTACCAATAAGCTATGCCGAGGACGACAACGTTCGGGAAAATGGTAATTCAGCACCGGTTCTTGAAAAGGGCCAGAAATGGTCCCAATCCCTATCCATGGACTTGAATGACCTGATCGCGGACCTTGATATCGATAAAATCTTGGATGAAGCTGGCAAGGAATTGAAAGCTTCGGGTGATGTCCAAACATTCGATGTCAATGTGGATTTTAACGGCGGAGGCGTGGGATTGTACATGACCTCCGAGGTCTTGTCCGACGACGCCGACGTCAACGGCGAGGTGTGCTACCAGGTAAGGAATACAATCTATTTCGGTAGCGGGCTGGGGGTTGAAGCCAGTGCCAACATAGCCGGTATGGGTAACAGTATAAAAGGAAGCGGCAGTGCGGAGTATTATTTTGAGTTCGATCTCGTCATAGACATGTGGATGACCATCGATGAGCTTGCATTAAGCAGGATCGATGCGTCTTTGAAACCCTCTTTCAATGCCGAGGCCGCGGCCTCAGTGAGAGGTAGTATCGAAAACATGAATTTTGATATCAAGGGAGGCGCTTCCATAAAGACCGAAAATATCGTTGCAACTGCCACATTGGATTTCGATGAGCCCTTCGATATCTTTGAGCTACCCATCGAGGAGAACGAGGAATGGACCCCCGAGGGCAGCTTCACAGGGACCGCATCCGTATCTGGAAAGATACGCGCGAAAGCGGACATTACGGGAATCCCCGAAGAGGACGACATTCACGAGGACGAAACTATTGATCTGGCAGAAGAGAGCGGGGGACCGGAGGACTTTGACGATGAAATTTGGCTTGCCCTGAAATCCGGAAAGAAGACCACCATAACTCTCGCTGACGGCACAACAACGCCAGTCATACCCATAAGCCCGGATTTTGAGGCGTTGGAAGAATATTATGATGACGATGATTGGGATGATGATTGGGACGATGTGATAATTATGGCCTTTGAATCGCGGGATGGAAACAATTTTGATGAAACACAGGGCTGCTTCTTTACCATACGAGCAGTGCAAGGTGTCGATATCGATCCCTCGATGTATTCATTCTATGTGGCAAGGCAAGGATACTCACCCAGGAAGCTTGATTTCAACGAACGCATCTATTTGAATGGAACCGCCCTGGGAGGTGACCGAAATTCATCGTATGATTTTGAAGACCATATGTGGAACAACGGAGAGTATATCGCTTTCGACATGCCCATGGAAAGTATGGGTATTGATATTTTAAAGGGAGAGGTCTATGAAGTCATGATTAAAGGTCCGAGCCAAGAGATAGTCTACTTGGATACCATCGTATACCAGGAACAGGCGGGAAGCCGCTCTGATGATGAAGATGATTACAACGATTCCTACGATGATGACTACGACGACGAGTATTACGACGATGATTATTACTATAATGATAGTTACTACTATGACGACGATTATTATTACGAGGAAGATAGTTTTGATCCCTTCGAAGATATCTTCGACGGTATAATGGGCCCGGAAGGAATGGAGATCAACCTATATTACGCTCCTGAGCTGGGTATGATCGTTCAGACAGAGATAATACCCCCCGAAATCCCCAGCGAGATCTTCGACGAGTTTGGAGTAACGCCCCCCACAATATCACAAGAGAGTAATTTCAAATCCACTCTGGCCTCGGAGAGTGAGGTGGAGAGTTTCAAGACCGAGAGAAATACCCTCTATGCCGACATAAACGATAAGAAATCCGGCTCGGATGACGATAAGATCGATATGAAATGGATATTTATCGGCTTGGGAATTCTGGTTGCCCTTACCGTAATGGTGCTGGTCATTGTATTGGTAATAAAAGGTAAGAAGACAAAAACGTCGGATTCCGATGACTACGAATCACAGATCAATGATAACGATCCGTACAGGAGGCCTTCACCACCATCCGGTGATTCTGGCGGACGACCCAGACAGGGAATACCGCCCCCGCCGGCATATTAACCGGGTTTTTATATAAACAATTCCGGTGGCGAAGAAATTGATCCTGAGAACAAAAATAATAATTGCAGTTGCGTGTGTTCTCACGATTATTGCAGCATATGCTATTTATATGATGTTGGACGAAAACGATACCATCGGTCAGGGAAATCATAGCCCCCATGCTGTAATCAATGCACCCTCGGAAGCGATTCTCTCTCAACCAGTGGTATTTAGCGGTGTGGGGTCATACGACGATGACGGGGATGAACTGACGTATTTCTGGGAATTCGATGACGGTAGTAATACCACCGGCCCAGTGGTGGAACATACTTTCACAGTTTATTACGGGGAGCTGGAACAGGACACGCACAAAGTAAACCTAACAGTCTTCGACGGTGAATATGAAGATATCGCCTATTTTGCCGTGACCGTCATAATCCTGGAGGAAGCCCCGGATGTCCTTCTTTCCTCCGATAGCATTTCGGATATATTTTATGGAATAACCTACATTGTGGAGGTAGAATACATATCCGAGGGGGATGCGAATATCGATAATATTTCTTACCATATCGTTTCTGCGGAGACCGGTGAAGAATTGATAAACGGTACTGTTCGGGAAGCCGATGAGAGTTCAATGGACGATTCCGTGAGTTATTGGGTCAATCAGGACGATTACATGGAAGCCTATGAATATTTCAAGGTATTATCCGAACCGCTGAACACCGTCGAAGGTGATTATTTCTACCTGTACCACATCCCAACCGGGATCAAGATGGGTGAATGCCAATTATCCGGCTGAAGATCAACATGGCGGTACTGTAGCGGGTATCGCGCCTATCACACCAGCTGGTGATAGAGATCAGCCACACCTCGGGCCAGTTTTCTCCAAGAGAACTCGCTGTTGACCCTTTTCCTGGCTTCACGTCCCAATTCGTTTGCCTCCATGGGATTGTCAAGAAGGTAGATCAGTCTTTCCGAGAACTCCTTTAAGTTCTCTTTTTCATTATCCCTTATATGATGATCATCTTTTTCAGGGATACCGGCACCAACGATATTATCAACCAAGCATCCGGTAACGCCATCTTCGATATAATTCCCGTTCTCCCCAATATTATCTGCCACCACTGCTTTCCCCATGGCCATCAGATCCACCAGCTTGGCTGAACACTTTGCCCTGGTGATATTCGAATCGTCCACAGGCACCATTGCAATGTTCGAATGGGAAAAGACCTCTTGCATGGAAGTGAACGGGAATGTCCCGGTAAATTGAAAACTCCCTTCTTTCAGATATTTTTTCATTCCCTTTCTCAGCCTTACGGTCTCGTTACCCGCCCAGTCCCCCGCGAGCAGGAATTTTGCCCTGCGATCAAGGTTCTGGACCGCCCGGAATATTTTAAGCACTCTTTCGGTCCCGTGGTCCCTGAAACGGGAAAAGAGGGAAATGGTTTCCTCCGGGACCTGATCCTTGATATTTCCATTCGTAAATGCATTGGAACCTTCATTTTTCATCCCCTTAAGCTCTTCCATTCCCATATGACGTTTTGAAACGAACTCCTCCAGTCCTTCATCTATATTCCCCGGAAAATGGATGAACGGATTAACGCCGTTAGGCAGATGGATCATATTTTCTCGCTCGGCACCAAAACTGGAATAATAATCCATGAGATACGTGCTCGCCAGCGTCATTCTGTCGCAGATGCGGGGTAATAACCTTTCCTGGAAGTGGAAAAACAATTTCCACGCCACCGGATAGGGTATGACGTCGTTCATACCGCCGAACCCCTCATGGTCGTCCCCATCCAGAACGAGCGGTTTCTTTTCATTACGCAATATGTCGCCCGCCCACTTGAGCATTCCCGCCAATCCTCCGTATCCCTTGGGTTTGAAAACGTGGATTATTTCGGGTTCGAGGGAGGATGTTTTACGCATCATCTCGTACGATACCACGAGATCATCTATGGCATACCCGCGTGGACCTGTCGGTACGTTTAAGAGCCGGAGGGAACCCCTGCTGACGTTGGTAGTGATGGAGACGTCTTCTTCCTGGGGTATTACGAGGACAACTTCATTGCCCTTCTTGGCCAAAGCGTATCCCAGGGGGAGCGTCCGCGAAAGGACGGTCCCTTTGGGATGTATACCAAAGGGGGCGAGCATGACTATCCTCATCTATGTATTCTCCTTTAGCGCAAATATATGCCTGAATCGAATCGTGTTAATACCTTTAGCTTCTAAAAATAGGAATATTGAATATATAACCGATAACCAACACACTAATCACGCTTATATAGAAAAATATATCGTTATAATAAAGTTCATCCCCAAGGAAGGATATCTACCAAAGGCAATGGGAGCCGGCGTTGACCTGCTGGAAAAGTTCGGCCGCATACGAGAGGTCAGTGAGTTCGAAAATACTGTAAGGGCAAAGAAAGGAATGTCGTAACCTGAATTCAAGATCTCGGAACCAAAGGAAGTAATGAAAAAGCAGGCATTCATGACGCGATCAAGGGGATTGGCAACGATGATTAAACACGGGATCGCCCTTTTCTTGAGGGGTACGGTATCCGTCAGGGATTCCAACTATGAACTTTCCACAAGAAAAATCGCCTCGAAACTGGGGATAGAAATCGTGGACATCCTCGGTTTTTCATACCGTGGTTTTCCTATAGATGGCGTACATCATCATCCCGCCATGGCAGTGGCGGCACGCAATTTCGGTCTCGCAGAAGCGGAATAGCTTGTGACCCTCTGCAGAGCCTGCTCGGGTCACCTCACGAAAGTGGCAAAGCACTACTCGGACGGAGACCGCGAAGAGGAGTTAAAGAAGGTCAACGAGGAATTGTCCGACCTGGGGCATGTTTCCAAGGGTAATGTGAAGGTAAAGAATGTTATCCGCTTCCTTTTAAGGAGATCGGTTTCGACAAGGTGAAAGAGGCGCTCACGCATCCCCTGGCAGGTATTAAGATCGCCCCTCATTACGGATGGCATTACATCAAGCCAACCTATTTGTTCGATCATTTCGACAGTCCTTACTTTCCCGAGAGCCTGGACAAACTCATCGAGATCACCGGAGCCGAGCCTGTCTCTTACCGGGATAGACTTCAGTGCTGCTGCAGCGGTATATTGGCGTTTTTGGAGGACACGTCCACCAATATGGTGAAACAGAAGCTCGATCATGTCAAGGCGGCAAATACGGATGTTATGATTGTGATCCGCTCGTTCGGTGATATTATCTATTACGAATATCACCCTGCCATCGGTGCAAAGGCCGATGTCAAATATGATATACCAGTTCTATATTATACTTAACTCCTGGGTCTGGTCATGGGATTTCACCCGCGTAGGGATCTGGCAGTCAACAAGAAACATGTGAAAGTGAAGCCATTATTTCGTAAAATCGAGTTCTTAAGGAAAGTGAGTGCATAGAATGGATGAAAAGATAGGTGCGGTTCTAGTTATCGGCGGGGGTATCGGGGGAATGCAAAGCGCATTGGACCTGGCTAATAGCGGTTTTAAGGTATTCCTCGTTGAAAGATCACCGGCCATCGGGGGTAGAATGGCCCAGCTGGATAAGACTTTCCCCACAAACGACTGCTCCATGTGTATCCTCTCACCAAAGCTCGTTGAGGTCGCAAGACACCCAAATATCGAACTTCTCACATTATCCGAAATTAGTTGCGTAGAAGGGAAAGAGGGCAATTTCAAAGTGACGGTTTTAAGGCATCCCCGCTATGTAGATGAGAGTAGATGCATAGGATGTGGTGAGTGTGCTAAGAACTGTCCCGTGGAAATCATCAGTGAGTTTGATATGGAACTCGCCAATAAAAACGCGATCTATGTACCCTTCCCTCAGGCGGTCCCGTTAAAATATACCATCCAAAAGCGGGGTAAATCCCCATGCAAAGTTGCCTGTCCCACCAAGACGAACGTACAGGGTTATGTAGCTTTAATCAGGGAGAGAAAGTTCCGTGAGGCTCTCGAACTTGTGAAGAAAGCCCATCCTTTTCCCGGGATATGCGGGAGGATTTGCACCCATCCCTGTGAACTGAACTGTAAACGGGGGGAAGTGGACGATCCCTTGGCCATCAGTGCATTAAAACGTTTTTTAGCGGACTTGGAACCAACTTTCGAGGACGAGCCCATTCTCCCGAAAAAAAAGGAGAAGAAACCTCAAAAGGTAGCTGTCATCGGCGGTGGTCCCGCAGGTCTTACCGCCGCATATAATCTCACGGTGGAAGGCTACCAGACAACGGTATTCGAAGCACTTCCGGTATTAGGTGGCATGATGCGGGTGGGAATTCCATCCTATCGTCTACCAAGGGAGGTCCTTCGCAGGGAAATCGATAATATAATCAGTCTGGGTGTGGAGGTTAAGTTGGACACGCCTATAGGGGAGAAGATCAAACTTCAGGGACTTCAAAAAGATTACGATGCCATTTTTATTGCAGCGGGAGCCCACAACCCCTTTAAACTTGGAATTGAAGGGGAAGATTTGAAAGGAGTATATCACGGCGTCACATTCATGAGGAAGATTAATTTAGGGGAGCCCGTCGAGCTAAAGGACAGGGTGGCGGTGATAGGAGGGGGAAATACTGCAATGGATTGTGCCAGAAGCGCAAGGAGAATGGGGATTAATGAGGTATTTCTATTATATAGACGCTCAAGAAATGAGATGCCTGTGGATCCAAAGGAGGTCGAAGAGGCCGGTGAGGAAGGAGTGAAGTTCCATTTTCTATGCAGCCCCACTCGGATCTTATCTGATAATGGAGAGACAGTGTCCAAAATAGAATGTATAAAAATGAAGTTAGGGGAACCGGATAAGAGTGGAAGGAGAAGGCCAATCCCAATTGAAGGCTCGGAATTCGTGGTGGATGTTGATATGGTTATATCGGCCGTGAGTCAGGCTCCCGATATATCGTTCCTTCCCGAGGAGGCCCAATTCGAGATAACTAAATGGGAACGGTTGGCAGTGAATCCAACAACACTCATGACCAATACGCCGGGAGTTTTTGCAGGAGGGGATTTCATTACCGGTCCATCAACGGTCATTGATGCCATTGCAGCCGGTGAAAGGGCGGCCATTACCATAGACAAATTCCTCCAGGGCGCTGAGAATTTGGAGGAGAGCTTGAAGAGTGAGGATTTACCCGATATAAGCAGTCAGGTAGATATCGAAGACGTGCAAATCGAGAAACGAAGGAAGGCAAGGACCATCACACTGGAGGAAAGACTTTCCAGTTTTGAGGAAGTAGAATTGGGATTAACCGAAGAAGAGGCAATTGCCGAAGCAAACCGTTGTTTGAGCTGTGGTATCTGTTCGGAATGTTTAGAATGTGTCAAGAGCTGCGAAGCGGAGGCCGTTGACCATGAGATGGTCCCTACGGAACTGGAACTGAATGTTGGTTCCATAGTCGTATCTACTGGTTTTGACCTTTACGAACCGGATATAGATAACGAATATGGTTATAGAAGATTCCCGAATGTGATCACAAATCTTCAATTCGAACGGATATTGAGCGCTTCAGGCCCATATCAGGGAAAGGTCCGACGACTGTCGGATGAGAAGGAGCCTCGAAAAATTGCGTTTTTACAATGCGTCGGTTCGCGCGATGAACGAAGTAATGAATACTGTTCCAGCGTATGCTGCATGGCAGCGATGAAAGAAGCACTTCTGGCTCAAGAACACGTGGAGGGGCTTGAAACACATATCTTTTTCATGGACATCAGAGCTTTCGGAAAGGAGTTCGATGACTATTACATCAGGGCAAAAGAAAAATACGGTATTAAGTTTACTCGCTGCAGGATTCCCAACATCGAAGAAGATGCCCACACTAACAATCTTATTTTGAGTTATTTGGAAAACGAGGAGATGAAACAAGAAGTCTTTGAAATGGTGGTTCTGTCAACGGGATTGATACCACCGAGGTCGAATGACGCGATAAGCGATATACTTGGTATAGATCTGAACGAGTCCGGATTCTGCTCAACTAAATATTTTTCTCCTATGACAAGCTCTCGACCAGGCATATATGTTTGCGGTGCTTTTTCGAGTCCGAAGAATATTCCCGAGACCGTTATTGAAGCTTCCGGGGCCGCCGCCAAAGCATCGAGTATTATTTCATCTGAAAGGAATAGCCTTGTTTCTGTTAAAGAATACCCTCCCGAGAAGGATATCACCGCCGAGAAGCCTCGGATAGGGGTCTTCGTTTGTAATTGCGGAATCAATATCGGCTCGGTGGTAGATGTACCTGCGGTTGTCGAATATGCAAAAACGTTACCTAATGTGGTCAAGGCCGAGGAGTTCATTTATACCTGCTCCCAAGATACACAGAAAAAGATGATGGATATTATTGAAGAAAATGACCTGAACCGAGTCGTCGTTTCCGCGTGTACTCCGCGAACCCACGAGCCGTTATTTCAAAATACGATTCAGGAAGCCGGTCTCAACCCTTATTTATTTGAAATGGCGAATATAAGAGAACAATGTTCCTGGGTACACAATACCGAACCGGAAGAGGCTACAAGGAAAGCCATGGATCTCGTCAGAGTTGCAGTTTCAAAATCCTTATTAAATCATCCCCTAATGAAAAGAAAAATTGACATTGTCCCAAGAGGATTGGTTATCGGGGGCGGCATAACCGGTATGACTGCTGCTCTGGAATTATCGGCACAGGGATATGAAACATTTCTAATTGAACGAGAAAATGAGTTGGGGGGTGCAGCACTAAATACACATTACATGTTAGGTGGTGAAGATCCCCAAGAGTTTTTACGAAATATAATTTCCCGTGTACATGAGAACGAATTGATCCATGTTTCCACAGGGGTAAAGATAAAAAATATCGATGGTGTTATTGGTAACTTTAAGACAACTATCATTCAAAATGATGCGGCGGAGAACGAATTCGATCATGGTATAATTATCTTAGCAATCGGAGGAAAAGAATATATTCCCAGCGAATATCTCTATGGAGTAAATAAAAATGTCTGTACGAGGAAGGAACTCGAAGAGAAACTAGTAAAAAATACATTTAACTCAGAAAATGTGGTCATGATCCAATGTGTGGGTTCACGCACAGAGGAGAGAACCTACTGCAGCAGGGTATGTTGCAGCGGTGCCATAAAGAATGCGTTGAAGATCAAGGAACAGAGTCCCGACACCAACATCTACGTGCTCTACAAGGATATTCGAACCTATGGATTCAGAGAAAAATATTACAGGGAAGCAGCTGAAAAGGGTATCATTTTCATACGTTATGATGATGAGAACCTTCCTATAGTGAGCGATGATGAAGGATTGCAGGTATCTATTCGTGAACCAATACTTAATAGAGAGATAACACTTATACCGGACCTGTTAGTGTTAAGTAATGCAATACTCCCTCAGGATGGAGCAATAGAACTCTCCCAGATGTTGAAACTGCCCATGACGAAGGACGGATTCTTTTTAGAGGCCCATGTGAAATTACGCCCTGTGGACTTTGCTACCCCCGGTGTCTTCCTCGCGGGTTTGGCCCATTCTCCAAAGTTCATTGATGAGAGCATCGCCCAGGCGAGTGCCGCGGCAGCAAGGGCAGGTACGATTCTCTCCAAAGAGTCGCTGGAAATAGGCGGTACTATTTCAGTGGTCGATCCGGATAAATGTGCTACTTGCCTTACTTGTATAAGAGTATGCCCTTACTCCGCACCGAAGATCTCGAAGGAAGGAGTCGCCCGGATAGATGAGGCGGAATGTCAGGGATGTGGCATATGTGTAAGTGAATGTCCGGCCAAAGCAATTCAATTGCAGCATTTTCGAGATGATCAATTATTAGGTCAATGTAATGCTATACTGAAAGAGGTTGGAGAATGACGGATTCGGGATTCGAGCCAAAGATTATTGCCTTCTGCTGTCATTATTGCGCATACGGAGCTGCAGATATGGCGGGCACAATGAGGATACAATATCCCACCAATGTCAAGATAATAAGGATACCGTGCAGCGGAAAAATAGACATCCTCTATATTTTGAAAGCATTCGAGGATGGTGCGGACGGCGTTTATGTGGCGGGATGTGAGGAAGGTAGTTGCCACTTTATAGAGGGCAATTTCCGGGCGAAAAGGCGTGTTGAACATCTAAAAAAATTATTAGTGGAAATCGGCTTGGAAAGCGAGAGGATAGAAATGCATTATATTTCCACATCTTCGGGACCCAAGTTTGCAAAAGTAGCTGTGGATATGACCGAGAAAATCAGAAAATTGGGTCCTTCACCTGTAAGTAATAAGGAAAGATGAGTACACAACAGACGGAGACCATGTAACTGATGCTGAAGGATTTTAGCCCTTAGCGTGAGAGATTCAGGGTGGAATTGGTGTCAGCAGTCTAGAGGCCGAAGTTTACCAAAATAGTGAATGAAATGGTTGGAGCCCTGAAGATGTGGGGCCCTAGGTCTTACGCAGCATTTTGATAAAGTTCTTCTTTAATCTAAGTTCATTGAACCTCTAGTCAATTTTTTACCTCATTCTTCCTCTCTTAAAACGTTTTTCACCCTAACGAAGTGAGAAAATAAAAATCTCAAAAGATATTAATAGAATTAATAGTATTGTGATTGGTGATCAGATATACAACAACCAGATTCTGGATTATTGTATAATTTCTGACAAAAATTATGGCACTTAATACATAATTCTCGGGGATAATATGTAAGTAGGGAACATAAGACCCCCGGTCGATGATGTAATATTTGCCTACTGAAGCTTTATTACAATGATGAGTGGAAACTCCTAATCATGAAGGTATCCTGATGTCGGATGGAGCTAACAACGCAAGCAGAGTGAGAATTGGGGTCTATGTATGTGAATGTGGCATAAACATCGGGGCGGTTGTCGATGTGAAAAAGGTCGCGGAATATACGGGAACTCTTCCTGATGTTGCCGTGAGCCGTTTTTATAAATACATGTGCTCCGAGCCAGGCCAAAAACTAATAAAGGATGATATCAAAGAAATGGATTTGACTCGGGTTATTGTAGCCTCGTGCTCCCCCAGGATGCATGAGCCCACATTTAGAATCACACTGTCGGAAGCAGGCCTTAATCCATATCTTTTCGAGATGACTAACATCCGTGAGCACTGTTCCTGGGTACACAATAAGACGCCTCGAGAGGCTACCGAAAAAGCTGAAGATTTAATACGGATGGCAGTGGCCAAAGCACGGTTACTGGAGCCGTTAGAGAAGAAAGAAGTGGAGGTCATACCCAATGCTTTGGTTATTGGTGGCGGGATTGCTGGCATCCAGGTCGCGCTTGATATTGCTGAAAACGGTTTTAAAGTATATTTGGTAGAACAATCCCCGTCCATAGGCGGGAGAATGGCGCAACTGGACAAAACATTCCCAACACTGGATTGTTCCGCATGTATATTGACCCCGAAAATGGTTGATGCGGCCCGACACCCGAATATCGAACTTCTCACTTATGCTGAAGTAACGGAAGTGGGGGGATACATAGGCAACTTTATTGTTAAAATAAAAAAGAAATCGAGATACATCGATATTGAGAAATGTGTCGGTTGCGGAGAATGTGCGGAAGCGTGCCGCCTCAAGGGAAGGATTCCGAACGAATTTGATGCGAATATCGGTATGCGAGGTTCGGCCTATCTACCGTTTCCCCAGGCCGTTCCTTTGAAATTTACCATAGATAAAGATCGTTGTTTGATGGTAACGAGAGGCAAATGCGGAAAGGCACCCAAATGCCAGGAAGCCTGTCCCACAAATGCTATCGATTTCAATCTGAAAGACGAAGAGATCGAACTGGATGTAGGGACTATTATCGTAGCTACTGGTTTTGACCTTTACGATCCCTCTCAAAATCTACAGTATGGATATGGTTCTAATAAAAATGTGATAACGGGATTGGAGTTCGAGCGTATTTGTTCTTCTTCCGGCCCAACCGGGGGAGAGATACTGATTGATGGGAAACGCCCGGAAAAGGTGGTGTTCATCCAATGTGTGGGCTCCAGAGAAAGGTGCGAAGGGGGCAATTCATACTGTTCAAGAGTATGCTGCATGTACACTGCAAAGCATGCCCATCTTGTTCGAGAGAGGTTGCAGGATGCGGATACAACGGTGCTATATACGGATGTCAGGGCCTTCGGAAAAGGTTTTGAAGAATTTTACAATCGGGTCAAGGATGAAGGCGTTGTCTATATCCATAGGGAACTGGAGGATCCCCTTGAGGTCGTGCCTAAAACGCCCGGTGCTGAAAACGGTCCGCTCATTGTGAAAAGCGGAGACACTCCCCCCTTGGAAGCGGATCTCGTGGTCCTTGCGACAGCCATTATCCCCCGACTGAGCACAAGTGAGGGTGTTGCCAAGGTGTTGAAACTGTCCCAGAGTGCCGATGGTTTCTTACTGGAGGCCCATCCCAAACTGCGTCCAGTGGATACGATATCGCCTGGCTTATTTTTAGCAGGATGTGCCCAATCGCCAAAGGACATACCGGACACGGTGGCCCAGGCATCCGGAGCCGCAGCAAGGGCGTTGATACCTCTTGACCAGGGCAAAGTGGAATTAGCACCACATATTTCATTTGTAATTGACAAGAACTGTGACGGATGCGCTTATTGTATCGACCCGTGTCCTTATAATGCACTTACTTTGATCGAATACATTAGGAACAGGGAGATAAAGAAAACTGTTGAAGTTACCGAAGTGGCCTGTCAGGGATGCGGGGTATGTCAGGCGACATGCCCGAAAGAAGGCATCGTTGTCAAAGGATTCAAGCTGGAACAATTGAAAGCCATGGTCGGAGCAGCCTTGGAGGTGGTCTAGATGAAGGTTGGCGTATATGTCTGCGACTGCGGTATCAATATCACATCTACGGTCGACGTGCCCAAGGTAGTTAATGAGATAGGTACATTGTCTAAAGTGGTGCTGTGCAGGGAATACAAGTACATGTGCTCAGATCCAGGTCAGGAGATGATCAAAAAAGACATTAGTGAGGAGAAACTGGATCGTGTCGTCGTAGCCTCGTGTTCCCCAAGGATGCATGAGCCTACGTTCCGTGCTCTCTGTAAGGAGGCAGGAATGAATCCATTTCAATTCGAGATGGCCAATATCCGAGAACAGTGCTCCTGGGTACACGGGGACAAGTCCATAGGGACCGAAAAAGCAATTGAGCTGATCAGGGGCGCGGTAGCCCGCGCAATCCATCTGGAGCCCCTGGAAATGACATCGGTTGGTGTGACATCGAATGCGCTGGTGATCGGAGGTGGAATCGCCGGTATCCAGACAGCGTTGGACATTGCGGACATGGGCTATAAAACATATTTGGTGGAAAAAACTCCCAGTGTGGGTGGAAGAATGTCGCAGTTGGATAAAACCTTCCCAACACTAGATTGTTCTGCTTGTATTCTGACTCCGAAAATGGTGGATGTGGGGAGGCACCCTAACATTGAACTTATAACCTGTGCAGAGGTTGAAAACGTCGATGGTTATGTAGGTAACTTCCATGTAAAGATCAGGAAAAAACCCACTTACGTAGATTGGGAAAAGTGTATAGGCTGCGGAGAATGTTCCAAGGTCTGTCCGGTGGCCATTCCTAATGAGTTTAATTTCGGTTTGGATGACAGAAATGCAATATCGGTTCCATTTCCTCAGGCCGTGCCATTAAAATATACCATTAGTAGGGAAGGTTTACAACCCTGCAAGAGTGTATGTCCGGCGCAAATCGGGGCCCCCGGGTATGTATCATTGGTTAGTAGAGGCAAGTTCTATCAGGCCCTAAAGGTAATAAAAGAACATTTACCCTTCCCATCGATTTGCGGAAGAGTCTGCCACAGGCCATGTGAGAATGCCTGCACCAGGAAAGAAATAGACGAACCGGTAGGAATCGCTCAAATAAAAAGATTTGTTGGGGATTTCGAACTTGAGATTCCTATTGCCAAGACCCCTCCAATCGATACTCGGGCGGAGAAGGTGGCCATAATAGGTGGAGGACCTGCAGGGCTTACAGCCGCTAATGATTTGGCCCTTTTGGGATACCACGTATCGATATTCGAGGAAATGCCCGTCCTGGGCGGCATGATGAGATTTGGAATTCCTACCTTCAGATTGCCCAAGGAAATACTTGAAAAAGAAATCACCGATGTAACCAATCTTGGAATTCGAATATTTCTGAATATGAAGGTGGGTAGAGAGATTACCATCAAAGAGATCATGGAAAGAGGGTACAGGGCAGTTTTCCTAGCTATAGGTGCACAAAAAGGTAAAAAATCGGGCCTGGAGACCGAGTCATTGGAAGGAGTATTCCAGTCGATTGAATTTTTAAAAGACCTTAATCTAGGGGTAATAAAAACAACTCCGATAGCATCAATAAGTTCGGAAATCTGTTTTGGTTGCGGATTATGTATGGAAGAGTGTCCCTATGAAACGATTGTTGATATGAGGAGACCTGATAATGACGTCAAACCGGACAGAAAGAAAAACCCATACATTTTGGAAGAATTGTGTAGAGGGTGCGGCAAATGTGCAGCGATATGTCCTGTGGGTGCCATAAAGTTGAGCGGATTAAAAGAAGCCTATCCCAAGATAGGTAATAGAGTGGCTGTTATAGGAGGAGGTAACGCAGCCCTGGATACCGCTAGATCATGTTTGAGATTGGGCTCTGGAGATGTTAAAATCCTCTATCGTCGTTCTAGAGAAGAAATGCCTGCCGAGCCCGAATGGGAAATTGATGAAACCATTGAGGAAGGCGTAAAATTGGAATTTTTAACTGTCCCCACAAAATTTATCAGTGAAAATGGACGGATCAAGGCTATCGAATGCGTAAAAATGGAATTGGGGGATGTAGATAAAACCGGTAGAAGAAAACCACTACCGATACCTGGCTCTGAATATACTATGGAAGTTGATTCTCTGATATATGCCATCGGTCAGGAGGTGGCTCTTGATGAGATTTCCGATGATTTCAAAATTGAAACAACCCGTACAGGTATTATAAAGGTAGATCCGGTTACATTGGAGACGAGTGTAAAGGGAGTCTTTTCCGGCGGAGATGCAATATTGGGTTCAGGCACGATCATTGAAGCGATAGGGGCAGGAAAAAGAGTGGCAGAATCCATCGATAGGTATATCAACGGAATTGATTTGACAGAAGGCAGGGATAAGATGCTGCCAGTTTTCAAACCTCCCGTGGAAAATGTAAAAAAGAGGAAGAAAATCCCAATGAGAATGCTTCCCCTCAATAAAAGGAAGAACAATTTCCAGGAGGTTGAGCTGGGTTATTCCCTGGAAGAGGCCATTAAAGAAGCAAGAAGGTGCTTGGATTGCGGTGGTTGCGTGGAATGTTATGAATGTGTAGCCGTCTGCGAGGCTGATGCGATTGACCATAATATGAATGAAGAGATGATTGAGGTTGATGTGGGATCGATTGTAGTTGCAACAGGGTTTGATCTCTTCGATGCCGCATCGTTACCCGAATATGGATACGATCAGCTCAAGAATGTGATATCCGGCATCGAGTTTGAACGGTTAGTATCCGCTTCCGGCCCCACAGGCGGACACATAGAAATTAACGGGAAGGAGCCCGAAAAAGTGGTTTTCATACAATGTGTAGGGTCGAGAGACAGGGATGGGGCGGGAAATGAGCATTGTTCCAGGGTGTGCTGTATGTACACGGCAAAACAGGCACACCTCGTGAGAGAAAAAATGCCCGATTCCGATGTTACGATTTATTATACTGACGTGCGTGCCTTTGGCAAGGGTTTCGAGGAGTTTTACGTCAGGGTTCAAGAGGAGGGAGTTCATTATAGGAGAAGGCAATTGTCCGACGAGATTGAAGTTATAAAAGATAATGGTAAACTTGTGGTCAAGGCCGCAGGACAATCTGATATCGAGGCGGACCTGGTAGTGCTGGCTTCAGGTATTGTACCCCGTGAGGGCTCGGGAGAAATGGCAAACCTCCTCAGGATATCACGAAGTGCGGACGGGTTTATGATGGAGGCCCATCCGAAATTAAGACCTATCGATACGTTTACCAGTGGTATTTTCCTTGCAGGTTGCTGTCAGGGACCCAAGGACATACCCGATACGGTGGCTCAGGCAAGTGGTGCCGCAGCAAGAGTGGGATCCATACTATCCAAAGATAACCTGGAAATAGGTGGCTCGATTACCGTTGTAGAAAAAGATCTGTGCGCAGGATGCCTAACATGCGTCCGAGTGTGCCCATATAATGTGCCGAGCATCAATGAAGAGGGTGTTGCACAGATCATTGCTGCAGAATGTCAGGGATGCGGCATCTGTGTAGGCGAGTGCCCAGCCAAGGCCATTCAATTACAACACTATAAGGATAACCAGATATTGGCCCAATGCGACGGAATCCTGGCGGAGGGGATAAAATGAGCGGTAAGGACTTCGAGCCCAAGATCATTGCTTACTGCTGTCACTACTGCGCTTACGGGGCCGCGGATACTGCGGGTACTATGAGATTGAAATATCCGGCCAATATCAAGATAATTCGGTTACCATGCAGTGGAAAGATAGATATTCTCTACCTATTGAGAGCGTTCGAAGACGGTGCGGACGGCGTTTATGTAGCAGGATGTGAAGAGGGGAGTTGTCATTTTATCGAGGGTAACTATCGTGCTAAAAAACGGGTACAATACGCGAAGAAATTATTGGAAGAGCTTGGGATCGGAGGTGATCGTTTGGAGATGTACAACATGTCTACCTCGGCTGGTCCCAGGTTCGCCCAAGTAGCGTTAGAGATGACGGAGAAGATAAAACAACTAGGTCCTTCCCCCATTAATCTAAAAGGTAAGGTGAAAAATTGATAGTAGCGGAAAGAAAACCTGTAGAAGAGATAATGAACATGCTTGAGAAGTATGAAAAGGTCCTGGTCTTGGGATGTGGAACCTGCGTTACAGTATGTTCTACAGGTGGTGAAAAAGAAGTAGGTATTCTATCTTCAGCACTGCGAATAAAATGCAAAATGGATGATGCGGAAATGACTTTCGATGAGAATACCATAGAAAGGCAGTGCGAGAAGGAGTTCGTGGATGCAATAAAAACAGAAATCGAATCCCATGACGTGGTATTATCCATGGCCTGCGGCATAGGCGTACAGACTATTGCTGGCATGTTCCCTGACAACATTATCGTCCCGGCCCTGAACACGACATTCATGGGAATGCCGGAAGAACAGGGGATATGGGTGGAGAACTGTCGTGCCTGCGGTAGTTGTCGTTTACATCTCACCGGTGGTATATGCCCGGTGGCGAGGTGTTCCAAGAGCCTACTCAATGGCCCGTGCGGAGGAACTACGTCCGACGGGAAATGTGAGGTGGACAAGGACATAGACTGCGCCTGGTATCTTATATTCGAAAGACTCAGGGAACGTGGGGATGAGAAGAAGTTTGAGGAGATCCAACCCCCTAACGATTGGCGAGCGGCCGGTCATAAAGGACCCCGAAAGATAGTCAGGGAAGATCTCGTAATAGAGCAGGAGGGTGATGCGTAATGGTGTTCAATTCTGATGGACGGTTGGAAAAGGTAATGGCCAAAGGTAACTTCGCTGTGACCGGTGAACTGGGACCGCCGAAACACTGCGGAATAGAGGGAGTGATAAAAAATATCGGGCACTTGAAGGGAGCCGTAGACGCAGCAAACATCACCGACAACCAGACCGCGGTAGTCCGGATTTCCTCTCTAGCTACGGCCGCTTTACTGATACGAGAAGGACTGGAGCCGGTGATGCAAATGACGGTCCGGGACCGAAACCGCATTGCGATGCAGAGCGATATACTTGGCGCCGGTGCGCTTGGAGTGCCGAACCTGTTATGCCTTACCGGAGATCACCAGACCCTGGGGAACCATCCCGGATCAAAGGGAGTCTATGACCTGGATTCCATGCAGCTTCTCCAGATGGTCAAGAACATGCGGGACGAGGGCAAATTCTGCAACGGGGATGAGATAAAGATTTCTCCGAAACTCCATATCGGCGCAGTCTGGAGCCCATTCAGCGAACCGATTGACGTGAGGATCCCACGATTGGCGAAGAAGATCGTTGCAGGTGCGGATTTCATCCAGACCCAGGGGATATTCGACATAGACAAGTTCGAGGACAAGATGAAAGAGGTAAGGGCGGCGGGGCTCCATAAGAAGGCGAAGATAATGGCAGGGGTCATCCCGGTCAAATCCGTTGGCGCCGCGAGATACATGCAGAGGTTCGTATCCGGAGTGGACGTCCCGAACGAGATAATAGAAAGGCTCAAGGCGGCAAGCGACAAAAAGGCGGAAGGTCTCAATATTGCTATCGAAACGCTGGAGCGGCTACAGAAGATCGAGGGCGTGGCGGGAGCCCATATCATGGCCATCATGTGGGAGGAGAAGGTACCGGAGATAGCGGAGAGGGCGGGACTTCTGCCGAGACCCGTGATTTGATCTATTACAGTGGACCAACGAACACAGAAAACGCAATTCCAATTATCATTAATTTAACAACAAATTTAATTTATCGAAGTCGAAATAATTGAGATAATGACCAAGGTCGAAAAAGACATCCGGGATACTCTCAGCAAGGAGAAGTCCGACCGGACCCTGGCAAAGCTCGAAGACGATTTTTTCACATCAGCGAAGCGGCACCTTGACATGCTCGAGGGTTTATGGCAGGGAAAACAACGGGGCGAAGTAGAGGTAGAGAGGAGCTACCGGAAGTGGAAAACGGCCAAAGCCAGCTTGTCGGATATTTTTTTAAGCCGTCTGCGGAAGATTCTTACCCTTGTAAACCACAAGGTCGACGGTCGCGAGCCGAACCTTGCACGCCTAGTCCCGGAGGAGAGGAATCTGTATTCGGCAATGGTCTTTCTCGTCCTTAAATCCAAAAGAACAATAATGAATCAATCCGAAGTGGATTCCGGAATGATGAAGGAGATTATCGATCTTATGGAGACTGATCCCGAGGGAAAGAACCTTTTAACAATCGGAGACAGCATCAGGGGAGCTGCCTACGTAATGGAGCCTTCCTCGGCCATGGGCGATATTGATATGCCGTCGGAATTGGATGAAGAGTTTCCCCCGGATTTTTTTGAGGGGGGACGAACTAAGGAAAAAGCGGTAGCTCCCGAGGAGAACGATGAAGCCCGGGACAATAGTTTTATCGAACCCTATGAGGAATACGCAGAAAAGGAACAACTGGGTGAAGGTGACATAGAAGTAGGGCCGGATCCCGTTGAGCCTGACGAGATGCCTTCTGCCCCGGAGATCGAGGTGAACGATTTGGCCAATGTGCATGAAAACGGGAGTCCGTCATTGGCAAAAGATCACGAATCGTTACCACGGGATTCTACCCCCAACATTGTGGAAAACAACCTTAATCCGGGAAGGGCGGCCTCGATAATGGTGAGGATAATCGAGGACACCGGAGATTTCATGTCGGAGGACGGCAATACCTACAATCTCAAAAAGAACGAGATCGCTTCGTTTCCAATGAACGTGGGAACCGTGCTGATCGCAGCCAGTAAGGCCGAGCCAATAGAATAAAAACCCATAGAGATATAATTATTTTCATGGTGGGAAACGCTGGACCCCCCAATAAGAAATATTCTCATTCCACCGTTAAGCGTAAGTTATGGATAACGCAGAGATTATCCGCCATTTCAAAATATTTGAAAAACCATAATATAGAAGTATAATATTTGCCATATCCCATGATTGAATGTTCTGTCCCATTGATCAGGGGAGTATTATTTACCTGATAAAGAAATTGGATGGAACGGTTTAGCAGGTGATATCGTGCTTTGGTCGAATCTCACTAAAAAAATAATTCTTTTCACAATAACCGCCATCCTGATCATACCTGGAGTTATCTTTTGTTCGTCAACCAATACCAATTCTGACATCGAGAAGGGTGAAATGGACCTGCAGTATACCTCCACCCGGGCAGATAAACCTTGCAATCTCACCGTAGGTTACAATTCGACACATCTGTTCTTTTACGTGGATGTGAGTAATGACACCTCCGTATGGAATGACAATACCGATTCTCTTGCCATATATATCGACGGAGACGCGGATGGGGCCTTGAAGGATTTCAACGCTCCGAGAGGACAAGTAAAGGACTTTGGCATGCTGGCTTTTGCAGGATGGGATTTTATCCCTTATGAGGTGGACAAGTTCGGTTATCTGGTAAAGGACACGGGAGGAGAGGACCGGGACGAGGACAGCAGGCTCGACAATCTCATGATCGATCCCATCGAGAACAACGAAACTTTCAACTTCACATTCGTCCCTGGGGTTCGAGACGGTCATAAGATATTCGAAGTTGAAATAAACGCCTCTTATTTCGGGATATCACCATCACCCACAACCGTTCTCAACCTTTTCGTTCGTGTGACTGACCTGAATGATATGACGGGGGAAAAATACACTGCCGGAGCCCTTTTCGGAAATTCCGAGTTTCCAGATGAGCTAGGATGGTATCAGTTGGATTTCGCAAATCCCGGAGGTCAGGAACTGGTGGTTACCGATGTCACTGGCCAGGAACCCCACATTAACGGGACTGCCATGCCGGGTGAATGGCCCGCTCAGCCAATGGAGATAACGGAGCAGGATTCGATACCTTTTCAGGAAGGTTCCTTCGTGATATATCCAGACGGTGCGAACAACATCATGGCAGACGGGACTTCGGTGGGAAAGATAGAACTTTGGGTAAAGGATAACGATGAGATATTCAGTGTTGAATATGTGTTGGGCAACTTCACGAGTATCGACATGCCGCTGCCGGTGGAGTTCAAGGATGACGGAACTAATGGCGACGTGGTCCCAGGGGATCGAAATTACACTGCAGAGTTCATTATTCCCCATGGAACCGAAGCAGGTATGTACCCGATTATGATGCACGTTTTCGACATTTGGGGAAACCACTTCGCCTTCACCATGATAAGAGATATTCTCATATGGGTCATCGATGTGAATACGGCACCCCGTATAAACGAAAGCGCACCATCGCTCATTGTGCTCTATGAGGACAGCAATGCCACGTATCTCGATCTCAACAACGTTTTCTATGACCTCGAGGAGGATGATATAGACTTCAGAGTTGCCGACTCAAATGGAAGCTGGGGGCTGAAGTTCGAGAGCAATAACCTTACCGGATCTTTCATCAAGAACATGTCTTTCAGGGTTACAACCAAAACCAACACTTACATGGCGGCATCCATCTACGAGAGCCTGACCTTCAAGGCAACCGATATCATCGGATTCATAACCTATACGATAAATTTTAGCATTATGAGCGTGAATGACCCACCTGAGATAGTCCATTTCCTCCCAAGGATCACAGCCCAAGAGGACTCCGAATACAGCATAACCATTCAGGCGGTAGACTCTAATGACATGGAGGATACCCTGGATCTTACCAGCGACTTTGCCGATGTTCTACCGGATCTTGTAATCGAAGAAAGCACGTCCAATGATGATACAAACCTCTACACTTTCACGTTCACGTTCACCCCGACGAACGAAATGGTTGGTGAGTATCCAATAAATATAAGCATATTCGATGACGATGCGGCCTCTTCACCTTCATTACCGGTAGTCCTCGAAAAGAATTTCACGTTGAAGATAACAAATACTAACGATGCCCCCTCGTTTGGCTCTTTTTTAATGGAAGGCGGTGCGAAGATTGCCGGACATGTCGACCCCATCAGGTTTGATATCGACGAGGATGAGAGCGCCGATGTAATAATAACCGCCACGGATCCCGATTTCATCCATGGTGAAGAGATACTTACCTTTAACCTCATTGACTTTGATCCGGACCGTATTAATATCGAAAAGATAAACGATTCAGCAGCTAGAATCAGATATTCTCCTGTCAGGGATTATAACGGGGAAGAAACGATCAAATTGAGCCTCACAGACGGCGAAGTGACCATTTCGAAGACGATTATATTCAATGCGAGGCCGATGAACGACGAACCCATTATAAAAATTTGGGAGATCTGGATCGAGAGCGAGGACAAGGATAAAGATACAGCCAAGATCGACAATTATGACTACAGGTTCTACGTCCGGGATAGGACGCAGAAGAAAATTGTCATAGAAAGTAACGCCACCAGGGATGTGGATGGCGATGATGTTAAATTCGCATGGGTGGTATACGAGAAGGGCACACCTCCTTTCGCCAGCGGCGCTAGTTCGGATGTGATCTGGAGCCAACAGAGCCGAAATGGAACCGATTATTCAAAGTATTCGTTCATAAAGGAAGGCGAATACACCGTCCTTCTCATGATACGGGACCACGACGGTAAGAAATTCAACGGCAGTTTTCAGACGATTTACAGCAACATATCTGTGTGGAAAACGCCTGATGTCATAGTGAATAACGGAGGAGGAATAATTGTGACCGAGACGGAGGTTCCCTTTCTGATCATCATTATTTGCGCGGTTTTCCTAATGATGGTTATAATCGGATTCGTATTCATCACTTCCAAGGCCAAATATACTATACTGGAAAAGGAGAAAAAAGAGAAGGAGGAAGAGGAGCGCAGAAGGATAGAAGCCGTTACCCAGAACTACGAAGTGGAAAATGCAAGGATCAAGGCAATGGCTGCATACCGTCCTCCAACCGTGGATCATCAGGACACGAACGAAGTGGATACCTTTTTTGGAATCTCGGGGGATAGCTTCATTCCCGGGAATGCAGCTTCATCTCCCGTTCAACCAGGCGCTCCCGCAATGGGTTCTGCACTGCCCATCTCGGCGGACCAACAACTTCCCCCATCCCCTCCTCCTGGTCCCGTACCGGGGTCCGGGCCGCAACTCCCACCATCACCACCACCCAATGCACCCCCACAAACGGATCAACAACCCGGAGCCGTCCTTATTCCGCCTGGAGCACCTCTGCCCCCCCCACAACAAGGGGGCCCCGGAGGACCGGTGCAAGGCCCTCAATTACAAGCAGGAACGGGGGGGGGGCCAATACAAACCCCACCTTTGCCTCCGGTTCCACCAACTCCTCCGTGAAAGACATAATCGAGTGTGGTACTATCATCACTCATCGAATTAACGGACCCAGATTTTTTGTTTTGTTAATATTATGCCTTTTGGTCATTTTCTCCGCCAATCCCATGGATCTGTCACAATTGGTTCCGGGAAACGGTACCGTGGAGGAATTCTCAGGCGGTGAAAGAGAACTTGAGCTGATTTTCAACGGTCCCTCCACACAGCAGATTGCCTTCGACATTCCTCCTAACACCAGGCTCATAGACTCTCATTTCCTCCTCGAGAAAGTGCCTGAACTGGCATTCACCAACTCTGTGATCGCTCCTGCTCCCGCCGTCTCCGGCGCGGCACCGGGGGATTACGATAACGATGGTGACCTCGACATTGTGTTTTTCACTTCCGGGAACGAAGCAAACGTGGTTCTCAATAACGATGGCAGCGGAAATTTTGGGATAATCCCGCTACAGGGCTCCATCGCCACCACGGGAGGTGCATGGGGTGATTACGACAACGACGGCGATCTGGATCTTGCGTTGATGACAGGAGGGCAGAATTACCTCTTTATTACAGACGGCGGTTCATTTCAGGTCGTGGAATATTTTGGCAACCTATCCTCTTATTGCGTAGACTGGAGCGATATTAACAACGACGGACTGCTGGACGCTGCAGTGGGAAATGACGGGGTGAACCAGCTTTTTATAAATACCGGCAGCGGTTTCGAAAGATTAGACCTCACAGGCAGTTTCGAAACACACGCCATCAAATGCGGTGATGTCAACAACGATGGACTACCTGACCTTGTGACGGGAAATCACGGTCCGGACTATTTCTTCCGCAATCTCGGCACGGGTCATTTCATACAGGTACTGCTCTCCAGTTCCGGGAATACCAATTCGATCAATCTCGCCGATATTGATAGCGATGGGACCTTGGAGATCATAACCGGTGAGGATGGGCCCAACCACATTTTCCACTACCAGACCGGTGGAACCTTTAAAAAGGACGACATACCAGGTTCACAATCCACTTATTCGATGATTTCCGCGGATATGGATCTGGATGGATTCCCAGATCTCGTGGAAGGGAACCGTGATGGAGATAACCGTTTGCTGATAAATGACGGATACGGAGCTTTCATCCCGGCGGCGGGAGGACTTGGAGCCGGTAATACACGCTCGCTTATACCGGGGGATTTCGACGGAGATGGCGACGCAGATGTTCTGGCAGCCAATTCCAATGAGAATGTTATTCTGTACCGATCAAAATATAATTCCAATGTACGTTTTGATATTGATGTGGGTGCTGACGGTATCAATGAGGCTCATCTCGCAAATAATTTTCCGGAAGATATGTTCAGGTCCGAGTTCGGAGTGCTGAACACCACCGCTCTGGCATGGGGTGATTACGACAACGACGGCGACATGGATCTGGCATTGGGCAATTACGGTGGACAGAACTTTATTTGTACCAATGACGGCAATGCTTCATTTGTTCTCACCCAGAAGTTCTCCAGCGGTATGCCTCTGGTGATGGATTGGGGCGATTACGATAATGATGGTGACCTCGATCTGGCAGTAGGTAATAACGGACAGAATCACCTGTTCACGAGAACCGGATCAAGTTTTGACCAGCGCAGTGAATTCGGGACAAACCACACGATTGGAATGAAATGGGTCGACGTTAACATCGACGGCCGCCTGGACATGATTGTGATAAATCACGGTTCCCAAGGCAAACTGTATCTTAATCAAGGTCTTTATTTTGAAAAAATAGACGCCTTTGGGACCGGTTCTTCCATAGCTTACGCTGTGGGGGACTATGACGGTGATGGGGATCAGGACATTGCGGTGGGTAAATTTTCCCGCGAACCAAACAAGCTGTTCCGCAACATGAACGGGGAGAATTTCCAGGAGACAGACGCCTTTGGCAATCGACCCGTTAACGCAATGTCGTGGGCCGATTTCGACAATGATGGTGACCTGGACCTGGCGATCAGCCACAAGGCGGACCGAAACGCTCTCTATCGGAATATCGGGGGAAGTTTCTCACAGGAGGATGTTCTGGGACATCTCGATGCAGAATCCATGGAAGCTGTGGATTACAACCTCGATGGGAATTACGATATTTTAATGGCCTCTTTCGACGGTATCATCGAGATGTACAAGGGTGACGGGGCCGGCGGATTTATCCTGGACAGCGCCCTTGATCTCAATACAAGTGTATCGCGAATTGCCGTGTCGCGTGCCGACAGCGACGCGTATCCCGACCTGGCCGTGGCCACCATCCAAGAGAATTTATTCTGCCCCAATATGGGTAATCGTTTGAGATTGGGGGGCATCGAATCCGTTGTGAATGATTATATTGAGAGTGAGGAAAACCGTCAGGGTAATCTATCGATACCTATAGACATAAGATCCACCGGCTCCGGCCGCTTATACTTGACAAAACCGAGATTCGAATTTACCATAGCCCCCGGGTGCTACGGCATTCCGTCGATATTTTCCGTAAATGAAGATTCTCTTGAGCTGGAATTGATGGACCTTTCAGAATACTTCTACGACGATATTGACAGGGCAGACGAGATGAGCTACCAGGTCGTGGAAAACTCTCTTGATGGCATTATCAACTGCTATGTGCAGGGCGGTCATCATCTGGTCCTTGACGCTCTCACGGGAAATCTGAACGACAATTACACAGGTTCAATAGAACTGGTTGTGGAAGCGCGAGATACCTCGAACCTTTCTGTGCTTTCCGATCCCTTCACCATTAACATCATGAATGTCAACGACGAACCTGCCCCGGACGTGACGATCCCCGACATCTCATTATACGAGAGCGTGGACCATGCGTTTTCAATTACGGAAGAGAGATATTTCGTGGATGGAGACGGAGATTTCCTCTATTACGACGTAATGATCGACCCCCTGGGGGAAATAGAGGAAAATCTCGATTTCACGGTATCAATTGACGGGGAGATGATCCGGTTAAGCACCACGGATAACGGAACCTGTTCAAACGTCCCCATCTGGATATTCGCCGATGACGATGCGGACGTCAACACTCCGGGAAAGGACGCGAATTTTGTTTTCCAGAAGATACTCGTCACCATAAGGAACGTCAACGATCCACCCCAACTAAGACAGATGGACGACGTGTATATGTCAATGAACGAGGACCTGAATGATGCATTCAACATTTTTGATTACGTGACGGATGTGGATACGCCCCCGGATGAACTTATCTACGAAGTGGAGAATATCAGTGATGAAGAAAACTTCGAGATTGTAATTGATTGGAACAATTTTGTGGATATAAACATAATACGTGAGAACTTCGAGGGAAGCTGCCATGTGGTGATTTCCGTTTGGGACGGGGAGTACAAGGTGAGAGGGGATTTCGAGATATTCGTAAGGGCCAAGAACAATCCTCCAACTGCATCGCTTCTGATACCAAATGACGGTGTAATTATACCTACAAGCTCGGTTACTCTCATGTGGGAGGGGAACGACAGCGATGGCGACGGGATAAGCTATGATGTGTATTTTTCGCGCAGCAGATCGGGTGATAAATTCTATCGGACAGGGTACAAAGAGACCTCGATTATAATCGACGGAATCCTAGACGATGCTACCTATTACTGGCAGGTGATCCCGCACGACCGTTTCGAAATTGGAACGTGTATTGATGGAATACACAGTTTCGACGTGGATCTGGATGTGGACGTACCAAAGGTGACTCTTCTTTTTCCGGAGGACGGGGCTACCGTCGGATCCTCTCGCGTAACTCTATCATGGTCATGTGATTACCCTGGAAAACTACCTGTAAGTTACGATATACTGCTTTATGAGAAAAATACGACAGCCCATGTATATTTGAGCGACCTAACGGAGGACTACGTGGCCATAAATGGTCTCGAGAATGATACGATCTATTACTGGATGGTAATACCCAGGGCGGGGAAGATACAGGGGGAATGTCTCTCGGGAGTCTACTCGTTCAGACAGCTGTACGGCGCGGAGGATATTTTTCCCGTGGAAATACTTTTCGAAGGTTCGGCGGATACTGAAGCAAGATTGATCGTTTATCCAGGTGGTCAGAAAATATTCAATATAACCCTGCGGAACCTGCTGCCCGTGAAACGCCGTATCGACCTCGTAGCGGTGGGACACCCGGGTATAATCGGCAATCTGGTCTTCTCAAGAGAGTCCTTCATCCTTCAACCGGCGGGTTTTGCGGCATCACATGTTACAGTTCACGTGAACATGCAGATACCAGAGAACTTCCAGGCAGGGACATTCACTGTGACAATAACGGCTCTCTCGGGTGACGAAGAAGCCAGTAAGGGACTCGACATAATTTGCGAGGTTCAAGAAAAGGATGAACGAATTGAGAGCGGGAATGCGGCTCAAAGCAACTTCTGGGTAATTCCCATGATCCTCGTTATTCTCGTGATGGCATTGGTCCTCTTCGTGGTAATTACCCGAAGAAGGGCAAGGTTCCTGGCATACGAGGAAGAAGAGGAATTATTGGAAAAAAGCACTGGTCGGGGCGACGCACCTGCACTGGCGTACTCGCTGAGAGACGGGACCGAGATCATAGTGGAGGCTATGCCGCCTGTGAAAGAACCGTCCCTGGCAAAAGAGCTTTTAACCAAGAAAAAAAAGGAACAAAAAGACCCAAGTCCCAAAAAGAGTCCATACGCAAGCGGCGGTGACCAGTATCCCGTTTACGAGCAAAATCCGTATCGATTCTCCGCCCTTTCACAATATCCATACATTCAGCAGTACGGGTACGGATCATACCAGGTGCCTCTGGAGGAGTACCGCAGGGGAGCCCGCGAGTATTACGCTTACGTGCTTTCACTTGAAAGAGCCGCCGAAGCTGAAGGGGCCGACACAGCCGATGCCGGTAAGCTGCTGGTAGAGTTAGAAGAAAAATTCGATGAAGCCAGTACCGCGAAAGATTACCTTAAGATATTCGATTACTGCAATGCAGTGGGAAACGCCGTGAACAGGGCTCTGTCAAGGCTGGAGAAGAGAAAATGACCGAACCTGACGTCGAGGATGAATCACCCACAGATGCCCACATACGTTCCGATGCATCAAAAGATGCATCTGCATCCTCGAAAACCCGAGACGGGTTTTCTACGGATAAATCTGCGGGCTTCATCCTCGGAAACGCAGAAAAATGCTTCCCCTTCTCCTCCACCACTAAACGGTGGCGGCTATCGAAGGGGATTCCTGCGGACGATAAATTTTCGTGGGAGTTTTTCCCAAAGCAGCCGGTGCTGCTGCCGCCTGCAAAGGAGAAGGACTACAAAACTGTACTGTTCGTTCTCCAGCTCATTTCATTGATAGTGACGCTTGCCATATCGTTATCGCTGCCCATCATCCTGGTGGTTTTCATGTCCTCGCTATCCGGGAGAATGTTGGGAGGCTTCATTTTGATGATGATCCTATTCTTCATATCCTCCATCTGCCAGGCTATCTCCATGTTCTTCGTTTCCAAAAGAAAATATTTCTCTCTCGCCATTGGCGGTGCCGTCTTCTCACTGTATTTCTTTCCCATATCCTTTGTGATAATAGGTCTTCTGATCTATCAGCGGAGGTTCTTTTATAATCCGTTCGACGGGTAGAAGTATCCGTTGTAGTTCCGGCTATTGTTTTATGAATCAAAATTTTGGAAAAATGAAACCCTTTTGAGGATAAAAATTTTAATGATATTTGTGTTTTCTCCGATTTTGTGCAGAACTTATAAACATTATGAAATCTATAATAGTTATAGGTAATATAAATGTCAACAACTACAATCGCTGTGTCACTTGAAACAAAAGAGATTCTGTGTCAGCTAGGTAACAAAGGAGACAGCTATGACAAAATAATTCAAAAGCTGATCAAGAAAGCCGCATGGAAGAAGTTAGATGAACGATGGAATAGAATACTTGAAGAAGACGAGTTCATATCCCTGGATGAGTTATAATGTATACGGTACTTGTATCTCATACTTTTCAAAAGCAATTTAATACTCTGGATACCAATCTCCAGCTACGCATCAGGTCAGCCTTAAAAGAGCTGGAGAAGAATCCATACGAAGCACGTCCGGGTATGGATATTAAATCCCTTAAGGACACTAAACCGCAGAAATATCGGCTGAGGATCGGGGATTATAGAATCATATATCTAATTGAGAAAACTATGGTGAGGGTTATCGAGGTATTTAAGAGGGGAAGAGGATATAGATAATGTATAAACCTAATAGTCCAGGTCGGAAAAAATAATTTTCATGTGAGGCTTTTCTGCCGTACAATCTGCCACTTCAGGAATATACCTATTATTCTAATTTTTGCGATTGCCTTCATTTTCAATTTCGGGATCAACCTTGTAGATTGAAGGATCTGTGGGACTTGGCTTATCAGGAGGTTCCTCTTTGTTACTAATTCCGGGCTTAAATTTAGGGATGATCACCATTATGAACCATGGAATAAAGAAAAAGAGTATTAACCCGACGCCAACAAAAAGAATAATGATTCGATTGGGCGTTTCTTGGTTGTTGGGGCCCCCGCCTGGGCTACCCTGATTGATTTGGGGGACCGCAAATAATTCCACAATTATGACGTTATTATCCTCGGATTCCTCGAAATACGACATATTAGCCCCACCAGGAATATCTCTTATCTCTACCTTCATGAAATTCATCGTATCGTTGTTGCCAGCTTCCCATCTCAAGAGAGAATCAGCAAAACTCTCCCAAGGGGCAACGTAATTGAATATTTTGATTCCTTTTGGCCGTGTATTCAATTCCTCAAGTCGTACCGTTTCGTTTACGAATTCTAGCCGTTCCGTTCCGTCCTTCTCCACCATGGAAACAATGACACACACCTCCAATATATCACCAATCACGGAACTTTTATTATCGGTTCCATTGTGGGTCACGGGTATATTGTAATAGATGTCCACCTGCAGATTTAGGTCATGGCCCAAAAGGAAATGATCCGGTTCGATACCGCTAGCATTAAGCCACACATCATTATCGTTCCTCACGCGCAAGGGGATATCACGTATCAACTCACAACTGCTTTGGGAGCGTATCGTGACGACTACCATCGTACCATACTCTGTGGAGAGAGCCGGACCTGCCACAAGGAACATTATCAGCGTAACAAATGTCAATAATTCCCTCTTATTCCCAATAATCATCTATGCTCCCCCAATTCGATGATATGTGATTAGATCACCATCATGTTACCATTTTCGGCAATGACCCGGTTGAAATATGTATAATCATTAGAGGTTCGTAGATATTTAAAGATTCGTTTTTCTATGTGGAAACAAATATATAATTTTTCGTATAATAGAGTACTAAGGTGAGTAAATGAGGGCAACACCTATTGTTTCTTTAATTATATTTTTCACTTTAGCGTTCACGATAGTGATGGGCTGTTTCGATTCAGAGGTAACCATCAACGAAATTGAAGTCACTCCTTGTCTGACGAATGTAGAGCCAGATACTAGAACATTGAATAAGGACTATGTTCTGAAGGTGGAGAGCACAGGTGAAGAATATCTTTCTTTAGAGGACCTTCTTTTCACGCTTTACAGTCCAGACCGCCGTGATATGTCCAATGGCGTTCATAAGGTAGTAAATATTTATGGAAAGCCGATAAACAACAAGAATTTTATCTCATTCAGGGACGCGGACAATGATGGTAAATTATCAATGGGAGATCGTTTCATAATAAAAAGTTTCGAGCACGTGGATGACGACGGTAGCACTGATTCACCGGGATTTGCTGAGCCGGGTTTCTTCTTCGAGCTGAGGGCTGGGGAAAGGTTACTCTTCGAAGAACAGATCAAATAAGATTGAAATATGGAATATTAGTAGTCTGGGGACGAAAGTAAGAAACTTCAAGCAAAAGGGTACAAGAGGGAACGGAGGCCCTCCCAAGTAGTCTATTAATTTGTTGTTTTACACTATTTTCATTTACCATGCCGGTATTGAGACCATAGGTTTATAGATCTTTTGGTCTATCGATATCGAGGCATTTTTCTTCTTTATTACCAGTCGCTGGTTCTTTTTTAAAGATGATAGCCAAGATAACCCCGAGAATTATGAGAAAAAGTAGAATTCCAATAGGAATGAAAAGGAATCTAACCATACTCGAATTCAGCAATCCTTCTTCCAAAACGACGGTTTTTGGAGGGTCTTGAACATTGGGCTGAGCCACACCATATAATTCCGATATTACCTCATTGTTATCCCCCGATTTCTCGAAATCCGACAAATCGGTACCCCCGAGAACATCTTTTATCTCAAGTCTTATAAAGTTCTTCGTGTCGTCGTTGCCAGCCTCCCATTTCTTGATGTATTCGCTAATATTCTCCCAGGGTACTATTGCATTTATGATCCTGATACCATAAGGTTTTGAATTCAAGTCTTCCAATCTCACCTGTTCGTTTACGAGTTCTACGAGCTTATTGCCGTCCTTGTCCACCAGAGAGGCTATGACAGTGACCTCGAATATTTCTCCAAGGGCAGAACTTTGATCTTCGGTTCCTGAATCGATTACAGGCATATCATAGTATATATTAGCCTGAAATTCCATGTCATAGCCCAGCAGAATTTGATAAGGTTCGATCTGATCTTCGTTCAGCCAAACGTCTTTATCGTTCAGAACGCGTACGGAGATAAGCTCTTTTACCTCGTGGCCATCTCGTGGGCACATTGCAGTAACCTCAACCGTCCCATTCATCGAAGAATAATCTATGTCATGGTTGTAAACGACACCAATATCACCTAAGCCGAAAAACTCGATAGCTTTGAACTCACCGTCAACCAAGATGTCCTGAGTATCCATCGCCTTTATGTTCGGGTCAACGCGCCATGTGACGCTCTCCATCTCCAGAGGGTTGTCGTACTCATCGAAACCAATGACCGAAAAAAATTGTGTCGCACCCGCTTTTACGTCCACGGTAACAGGATTTGTATCCGAACCGCCGGGAACTGCTTCGATATGGTAAAGGTAGCTTGGATTCACGTTTACTATCATGCTGCCATTCATTCCATAATTGACCTGCGAGAAGAAAGTAAGGTTCACCTCTCCGGTTCCAAAAAGCTTGATGGGCAGATCGGGGTAGTTCGACGCGACACCGTCCACCATGTTCAGTATAATGTTACCGACACTGCTCTGCCAGGGTTCAGGCTCCAGATATTCCTCATCCGTTTCAAAATTGTGAGTGACGATTATCGGCGCGTCATATGTGGAAGATGGGTTCCCCATACCGTCCATTCCGTATACCGTTAAGAAAAGATCGTCACCAGCATAATAAATTTTGTTCGATCCATCATAATCCATAGCATCCCAATCCAGTTTCGCGGCAAGAGTTTTAACGGGACCGGCAATGACGCTCAACGTAACGTTTTCCCTGATCCCCGCCGCTTGGTCTTCGAATAGCAGCGTCGTTGAATTTTCTCCAAAGGTCAAAGGGGTGACGATGAACGTATGCATTCCTTTGTCTTCCAGAGTAAAATTATAAGGGTTTGCGTCATCCACGGCCATATTTCCCTTTATGACGGAAATTAGCACCGTCCCGGTGTAATTTTCAACCATATTATCATCAGCATCGTATACCTGTAGCGTAATGATATCTTGTTCTCCCACCCTATAAAAGTCCCTTAAAATAATATTAAAGCGGATAGGATCAGTTGAAGATCGGGCGCTGACAAGACAGTGTGGAAACAGCCCCGAGCCTGCAACAAAGATCATTGTTATCGTTACGAATACTGTCAGAATTTCTCTCTTATTTCCTTTAATCATCTTGGTTCCCCCGATTCAATAAAAATAGATGAGATCGCCATTCCTGCGATTTGTAGTAATGAGCTTTGAAAAATATGTATAAACTATAGAGTACAGAGTATATTTAAAGATTTGTTTTCATCTCTTGGATTGACATTTCTTAGCGTGGGGCAGTTGGTTGTAATCATAATCCGAATGAAAAACCAGTTCCTCATTCAGATAACTACACTAATTCTTTGAAGGCAAACTATTTATAAAAACATAACATAGATACGGATAATATGGCATTGGAGGGAATTGTAACCGCACCGCTATTCTGGATACTTACAGGGATAGCGCTATTGGCACTTGCACTGATAATCATTACCTCGGTGAGCAAGATACGGTCCAGAGGCAGTACCATCAAGATGGCCGAACTGGACCTCGAACGTAAGAAACTCGAGCTGATGGCAAAGAGGATGATGATCGACGATCTGAAGACCAGTGCCCGGGTTCCCACAGACGGCGAGAGGGACAAAATAGACGCCATCAGCCTGGACAGCAGCATTCTTACCAAGAAAATACTGCATACCATGGATGAGATGGACGGCAGGGCAAAGCGTCTCGAGCTTGGAACGGACACCGCCAAACTCCTGAAGACGTTGAGCGAGATCAGGGCTCAGGAAAGAAAGCTCTTCGGCAAGAGGATGGATTAATAATCTTGCAAACTAACTGAGATCCGTTTATTACGGCTGAAATCCGGGACCGTTTTTTTATTAAGCAATATTTCAGGAAAAGGATTAATATTTTTTCGCCCGTTCCATAATAATCCCGCAACCAAGCAGTTGATATGATGTTACGGAAGATCGATGACGACATCACCCTCGTTGGCACGGCCCACATATCCGAAAAAAGCGCAAGGGAAGTGGCAAAGGCCATTGAGGATATCAGGCCGTCCATAGTTGCGGTGGAGCTGGATGAGAAGCGATATCTGGCCATTACTAGACAGCGGCGTTGGGAGAAAACCTCACTTTTAAAGGTAATCCGCTCAGGCAGGGCCAGCCTTATGCTAGTCCAGATAATTCTCGGCACCATCCAGAAAAAGCTTGGCTTAAAAGAAAAGATGCGTCCCGGAGCTGAGATGATCGCGGCGATCAATACAGCCCGAAAGAAAGGGATACCAGTAGCTCTTGTGGATCGAGATATAACCGTCACCTTCAAGAGAGGGTGGCATTGCATGGGATTCTTCGAGAAGGTCCGGCTTTTCTGGTACGGAACCATGGCCATTTTCGGAGGAAGCGATGAAGAGCTTGACAAGCTTGAGATAGAAAAGATGATGAAAGACGATGTTATAACTGTGATGATCGGGGAACTCAAAGAAGTGGCGCCGGGAATCGGGAAAGCTTTCATCGATGAGAGGGACACGTTCATCGCCCTCAAGCTGATGGCTTTGCGTGATGAGACGGAACAACCCATGAAACAAACCGGACCAAAGTTAAGGGTACTTAAAAACAGGGAAAAAGACGGCTTACCAACAGAAAGAAGAAAGGAAAAGGCGGCGCGTCATAAAATTCAGAACGGTGGGGAACGAAAAAATTCAAGAACGGTTCTTGGGATAGTGGGAGCCGGTCACCTGGATGGCATCGAGAAGAATGTCAATAAATACCAAGGAAAATCACAGGGGGAAGAGCTCAATAGGCTCAACAATATTAAAAAGAAACGCTTTTCCGTGGGAAAGTGTCTGGGATATGCGGTACCGCTTCTTCTTCTATTCCTCGTGGGATATCTCATATACCAGGGGGATTATTCCAAATTAGGTGATATTTTTCTGTGGTGGCTCCTCATCAACGGCGTTTGCTCGGCACTGGGTGCCATTGCCGCCAGGGGACATATTCTTTCCATTATTACGGCCTTTGCCGCGGCCCCACTAACTTCTTTGAATCCTCTGCTGGCGGCAGGATGGTTCGCAGGCATGGTGGAGGCGAATATCAGGACCCCACGAGTGGCTGACCTTGAAGAGCTGGCCACTTTCGAGCGTATCAGAGACTTTTTCAATAACAGACTGGTTAGAGTTCTCATGGTTGCGGCCTTCGCAAATATCGGTTCCGTAGTGGGTACGTACCTCGCTGCGGCGAAGATAATTCAGATAATGTTATAGATTATCAAGAGAAAAGGTATTAAATAAAAATACATTAATAGATTCAACGGAATCGGTCCCCTTCGTGGTTGCGATTCCGCGAACATTGTCACAAGGTCAAACTTCGACATTTTGTCGAGTTTCACTCTTTTGACAATATGTTCCGTTTGATTCACTAGATTGTCAAATAATTTTGGGGAGAATATCATGGCTAAAGAGCCCTCGACATCAAAAGGCAAGAAGATCGAGAAGATGAAGAATAAGCTGGAAAACATTCTTAATCTAATGGAAAAGAAACTACGGTCGGCAGAGAAGAAGGGAATTGATGTTGGTGAATCAAGCGAACTGCTTTCTCAGGCAAGGGAGGCACTTGAATCCAATGATATAAAACGTGCCAAGATGCTTGCAGCCAGATCAAAGAAGAAACTGGTGGAAAGTATAAAAGCGTGGAAAGAGACCGACAAGGATCAAAGCAAAGAGGCAGATGAAAAAAAGAAAGATACAGAGGAAGAGAAAGCAATCGAGACCGAAGCGGCTGAACCTGAAAAAAGCGAGCAAAAAGAAGAAAGCAGCGAGATAACGGATGACGAAGAAAAGGAAGTGGAGGAAGAGAAAGATAAGGATGATGAAAAGGAACAGTCAGAAGAAGAGGCTGAGGAAAGCGAACGGGTGGAACTGATCGAGGAAGAGGAAACCGAGGAGAAAGGAGCGCTGGCTGAAATTGAAGGGGGCGCAGAAGCCGCTGACGCTGAAAGCGAGGGAGATGCTGGGGAAGAAACAGAAGAGGAAACAGAGCCTGTCATCAGTCTGGAGATCATAGCTGAAGACGAGGTATCGGCAAGCGATGCCGAGACGGAAGAGAGCGAGTCCGACGAAAAGACCAAGGTGAAAGAGGAAGAAATAATTGCACAAAATAAATTGAAGCAGGAGGAGGAAAGGGCTGCGGCCTTTGCTACTTTAATATGGGTGAAAGCGATACTCAAGGAAAGTAGATCTCAGCTGGCCATGGGCGAAGAGAAAAAAATCTACACCGAGGCAAAAAATCTCTATCAGCAGAAGGAGTATTCACAAGTGGTGGATATGGTTCCGAAGATCGTGGATGAGATAGAGGGGAAGTTGACGGCATTCAACGAACGAAAGGAAGAGGTCCGGGAAAAGATAATAGATCTTCAAAATTACCTCGCGGTACTGGAGAACAGCGGCATAGATATCGGGGAGACATGGGAACTCTACGATATGCTGGCGTCGAAATTCGAGAACGATGATCATGAGGATATTGAACGGATTATCGAGAAGATAAAAGAATCGGGCGAAATATGGAAGGAATATGATAAATCTCTTATTGCACTACTTAATACGCGGAAGGAACTTTCTGACCTGAAGAACAAGGGGATTGACATATCTCTACTCGAAGACAGATTCCGGGAAACCCAGGAACTTCTCCGGGAAAGAAAATACAATGAACTAATCACAGAGATCGAGATCATTCGGGAAGAGGCCGACAAGAAATTAATCGAGTACAGGGGGAACGAGGCGCGGAGAGAAATCAAGGAAAGCGAAGAAATTCTCGCCCAGGCAAAAGCCGGTGGGGAGGACATAGGGGATGCAGATGAGGTCCTGGCGGAAGGGCTTAAGGCACTGGATCAGGGGGATTTCACACTGGCCTTGGAAAAATCGATAGAGATCAAGGAAAGGATTTATCCGTTCTATTACATCTCGGTAATGGCAAGATTGAAGGGACTGATGGTGGATGCGCAGGACGATGAAATTGATATCGAGGGATACCGAGAAGATATCATCAAGAGCCAGGCTCTAGCTGAAAAGGGTGAGTACTCAAGTTCTGTAGATATTTTAAACAAAACCGAAACCGACATTAACGACGCGATACAGCATAAACACTGTGTTCAAGCCATCATGGAAGCAAGAGACGAAATGAGAAAGATGGCGGATGATGGGTACGATATGAGTGAAGCTCACGAGACCATGCTTATGGCGAGAAATGAACTGGAGGCCAATAATTACGAGGCGGTTCAGAGTATAATTGGCAAGACCAGAGAAATGTGTGAGGAAATCGTTCGGAAAGGTGCCTTTACGGCATTTTTAGACCGAATTCGGGAGAGTATCGAGGAGTTAAAGGACGTGGGCATGGATGTCTCCCGGTATGAGGCCGTTCTTGAAGACATTGGCATACCCGACGAAGAGGGAGAGAATGAAGCAAAGGAGAAATTGGAAGGAATTTCCGCGGAAATCGACGACCTTCGCGAAGAATATCCTGCGGTGATCACTCTTATACAAAGGGCCCAATATTATATTTCGAAAATGGCGGACTACGGATGCAATACCGACGAGGTGGATGCACTTTTCGACGAATTGACAGGCAGCTTCGAGCGGAGGGAAATGGACCAGGCCGAGGGCCTGGGTAAAAAATGCGTTACCTTATCCGAGAAGAGTCTCGAGGATTACGTTTCCGCCACCACACTTCTGAAGGAAGCCGGAGAGCTGATGGAGAATGTCAGGGCCATCGGGGGCGACACAAAAAAGCTCGAAGAAAACAATGAAAATGCAATTGCAGCTGTGAACGAGGGGCGGTACGGCGAAGGGCTGGAACTGGCTAATATCTGTCTTGAGGAAACTAAAAATTTAAAGAGAAATTTCCAGAAAATGCTGGGAGCTATACAGGTAACCCAATCCAAAATCAATATGGCTAGAAATCTAGGGGCCAGTGTTGAAGAGCCCTTGGAATTTTTCAAACTTATCAAGACCGCCCTCGACGAAAACCGATTGGATGATGTGAATAGAAACATAAAACTGGCTCAGGAATCCGCCGATGGGATAAGCTCCGGTTACAAGAGGATGATCGAACACGTGCAAAAAGCTCAGGAAATGATTTTCTCTCTTAAAGGCAGGGGGGCGGTTCTCAAAAGAGCCGAAAAGATATTCAACGATATAATCCCCTGTATGGATGAAAACGATTTCGATAGAGCTATTGAGCTGGCCAATGGTGCCGTCCGGGAGTCAGAACACGTTGAGCAGAAATACGATTACCTGATGGAGCTTATAGGGATCGCCCAGAACAGAATGACCGAAGCTAGGCAGAGGGGGACTAACGTCACCCATGTGCTGGCATCTTTCAAAAAAGTGGGACGCCTCATGGACGAGGGGGATTACGAATTGGCCCAGAAAGAGGCGGACGGTGTTCTCGATACCATAGAGAACCTGACAAAACTCCACAATGAAGCCATCCGTCTTCTGAGACTTACCTGGGCCAAGTTATCCGATGCAAAGGCAATAGGCACCGATTCAAGCGAGGCGGAAGGCATGCTTGAGGAGGCGAGAAATACCATCAAGGACGGGGAATATCAAAAAGCCATAGAACTGGCAAAGGAAAGCGCCTCAAACCTGATGGAAAAACTCGTAAGTATCTGATTCATCACGGGGGCTGGCCGTTTTGTCCGCGAGAAAAATACCACTTTCCCAGGAAATTCAAATAGGCCCAATGGGGCAGATTCGGAAACCCTCGGCATTAATAATGATCATTCTACTTTTCCTTTCGATTCTTTTCATACTGATCGGGCTTTTAGGGTATAAATACTACGAACGAGTGATATCGAAGCAGATGCCGGTTTTCTTCTGTCTCATTCCAGCGATGACCGTTTCGCTGATCTTTCTTGCGCTTGCATTCTTTTTCAACAGGTTAAGAATTAGAAAGATTAACCCGTCAGCACCCATACAAGGTCCGGTTTACAATTCATGGATGCCGCCGGAGATGGTGGAGAAAAAACGCAAAATGGCTGTGGAGCGGATGAGGGAGAAGCGTGAGGAGAACATCAGGTTCCTGGAGGAAATAGAGGAACAGCGAAAGGACGGACTTTTAACAGGAAAGATATACTCGGACCTAAAAAGGGATCATACCCTTCAGCTAAGAGTGATAGACGGGGCGTTGATGCAGCTTGAAGATCTGCCAACTCGGTCCGGAGATAGGGTAAATCGGCGGGAAAAGGATTAACTTACCTTAGCATGTCGGTCATGGTAGACCTCTGTTTTACGCCCACGGTCTCCGAAACGTCTAATGTGTTCTTCGATAGCCTCGTCAATGTAATCCACAGGGTGCACCCCGGCAAGTCCTGAATTCTCCTCGAAAATGATCCGAACCCTCTTGGTTTGGGTACTCACAGCGGCATCCCGGTACCTGACGGAGGATGTTATTATTCCAATCAGATAAGCCGAGCTCTGCGATTTTGTTCCCTTGATAGCAATGGATTCCGGTTTGGATACCAGAGGCCCGCCGCTGTTTCCAGGAAATACGAAAGAGTCGATGAGATATTCAGGATTAGGGGTTCTCTTAAGTAAGGTACCCCGGATGCGGGCTATGGTCCCGTTGCGGACTATTACAGTGTTCCTTCGATTGCTCACGAGCCCCATTGGGAAACCGAGCACGTAACAGAAGTCACCCTCCATTGTCCCAAGTTTGACGAGCTTTTCTATACCCGCCGCATGCACATCGCTTCTGAAGAAATTCACCTGCATTGCATGCTCGCGGAGCATCATGTAGTTGATATTGGTAACGGCAACGTCGATATCGGAATCCGGATGTGCGACCCAGACACTCTTTCCCTCCTTGTCATAGAACGGAAGATTGTAGTCGTGCACCGGTTCGTCTATTTCCTGAGGGTTGAACCTGAGATATATATGAGATTCTCTAATATCATCGATAACATATCGGTTCGTGATGAGATAGATCCGGTATTTTTTTTCTCCGGAGCCGTTTACCTCGGACAGATGACCGTATAGGAAACCGGAGGCTTTCCATTCTCGCTTGCTCGCATCGTCGCCCACTCCAATGGCAACCACGCAGTCCGGAAAGAAAAGGGGGATCAGCGCCATTTGTATTCCTCGTTGATGATAGATATTTATGCAGTCATGTCAGTTGTATTGTGTGATGCCGTATGAAGAAAATGTTCATTTTCGTCGCAATTTCCTCTTCTGGGCGTTCATTTTCAGGAACCTTGCATCTTTCGTGGCCCCGGAACTCAGCAGTCTCTGCATCTTTTTTGTGGTGCGGTCCACTTTTCTCGAGATCAGAGCTTTGTCGTCATATATCCCGTAAGGCCCGATTTCCCTTTCAAATGGGTCTTCATCCGGATCTTCCAGCAAACGCCTTTTTTTCCGTAAAAGATACTTGTAGACGATAATGACGGATGCCGCAACCAACACCAGTATAAATAAGAGTGCTGCCCAGAAGATTGTGGGTTCCAGTCCTAGAATTTGGCCCGAGGATGCATTTACCAGAGATGGCATATACCTAAATAAACTGCTTACCCTTTTTTACTGTTTCCATATAATTATTTGTCTTTACCTTTGAAGGAAAACCCAGGAGTTTCCTTTTATTTATCAAAAAAGGCTGAAAGTCAGGCCAAAACCGAAATCACCATAAACGATCAAATAAGTGATCAGAAACCCAAGTATCGTACCACTGTTCAGGAGAGGCAGCCCGGCCTGGGGATTTCCCTTCAACACAAATCTCATCAATGCGACAAAGCCCACCAGACCGCCCACGAGAGCACCCAGCGCGACGATAAGTGCTTTGCCCACCCCAAATAGAACACCGTCGGGAAGGTATGTAAAAGCGGATATCACCAGGATACCAGGTATGATAATATCTCCTAGGCCCATGAACATGGCGCCACGCGGCTCGCCTGTATCCAGCTGTTCGGTTAATCTTTTCTGTTTTCTGAAGGAATATTTGCCGTCCTTTGGTATCACGAGAAGCACCGGGAGTCTCATTTCCATAACGCCGTCAGCAAGATCGATCATGTGTTTTGTCTTGTATACGGATATGGCGTCGTAAACGGCCAACACTGCCAGGAGGACCAGGGAAGGTAGAATGGCAAGTGATATTCCTATCAGCGCCATTGCGCCCACAGCAACGAGAATTCCCACGCTGTCCACCACGAACCATTCCGGGTAGAAGCGGATTGCCCCCACCAGGGCAAGTGCGACCACGGTACCGATGGCCCATACCCAGATGTGTCTTTCCACCGGGGATATTTCGTATTTCCTCACGCTGAAACCGGTGACAAGAGCTATCTCCATTTGGCGGTCACCGTCCGCGTCACCCACAGATAGCCTGCTTGCACCTTCCTGCCGCTCCTCGGTATATCCATACCCCTCTTTCCAATCCCTTGGGCCAAAAAGATGTACCCGGCCATGGCTTAGAACATAAACCGCTTCGGTGTCGTCTCCCTTTATCCCCTTTGCCACTTCAAGATCGTCTATCTTTTCATCAATCACTTTTTTTGCTGAGGATAGCGCACCGTCATCGTTCAGAGAAAAAACCTCGAACTTTTCACTATTGTATAGAACCAGCTCATTATGCCCGCCAACTCCTGATATGAACGTTGAGCCAAGAGGCGTGGGGAATTCCACCTTTGAACAGTTGCCCGGGTCCGAAAAATCCAATATATAAGTAAAGTCATTATTGGATAGACTGATCTTCAATTCGCTGTCCTTTCCGGGAATCAATAATGTTGTTGTGACGTTTACAGAACCTATCCGGGTTTGTTTCCCATCCGAGCACGTAACGTAATCCAGCAAATATTCCGTCACAAGGGGGGAGGATACGGTAATTTTCCCGGTGGAGTTCATACCCAGGTCAATGCTGCTCAGGTTGAGAACAAGATTATTCTTGGAATTTTCTATAACGCAAGAGGTGAACGTCTTATTGTCGCTACCATGGGAATCGAAAAGATAGGAAGAAACATTCCCGGCAACGGAATAACGATGAATTATTTTATTCTGTTTTTCAAGTGTGAACAATTGGATGGAACTACCCTTGACGGCTACCGCCGCGGCGTCATCTCCACCGGAGGGTGATAACGGAAAAACATCTATTTCCGCACGACCATTTGGTGGGATTCCCACATTACGGGAAAATAATTCCCCACCATCAACGTAAACTGCAAAGCGTCCGTTTGTGAAAACGGAAAATTCGTATTCGTTCCCGTTTAGAATAGATATATCCCAAGCCTCCACTTCATCTCCATAGCTCCTCTTATCCCATTTCTCACCGATCCCATAAACCGCTCCGTCCAGCACCGGTGAAACCACGTTTATGATGGTAAAAAAGATAGCTCCCAGGAAAAAATACTTGATCCAGCTCCGCTTGCCCCTTTTTACTACAAAGAGGACTATTATCGTAAAAACTATAATAAAAATAATGTAGAGAAGAGGATTGACAACCGCATCCTCGTTTTTAAAGGCTTTCATTCCTTGTGAAGTATATACGGGAGAAAGAGCCAATCCCAGGATGATTGCTATGGTAAATATCAACGCCATGACCACGGACGAGATATAATCTTTACGTACCGGCGCAGTCACGTCGTCATCATCATCGTTAACAGGTTCAGCGTCGTTTTCGGTATCGTTCATAGTGATATCTCACGATTAATTCAATCCTTATCCATGAGCGGGGCCTGGTTTGCAGAAAAATGATCGAGGTAAAATCGATGAACAATTCTTGCTATAGAGGGCCGACGGCCCTTAGGCGAACGTCGGCCCGATATAAAAATAATAACATAAAAATAAAAAAAAAAAGGGCAAAAGCCCTCTGGCCCGGTAGATACCGGGCCTAATTACTTTTTAAATTTAGCCTCGACTGTTACTCCTCTGGAATTTTCAGGGACTCATGCTTATTCGTAAATACAGTTTGCGAAGGAAAAGAAAATTTTATATCAATTCAAACTCATCTATTACTAAGTTTCAATATAAAAGAGGAATCCAATTATGTCTGCCAAAACTGTTCTGATATACCTTATAGTAATGCTAATCTTCGGTCTGATAGCAGCCAGTCATTACGAACCACCGGTCCGCCATAAGTTCAAGGCTGATATCTCACCCGGCGGATTATTTCAAACCCCGTCGAATTCTGGTAACAGAGATCAACGTGCAACCGTGGAACTGAGCGTAGATATGCCAAATGAATTCACGTGGTCGCTAGAAAACGATTTAATATATGGTGAGGGGATCATATTTTGTAATATTACCGGCCCATACTCCGAATGCAGAGTTGATTTGTACTTTCAGGCGAATTCCAATAAAGACCATGTTTTTGCTTCCGTTTCAGATTCCACCTTTGTATTTTCAGGTTATGGAAATCATCAGGATATTTTTAACTTAACCATAGGATATCAGGATTACGCTTCAAATCGAACTAAAATAATCTGGACCCTACATGGATCGTATAGTTTTGGTCCGGGCCAGGTTGAGAGTATTGAACAACAGAGCGATACCATTCAAATTACCACTTATTTCTGGAAAATGAACGAGATAGGGCCTCTAGAAAATGAGACGAATATCTACAGTTGGCACGAAAATTACAGCTATGGGATTCTCATATTCGCAGGGGTCGCATCGATTCTTGCAATCTTGGGAATTACTATCATAATTCACCTTGTAAAAAAGCGAAAACGAAGAAAACGGAAATCAGAATAATGAGTATTCTCAATCGGAAATAGAAATTTTCTGCTCCACATCGTCAATCCTTTTAGCCCAAGAAGCACACCTAAAAGGTTCAGATAGAAACGTCTGCATCTCAATTCTTCGACGAATCCGTTTCCGCAAAATACTCGCAAAGACCGGAAATCGCGCATTCCGCGCACAACGGTTTCCTCGCCTTGCAAACGACCCTTCCATGGTGTATCAAAAGGCTGTTGATATCCATATACCGGGACGGTGGATACAGAGAAACCAGTTCTTCCTCGACGCGGTCCCGCACTTTTTCGCTGGCAAGTCCCAGCCTGTGGGCCAGACGATAAACGTGCGTATCAACCGCGATCCCCACGTTCAATCCAAAGGCCTTGGACAGGACTATATTAGCGGTCTTTCGGCCCACTCCGGGTAACGTTAGAAGTCCGTCCATAGTATCCGGAACCTTGCCTGAGAATCGTCCAAGCAGAATTTCCGAAGTTTTCCGGATGTGCTTTGCCTTGTTCTTGTATATCCCAACGGATTTTATTCTCGTCTCTATTTCACTTATAGGTGCCCCAGAGAGTTTCGCCGGAGTGTCATAAGCCTGGAACAGAAGTTCAGCCGCCGGCCCGGTCTGCCGGTCCGTGGACTGGGCCGAAAGCATAGTGACAATGAGAATCTTGAAAGGATTGGTATAATGAAATCCCACCTTGACGTCAGGGTAGAGTTCTTGAAGTATGTCTAAAATCTTACCTGCCTTTGCTTTCAATGGGAATGACATTACTGTAACCTCGATCCGCACTGAGAGATAGGAGAGGTTCCTTAATGACCCGATGGCTATTCAACTTTTCGCAGTGAGCTGCGTTTCGACAAATCCATGCGATAAATGTTGACTACTAACGCTGACAAATGTTCACTATACCACTTGATAAATGTCCCTAAAAGCACCCAACAAATGTCCCCAACAACCTCATTATCGGACCCCAAGAAATCCCATTTTACTTTCACTCGTTTTTATCAATGACCAGTACCGAAATAATTTTACTTTCACTCACCCCCCTCCCCTCCATATACTATTATATACTTTCTGAACATTTGTCCATCAGGTCACAGAATTTCCGTTGTCCGTGACCCATTTGAAAAAGAATAACGGGGTTGATACCATGAAAAAACGAAGGATAAAACAGAAACAAAAGGAATACCGAAAACAAGTAAAGGTCATCGAAAGAAAATTAAAAGACAAAATTTCTAGAGACGAGGCCAAATTATTGCTTCACGTTCTCATTTATTATTTCGATGGTTTTGCACGTCAGCAACATTTGATAAATTCCTACATGTCGTCAAAGTATCACTGGGGTAATAAAAGAACTGCTAGTGTGTTAAAATCCATGGCGGCAATTGGGGCAATCGATCGCTGGAAATCGGAATCCGATAACTGGACCTTATTTTTCCTTGTAAAGGGATTTGCTGATATGTGCAAAGAAAGAATAATAAGGGCAGGGCTTGCCATAAAGGATAGAATGAAACAATACCGTTTAGCTATAGTGTCGATATCGATTAAAAGAAATGAAAATAACAAAACCAGATATCTAAACTCAACAATTTCAATCGGCCCATCCTTCTGAAAAATAATCTACTAATGATGCTCTCGATCACAGCAAACAGACAGGAAAGTATATAATCGAACAGACAATTTACCACGCCCGGGACCGTTTCAAACCTAAAAAAGGTACATAAAAATTAGAATAAGTGATAGGATGGACATCGGGATAATCGGCTGTGGATTCATAGGCTCCATGCTTGCAAAAGCATGCGACGATATCGACGACATTTCAAATGTTTTTCTGTACGATGTGATACAGTCCAAGTGCAGACAACTGGCCTCCCGAATCCCAAAAGCTCAAATCATGGATGACTGCATTGAATTGATCGACCAGTCCAGCCTCGTAATTGAAGCGGCATCCCATGAAGCGGTTGAACATTTTGGTCCCATGATCCTTGGCAAGGGTAAAGACCTGATGGTATTGAGTATTGGCGCCTTCAATAACGACGCTCTTTTCGATAAATTGAAAGAACTGACCAAGGTGCATTCCAGTCATCTATACCTCCCTTCAGGAGCAATCGCCGGTATCGACGGTCTGAAATCAGCCAATGTGGCAAACCTGGACAAAGTCGAACTGACAACTATAAAATCCATACCCAGCCTCGAAGGTGCCGAATACATTCACAAAAAGGGTATAAATCTTTATGAGCTTAAGGAAGCTGAAGTTATATATGAAGGGAGCGCCCGGGAAGCGGTAAAACAGTTCCCCAAGAATGTCAATGTTGCAGCCGCAGTTTCGCTTGCCGGAATAGGATTCGATAAAACAACCGTGAAGATCATTGCCGATCCGGGAGCCACCAGGAACCACCATTATCTCTCTGTATCAGGAAGATTCGGTAGTTTTTCGGTAAAACTGAAGAACTTCCCCGCCATCAGCAATCCCAAGACCAGTTATCTCGCAGGTCTCTCGGGAATCGCAACGCTTCGTAATATCGTATCAGGGGTATGGATCGGAACCTAAACAACTTCACGGTCCGATAAAATAAAAGTAAAAGGGATTGAGGCCATGCTAAAGGGAAAAGGGGCCGAAAGAATTGTAATCAATCTTGATATTTTCACAAACAGTGCAAAACCAGACATCACTGGAGAGGTGAAACTTACTGCGGGACCTCCGGGAGAGCCCGTAACCATGGATCTTTTATTATCATTTCCTGAAAACGATATTCCTAAAAAAATTGAGATCAACATTTCGGGACCGGTTAAATCACCCGAAAAATCTACGGTTGTACCGGAATCCAAGGAATTTGAACACAGAATGATACTGGACACATTATTTTCCGATACGTCAGAGCATGAGCTGAAAGTTGTCCTGAAACATGGCGTATACTACACCACGATCCTTCCCGATATGATTAGAACATACTCATGCACACCGCAGGAGGTCACGATCAAAAGGGCCGATACCTGTAAATACAGAGTATTGGCGGGAGAGCCCGTGGAGGTGAAAATCACCCTGGAGGCTCCAGGAAATGAGAGTACTGTTGATCTAAGTGGAAATATCATCGACGCTGAAGGAAAAAAAATAATTGATTTCAACAGAAAAAGAGTAACATTTTCGGGAGAGCACACCGAAACATTTCTGGCCAGTATCCCGGATAACGGAAATAAGGGTGAAATGGGGGTCGAGATATTCCTCCTCCATTATGGTATAAAAACTTCAAAACGTTTTGATAATGTATTGCGCCTCGTGGACCAAAAAGATATTTCACTCTCCATAACCGATATCGAACCCCGCTCCATTCTCGCCGGCAACGTAATGACGGTCACTGCGGGGATTGCAAACATTGGTATCGAACCCCTCGACATTTCCGCAAGACTTCGCCTCAGAAAAAACGGGGAAGACATTTTATCGGTACCTTTAGGGAAAATGATATTGGAACCGAACAGCGACAGAAAGATCATTCCCAAAGAATACCGTTTCATCGTGGAGGAGACACAAGAACTGTCCCCTGGAAAATATGATTTACTGCTGGAGATAATGGGCGATGTTGAAACCTCCGAGAAAGGGGGCATCGAAGTGACCGGCGGAACGGAGATCGAATTATTCGGTGCAACCACGGATAAATATTCTTATTGTTCAGGAGAATCCGTACATCTTACAGCCCTTTACCGGATCGGAGGGCGGTTACGGGATGAAAGATTCACTGCGAGGGTCACCGCAAAATCGGTAAAAGGAAAGATAGTTCATACTTCAGATGAAGTTTTGGACATAAATCGGGAAGAACCGAAGGATAGCGGAGAAGTGGAATGGGTAGTATACCTAGACGATAAAATATCATCCGGGTACATGAATGTGACCTTCGAAATATTCGTCGAGCCGGATAATACTCAACTAAGCGTTCTCAGGCTTCCATATATGTTCTCGATTAAGGGGACCCGGCAGTTTTCCGTTAAAGTCGTAAAGGAAAAGGCGCCCGTTGATATAGGAGCTGGGCTTCCGGAGGACCTGAAAAGGGAAATCAGAAATTATTTGTTCCACGGGGAAAAGGTGGCTGACACAGTCCATGATAAAAAATTTTCCACCATCAAGCTGGATAATGGAACATACCTGAACCTTCACCAAGGAAAGGTGATAGCCGAACCGGATGAAATGAAAATTATAAATTCAGCCGTCCTCGCAAGAACTGCGGCCAATATGGGGTTCGATAGGTATTATCTTGAGAAACTGAGACACAATATAGACCGTACGACCTTCCTGGTTGAGTCCATCATTTATTCATATCGGGAGGACTTTTCTTTATTACAGGTACCGGATAAGAACAGACCTGCATTGGAAACTCGCGGCAGCTATACGGTGAAAATGATTAATGGGCACAGAAGAGCGTTACAAAAAAAGATCGGATGCCTGCCCAAGGGCAGAAAAAGGCTGACGTATGCAAAAAAAGTACGGTCTGATGTCTATGTTCTGGAAAATCTTATAAAAAGAATATCGAAAAAAAGCGGATCCGAAAGACTCGATACATCGGCCTTGTTTGAACATTTCCATCCTCTCGGTGACGAATTAAAAAAAAGCAATAGATCACTGAAGAACACGGAAATGGCAGCGGAGAGACTCAAACAACTCGACCTCGATTATGCTTCATTTTTCAACAAGAACGTGGATTACCTCATTACACTGCTCGATTCGGGGTCATTCAAAGAAAATCTAATAAGAAAAATGGATTCCGCCAACCCAGAGTATGATCCGGGTCACGAAAAGATTTATCCCATAGCACTAGGCTTCATGTCGGTGTATTTTCTGAAAAAAGTATCAAAAGGTATAAAAGATTTTTTCTCCGGAGGGGAGATGGAGCCTGAGGGATTGGCGGCCCATATCTACAATTTCAACATGAGCTATCTTCATCTGTATCTATTCTTTTCCACAATAAGTTTCGTGATACCGTCTCAGGAGTCAAAGTGTGTGAAGGCATGCACTTGGTTAAGAGATTGTCTTCGAAGCAATACCAGAAACCATTCAAGGATAATTGATGAGACACTGAAATTCCTTTCGGATTATAAAAAGAATATGAAAATCAGGAAAAAAGTGGCCGAATTTCGAAGCAATGTTCAGATTCAATCTGACTATGACAGGTCGGAGGGAGCAGAGGGGACTCTTCTGGAGATACCAATATCCGCCATAAGTGATGCAAAAAAGGACATATTGATGGATTACAGCATAATTCTACCTGGAAAAGACTACAATGTCCACTGGCCTCCCGCCAAGACCATTGGGGAGAACAACTATATAGAGGGATTTCGCCTGGCGCCAGGTACAAATAACATTCCTTTCAGGATCGAACTCCCAACATCATTGCCGGATCATTTGCCGGAGATCAAAATCCTCGCTCATCCAAGAAAAGGTAATCTCGTAGCCCGTGATAATACGCCTGCCTATGGATCGATGGATTCGAGCTTCACGGAGTGGACAAAAAAAGCGGATCCACACACGGAAATTGGAAGCGTTCTCCTGGACGAGAACATTATAAAACATATCGCAGGCGCGCTGATAAGGCCCGGACGTTATGCAGAAATTGGCAAGGAGTCAATAGGATATAAAGTGGAAAAGGAACTACTCTTGGATGACACAGCCAAAAAGATGGGGATGCACAGGAAGAAACTCTATGATATCTTGAAAGAATCGAAGCTGTTCAAACTGTCCGATGTAGCAGTGAAGGGTGGTTTTTTAAGGTTGCGCACAGTAGTGTCCCACTACATACGCTTTGCCACGTCGAAAGAAATCCATGAGACACTGATGGAAAGCCCCCGGGGACTGCTTCCCGAAGCAAGCAAACATCGTGTTACAGCTGCAAGGGTCTTGTCGGTTTACATAAAAATACTTCAGGAAATGCCTGGAGTGAAAAGGTCAGGCTCTGAAAAACGAGTGTTCATTCCAGTAAGACCCCAAGCCAAAGATCTTCTTTCCGATTTAATGGATAAAACTGCGGATTCCACGGAAGCGAGATCAATATCAACAGAAATTACCTCAATCCTGGTAAAAGAGGTCTCCAAGCACTTTACAGGGAAGAAAGACGAGATCATTCTTCCGGGAAACAGGCCGGTCAATACCTTCAAGGGGCTGGTCTCGACCTTAGTGGAAATGGAACCTAAGGATGTGAAAAGATTCATAGTGGATTATGATTTGAATTCATTCCTAGAAAACACAATTCCCGGAAAGGTATTATCGAGTGCCTGCATTAGTACCAGATCAAGAATTCATCTCGCAGATCCTCCGGAAAGTGACATAAAATATTTTTTATTACAGCATATATCCCGTTCTCCATTGAAGGAATGCATATTCGAGCTGATCACGAAACCTAATCTTGAAAATATTTTATATCAATCAAAAATTGAGGCAGCGGCAACCCTTAGCCGTTTGAGTAATGTCGTGAACAGCTACACGGCCCCCGCCCTGGCCGGTATCCTTTTTACAGTTCCAAAGGGAACACGACCAACTGTTTTGAAAGTACTGGGAGAATTGAAGGACGAACGTGTGATCCCTTCGTTGGTTAAGATGTTGAAAAGCTCCGTGGAGAGAGAAGATAGGCGGGCTGCATTGAAAGCTCTTATATCCATCAATACCGCTGAAGCTCTGAAACAGGCCGAATTGCTTATGGAGGAAAACCGGGAAATTAAAAGTGTGGCTGAGAAATTTGGTTTCCGCGTGAACGAGGAGACGTCTCACGAGGATGAACACATAATCCTCGAATGAGATTGAAGTGCATTATCCCGCCGGGATGGGTTTTTCCTTCGGGTAGCATCTGGAGCATTTCCCTTCCTTAACAAGGTAGATATAATCCTTCCTCGATAGCTTTTTCACGTAATGGGAAATAGTCCTTCTGCTCTTGTCTGGAAACTTCTCCCCAATCTCACTGTGAGTGATGCCCGGATTCTCACATACCAATGATCTGATGGAGGTCTCCATGTAGTTTAGTTTAGCAGTAATTTCCCGCGGAAGCGGCGTTCCGGTTATGAAAAACATCTTTCGGATCCCCGATCGCCTGGATCGGATCAGTTCTACACGTTTCAATGTCTGGAGATGGTAAGACAGAACCCCGTTATTGAGACCCAATTCCCTCTTTATTATCGAGTAATATGCACCAGGATTGTCCTTGATATACTGGTAGATCCTGCCACGGGTGAAGTGGTCCAATGCATTCTCCTCGTGTATATAAGTGTAAAGAGGAATGAAAAAAAGCCATAAAAGGTGATATCTCGAGAACTCCATCTTTCCAAATCCCAGAACGGTTAGAATGAATATCCCGCCAGCAATCGCTCCTATTTCCATGTTTGACAATCCGTCGGACCCGCTCTTTGCAAGGGGCGGTACCACAATGAATACCTTGGTTGAATGAGAATCGGGTGCTGTTGGGATGATGGTGACGAGCTCACCGGATCCGAGCATCCCACCGCGGGTACTTTCTCTGTTGAGTGTGATATTGAAGAATCCAACATCGAGGTTTCCCAGTTTTAGTGAATTTGGTTCGTAGACCAACCCATATCCTTGAGGTATTTCACTATCAAGCACTACCTCTTTTTCTTCGCCGATCAGTAATACCGCCAACGTAAGAGAAAAAGTTCTTCCGCTGCCAAGGATTCCAGGTCGGTAATCACTCACCCAATTTCTATCTGGAGTCCAGCTTTCAGGGAGAGTTATGTCTTCAAGGGCCGGCACGATCCCCGAGGGTGCAGCCTGTGCTACCAGGAAGCTCGTTCCAGGAACGAACAATACAAAATGACCGCCGATAGGCTGGGCATGAAGAGAAAACTGCTCAACAATTTCAGTTCCCTTTATGGAGATATTGAGTCCGATTTCCAGAACACTCCATTCATCAGGATATTCGGTACCGTCCACCATTACCTCCACGGTGTCAGTGGATAGTCGGGGCAAGTTCTGTCTCTGCTGTGTGATGGAGATCAAGCCTTCCGGACGGGAAGCGGCATCAATTAAATGCATGGAACCGTAGGTATCATAAATCAAGTGGTCCAGACCTACTGAAAAATCGAAATCGATATTGGATCGACTCTCGAGTGTTACGGGAAAAGTGAGGGGGTCGTCAACCGGGGCAGAGCTGATTAATGTTCGAGGTGCAGCAGCGATCCCATAATATATGCTTGGATTGATTTCCACATGTTCGGTGTTCGTGGTGAAAAGGGTGGTACTTCCCACACTGTGCCATTTGCCCCTGAGGCTAATTACAAATGGATCCCCACCTTCGACCTGATAACCTACCATTACGAGGACGGAGAATACTGAAGTATGAGTACCGGACTGGGTAATGGTAAAAACCGACGGGTGAAATTCCACCGTCACGTCCTCTGGAACCGTACCAACAGCTTCCAGCGTGACCACGATCCCATCATTTCCTACCGTGGTGGTGGTTAACTTTCCTGTGAAATCCACTTCGGTCTTCACACCGTATCCCATCTCCGCTACCTTGGATGTTGGTGAATCCATGGCGAGGGTGACCTTTGCTACCGAAGCGGAGGCTAGGGGCGCCAATAAAATGAACGCTGGGCCAATTATAAAAACGATAAATATAGTTCCCAGGATAAGTTTGCGAAATGATCCCATGCTATTCAAACGATTATGGTTTTCAGAATTATATTAAGGATTTGGAACCATTTTGCCATATTATATAAAGTTCATCCTCGGTATTCAGAAATCTAGCCCGAATTATTACCATTCTTGGCAATAGAGAAAACCTTTTCCGTGGCCTCTTCCGCATTAATACCGCAGTCATTTATCAGGTGGTTTATGATCTCGTGTTTGGAAACACCCTTTTTGAACATATTCAATATAATATCCATGATCTCTTCATCTGAATCTGGGTCACAGGATTTCTCATCCAGAAGCCCCATTTTCTTCATAAGCCACATTGTGCCAACTATTACAGCTTGAAGAGCGTCATTGAACTCTCTCTTATTGAGATAGGCAAGGTCAAGCTCGGTCCGGAGTGCTACCGTATCTTTCTCACCTGAAAGATAAAATTTGACGAAAAGGTTTTTATTATTCTGGACTAGAAGATCGTGATAAATATCACGCTGGTCCTTCACTTCCCAATCCATGGTCTCAAGGTTCGTGAAAACATTCAAATGAGCAAACTCTTCATTGATATAGATACCTATCTCAAATGGAAGATTAGCATTAGAAACTGCAAAACGGGACGGATCTCCGTTCAGTTCTAGCATTTGCCATTTTTCATCGATGATCCGGTCGCCACCGACATCTTCCTCGGAGAACCATTGCATTATGGTTTCTAACCAGGCCAACACATCACCTTCCTTATGGAACATCTAGGAACGTTTGAATCCTACTGGTTTAGGGGATTATCAAGGAGAAATTTGTGTTCCTCCTCTATCGACTACCCCTTTATTACCTTTATGGTGACAATTATCAAAGGGTATTAATGTGAATCTTCATTGAAAATGAACATTTCTTATATAGCAGGATGACCAATACCTCAGCGTTAGAGGTTGCATTATGTACAAAATTTTGATTACCTGCCTGGGTAACATTTGTCGGTCGCCTGCTGCCGAGCATCTGATACTCCATCGTCTTAATGGACATCCTTTGGAAAAATTGATAAAAATTTCTTCTGCAGGCCTCATAAATCCCGGAAACCGGGCTGCCGGGACGGTACGAAATATACTTGAAGGGGAAATGTGTATCTCCTCCATCCACGAACATAGATCGAGAGTGGCCTCTCCGGGAATGATGAAGGAAAACGACCTGATACTGCCCATGGGAATCTACGAGATGAAAGGTATTCTTCACATTTACCCGCATGAGAATACTCATACATATCTTGATTGGGTATACGGGACAAACGGAAAGGAAGTGGAGGACCCCTACGGGATGGGGAGAGGACATTACAAGAGGATGGTGGAGTTATTGGAGGGGACGGTTGATGATTTTTTTCAAAAACTGGAAATGATATTGAACAATGTAGATAAAAATCCGTGAAGAAAAACCGATTATTTACCCAATTTTCATTCGTAAAAAACGATGTCCCTCTTTCCATTTACTAACGAGACACACTTATTACCTATCGAAAAAAAATTCCATTCCAAGTCTCCATTGTATAATAACACAAAAATTTTATATATCGGCAAGAAGAAAGTATATGATATCATGATTAAAAATAATAAAACCAGATATTTGGTAATGAAAAAGAAACAAGTTTTTACAAAAAATATCAACAAAGTAATTATTTCAATTATTCTCTTATTCCTTGTAATTCTTTCTTCCAGCGGTTGTATTGATGATCCTTACCATGATTATCAATTGGATTCTGAAAGTATAAACATTGCCCGAGATAGCAAAAATAATCTTCATGTGGTTTGGGCTGAAGAGGGTATTAACGATAATCAAATTAATATTTATTACACAAAATTAAATGGAAATGGAAAAACGATAATAGATGATAAAAAAATTGCCACCGGGGGTTTGAACGATTTGAAAATCAGACAACCAATCAGTTTTAATACTGGTGGTGGAACGCTCGATCCAGATATCATTGTGGATAAAAGGGATGACGTGCATATCGTTTTCGAAATAGATAGTACAATATATTACACAAAACAAAATAATGAAGGAAAAATCCTTGTAAAGCCAAAAACATTAAGCAATAATTCCTATAAATCCACAGATGCGGATATTGCATTGGACCCTGAGGACAATCTTCATATTGTTTGGACAGCACTGAATTATTCTCACGCGACAATACAGTATTTAAAATTAAATCGTGTTGGCTCGACGCTGTATCCGGTTCAAACTATTAGTTACCCCGATTCCTTCGATCCGTCGATAATAATTGATCCTAATGGGAATATCTATATGAGCTGGTATAGAAATGATGAACTGAGTAATAATTGGTTCATAGAGATCATTGAAACGGATCTTCAGGGAAAAATTATTGGAGGAAAATCGATTGGGGTCAACCGCGAAAGAACGGGACAATTTTCATTGGAAATGTTAATAAATTCAAATGATGAAATAAGTATAGTATGGACAAAGAACAGGGATTTGGTTTTGCTTCCAATCGATGATATTCCCCCAATAAATGAAGAATCATACAACCCGGAACCTATAGATTTGGAACCATTATTGCTAAATTTTTCTTTTGAAAAGGAGAATCAATTTACACTGTATTTGGATGATTTTAAAAAGGAACATGAGTATTTTGTGGAAATAACCATGAAAAAGAATAATTATGGAAGAGTTTCCGGTGAGGTCTTTCTGAATCAGGATGAAGGTGAATTTCAAACGATTGGGGATTACTTACTAAGGATTTACAAATCACCCGATAATGTTTCTTTTATATATGATGTAACTGAGATCGTAACCGGCAACGGAAAATATCGTATTATGCTGGAGAAGGATTATGATTTTATTGATTTTGAAATAATCAACGTACAATTAGTCTCCGTACCCCCGGAAGAGGTTTACATTAATAATGAGGACACTATTGAAGTTGAGGACAGTATAACATTATGTACTGAAAATGTTTATGAACCGGCAGTTTGTGTGGATCAGCACGGGAATGTCTGTATTGTATGGTATAACCATACTGGATCAAAAAGTGAACTTTTCATGTTAAAATGCGATTTCTCAGGAAATAATGTACTTTCCAAAAAACAGTTAACGTTTAAAAAGGGAAAATCTTTCGATCCGGCATTCTGTTTGGATATCGACAATGCAATGAATATCGTATGGCTCGATAGGAGATCGGGGGAGGTGGAAGTATACTACATGAAGGTAAACCAAAATGGACAGAAAAAAGTAAAAGATATTAAAATATCAAACAGTAAAGTTGTGAATGTTGAAAAGGGGGATGAGGAAGAAGTAACTGACGAAAAATTAATTTTTTCACCATACCTGATCTTTTGTGTTATTTTTGTTTCGATTGGTTCGTTTATTTTCATCACAATTAAGTTATTAAAAAAATAATATAACGCATTTTTCAAAATAATAAGTATCAATATTTTTTTCAAGATTGTCCTTTCAAATCTCCAGGTCTTTCACAAATCTGGAATCTATCAGAAAATTGAGATCCTATGGTGATATTTATTGTGTATCAATGGCAAATATCGACCGAATCCATTGATAGATATCCAGGTCCGGGTTTATATAAAACAGAAGGACACGGGATACACTCAAAACACGTCGATCATTCTCGCCAGCACCGCCTTCCCTCGGTAGTCCGGTAATAGTATCGGGGCTTTTCTCACTGGTTCTATACCAGCCTCCTCAAGCATTTTTGTATATTCTGTGATATGCGCCAGGGTCAGTTCCCCTGCCTTCTTTCCCGATCTCACATATTCCGCTGCATCAATACCCGCCCTTCTACCGAAGACCATGCAGTCCAGGGTTGAATTCCCCATTAGCCTGTTCTTCCCATGCACACCTCCTGAAACCTCCCCCGCCACCCAAAGTCCGGGTACGGTGCTACGGCCCTTGGGGTCCGTCTCAACTCCGCCGTTCTGATAATGTAGGGTGGGGAAAACTAGTACTGGATCCTTTTTCATGTCGATTCCGAAACGTTCGAACATCCTCACCATACCGGGGAAGGAAGCATCGATAGCGCCTTTTCCGTGTTTCAGTTCGATCAAGGGAGTATCCAGCCATATCCCCATCATACCTGTGGGAGTTTTTATCCCCTTTTCGTGTTCGTAGCATTCTCTTATAAAGGAAGAAGCTTCCACATCCCGTGGCTCCAGAGGAAAGACGAATGCTTCCCCATCCTTGTTCACGGGCTGTGCGCCCATACTTCTCAGTTTCTCGGTCAGAAGAAGCCCTATTATTTGCTGCGGGTAGGCAGCTCCCGTGGGGTGATACTGGACCGTATCCACGTCCCTCAATTTGGCTCCGGCCCGGTAAGCGATGACGACACCATCGCAAGTTGCACCATAGTGATTGGTGGTGGGGAAACCTCTGATATGAAGCCGCCCGAAACCTCCAGTAGCAAGTATCGTGGCATTTGCCTTTACTATACGGTATTCGCCGGTCTCGAAGTTCCAGATAACCCCTCCCGCCACCTTCCCCTCAGTATCTTTTATAAGCTCGATCACGGGATAATACTCTAGTGAAGGGATAGCTCGATTCCTGAACTCGTCCCGGAGCACTCTGAATTCTTCCAAACCGGTGTAATCCCGGCAGGCGTGCATGCGTTTTCTCGAGGTGCCCCCTCCGGGCCTCTCGACAAAATCTCCGTTATCCTCACGATCGATCAACGCCCCCATATCACAGAGCCAATGCATTATCATGGGTGCATCTTCAACGAGAGCTCTGAGAACGTCAGGTTTATTGGTATAGTGGCCGCCGCCCATGGTGTCCAGATAATGTATGGCCGGGGAATCCTCCGGAAGATCTGCCGCCTGGGTTCCACCCTCCGCCATTATAGAGTTAGCATCGCCGTGCCTCAGTTTATTTACAAGTAAAATCCGGTCAGCCGGAATTCCATTTTCATTGGCCGATATGGCAGCAGCCGTGCCGGCCAGACCCCCTCCGATTATCAGGAGGTCAACGCGGTGATCCACCTTCGAAAGACCGATCTCTCTTTCTTCGATTAGCGGATAAGCTTCAAGAAGATCCACCACCGGATTAGGACCGAGATCGCCAGCGTTCTGGCCCAATTTTATGTTTCTTTTTCCGCCAGGTGTAAAATCAGGATGATAGTTGTTCAGAACATCCAATCTCTCTTCCTTGCTCATGGCCTGAGGTGTGAAATTCTCTCGTTCCTCCCTGGTCCTGTTCACAACATCTATAAGCTCGCGAATATACTGGGGGTAGCCCCTTATTAACTTCAACTCGGACATATCGTATCCTCCTCCGCTAATCACTTTATTTTCATATCCCGCTGGGCATATCGCCTTGCAAGTTCATCTCGATCGGCCTTTACAAGTTCATCAAGTTCCCCTTCGAATTTACATTCCTTCAACTCGTTCAACCTATCCCTTAGATGGTCCGGTTCCGGATTGCCGTAGCGCCCGTACATTCTCCTTGCCAACTGGGCTATATGATATTGCACCATCTCCGCGGGGCATCTCATGGCGCAAAGACCGCACTGAATACAGTCGAAAGAACCGTGTGCAATATCGCTGAAATCTCCCCTTATAGCTGCCTGTATATAATCCATCACTTCCAGGTCCTGGGGGCATGCTTTTGTGCAGGTATTGCATGATAAACATCGCGCAATCTCGGGGTAGTGACGGAAAAAGACAGATACATCGTAACTTTCTTTCCCTATGTCGTAGATTGCTTTCTCCCCGGGCGTAAAGGGAATCTGGACAAGATACATTCCCTCTTCCGCCACTGTCTGACATGCCATGGCTGACGAGAGTTTGTAATTGCCCTTTTTCCGAAATACAGTGGCACAAGCTCCGCAGAATCCCGCCCGGCATCCCGCCGATCTCACGAACTGGTATCCTGCGTACTCCATTGCCTGCATGATGGTCAAACCTGCTGGAACCTCGTATGCCTTTCCCATTATGTATATTGTCACCCAATGCTCGACATCCTTAGCGTCGATCCCGGATATTACCGATTCGTTAGCTTGTGTGATCCGGTCCATGATATCCATATTGTTAGTCATTATTTCCACCTTTGTCATCTCTCCAAAAGTCCTTTTTCTAGTAGCAGCGGCCTGGGATCAACATAATTCAGATCAAAGAGGCATATTTCCTGGCCAAGGCCGAAGGCCAGGGCCATCAACTGGGTGAAATAGAATACAGGAATCTTTTTAAAAGTCGGCTCCTTTTGGACAATATCCTTCTGCCTGTCATCGAGATTGAAGGCACAAAGCGGGCAGCTGGTGATTATTGCATCGGCTCCCTCGTATACCGAGCGGGAAAGAATATCCCCGGCCAACCGTACCACTATCCCTTTGTCCCTTGCCGTCTGGTATGTCCCACAACACATCTTTTTGAGGGGATTGTCCACAATGACTGCCCCAAGCGACGTCATTAATTCCTCAAGAATCATAGGGTCCTCAGGATCATCGATGGATATCTCTTTCGGCCTCAATAACATGCATCCGTAATACGGGGAAATTTTCATGTTCCCGAGAGGTTTGCTGACCTTTTCCCTGACTTTTTCGTAACCGATTTCTTTTATCAGTTCTAGAAAGTGGACAACCTCCACATTTCTGTTATAATCCTTTTCCCGATACATGAATTCATTGATCTTCCTTAGGTCTCCAGGTGAATTTTTCATCCGATGGTTCGCACTCTTCATTGTATTGAAACACATTGAACATAATGTGACCAGCTTGTTCCCATCATCAATGATCCCTTCATCCTTCATACCCTGCACCCTTATGAAGTTTCTCACGGGGGCAAGATGATTCATCAGGTTGTCAGCAAGTAATGAGTATACCGTTCCACAGCAATTCCATTTGTCCAGCTCCACTAACTCCACATCCAGTATCTTGGCTGCGGCTCTGGCTGTGACGTCAAAGTTCCTCGCCGTTGTTTTGAGGGTGCATCCGGGAAAATACGGTATCTTCATTCCTTTTTCACCTATCCAGTTAACTTGCGGCAGGCACTTATTACGGCTATTTGAGGTAGTTTCGCCACTTCATCCTCCGAAAGGGACTTAAGGTCCACATGGTCTGCAGCTCGTCTCAGGATCACCTGTCTCAAGGCTTCCGCAACTTTAGAAATGTCCAATCCCCGGGGACATCGAATTGTGCAGGTGAAACATGAAGCACAGATCCATATGGCAAAGGTTTCCATAACCTCTTTCTGACCCAGTTGAACCATTCTCATGATCTGAGATGGAGTTATATCCATATCTGCCATAAATGGACAGCCCCCGGAACATGTACCGCACTGGTCGCACAGAGTAATTACCTCTCCGCTCAATTTAGATATTTTTTCCTGAAATTTCACGTTATCCGAGGAGAAAACTATCTTATCTACCATAACGGCACCCTCCTATTTTGAAGGAATTATTGGTAAATCTTGATATCATTTCATTGTCGAGCATTTGTCTCACCCGTTTCTTACCAGGGCAGCATCCACCATTGCTGAAATCATGTCCGTTCGGAAGTGTTTCACGTAGATACCCTCGTGGGGGCATGTCGCCATGCAAACTCCGCAGCCCCTGCAAGCAACTTCATTTGTTTCAACAGTCTTCTTTATCTCCCCATCCCTCATGTACTCTATGAGAGTCAGAGCCTTATATGGACAGGGGTCCACGCAGTAGGCGCACCCGTCACAATGATCATCCAAGACGAATGATTTTACCGGGTCCATTTCGTACACACCACGGTTCATGAGCCTCATGGCCCTTGCCGCGGCGGCACTGGCCTGGGCCACCGTATCGGGAATATCCTTTGGGCTCTGCGCGCACCCGCAGATGAAAACTCCCTCGGTAATGGTGTCTACCGGTTTGAACTTCAGGTGAGCTTCCTTTAAAAAACCGTCCGGGGACTTTGCCAACCTTAGAATATCGGCGACCTTCTCGGTACCCTTGTTGGGTATCAAACCCACTGATAGGACTACCGTATCGAATTCCGATTCGATCAGGCTGCGGGTTAGCGTGTCTTCCGCCTTCAGCGTCACTTTCTTCGTATTGGAATCCTCTAAGGCCTCAGCCACCCTTCCACGTATGAATTTGACCCCTTCCTTCTGTGCTCTCTTGTAATATTCCTCAAATCCCTTTCCAGTTGCCCGCAGATCGGTGTAGAACACATAGATATCCCTGTCGGGATCGGCACGTTTGAGCAATTGAGCCTGTTTACTCGCGTACATACAGCAGATCTTTGAACAGTATTCATTTCCGACCTGCTCGTCACGTGATCCCACACATTGAATGAAGGCAATCCTATTGCCGATCTCCTTTATCTCGTTACCATTGGAGATATGCGATAATATCCGTTCCATCTCTAATGCGGTTAGAACATTTTCATACTTTCCGTAACCGTATACCTTTTTTTCCGCGGCATCGAAAACGTCAAAACCGGTAGCGACTATGATGGTATCCACTGTAAATGTTATTCTTTCGGGTTCCTGTTCGAAATCTACCGCATCTTGTGGGCAGAATTTTTCACAGAGCCCGCATTTATCCTTGGTGAGATGAAGACATGCGGTTTCATCAATGAGGTATTTGTAGGGGACGGCCAGATCACTTGGAAGATAAATAGCTTTCCGGTTTTCCAATCCTTCATCGAATCTATTCGGAACCTTTACGGGGCATTTCGCCACACAAATCCCGCACCCTACGCATTTTTCCGTATCAACATATCGGGGTTTTTTTTCAATAGTCACCTCATAATTTCCAAGAGAACCGCTGATGCTCTCAACTTCTGAATAAGTATACAGAGTAATGTTCGGATTTGCTGGAACATCTGCCATCTTGGGTGAGAGGATACAAGCGGCGCAGTCTTCAGTGGGAAATGTCTTTGAAAGCTGGGCCATCTTTCCGCCGATGGTGGGTTCCCGTTCAACTAGAGATACTTCGAAGCCCGCGTCCCCCAGGTCAAGAGCTGCCTGGATCCCAGCCACTCCGGCCCCTATGACCAGTACTCTCTTACCTATTGGCATGGATTTCTTTTCCAATGGCTCGTCAAGACGTACCTTTGCGATTCCAATACTGGTCAGATCCTTGGCCTTTTCAGTGGCCTCTACTGGCTTTCCAAAATGGGGCCACGAACAGTGCTCACGCAGATTGACGATCTCCAGAAGATAGGGGGATAGACCCGCCCTTTCCATAAGTGTCATAAAGGTCCTTTCATGAAATTGAGGTGAACAGGCAGCCACCACGACCCGATCCAACTCATGATCTCGTATATCGTCCAAAATAAGTTTCTGTCCCGCTTCCGAGCACATATGTGAATAATCCCGGGCCAATACGACGTCTTGTTGATCGTCCGCAAACATCGAAACGGCTTCCACATCCACAACTTCGGATATATTTCCTCCGCAATGACAGACGTACACACCAATCCTCATCTGGTAGTTTCCTCCTGGGACATCACACTGGGGTCAGTGATGGTTAATGATGCATTTTTAAATAGATTTTTTCCCGGAAATACCGAAATATATAATTTTCCCAGACATTTACATTATTTCGAGACCTATCGGAAAATGGTGCCACACGATAATTATCAATATCAATAAAAAGGCCGATAAAAAATCAGATTCCCAGAAGTCTTCGGTATTCTGTTTTAGAATTTCTCCTTACCGTTTCGTGAAGGCTCCGGCCCTTGGAATCAATGGTCACCACTGCTGGAAACCGCTCCACGTCGATCTCCCAGAAAGCTTCCGGTACGCCGAATTCCTCGAGCATGTATACATTTTTCACTCTTTTTACTGAGGCGGCTGCCAGCGCTCCCGCCCCGCCTACGGCATGCAGGTAAACCGCACCGAATTCCTTGCACCCTGCAATGGTTTTTTTCCCCATCCCGCCTTTACCCAGTGCCCCTCTTAGACCGTACCGTTTGAAAACATCCGCCTGATACGGTTCTTCACGAATGCTCGTTGTAGGTCCGGCTGAAATGAACTTCCACTCCCCGTGGACTTTTTTTACGACGGGTCCACAGTGATATATTATTCTGCCTTTCAGCAACTCCTTGAATTTTTCCCGGTCTTTTTCCATCAAAAAAGTATGGGCGGCATCCCGTCCAGTAAACATGATACCCGTTATTTCGACGAAATCTCCTACGTTCAGCTCTCTAACGGTAGCTTCATCGGTGGGTAATCTCAGCTCAGTCATAGCTAACCACACCTCCCTTGATGATCATTGTCTGACGGCGCAGGGCCCAGCAGTTATATGCAATTGTAACGAAGAAGCAGGCGGGAAGCCGATGTAAAGCCACGGCCTTGACGGCGAGCACGGTTGTTTTCCCCCCAAAACCCATTGGACCGATACCCAGCTCGTTCAATTCCTTCATTAATCTTTGTTCCAGTTCGTTCAATTCGGGTACGTGATTCTGATAATCGAAAGGCCGCATAAGAGCTCTTTTTGCCGCTGCATACGCGGTGTCTCGGTTACCCCCAATGGCCACTCCTATCACCCCCGGAGCACAGCCCAATCCCTGAGCCCTGAAAACGGCATCGATAACGCATTTTCTTACACCCTCCAGGTTGCGGCCCGCCCCCAGTGACGAGTCGGGTAACTTGTACTGGGGGGATACATTCTCTGAGCCGCCGCCCTTCAGCATCAGCTCGACCATGATATGATTTTCAGCCCATTCTTTGAAATGAAATACCGGAACGCCATTACCGATATTATCCCCGGAATTCTTGCCGGTAATGGAATCGACGGCATTGGGTCGAAGATAAGGAATTTCCGAAGCAACTCTTACCGCTTTGTTGATCTGCTTACGAAGCTCTAACTGGGAATAGGACTTGGGATAATATATCCAAAAAATGGGTGCTCCCGTATCTTGGCACATGGGTAGCGACTGTTCTTCAGCAACATTCACATTTTCAAGAATAGCCTTCAGGTTCATCTTCGCGGCGGGTGATTCTTCACTCTCATAGGTATGGTTTAAGGCGTTCATGACGTCGGTGGGCAACGATGTGGCGGCTCTTCTCAAAAGTTCCAAAGTAGCATTTTTTATTTGCTCGGACATATGATCGACCTGTTTGATACAAGTTAAAATCAATAAAGATTTCGCAAGGGTTTGTTATTTTGATATTCATCATAATTGCAAAGCTTGGACCCAGAATAAATATATCCATAATTACGACCTTTGGAGTTCCCAGATATGAGGAGCCAATTAGATGCAGTTATATCTTGTGACAGGTGGGTGACGAAGTAGTGAAAGATGTAGCGGAAAAAGCTGTTGTAGTTTGGAATCCAAGGAAGGTTTTTAGGATTTAGGCGAATGATTCGTAATAATTTCGCATAACTCCACCTTTCTGAACTTTTTGTTCGTCAATAGCGGAGTTATGGCGAAATGCATTGTGTTCCTTATATATCTAGGAATATACCTATATTCAACCTCAATTATTTTTATTCTACAACATAAGTTTCACTTTATATGACAAAACTCATAATTATTAAGCATCAGGGGATTTGGAAAATTACAATTCGGCTCTAGATTCTTCGAGCTCATGAATTCTATTAATGAGTCGTTGGACATGATAAAATAGATAGCCAACCGCATTAATAACGACTGAAATGAAAGGCATTAATAATTGAATCATTTGTCGAATGCCCTCAATTACTCTTTTAAATAATTTCTTAATTTCATTAAAAGCAAATAAGGCTATTTTACCAATATCTTTCATAAAATTTCCAATTCGTTCTCTTGCTTTTTCAGAACAGATTAATGTAATTGCAACTAAACCTAATGCACTGAATAAAATCCATTTTGGAATTCGTGATAATGCATCTGCTCCCCCCTTTATTAGGGCTGTAATAACGGAAATAAATCCTTTAACTACATCAGCAACGAATTTTAAAAAACTTACACACAACCAATAACAAAATTGTATCAATCTTGGTATGAAATTACCTAATATGAAAAATGAGAACGATCCTTTACTAAAATCGGATACCATTCTTCCTGCTTCCCCCAATTTCCATATTCTCACATCCGTTTGATCTTCGAAATCTTTATCCCGGGTCATAATTCCATGAGATTCCAATGAAAATGCGAGGGATAAAAAGGGGACATCTTTCTTATCGCGCTCTCCTATCAAATGATATGCATGAATCCATGATTCAAGACGTTGTCCCCGTAATATCTCGATTTGAGATAAGATGTTCATAGCTACTTCTTTTGCTTTGATTTGGTTTAAATTTCTTGGCAAGTCATTTTCTATTGTCGAGATAGTTTCTTCTACTATTTCGGGTGGAGCATACAATTTTAAGAATGGATTTCCAATAATAGACATTAGGAATGAGGGTTTCCCTTTCAATATTGCTCTTATTTCCCCAAACACTATATTTGTATCAATGATTAGTTCAACTTGAAAAGTACAATCTTCAGAAAAGAAATATTGGTTTTCGAAAAGAAATGATTGTAAATAAGATAAAAAATCACTCCCCAGGTTATTTGTTACTTCTTCCCATTGTTTATCAAAATCCCCGATTGAATCTTTAAAATAATCCCAATCTGATTCGTGAAAACAATGGTATCCAATGTCTTGTGATTCACTCATAGTTACATTCCCAGAATTAAAAATAATGTCTTTTTATATGCATATAGTTAGGATAGATTAACTTTCTTAATATTTAGATTTTCCGAAAAATAATAGAAATATATTGAAGGAACACATTGCAAACTGCGCATGTCGAGGGTCTAGCGCCCCCCGTCATGCTCGGGACTAACGTCCTCGCATAACTCGCGAGTTTCAGACTCTCGCCTGTCGGCTCCGTTGCAACTTCGGGAATCCACAAGACATTAGGCGCCAGCCACCCTGTATAGAATAAACCGTCCCCGCTTTCCTATCACATTGATCACTCCCGCTTTACGTAAACAATAGGCCATCTTCTGCGCCAATTGTCTCCTGATGCCCATCGCTTCGGCCAAATCTTTTGTGCTAAATGGTTCTTCTAAGTTCTCCGGAATCAGCTCTAATAAATCTGCGGGCTCCTCGAATAATTTACGGTACACCACTTCCAGCAAGCGACGCTCCTCAATGCCCCATCCCCTAGTGCGCCATTTACGTTTCCCCTCGAACCGTCTTTGCTCTTCTTCCCTTATCAACAATATTTCGAGGGAGAAGTTAGTATTCATAAACATATGAGGGAAACTCACCATTTCCCAGAACATATCCTCCACCCGCCCCCTTTTGGGCGACTTGCGGCGTGTCACGGCACTGCTGTTATCCTTAGGTTGCTTGACGATCCATTTCTCCTGAGCTATCGGATAGATCAATCGTATCGGATGCCTAGCTATCAGCTCTTTCAGCTTCGATTTTATGGATGCGAAATTGCCGGTCTGAATTTCCAGCAGCAGATCCTCTCGAACGATATCGATGACAAATCCATCAACCTCAACCTCGAATCGGTCTCCCGGTTGGGCGTACCACTCCTTCAGCGATGCATGAAGCGGCTTTTCATTCAGCAATCCAATACCTGACATCTCAATCTCACATTTGGTGGTGATATAACTGCTGGTCCTTACATATGATTATGTAATTATCTATTTAGCGCCATGATTTCTCCTTACGCCACGCCCATATCTAGAGTTTTTGAAGCGAAACGCAATTAATTTGGGCGAGACAATGATTCACCCGGAGTGCCGGGACCTAGCATCTTTCAATCGATCTTACACCGACAATCATAACATTCCTTATCTATGACGCATATTCTCCCGCCGCAATTTCGGCATCTCCATTTTTCATCTTCTTCTGCGAGCCATTGCTTTGGGCCGAACTTTTTTATCCTCAGTAAATTATCGATGAGGCTCACATTATCATCGCGAATATGACGTTCATCGAGCTTTTTTAGATTGGCACAGGGGAAATCCTTGCATTCAAAACAGAAATCTATTTGTTTTTTTCTCAATAATACACAATCTTTTTTCACCCAGGCACAATTTTTATCTTGTATTCTGCAGCCCCTGCATCCATGTTTAAGTTTTTTTTCTCCCAATAATCCCTTCGTCCTTGCCAGATAGTGTCTGCACGTTCCGCAGTAGAATCCGCATGGGGCTGCCAGGTTCAATTCCAGGGAGATATCACGATTCATTCTATTGCCTCAGTAGCGGTTATATTCGATAGGCGATAGGCTTTATTGCAGATAATTATTGGTTGGAAATTTTTTTTATATCGTTCCGTCTAACCCCTGCCGCTGCCTCAAAAGGTCGGGTAAACCATATCGATGCACAAATATATTGATCATTAGTTCTATCTTTTTAACGCCATGTTGAGGCTTAAGTATTTCCCCTTGTTTTTTTTATTTTATTGAAAATTATTAATAAAAGGATTAAAACAAAAATTATTAATATAAAAATAATGGGATAAATTTCCCCGCTGCTGCTCTTTTCAGGCGCACTATCACCCTCGTCATCCAGTTCATCCTCTTCAGATAAATCGAATCCTAGTATGAATGCTGACGTATATCTATATCTTTCAGTGCCGAAAATCGGATTTGCCGTACTGTATGCTTCATGAATATATCCAGAAATATATATGGTATCATTATGTTGGAAGGCGGTAGTGATCCGATAGGTAAGGGGTGTTAACATTCCATTCTTATTTATTATAGTACCATTAAGATGCAGGCTGTGCAGGACAAAACTGCCGTTATAATATGCATATACTTCATTGTCGACCCATTCTTCGTACATGTATTTTGTATCAGTAGTAAATAAAAATATACCCTTATCTGATATTACTGTGTTAAAATAATCGCCATCAAAATCATGTTGATCGTTGAAATAAGATTCCCACTGGATTTCACCCATCGTATTGTAGGCAATGATAAAAAAATTCTCATCAGGAAAAATATATTGAGTTCCAATGCAATAGATTATATTATTAAAAAGTTTAACATCCTCAAATGATAAGAGTTTGTCGGCATTGTTTTTCAATGTTACGTTGTATGCCAATGTACCATCGAGATTCAATGCAATTAAAAAATTCAATCCGGGGTGGTTTGTGAAACTATACCACTCACCTACACAGTAATTCGTTGAAGAAACAATGAGGATTTTATCTTCATTCAGTATAAGAAATTGGTCTTCATATTTGTAAAATATATCAGGATCGTCCGCGTATGTATTATGATACCAGTATTCCCATATTACGTTTAAAGACATCTCCAAAGAGATTACAAAAAGACCGGTACTATTATCCTTCATATCCGGAACGGAGTAACCCAATACGAAAATATTATCGGTATCATGTTTCACCTGACTTATTATCATATCTTCATCGAGGGAAACGCTTTTTTCCCATGTTATATTATTTTTCATATTTCCATTGAAATCAAAAAGCCTAATATTAATGTCCCGACATAGGTCCTCATCTGACAGTACGGTACCAATAACGTAAATGCCATACTCATTTACAATAAGGTCATTGAATTCCGTATCCATATCTCTATGATATCTGGATTCCAATAAGGGTGCACCCTCTAGGTCAAAAGAAAGAATATAATAATACCAATCATCAAAATCACGGGTTTCCAATAAGATATAGATAATATCATCATATATCATAATGTGAGGGGCGGTATAGAAACATTCATAATCGAATTCTTGAGAGGGAGGTTCCCAGATGGTTTCCCAGACAAGAACCCCACCATAATCGAATCGATATATTCCAAGCGCATGGGGATCGTCCACGGATTTTCTTTCCATACCTCGCTCCCCTACTGCATATAAACCTGTTTCATGATGGACCATTTTTTCATACTTTGTGTCGAACTGAGGATCAAGGCTTTGGTTTATGGCAAAATCAAAATCACTTTCAGGGAATGAAACGCCCCAATAGTTGGGAGTAGAATTGACAAATGCACTAGGTATTAAAACAATCATGACAAGTAATGGCAATATCAGCTTTCTCATAATAGCACCTTCTTCCCTTACTCAGATTTATAATAATATTTTATTCTTTTGCTACTTTTTCTATTGCGTTCGTATTTATTCTTGGGCTTAAGATTATTCTATGGGGTTTTGATGGATCTCAGACAGAGGGGGGTCCGCAGAATTTTTATCGCCGGATACGTCTATCTAACGCAGTTCCTATATTGTTCACAACTTAGGTATTTCGAGAAAGCGTCCGTTTTCCTTAGATCTCCAAATATCCACCACTGCCCTTGAATTGTGTGATCTGAGACATATTTATTCAGATATTCAAAGATTCGTTTCTTCCGCCATTTTCATAGATATATTTTTGAAAAGGAGGGAGTATAAAAACTCCCATCTATATCTCACCCAAGGCAATATATTCATCCTTTTCTTTTTGAAGCCGTCCCCATCTTTCTTCGATGAAGTTTACAATGTTTAACTCTTCAGTATAATTGTCGATTTGCTCATCGAGTTTCGATTACATAAAGTATTTGTTATTCCGCCGTAACCGACAACTCATCCTGGCTCGTAACGCCTACAACGTAAATTCTCACGAAATCGGTTCCGTGTTTGTCAATCCACCGCAAAACCCTTTTATATTTCCTCCTTCCCTCCACCAAAAGATAATATTAATATAACATAACGGGGCGACAGCATATGAAATTACATGAATACAGGGCAAAGGAGATATTTTCACAATATGGGATACCGATACCCAAGGGTATCGTTATCGATAATGAAGGTGATGCAGAGGCCTTACTGAAGGAGCTTAAATTTCCGGTAGCCCTGAAAGCCCAGGTCCTGGTTGGCGGACGGGGCAAAGCCGGCGGGATAAAATTCGCTAGCACGAAAAGTGAGGCCATGAAGATAATCCCCGAATTGCTTGGAATGGAACTAAAAGGATACACTGTCCGACAACTTTTGATCGAAGAAAAGGCAGACCTGATCCATGCGAGAGAGCTGTACGTGGGATTTACTGTAAACCGCAAGTCAAGAAGTTTCACCTGCATATTGTCCTCCAGGGGAGGTGTGGATATTGAAGAGGTCGCCCGAGAGAATCCCAAGGCCATCGCAAGGTTCGATATCGATCCTGATGTCGGATTTCAACAATATCACGCCCGTAAAATGGCAAAGCAGATTGGTCTTTCCGCAAGAGCTATGTTGAAGGTTGCGGTAATTACTATAAAGCTTTACGAAGTATTCAAAGCGTACGACGGGGAATTGGCCGAAATAAATCCCCTGATTCTCACGAATAATGGAAATGTCGTGGCCGTTGATGCAGTTCTGAATATCGATAACAATGCAGTTTTCCGTCATCTGGAATTCAAGACTGAAGGGGAAACAACCGAAGAGTTTACCGCTCTCGAAAAAGAGGCGCGGGAAGCGGGGTTGGCATATGTGGATCTACCGGGAAATATCGCTATAATCGGCTGTGGCGCAGGTCTCGTCATGGCCTCATTGGATATACTTCAACAGTATAATGGCGAACCGGCCAATTTTCTGGATGTGGGCGGCGGTGCCAATGCTAGAAATATGAGTAAAGCTCTGAGTATTGTTCTGAAAAAACCGGGGGTAAGATCCATCTTTATCAACATCTTCGGCGGTATAACGAAATGCGACGAGATCGCAAAGGGCATCGTTGATATCGCGCCAAGTATACCTATCTCGGTGCGAATGATGGGTACGAACGAGGAAGAAGGTAAGAAAATTTTAACTGATAACGGTTATCATGTTTACGAGAACATGGAGGACTCCGCGAAAAATGCTGTGGAACAGGCAAGAGCATATTGTCATAAGTGCGAAGCTCGAAAAAATGTCGAAGTTTGCACTTGTGACAATGTTCGCGGAATCGCAGCCTCAAAGGGGACCGATTCCGCTGAATTCAGGGAGGGGGCTTAAATGTCAATAATAATCGACGAAGCGACCAAAGTGGTTGTCCAGGGAATTACAGGAGGCCAAGGGAGGTTCCATACTGAAAGATTGATCGATTACGGAACAAATGTCGTGGCAGGAGTGACGCCGGGAAAGGGTGGTGAAAAGGTGGGAGATATAATGGTCTATGATTCATTCGATGAGATTCCCGAAAAACCCACGGCATCCATTATCTTCGTTCCAGCAGCCTTTGCGAAAGACGCTGCTCTGGAAGCAATCGAATTCGGACTGGATCCGGTTGTGGTTATTACTGAGCACATTCCGATACATGATTCTCTGGAGATCGTCCACCGGGCCAGTAAAAAAGAAATAGTCGTCGTAGGCCCGAACACTCCCGGCATCATCAGTCCGGGGAAATGCAAGATGGGAGTAATGCCAGCCCACGTATTCAGTCCCGGAAACATCGGTCTCATATCACGGAGCGGCACTCTTACATACGAGATAGTGGACGATCTAAGTAAGGCGGGCATGGGTCAGTCCACTGCAATAGGGCTGGGCGGCGACCCAATAGTGGGGTTGAATTTCATCGAGCTGCTGGCGCGTTTCGAAAGTGACACGGATACAGCGGGAATTGTGCTGATCGGAGAGATCGGAGGCAGCGCCGAGGAAGAAGCGGCGGAGTACATAAAGAGCAATATTACGAAACCTGTGGTGGCCTACATCGCAGGCCGGGCAGCTCCAAGGGGTAAGACCATGGGGCATGCCGGAGCCATCATATCAGGAGGGAAAGGAACTGCACAGTCAAAGATAGAGGCGTTGCAGGCTGCCGGAGTTATGGTTGCCATGACTCCCGGTGAGATACCTGGGTTGTTGAGTAAAGAGGATTTGGATGAGCATTAATTTGTCCAGGTTTGCATAATGCCCATCAAGATTCGATAAGACGGGTGAATGAATGACCATAAAGAAATTGTGCAAGCATGGTAATGAAAAGAAGTTCAAGAATCTTTTGAAAACCCCAATGAATCCCAACAAGACACCCATGACAAAGATGATGGGGAAATTCATTTTCGGGTCCAGAAAGGAAAGGAGGCCTTCGTATCCGATAAAAACAGGTGATTTTAACGCTAAGAAATTCACCAATTCGAAAAAAGGTCTCGGTATTGCCTGGTTCGGTCATTCCACAGTGCTTATCAATATTGAAGGCAGAATCATTATTACGGATCCGGTTCTATCCGGAAAATCCGTGGGTCCATCAAGGTTGCCGGGTTCCAAACCCTTCGACTATAGCAGGACCTTCCTGGCAAATGATATGCCCGAGATAGATATTGTTCTGTTATCTCACAACCATTACGACCATCTTGACAAGATAACTATATCTCTTCTCTTGAAAAAAGCGAATGCTTTTTTCGCACCAAAAAATGTCGGAAAATGGCTAGAAAAATATGGAATTGAAGCGGATCGGATAACTGAGTTTGAGTGGTATCAGGAAATGGAGCGTGATGATTTTAATTACACTTTTACTCCCAGCCGTCATTTCTCCGGTCGAGGAGCTTTAAGTTCCAATACCAGTCTTTGGGGATCTTGGGTAATTAAAGGGAAAGATCATTCCGTGTTCTTCAGCGGTGATGGGGGTTACTCCCCTGAGTTTATGAAAATCGGTGATCGGTACGGACCTTTCGACCTTTCGCTCATTGAATGCGGAGCTTATTCAAGGGATTGGAAGTTGATCCATCTTCTGCCTGAAGAATCCGTTCAAGCTTGTCTTGATCTCAAAAGCAAAATGGCCATGCCTATCCATTGGGGCAAATTCAACCTGGCCTACCATGCCTGGCTGGAACCCATACAGAGATTTTCCAAAGCAGCGAATAATAATAACCTTCCATTCATGGCACCTCAAATAGGTCAGACTATCAACACGCCCTTTGAGCCAAAAAACTGGTGGGAAGGGGCCGAGTTATGATATTGTAATTAAAGATATCGAAAAAGAAAAAATCAACTGTTCATTTCCCCGAAATTTGATTTAAACCTCATCCTTTTGAGATTCTGAATAATTTTGAGAGGAACTGGTCGTATTTTTGCTTAAAAGGTCCTTTGAATGATTCATTTGTCAAACGAGCCTCCATAATGGCCTTATCATCATCCCGCTTATCTTCTGGCACCACCAGCTTGATGGAGAAAGCCTCGCACAATTCACATGGTCTACCTGCGTATTTTTCAGCTTTTTTAAAAACTCTATTATAACCAAACTTGCCGTCCTTTTCTTTCTCGTCGCTGCCGCAGCAGGTGACGAAATAGACCGATTTGAGAGCCATTTTGTATTTCTTAAGAAAGGACCGAAAGGGCGTTATGAGGCTCCCCATCCAGATTGGGCCAACAAGAATAACGCATTCGTACGAGGCAACATCCTTTTTAAGTTTGCGTATACCGAAGGTCACATGCGTTAGGGAGGATATGAGCAGGAAAAAGAATACATTCAACCGTGGCCGGATGGGTTCTATATCGGCGTTAAGGTCGCGGGCTATACGTTCTGCGAGAAATCGATTGTTTCCGGTTCTGGAAAAGTAAACAACAAGGTCTTTCATGGATCATTACCTCCGAAAGTACGATGATGTAACGCTGGTGCATGAAAAAGGGGGAAACAAAGCTAAGACAATTATACCTGGACTAAAGATAGGTGAAAAGTAACCGTCTATAGATATTTTAGCATCATATATCGTTTTAGACAAGAAAGTGATTGAAGCGTGATTTTTTCCCTATCCATCCTTCAGTATACCTAACTTTACATCAATTGAATCATGTAATAAATAAATACAAAAGTGGTTTTTATATATCCGAAAGAGATAAGCACTTAAATCACGCTAGGATGGTAGCAATATGGCAGAAGAAAGTGAAAAGAATTCACCTATCGATGCTTCAAAATTACTGGAAAAAGCGAAAGAACCGGTCCGCAAGGGAATACCCTGGCATAGACATTTTCAAGGTAAAATAGAAATCATTTCCAAGTGTTCCATAAGTTCGTTCAGTGATTTCGCGGTTTATTATACTCCTGGCGTTGCCCAGCCATGCCTCGCCATCAAGGAAGATATCTCCGAGGTAAACGAATTGACCAACCGGTGGAATACGGTGGCGGTGGCCAGCAACGGCACAAGAGTACTTGGCCTTGGAAACATCGGTCCCTATGCAGGTCTTCCGGTAATGGAGGGGAAGGGGCTTCTTTTTAAATATCTCGGGGGAGTGGATGCTCAGCCTCTGATGATAGATACGGAGGACCCCGATAAGTTCATTGAAACCGTAAAACTTGTGGAACCCACGTTCGGCGGTATCAACCTCGAAGATATAAAAGTGCCTGATTGCTTCTACATACTTGAAAGGTTACGAAAAGAAATGGACATTCCCGTGTGGCACGATGACCAGCAGGGTACTGCAAGCATAACCCTTGCCGGTACCATTAACGCACTCAAGGTCGTTGGAAAAAAGATAGATGAAGCAAAATTTGCCGTAAATGGCGTGGGAGCCGCCAACATCGCCTATCTCAGGGTTCTCACGAAATATGGTGTTCCTAGAAGAAATATTACCCTGGTGGACAGCAAGGGAATACTTCATCACGGAAGAGAGGACCTTGCTCGAATGAAGGAAATAAATCCCTGGAAATACGATTTCGCTTCCACAACGAATCCGGACGGTTTGACCGGTGGGATCAAAGAGGCAATGAAAGGGGCCGATGTTCTCGTGGCTGCATCCAGACCGGGGCCGGGAATTATCAAGAAAGATTGGGTTCGGGACATGAACGATGATGCCATCGTATTCCCGGTTGCTAACCCGGTTCCGGAGATCTGGCCCTGGGAAGCAAAGGAAGCAGGAGCAAGAATTGTGGGTACTGGTAGGAGCGACTTCCCCAACCAGATAAACAATTCAATAGGTTTCCCGGGAATCTTCCGGGGTACACTGGATGTACGTGCAACCACCATCACCGATGAGATGGCCATTGCCGCTGCGGACGCCATCGCGGAGACCGCCGTGGAAAAGGGAATACACGAGGATTACATCGTTCCCACAATGGATGACTGGGAGGTTTTCATCAAGGAGGCTGAATATGTGGGACGTAAAGCCATCGAGCAGGGTATAGCGAGGCGGAAGCTGTCCACGCAGGAGATACGTGATAGGGCACGGGAAATAATCGAACAATCGCGGAACAAAACCAGGGCTCTGATGGATAGGGGATTGATCCCTCCGACGCCGAAAGCGATATAAAAAAAACCATTCATAAGTCTATACGATATTTGGATTCGTTTAGGATTTCCCGGGTTATAGGGCACTAGGCTCCATAATTCGTGGTAGTTCCTGTCCACTCCGCTCTCACTTTTAGAATATAAGCTTGTTTCATTTTTCACCTGGTATTGTTTGTCCGTACCGTGATAAAAACTATTTTTTTACCTAAGAAATGTATTGTCGATATTATAATTATTAGCCTAAGAAAAGATTTATAGAAAAAGAGATTTTCGTTGACTTAACAATTGTTAAGTGGTATGGAGGAATGTTATGAAAAAAGTTTTAAGCATTATATTTGTGTTTATCTTACTCAACGGAATATTCATTGGCCTCGTCAATAATACTGAGTGGCTAAGAAACGAGAAACATCACCAGGAATCCAGAATTATTAAAGATTGCGATCATAAAGGTATTATCAGTGGAAAACGTGGGAACATTATCGTTGACGCCAGTGGTGGACAAGATCATGTTACAATTCAAGATGCCATAAATGCTTCCAATCCCGGCGACACAATATACGTATTTGCAGGGAATTACAGCGAAAACGTGATCATTAACCGTACTGTTACTATAATCGGTAACGGAAGTGCGAATACCACTATCGACGGAGACGGAAACGGTGATGTGGTACGGATCACATCTGCCTGGGTTAATATAACGGGTTTTAATGTAACAAATAGCGGTTCCAGCGGAAATGATGCAGGGATCGATGTCCAAAACGACTACTATCGTATATATAATAACATCTGCTACAAAAACAAATATGGGATATATTGTAATAGTGTAATCAACGGGAGTATCGATAACAATACTGTGGGAACGAATTTCTTTGGTATTTATCTTCATTCGTCAGAAAATAACACCTTAATTAACAATACCTTGAACTTGAACAACTATGCGGTCTATATCGACTCTTCAAACTACAACACAATGACAAATAATACTTTCAACTCAAATAATTCCGATGGTATCCTATTATTTGATTCCATGGGCAACTCATTTAGCTATAATCATATGTTTGAAAACGGGATATTCCTTTCCGGCTCATCCCCTCTGCATTGGAATACACATTCAATAAACACCTCTAACACAGTCAATGGTAATCCGGTATATTATTGGGTGAACGTTTCCGGTGGAAATATCCCTCCCGGGGGAGGGCAGATTATTCTCGTTAATTGTACGGATGTTAAAATTGAAGGGCAGAATGTCAGCGATGGCTCTGTAGGGGTTCTTCTCGGTTTTTCGGAAAACAATACTGTTGCAAATATCACCAGCAGCGCGAATAGCAACTATGGGGTTTACCTCTATTATTCAAATAATAATACGTTGAGCAATATTAGCTGCAACTCGAACTATTACGGTATCTATAGCCATTTTTCCAATAATAGCAATATCTCCGACTCAATTTGTAACTATAACTATCGTGGATTCTATGTCACAACTTCAAATGACAACATCCTTATAAACAACACTGCAAATTCGAATAACGATACCGGATTCAGATTTTCTTCCTCCATCAATGACACCTTTATCAATAATACCGCAAACCTGAATACCAATGGAATTTACCTTGAATCCAATGGCTACAACTTTCTATTAAACAATACAGCAAGCTCGAACAGCGATTATGGGATTTACTTCCATTCGTCAAATTGTTATAATAATATCGCTGGTAACAATGCCTCGAACAATACCAACGGGATTTATCTTTCCTCCTCCTGCAACAATAATGATATTGGCTATAATGACCTTACTTCCAATACCAATGGAATTTACATCTTTTCTTCCACGAATAATAATATAGATAACAATACAGCAAGCTCGAATTCATTTGGCATTTACCTGTCTTCTTCCGGCGGCAACAATGTAACCAACAATACTGCTAACTCCAATACCTTCGATGGGATCTACGTCAGCTCATCGAGCAGCAATATATTAATGAACAACCTTTTGTCCTCGAACGACAATGGAATCTACCTCTCGACTAGCAATAACAACATAATATTCAACAACACTGTCAACTCGAATTCATTTGGTATCTACCTTACCTCTTCCAGCAACAGCAACAACCTGACGAATAACACGGCAAGCTCCAACAGCAACACAGGCATCCGACTAGCTTCTTCCGATCAAAACATCATAATCGGTAACACCGCAAACTCGAATACTAACTATGGGTTCCAGCTTACTTCATCAAACAGCAACGACTTGATGAACAACACTGGTAATTCCAACAATTTGGGAATCTATTTCTCCAGTTCCGATAACAATAATATTAGCAATAGCACGTGCAACAATAACACCGATGGTATATTCTTCTCCTCATCTCTCTCCAATAATATTACTAACAATACATGCGACAATAACACCCGGGGCATGTATCTCCTCTCCTCTGATAACAATACTATCGACCTAAACGTATTCTCGAACAATACGGATGTAGGAATAAAGATCGCCAACGCAGCTTCGGATAATAACACTATTCACCACAACTGGTTCAGTGATAATAACGGCGGAGGAGTTCAGGCATTTGATGACGGAAAGGACAATCTTTGGGATGATAATATCAGCGAGGGTAATTACTGGTCGGATTATAGCTCCCGATATCCAAGCGCATCCGATAACGGTACTGTTTGGAATATTTCATACCAGATCGATGGGAACGAAGGGAGTGTGGATCGCTATCCTCTCGTAGATCCTGCCGGGGGCCATGATGATATCACTCCATCCATCGATGCCGATAACAGCCCGAATGAGGGAATAACTGGCGAAAATTTTGATTTCAATATCAGCGCTTCGGACAACTCAGAGGTCGATACGGTTTATGTGAACTGGAGTCATGGGAATTTTAAGGATAATATCTCTCTAACGGAGACGAACAATTTTTGGCTTGGAACAATAAGCCTTGATAATGATACAGGTCAGCTGAATTATACTATCTATGTCAACGACACATCAAATAATTACAATATCAGTGACGTCCAAACTGTAAATGTCACCGATAACGAGGCACCTGATTTTACCGACAACAGTCCCAATAACGGTTATACCGGAAAAAAATTCGAGTTAAATATCAGCGCTTCTGACAACATAGAGGTTCACAAGGTTTTTGTGAACTGGGGTCACGGTAGTTTGAGTGGAAATATATCATTGAGCTTGACGGATGCATATTGGTTGGCAACTATAATACTTGATGATAATGTCAGTGACCTTAGTTATATCATTTATATAAACGACACATCAAATAATTACAATATCAGTGCGATCCAAAATGTGAACGTGACAGACAACGAGTTACCCTATTTTACCGACAACAGTTCAGATAACGGTTTTACCGGGAACAATTTTATTTTTAACATCAGCGCTTATGACAACCTAGAGGTCGATACGGTTCATGTGAACTGGAGTCACGGTAGTTTGAGCGGGAATAATTCATTGAGCTTGAGCGGGGCCTTTTGGTTAGCTACGATTACTCTTGATAACAATCTTAGTGATCTTAGTTATGTCATCCATATCAATGATACATCCAATAACTACAATTCCAGTGCGGTGCAGACAGTTTCCGTAAGTGATAATGATGCCCCGGTTATTGGTACTGATAACAGCGCGAATACGGGAACAACCGGCGACAATTTCGAATTTAATGTCAGCGCGTCAGATAACATAGAGTTGGATACGATTTATGTGAATTGGACCCATGGTATTTTGAGCGGAAATAAGTCCCTGGCCTTGGCAGGTGGTTTCTGGATTGGAACGATCAAACTGGACGACGATCTCGGCGAGCTTAGCTACATAATCTACTTCAATGATACGTCAAATAACTACAATTACAGTGTGGCTCAGTCCGTTTCTGTAAGCGATAATGATGCTCCGGCGCTCGTTTCTGAGAATAGCGCGAATACTGGGACAACCGGCGATGATTTCGTATTCAATGTTTCCGCTTCGGATAATATAGATGTTGATTCGATTTACGTTAATTGGCGTCATGACACTCTCACAGGAAATGTCTCACTTATTAGGATAGGAAACTACTGGACAAGCAGCATTATGCTGGACCAGAGTCTTAACGATCTAAACTATACAATATACGTGAATGATGCATCCGATAATTACGCCATAAGCAGTCTTCGTTCCGTTGACATAACTGATAACGACCGACCTACTTACATTGATAACACACAAACAACAGGAACAACCGGAGATATCTTCCAGTTTAATGTTAGTGCTGTTGACAACATTGATGTTTTTTCGGTATTTGCGGACTGGGGCCATGGCGAATTGATGGATAATATCTCATTAAATAAAATTGGAAATTATTGGTGGGCAAACATTACGGTTGATCATGATCTTTCCAATCTGACATATCGGATCATAGTTTGTGATTCTTCCGATAACTATATTATGAGTTCGATAAAATCAATAAATATAGGTGATAATGACAAACCCACTGTGATCGCAACAAGCAATAAGACAATACCACAGCATACTACAATTATTTTCAATGGCAGCCAAAGCTCTGATAATATTGGAATCTTGAATTGGACATGGACATTCCTTGACAAATCCAATATCACACTTTATGGTGTCACGGTAAATTTTACTTTCCACACGGCTGGATCATTTGAGATTACATTGACTGTTTCGGATGGCGCAAATAACCTTGCTTCAGGTGTAATTTACGTCAATGTAACAGATTCCGATGTGCCTGTTGCCAATGCAGGTCTTGATGTGACAGCTGATCAGAATACCGAGATTCTCTTCGATGGCAGCGGCTCCACCGACAATATTGGTATCATCAATTTTAGTTGGATCTTTCTTTATGATGGGAGCGAAGTGATCCTTAATGGCTCTACACCCAGATACACTTTCAGTATTCCTGGAAATTACATAATAAACCTCACTGTAATAGATTTAATGGGGAATACCGGCACCGATACCTTTGTTGTCACAGTAATAGCCGTAGAGGACAGTGACACCACCCCAATAGGCGAAATTACAGTTGAGGAAGGCGATGTACGATTCCTTAATTATACCGATGACCAAACGGGAACGTCGATCGAAATATCGGTTTCCGGCAATGGGACTCTCGTGGCCGCAAGAGTGAACGATCCTCCAGTATATGTAGATGGTGAACCCGCGGGTTATATTCACATTGGTTTCTATGTAATGCTGGATTTTACCGGTGATCTGAAGTGGACCAATATAACAATATCTTATGCGGATGTGAAAACGAATGAGACTGTAAACTATGCTTCAGCCACAATATTCTATTTCGATGGTGGCGAATGGAAAAAGGCGGATAATACTGGGATAGATGAAGAAAACAGGATCGTATGGGCGAATGTAAGCCATTTTACCATTTTCTCAGCATTTGCACTTCCTAGTGAAGAAGTAGGGGATGACGATGACGGTGGAGACGGGGTAGGAGGAGAGAAGGCCGAGGAGGCCTGGTACAAGAGCGGGACGGGGATTATTATCATTGTGATAGTGATTCTGCTTGTCATCGTAATGATAGGGGTTTTCTTCTACGCGAGAAAGCGCAAGGAGCAGGAGGAAGAAGACGAGGAAGGGATAATGGATGACGAAATAGCGGAGGAAGATAGTATTGACATGGATGATGAGACAGGGGAAGAAGACGAGGAGGAGATAATCGATGACGAAATAGCGAAGAAAGATAGTATTGACAGTGATGATGAGACAGGGGAAGAAGACGAGGAGGAGATAATCGATGACGAAATAGCGGAGAAAGATAGTATTGACTTGGATGATGAGACAGGGGAAGAAGACGGGAAGGAGATAATGGATGACGAAATAGAGGAAGAAGATAGTATTGATATGGTTGATGAGACAGGGGAAGAAGACGAGGAGGGGATAATGGATGACGAAATAGCGGAGGTAGATAGTATTGACATGGAAGAGGAGGAAGAGGAAGAAGACGAGAAGGAGATAATGGATGACAAGTTAGTGGAGGTAGATAGTATTGACATGGAAGAGGAAGAAGACGAGGAATTTTTGGATGAAGAAACTGAATCGGAGGATAGGATAATTGATGATGAAGAGGCAGGGGGGGAAAGTAATGGGATGGAAGAGGAGATCGCAGACAAAGATATTGAGGGAGACGATGAAATTGTGGACGAAGTGTGGGCCGAGGATGAAGAGAATCAGATGCAAGAGGAAATTGTAGACGAAGTGTGGGCCGAGGATGAAGAGAATCAGATGCAAGAGGAAATTGTAGACGAAGTGTGGGCCGAGGATGAAGAGAATCAGATGCAAGAGGAAATTGTGGATGAAGTGTGGGCCGAGGATAAAGAAAATGAGATTGATGAGGAGATGGCAGAGGATGAGAGGGTTGAGGAAGAGGAATTCGACGTGATTTAAGGTTTATTTCCTATTACCATCAATACATCCCCCGATTCAACCATATCGCCTACGGATACCTTTATCTCCCGCACGCGCCCACTCCATTTCGAACAAATCTCATTTTGCATCTTCATGGCTTCAAGTATCAGGATCGAAGAGCCGATCTTTACCTGATCGCCTTCCGTGACGTTTATGGCAACTACCCTCCCTGGCATGGGTGGATAAACCACGCCTTCACCACAAGAGATTATCCTTGAAGGGTTGGGTGCCGGACCTTCTTTACCTTCTTCAGAATTATTACACCATGAAGGCGTCCCTCTCCTCAGATTCCTCACTTCCACCAGATGTCGATGGCCGTCAACCGAAACATGGGAACCTGTCAGCAGTACAAGAGATTTCTTTCCGTCCAATAAAATATTGAAACCCTTTTCACTTTGGCCCATTTCTGCCTGGAATGTTTCACCATTGAGTTTAACAACCACGGTTTTGCCGAGCTTCAGCTCCACGTCGTATGTTTTTCCATCCAATAAAAGGTCGAATTTCATGAGCTCAACCCCCCGCCGAGCCGCTCCAACCTACCCGCCATTTTCCATTTGCTGACAGTATCCACCGATATCTTTTCATCCTCGGACCGGTGAAATTTTGCCATCCCTTCTTTTGACAAAGCAAGCGCAACCGAGACCGCCGCAGCTCTTCGATTCATTTCACGTCTCAGCTCTTCCCCTTTTTCGCATAGATCCTCAATGATTTTTCTTTTTACAATGAAGTTCGTATCGAAGTCACCCTTCTTGAATGATACATCGTCCAGCACATGCAAATGGAACGGAATGTTCGTATCGATTCCCTCTACCTTCATCTCACTCAATGCTCTTCTCATCCTCTCCAAGGCGCTTTCCCTTGTATCCGCATGAACCACGACCTTTGCGAAGAGAGAATCGTAAAACGTCGGGATCACGGAACCGGAAACAATACCCGAATCCACCCGGACACCTATGGAGCCGGGAAGCTGGTAGTCCACCACCGTTCCGGGCGAAGGGATGAAGTTATTGAAGGGGTTCTCTGCGTTGATCCGGCACTCCATGGCCCATCCACGAAATTTTATGTCGCTCTGTGAAAAAGCCAGCGGCTCTCCGTCGGCAATTCGAATCTGCTCCTTTACGAGGTCCACACCGGTCACCAGCTCCGTGATGGGATGCTCGACCTGCAGCCTTGCATTGACCTCATTGAAATAGAATTCCCCGTCCTGGTAAAGAAATTCCATTGTCCCCGCGTTCACATAGCCTGCCAATCTCGCAATTTCCACCGCCCTCTCCCCAACAAGATCTCTTTTCTCATCATCCACAACAACGCTGGGAGCTTCTTCTATAAGCTTCTGGAACCTGCGTTGGATGGAGCATTCACGCTCACCAAGATGAATCACGTTCCCTTGTCTATCTGCAAGTATCTGAAATTCGATGTGTCTTGGTCGAAGGAGATATTTTTCCATGAATATGTTCGGGTCACCAAAAGACGATAACGATGAGGAACGAGCGATTTCGAGTTTATTGATCAGATCCCCGGGCTCCTCCACCACCCCCATGCTTATCCCACCCCCTCCGGCCGAGGATTTCAGGATGACGGGATAACCGATTTCCCTGGCAATTTCGTGGGCGTTGTTCTCGTCAACGGCCCCTTCACTACCAGCGGTTATTGGTATCCCTGCCTTCTTCACTAATCGACGTGAGGCGATCTTGTCCCCGACACTTGCCATGGAATCTGAAGAAGGCCCGATGAAAATTATGTCTTTCGTCTCGCATTTCCGGGCAAAATCGGCATTTTCCGCGAGAAAACCGTAACCGGGATGAATTGCCTCCGACCCGGTCTCCTTCGCTATTTCGAGGATCCTTTCGGCATTCAGGTAACTTTTACGGGATGGATTGTCCCCGACACGATATGATTCGTCGGCGTATCGTGAATGAAGAGCATACGCATCGATATCAGAATAAATTCCCACGGTGGAGATTCCCATTTCCCTGCAGGTCCTCATGACCCGGAGAGCAATCTCCCCCCGATTGGCAACAAGTATCTTTCGGAACATGTGATCACAAAGGTATATTTCCATGTTTCTTGGCCGGACGGGATTCCCTCTTATTCAACAGAGTTTTTAAAGCGTTGATTATCCTCGGCCGTGTCTCCTGCGGTTCGATTATGTCGTCTATGTACCCCATCTCTGCCGCAATGTAGGGATTGGCGAATTTTTCACGGTACTGCCCCACCAGCTCCTCAGCCCTTCGTTCAGGTTCCTCGGATGCCTGAATTTCCTTTCGGAAAATTATATTTACGGCGCCCCCCGGCCCCATTACCGCAAGCTCTGCCGACGGCCATGCATAGTTGATATCGGACCGGATGTGTTTAGAGCACATAACGTCATAGGCACCGCCGTATGCCTTTCTGGTAATGACCGTCATCTTGGGAACGGTTGCCTCGCTGTAGGCATATAACAATTTGGCCCCGTTTCGGATTATTCCGCCGTATTCCTGTGAAGTGCCGGGAAGGAAACCCGGGACATCCTCGAAGGTTAAGAGAGGAATGTTGAAAGCATCGCAGAACCTTACGAATCTCGCAGCCTTGGTGGAGGAGTTGATGTCGAGAGTACCGGCCAACACTTTGGGTTGGTTGCCGATAATACCTACACTATAACCGTCTAACCTGGCAAAACCCACGATGATATTCTTTGCCCAATGCTGGTGTACTTCAAGAAATTCTCCATTGTCTACCACACGATTGATTATATCCTTCATATCGTATGGTTTGTCCGATTCGTCCGGAATTATGCTCAGCAGTTCGGGGTCCATACGGTTCGGGTCGTCACCGAGCACGACTCTGGGCGGATCATCAACATTATTCGATGGAAGATAGGCGAGAAGGGTTTTGATATATTCGATGCAGTTCTCCTCGCTCTCGGCAGCAAAGTGTGCCACACCGCTCTTCTCATTGTGTGTCATGGCTCCGCCGAGCTGTTCAAAACTGACCTTCTCACCGGTGACAGCCTTTATCACGTTTGGGCCCGTAATGAACATGTGGCTTGTTTCCTTTACCATGAAGATGAAATCCGTTATTGCAGGAGAATAGACCGCACCTCCGGCGCAGGGTCCCATTACTGCGGAAATCTGGGGAATAACACCTGAAGCCATGACATTTCTGAAAAATATCTCGGCATAACCCCCCAGCGATATAACCCCTTCCTGGATCCGGGCACCACCCGAATCGTTCAGGCCTATCATGGGTGCGCCGTTCTTCATTGCCATATCCATGACCTTGCAGACTTTTTCGGCGAATTTCCAACCAAGGGATCCGCCGAATACGGTAAAGTCCTGAGAAAATACATAAACTAGGCGGCCGTCCACGGTGCCGTAGCCTGTGACCACTCCATCTCCCAACACACGTTTCTTCTCCATACCGAAATCGGTGCAGTGATGAAGTGCGAAAGCATCCATCTCCACAAAACTACCAGCATCCAGCAAAAGATCGATCCTCTCTCTTGCCGTTAATTTACCCTTGTTATGCTGCTGAACTATACGCTCCCTGCCGCCCCCCAGCTTCATTTCTTCTTTCTTTCTTCTAAGCTCCTCGATCTTATTTTTCATCACATCGGAAATACAATCCCTCCTATTCTTTTTTGGGTCGCTTTTTGGGGCGGTCTCGATGTACCTGACTGCACATCTGACTTGGCAAGGAGTACGGGGTGGGTTCTAAAAAGTGGTTTTCCATGGACAAATCATTCACCTTGATTATTGTCGATCAAAAAGGAATATTAAATCCCGGCGAGCGGAAACATCGGAGAAATGGGGGATTAGATAATTAAGGATTTTGTATTATTAAGGATTTTCTAAAATTGTGCTAATGGACCCGGAACCAAGGCGAAGAGCGCATACACTTGAATCAGATATGGTTATACTATCCGTAATTTCCACCTGGGGCCCTAAACAGACCGATGAATTCTTACTCGGGGGGTGGCGGAGGAGGTGGTGCGTGACCAGGAGGCGCTTGAGCCGGTGGCGCCACGGATTCAGGTTCCGGTGGCTCATCCAAGTCGGGTTCGCCGGCTATCTCCATCATCACATCTTCGATGGAGAGCACGGGTTCAGGTGCCGCCAGATCCTCATCGTCTTCCTCGTCAAACGGAGCAACGGATATTGTGGGCATGGGTAGCACTTCATCATCTTCCTCTAAGGGAGCAGTGGCAACGACTTCTATAATGTCCTCGTCGTCATCATCCAGGGGTTCGCTCTCCACCACCATGATGTCCAGAAGCTGGTCGACTGAAGTTACGTCATCGATTGTGAGTTCTTTTTCCTCTTTCACATCGCCAACAACCTCTATGTCCGGTTCTTCCACTGTTTCCTTAACGGGCTCCTCCTCCTTTTTGGGAGTATCAATCAGCAATGACGCTCGGTTCATCAGCTCATCAAGGGTAATGGCGGAATCCTCCTCCACATCCAAGTCCTCGATCTCCAGTTCGGTTTCCCCTTCGGTTAGAAGTGGTTTATCGGCAGCTGCTGGTAATGCGGCTTCCTTGCTCTGTTTCATTCCACAGTGCGTACAGAAAAGGGTATTAGATGGGATGGGTTTGCTGCAATTGGTACATGGGGTCATCTGTAGGCCTTGTGCCAGCATAGGTGATGTCTGGATTCCGTCGGCATCCTTCCGAATACGACCGAATTCCTCCTCTTCATCCTCTTCGTCCTCATCATATTCGTCGTCGTCGTCGTATTCATCGTCATCATCTTCATCCCAATCGTCGTCCCGTCTTCTAATTATGATAACTATTATCACAATGATCAGCAGCAGAACTACGATTCCAAGAATGATCCAAAGCATGGAAATCTCCGAAAAGAAACCCCCTTCCGTCTCGTTGGTGTCACCTGGGGTATTCGTCCCCCCAGGCTGAACTACGGCATAAAAAACCTGACTTTTTCTCGACAGGGTGTTATTGTGCTCTGAAGTAACAGTGATATCCAGAGTGTGGTTCCCAAGGGCGATAAACGATGGCAGCACTATCGATATCTTGATTTTACCGATCTTGTTCGCTTGTACATTGAAAGATCCGGTTGTGTTATAGTCCCAGCTCTCACTAAGGGAGATATTGTATTTATCGAAAATATTTCCGGAATTATTAATATTAACTGTAAAGTTCATGAAATCTCCCGCATGGAACTCAGCACTCTTTACTTCGAGGTCCACCGTAATGTTAAATTCCCATTTCGAGGTAAAATTAGCGTCTGCAACGAACGACCATATCCCGCTAAGACATGTGCCGACTGTCTCCACGTCCCCATCCATAATGAAAGGGATTACGGTCCAGTAATATGTCTCAGTATCCAGAAGATCGTCTTCGTATGTATGCGAAGTGCTTTGAAGGATCTTTTTCGCTAGTGAAACGTTTGAGGTATCTATATCGCTCTTATTGCTTACAAAGAGTCGGTACTGGACATCCTCTTTCGGTCTTGCCAAATCCCACATAAAATTGGGATGCAGCCCTGTATTTTTTGAATCCTCCGGAGATCGTAAAACAACTTCCGGTTGGGTTCCTTCCACCGCCGTGAATGACCAGATATCGCTAATGCAGGTCCCAATGTCATCGCCCTTGAAGGGTATTACGGTCCAGTAATATCTGGTCATATCGGAAATATCCTCGTCGAAAGTATACGTTAAGTTATCGGTTTCGGTTTCCGGAGTATCGATATCGACATCAATATCGGGAGTTTGTGACAGGAAAAGTTTGAAAGTCGCTCCAGAACCACTAGAAAGACTCCACTCCAACGTTGGTCTCAAACTCGAGTTTGCCCCGTCCTTTGGAGAGACCAGTTTCACTTCGAGATTTGCGGAGGAGGCATCCACGTTTATTGAATGCTCGCTGACATTCATATTTCCTGCGACATCCCCCACTTTCCACTGAATGCGGTTCCCGTTCCCTTCCTGCAAAGAAGCAATATAGCTTAATTCGAACCCTTCGTCTCCCGATGTTTTTTCCGGATGTACCCAGTCCTCCCAATTATTTCCGCTGTCTGTGGATTGCCGCACCCACAGCTCCTGCTCGTTTATACCGGAGATCCTGTCGCTGACATTGATTTTACACATGGGCGTGAGAGTGCCTACCTTAGCTGAAAAATCACTGAAATCCACTCCCTCGTTGTCGATCCAGACTGGAGTTGGGCCGAAGATGATTGGTCCGTTCCCCAGACGATCCCAGGCCTGCCATTTGACCAGATTTACTTTTCCCCGGGCAAGGGTCAGGGTCTTTTCTGCAACCCCGTTCTCAATTTTGTCCACTTCCACCCAATTGGACCAGGTTTGATTGTCATCAATGGAATAGGAGCATTTCACAATACTTAGGTCGTCGGATTGTTCTGTGTCGTTGATCTCGATGGTGCACTTCACCGTTGTGCTGTTAAACCACATTCCCTCTTCCGGGTGAGGGTTCGAAAGGGTTGGGGTGGCATTATCGATCATCACGTAAAAAAATGCTTCCGGATCCGAATTGAAGCGAGCAGGACCTGAAAGATTTAATTTGAAAGAATAATTCCCCATACCCCGGTTCGGCACTACGATTTCGATGGAGATATTCTCCCCTGATGATACCATGTCCATCCAGTGGTCGTTACCCCCGTCTCCCCAAAGATTCACATCGAATTGGTCGTCCGGCGGGTAAACGTTCTCCTCTCCACTGTAAACCACCCTTATACCGGTTATGGTGATAATTTCACCCGCCTTGCAGTAACCACCGGATGGTATTACTTCGCCGCTCTCGTTCTTTGCCACGGCTTGTCCAAAGAAACTAACCTCGTTCTTCACGGTAAAGAGATCCAGGCTTTCGTTTTCGCTCTCAACATTATCCGCCATTAACGCATAGGCATTTACCTTGACGTCCACTGGCACCCCAACGGGGAAATCCCACCCGAAAGATAGGGTCAGATTAAGTGTAAAGTTCTCCACACCTTTTTCAACTTTCCATGAATCCAGAGAGACAGTCCCATTATTATTTCCAAATTTCCTTACATTTTCACTCTCGTATTCGAAACCCACACCTGTATCGTTGAATTCCACCCTGACCCTGCTGACGTCATCGGGTCCGATGGTGTCGCCCACATCCACCAACATCGTTACCGGAAGACCTGCAAATACCTCATTTCGTTTAATAGTGGGCTCGCCCGCATGGATTTTATTCGTCACTGACCAGTTGAATGCATTGAAAAGTAATTTCTCGGTATATACATTCCATTCCGAGTAATCGAAGCCGAAAAGCATTACCGAACCCCGTGCAGCTCGTTTCTCAACCACCACGGGATTGTTGTTTACGGACATCACCTCTCTTCCGTTTACCCCGGCAAAATGTGCCACTTCCGTGGGACCGGCGAAGATATTCGGCAATCCATTAGAAATTGGATGGTTGGGCATGTCATTGTCAATATTGGGATTTCCCGGGACATTTTGATGGGCATTGGAGCTTAGAAACGAACTTACCAAGAGCCTGGAATTTCCCGAGCCTCCATCGAGCACTACAACCCTACCGGTAATGTTGAATAAATCGGTCATGGAACTTTTCCAGTAATTATGAATGTCACCTGCTTTGCCGGCTGCCAGACTTTCCTGCTCACAGATTATGAAAAAATCCAAGGTACTAAGATTTTCTGCCGCATACTTGTAGTTATCGAACAGGAACAGCTTAAAATCGGTAAATTGAGAGCTCAATGCTTTTACCGGATTGATCCCTTCTTCCTCTCTGTCGGAATATTCGTAATATACACCCACCTTTCTGAATCCAATGGCCGCATTACCCTTTATCGATACGTTGTCGACGAACCAATCATCCTTTCCAACTCCCTCCGTAGAGCTCACCCTGAATCTCACTCTGAAATTGCCATGTAGTGCGGTATTGGGTAATACGAATGTGAAATTGGAATAGAAGTTTTTAGCCTGGTCCGCACCCTTTGCGTGGAATACGTTGAACCACCCTGTTGGATGGAGTAGTATGTCAGCAAATAGGTCGTCTCCATTTTCAGGATCGTTCGCGTCCCCGGTCTGCTGCCACATGAAACTGAAAATGGCCGAACCGGAAGATCCCAGATCGATCCCGCCGCTGGCGATCATATCACCCTGACCGTCGAAATTCAGGGAAGATGAAGGTGACGGTTCATTCTTACCGTCCCCGTTGATCTGAGGATTACCCTTCAATATTTCCCAATTCGACTGAATGTTCCCGGAATCGAAGGCATCTTCAAATATATCGGGCGGATTTGCCACTTTTCCCTTTCTTACGCTCACGTTATCGATAAACCAATCATCCTGGCTGTTCTGGCCCTGGGTAGTGCTGAACTTTACTCTGAACTTGTCGTATAATGCATCCTGGGGCAGCGGGAATTCTTCCATGGTAAACGTGTTTGTTCCCTGGGTAGCACCCAGGTGTGTTTTGACCACCCGCCATCCGGAGCTCACGTTTATTTCGACGATGAGATTGTCATTAGCTTCAGGCTCGTCACCCCCTCCTCCCTGCTGCCACCAGTATGACAGGGTGGCCCAGGGTGCCCAGGATATATCGATAGTGGTCGATATAACCGTGTCCCCACTTCCGTCGAGATTCATTGAATAGGTCGGTGAGGGTTCATTCGCACCCCTGTTGTTTACCTGAGGTGAACCTTTCCGATTTCCGGACGGCCAATTTTCGTTGGTAAGTTGGCCGCCATCAAAATTGTCGAAAAATGCTGCAGTATAGGAAGGTGCAGTATTCAATCCTATGTTATCGAAGAACCAATCATCAAGACCATTTTCGGCCTGATTCGTACGTATACGGAATTTAAACTGTTCGTGGTGGGCATCCCACGGTAGAGAAACGGTGGAATAGATGAAGTACGGTCGGCCCGGATCATTTCCTCCTTCCTGAGACACAAGCTCCAACTGCACCCACTGGGGAGCCGGATCGACAACATAATATTCAAAAATAAAGTCATCTCCACTTTCGGGTTCGTCACGATTGCCATTACTGCCATCCCCCTGCTCCCAGCAATAATACAAATATGCCTCACTGATGCGTGCCAGGTTGATTTCCCTGGATTGCAAGGTATCGGCGGAACCGTCCAAATTCAGCGCGGTACCCGTGCTTGGAATATTCTGGCCGTTGCCATTCACCACCGGCGTTCCCGCAGACACTGGCCATAAAGCATTGTTCGGCGGATTTGCTGGAAAATCATCAAAAAATAAATTTGATCCTTCGGTAACGATCACTTTCACATTATCAATGTACCAATCATCGGTACCTCCGCCAGTACTCTGAGTGGTGAAGCGTATCTGAAAGTTCTGATGGAATGCGGATTTGGGCAGTCCGATGAAAACAGCGGTGAAATCTGGTGATGATAATCCGGTTCCCTTGCTGATGTTTACCCTCATCCATCCGACTGTTTGCAGGTTCATCCATGCAGTGAGGTCGTCCCCTACTTCCGGGGGATCACTTCCGCCTCCAGGTTGGACGTTGAAATCCATGTGGCCGTAACCGTAGCCGCGAAGATCTATGGCATTAGTTGTAAGAGTATCTCCTTGGCCGTCCAGGTTGGCCGAGTTCGATTGGCTCGGTTCGTTATGGGCTTCTTGGTTGATCTCAGCACCCGACGATGTCCAATTCACAAATCCACTTTCGAAATCTTCGTAGAATATTGAATTGTATGGGTTCGAGGTTGCATCTCTACTGCCGCTCTGCGAATTAAGCTGATTGTTCATGTCGTTTGTACCAGTGTTGGAAACAAACGATGAACGGTCGGCTGTAAAGAATACATTAAAGGGTGCCAACAACAACAAGATAACCATCAGCAATATTATCTTTCTCATGAGAATTTACCACCTATAATTATTTATCTTATTTCGTGGGAGGAGTATATCCAAGAGTTTCGTCACTACTTCCGTCCTTCTATCATATATAGACATTATATTTAATAAATTTAAGGTGAAGATTTTAATTATGGGATACAAAAAAGAGCAATATTTGAAATGATGGGTCAATGATTCTTGTGAGTGAAAAATATCTTATTTCCGAATACGTTTGTGTATCGATCCAACTTCCTCGAATCGCTCCCGCTCATCTTCGGTGGAAGGAACAAACTGGGGAATTTCCTTAATCTTGCCATCCATTCCGATGGCCACCATGAAGAAATAGGCTGTACAGCAGTGCTGGGCCACCCAATTCTTCCGGTCCCTGGAAGTTACGATTACCTCAAGACCGGCAGTATGTTTCGATGTATATACGATTCTTGCTGTTGCTTCCACAACATGACCCTGTTTTATTGGAGCCAGAAACTTCAATCTGTCCACACTTGCAGTGACGAAGTTCTCGTGAGCGAACTTGGAAGCACAGATACCTGCCGCTTTGTCCATTAAAGCTATAACATTGCCGCCAAACATTGTTCCGTAGTCGTTTGTGTCACCGGGGAATACTTCATGTATCATGGTAAGGGGGGACACATCATATGGTGCTGCTGACATGCCACTTACATCTTTGAATTAGAATATTACAGTTTCGGAATTTCTGTCAAATTAATACAAGATGAAATGAACCGATTCAGTTTCTCTCAATGATATTTAATCATAATTTGGACAAGTTATATATAGTTACAAATCTATGATTTTCCGAATTTTTTCACTCCAAACGGGCATTATGATAAAAAGGAGATGCAAGTATGGGAAGATCGAATATAATGCCCGTGGTGGTGTCGATTGCTGTTGTTTTCTGTATCATGGGAACCGGATATTTGTCCTTGTGCTCCTACATGGCCCTCCAAGAAAACCAGGAAATAGAGGTGAAGCCAAAGAACCCTTCGAGGCAATTGGCCATAACATCAAATAAAAGGAGCGCCGGTGATAAGGGAATTTATTTTGTCACTGGGACCATAGCAAGTTACGGTTACGGGAACGGCCAACATTCCCGTTTCTTCATCATGAATACATTCGATTGGCTCTGGCCAACCCATGCGGATTCGGGGCCCATACTCATAATATGGGATCATCAGGGTTGGTCTGACGGCTGGCGCCGGGAGATGAACACCAGGGGGATACAATTTACACAGAAAAGTGCCGGTGCGGTCAATGTGAATGATTTTGACCCGAATGTTTTTCGTATGATCATAATATCCGAATACCAGCCGAACCAGCATATGAACAAGATGGAGTCCATGGTTTCAACCATGGAGGACTATGTGAATAACGGGGGAATACTGATCGACATGTTCGGTACGAATTATCAACGCCGTTGGTCCAGGGGCGTTCCCGGCCCTTTCGGTGTAAGGACCAATGGAAATGGTAACAGCCATAATTTCGTGGTGGCGGTCAATCACCCCATGGTGAGAAACATGAACCGTCCCTCGTTCTCAGGCAGTTCCGCGTCCCACGGAGAGATAACTACCATTCCGCAGGGCTCCGATATTCTTCTCACTGTGGGCCAAAACCAGGGTGGGATGCCTGTGGCATGTTGGCTGGAAGTGGATCTTACGGCATATGCCGATAACGCCGCCATTTTAGGACATGGTGACGAGAACAAGATATGCTATGCCCGGCACCGCCCGTACACTCTCAGTGTTAATATCACATCCGCGAAGGAACTAACCGAGGTCTCCGAGGTAAAGGTTTTCCTTGATTATAACACTACAAATGCTACTCTTTGCTATAACTGGACGCAGAAACGTTTCTACAAATATCAGGACACTGACGGACACGTTCAATTTCTTGTTGACGATTCCACTGTTACCACCGACAGTGTCGAAAGGTGGTGGCTCAATTTCTCCGTAATTTTCAATTTCACCTTTCCCCACGAAGACCAGGTGGACTGTTTCATTAGCACCGCTGCTATCACGGGAATTGTAAGAACCGACCGCTTCCCCAATCTGTTCAAGGTTGAGAATGACATGGAGCTGGTGGGTATTCCAGATCTAACCGGTGAATTTCAGGGAGCATTGGAGAAAAACGACTGGATCCGGGGTAATGAGAATATTAACGTCGCGAATCTTATGGTACGATATGCGGGAGCCGTTGATATCTACCCCAAGGACGACTATTTCGATGTCAAGATTACCGATAAAACGGGGCAAGCTTGGTGGGACAATGAAAGCAGTAACGAGAGCGTCGAAATAAATCTGACTTCGAGAAACGTTAGCGACCTGGAAGAAGAATATTATATCACCATCGAGAATATACCCGGAACCGGCATTTGCATGACAAATCTGACCTTCCCCGTACGAATTGATGCGGACCCTCCTCTCTATCCCGTCAACCTAAAGTGTCATGCCGATGATTTCAAGGATAAGGAGACCGAGCATACGAATCAGCCCGGTATGTTCGTAACCTGGGATGCCGTAGAGGATCCCGCATCCGGACTCAAGGGATATTATTATTCACAAGCAGATAATTCGGGAAGTATCAACGGTACCTTTCTGAATGTCACCGAGGTGGAATTGAAGAACCTTCACGAAGGATTTGCCTCGATCTACGTATGGTGCATTGACATGGTCGGGAATATCGGCGAATCCGCAAGCTCCGGCATACTTGTGGACCTTTCACCGCCAGTTTTTTCGAACCATACCCCCATGGATGGTTCATGGCACAATCAGACGGACATAGATTGCTCCATCGAGATCTTTGATGGGGCGGGATCGGGAGTCGACGGCAGCTCCATCGAGTATGCAGTGTCGGATAACGGAGTGCATGGTTTCGATTACTGGATACCTGCGTGGATACCCGAGAATAATGAACCCATGGTGCCAAGTACAAAATATATATTTCATGAGGGCGAAGATAATTATATAAAATGGCGTTCAAAGGATATAACAGGAAATGGATTTGTCGAATCGTCATCTGTTAACCTGAAGGTTGATACAACTCCCATCAATTTCGCAGCGGAGATATCGCCTCAGATGGAATGGTATGATTATGCAGAAATTTCAACAACGATATTGGTTAGCGATATCGGAAGTGGAGTGAAGCCGGACAGCATCGAAACAAGAATTTCTGTTTCCGGCCCTAATGATTTCGGCCGGTGGATGTCAATAGACGCCGAAAACATCAGTGAAAACGATGGCGGCAGCCACGAACTTACAGTCACATTCAGGTATGCGGAGGGAAAGGATAACTTCATCATGTTCAGGGGAACGGACCTGGTTGGCAACCCCATAACATTATCTGATAAATTCAATCTGAAAATCGACACCTCGCCAGTATATTTCGGGATTTTCACGCCTTTAGAGAACGATTATGCGGACGACAAGATGGTGGAATGTTTCATTCAGATATTCGATGACGGCTCTGGGGTGAACCCTTCTTCAGTGGAATATTCAATTGCGAACGGGGGTGACAATGAAAATTTTGGGCCCTGGAACAAGGGAGTAAATGTGGTAGAAGGCAATCCCACACAGGTTCTTATGGAGCTGGAATTCGACTGGGGGGCCGCCAATTTCATCCGCTGGCGGGCCGACGATATGATGGGGACCGGACACAACATATCGATCCCTTATCGGGTATGGGTGAATTCAAAACCTGAAGCGATTATTACATCACCAGCTCAAGGGTCATATTTCAGTTACGATGACGAAATTGCCTTTGATGCTTCGGGGTCCTCCGACGAGGATGGGGACAACCTCAGCTTTTACTGGTCTAGCAATGTCAGTTTGAACCGCTCTGTCGGACGTGATGCCAAGTTCATTGTTCGATTAGCCCCGGGAAAACATACAATCAGTTTATTCGTTTCTGATGGCCACGGATACAACGAGAGTGAGAAAGTAAAAATCGAGGTGATCAGCCGGGTCGAATACGAAAAGGATAGCGACGAGGATGGTTTCTCGGATGGTCTGGAACGGGAGTCCGGAACCGATCCACACAACGGCGCCGTAATCCCGGAAGGCGAACCCGACATAGTGATCACGGAACCCGGCGGGATACTGAGCGGTGGATCTTCGTTACTTTTCATAATCCTAGCCTGTATCTTCCTTCTCGTGTTAGTGATACTGATCATTTTCATCATTTTAAGGAAAAAGAAAAAATCCGAAAAGAAGGTACCCGCCCCCTCCGCTCCGGGTCCCACGCAGCAGACGTACCCAGGACCTAGTCCTCACCCTTACCAGCAGGGACAGTACCAGACTCCTGTCTCGCAGGGATATTCAGGTCCCGACCCTGGCCATCGAGCGGGATTTGGAATGCAGGGGATACAATCGCCGCAATTGATGCTGCCTCCCGGGCCCCACGTTGTTCCTGGTGGTCCCGCATTTCAAGCATTTCCATCCCAGCAGGGTCCTCCGGGGATTGGCCCGGGTATCCCAGCGGATCCTGGCTATTTACTTCCTTCCTTCCAAACCGATCAGGGACTGCAGGATCTCCAAAGAATGGCGCTTCCTCCAGGCCCCGCCTCACCTCCAGCACCCGTTGCAGCGGATTTGGGGATTGCTTATCCACCTTCTGTTCCTGACATGCCTCTGCAACCCCCCATCCTGCCGGATGCAGGATCGCCGGGAACGCCTTTACCAACGCCGCCAGATCCAATATCTTCAACGAGAGTGGATTCGACATTTCCAGCTGAACCGTTACCGTCTCCGCCGCCAGATACGGTGGCTGAAACAGCAGCATCTCCTGCTATGGAGACAACCGGGCCCTCCTCAGATAATATCGGCGACCTGGCAGAACTGGATGCATACTTGGCCGCATTGGGCGGTATGACTGAATCACCGGGCTCAGAGCCCCCCAAACCTCCCGTTCCCATGGAGACACCGGCCCAAGCAGCAAGCGAGATAACCATGAATCGCCAACAGACGGGTCTGTTGGCTTCATCTTCGGAAACGCAGGAATCTGCTTCCCCTTCTCTTCCGCCACCAAACAGTGGCGGTAATCGAAGTGGATTCCAGCAGATGCAGTGTCACTCTTGCGGAAACAATTATACAGCCGAGATAGTGCAGCTTCCAGCTCTGGTAACCTGCCCGGTCTGCCAAACCCAGGGAATGATCGAATCCATATGAGATATTCCGGATAACTATTAATAGTGGAATTTCATTGTTTTCACCCCATCATCTCGACAAGTATTTCTCTTCCGGAACCGAGGAGTTAAAATATGAAAAAGAATCGGAAATTGACTAAGATAATAATCATCCCAATATTTGTTGTGATGATAAGTACGGCTTTCCAAAGCTACCTTACAGACGCAATTGAGGAGCCCTCCCTGAAAACTTCCATAAATGTCAGAAGAGAAATGACCGCGGAAAACAGCGTGAAAAAAACACGCAGCGATGAAGAGATGAGACAATTATCAAATAATTTCGGGCAGATCAGGGGTGGTTTCAGCACTTATGGTTTTATAGATGTGGACGAATCGAACGGACATGTGTTCTATCATAACAGCTATCGGGAGTCAACGGTATATCGATACACTTCGCTGGCCAACTTCATCAATAATAACGGTGTTCGACAATTTAATCTCCCACGGCAATCCGAAGGAACCTATCACACAATTTACAACAACCATCTCTACTATGCGCAGTACAACAGCAACACACTGGTAAAATGCAGGACAACGGACATGGCTCAAGTACTATCGAGGGCACTGCCAAACGCGGGATTTCACAACCGGGCCCATTTCAATTGGGGCGGCTACACTGATATCAATCTTATGAGTGACGAGACCGGTCTCTACGTCTGCTGGGCGACATCGACCTCACAACCCATGCAATTGAGCCAACTGGATGAAAATCTGAACGTTTTAAAAACCTGGAATACTGGCAGGAACAAGGGAAACGTGGGCTGGGCATTCATGGTCGGCGGTGTATTGTACTGGGGAAATTCATACAACAGCGCAACCTTCAATTACAAATACGATACCAGCACTTCCTCCCGTAGCTCGTACTCAAACAGTCTCGGTGCCGGAGGATACATCGCCCATACCTCTTACAATGCAGAGGACAACAGTCTTCTCGTCTGGAATCAGGGAAACGTTTATCATTATCCCGAAATTGGGGGGGTAAGGATCACGAACGTGGAATCTGCGGCATTGAAAGGTGATATAGACGACGGAAAAGTATGTTATGCAGAGTACAGCTCATATAATCTCAGCGTGAATATCACCACCACCAAAACCCTTGACGATGCCTCTGAAATGGAGGTATGGCTCGATTATAATACAACAAATGCCACCCTGGGATTCAACTGGACGCAAAGGAAATTCTTCAAATTGGGGGACGAAAACGGCTATGTGCAGCTTCTGGTCAAAGACAGTGCTTTTTCAAATAACGGTGATGATAAATGGTTTGTAAATTTCTCCATCAGATTTAATTTTACTTTTCCACATGAGAAGAAGATTGACTGTTTTGTCAAGATAAGAGCCAGCAACGGCAAATCACGGATGAAGAGATTCCCTCATATTTGTCGTGTCGAGAACGATTTCGAGTTTAAAGGCACACCATTCTTTTTCGGGGACGAACAGGGTAAAATCGAATCCGGATCATGGGTAAAGGGAAATCAGGCAATCACCGTCAGCAATATTACAGTGATATATGCAGGGTCTCCAATGCGGTACCCGGATGATGAATTCTTCAATGTCAGGATCATGGACAGGACCGGAAAAACGTGGTGGGACAATTCATCCAGCGTGGAAGGGATTTCAATTTCCATTAATACGCAAAAGGTCACCGACCCGGCTGAGGAATATCTCATAACCATCGAGAACATCCCCGGTTCCGGTATTTGCATGACAAATCTAAGCTTCCCGGTAAAGATCGATGCAGAAGCACCCCTGTTTCCCGTTAATCTGAAGTGTCGGGCCGGGGGTTTCAAGGACAAAGAGACGGAGAATACCAACCAGGCCGAGATGTACGTCACTTGGGACGAAGTGGAGGACCCGGCTTCGGGTCTATTGGGTTATTATTATTCTCATTTGGACAATTCGGGAACCACAAATGGGACTTTCACCAATGAAACAGAAGTAAAGATCGATGAGCTGGGTGAAGGATTTGCGGAAATTTACGTTTGGAGCATCGATAATGTGGGAAACATTGGAGAGGCAGGAAATTCGGGCATACTGGTGGACCTTACGCTGCCGGTCTTTTCGAACCATACTCCCCTGGACGGTTCATGGCGCAATCACACGGACATAGAATGCATGGTGGAAATATATGACGGCACTGGTTCGGGAGTCGACGTCACTACAATAGAATACTCCGTGTCCAATGATGGAGTACACGGTTTTGATTTCTGGCTACCTGCATGGGTGCCTCTAGAGAACGAACCGACGGTGGCCAGCGTAAAATACATCTTTGAGGAGAGTGAAGAAAATTACATAAAATGGAGGGTAAAGGACGTTTCGGGGAACGGCTTTGCGGAATCGCCTTCCATAAACATAAAGATCGACACGATTCCCGTCATTTTTGCCGATGCGATATCACCCCCGAAGGATTGGTATGATCACCATTCAATAACAACAAAGATAACGGTTAGCGATACCGGAAGCGGCTTGGATCCGCAAAGCTTCGAAACAAGGATATCCACGTCGGGCCCAAATGATTTCAGCACATGGATGCAAATTGACCGGGAAAATATAACTAAATTCGGTGACGACGGTTATGAAATAGCCGTCACTTTCACTTACCCGGAAGGGAAGGATAATTACATCATGTTCAGAGGCACGGACATGGTGGGAAATCCCTTTACCTCGTCAGACAAATTCAATCTGAAAATCGATACTTCCCCGGTGTATTTCGGCGATTTCACACCGGACGAGAATGATTTTGCGGACAGAAAGTCCGTGGAATGCTTCATACAGATACTGGACGACGGATCGGGGGTAGATCCCCAAACCGTCGAATATTCTGTCGCCAAAGGGGGCGGCGGCAATGAAAGTTTTGGGCCGTGGAAGAAGGCAGTTAACGTTGTAGAGGGGAATCCCACGCAGGTTCTAATGGAGTTGGAGTTCGAATGGGGGTCCGATAATTTCATACGTTGGCGTGCCAACGATGTCATGGGAACGGGGTACAATGTGTCACTGCCTTACAGGGTATGGGTGAATTCGAAGCCGGATGCAGAAATTTCATCTCCCGAAGCTGGGTCGTATTACCGCTATGACGGCGAAATTACATTCGATGCTTCCGATTCATCCGACGAGGATGGAGACAATCTCACCTATTACTGGACATCCAATGTCAGCGCCAACCAGCTCCTGGGGGTCGGCAGTGTTAAATATGCCGTGCTGGCCCCTGGAAAACATACAATAACTGTATTCGTGTCAGACGGGAATGGTTACAATGAGAGCGCGAAGGTTAAAATCGAAGTGGGTTCTAAAGCAGCTTATGAGCGGGACAGCGACGGGGACGGATTCTCGGACGGGTTGGAGCGCGAAAAAGGTACCGACCCGCATAACGGGGCGGTTTCCCCGGAAGGTGAGCCGGATATTGTCGTCCAGGAGAAATTGGGAATATTGAGTGAAGGTTCTTCACTGCTTTTTGTAGTTCTTGGGGGATTATTACTGTTGATCATCCTGATTTTGGTTATATTCTTTGTAGTGAGAAAAAGAAAAAAAGACGAAGAACCCAGCGTCCAGTCTCCCCCGCTACAATCACAATACGGCCCATCCCAGCATCCCTATGGTCAGGGTCAATACATGTCTGAAGCCGGGCAGCAGGGCTATGGAGAAATGGCGCAATACCAAGCGGCGGTCATGGCTATGCAAGGACTGAATACCCCTACCATGATGATGAATTCGGGATCGGGGATGGGGGCCTCCCAGCAATTCGGGACGGCTGCCCCCGGACAAACTCCCACATTACAATTACAACCGCAGATCCCATACGGTCAGCTTGGTACGGGTGCCGCAGGCAGCACCACTTACTCACTTCCACAGTTCTCCACCGAGCAAGGCTCGCAGAATCTCAACAGGATGGCATTACCTCCCGGACCCATACACGCTGAAGCGCAAACAAATATCAATCCGATACAACCTGAAACCATATCGCCCAGTGTAGATGAACAGCAGTTTCCTTTCGGCCAACAGCTAATTTCACCTCCGGCCCCAGCAGCCACAGGTCCATCATCCATTATTGATCCTACGAATGCCAATACAGGTGATCTCGGGGAACTTGACGCTTATCTCGCCACAATAGGTAGTTTAAAAGAGGAATCCGATATCCGGGAGCCTCCCGTTCCGATGGAAACTCCGGCCCAGGCTGCAAATGAGATAACCATGAATCGCCAACAGACGGGTCTGTTGGCTTCATCTTCGGAAACGCAGGAATCTGCTTCCCCTTCTCTTCCGCCACCAAACAGTGGCGGTAATCGAAGTGGATTCCAGCAGATACAGTGTCACTCTTGCAGTAACAATTATACAGCCGAGATAGTGCAGCTTCCAGCTCTGGTCACCTGCCCGGTCTGTCAGACTCAGGGAATGATCGAATCTATGTAATTTATTTAAGATAACTAATAATAAATAGTGTAAATATTATTGCTTTTGCGTTTTTACATTTAGATATTAATGAATATACCCTAAAAATGAGTGTGTAATATGAAACGTACCCGCTTAAGTGATATTTTGCCGGTATTGCTGATCACCATATCACTGTTCAGCCTGATCTTTTCTTTCAATATCGGGAAAGCCAGTATAAATAATATTCAAGAGGCTGAACCGGATGAAATCGATGGAGGATCCGGGAATAATTATGGGAACGAGACAAGGGCCGAGGATTTTCAATATCTGGGTACGAGAAACCTGGATGGAACCACTCAATACGGCTCGGTCTATATGAGATACTTCAAAGAGTATTGGGTCAAGCAGTCGTGGTCAAGCAGCACCATCCACCGTTACAACGATGCCGGTAGGCTGGTGGGTACGAGAAATACCGTGTCAAGATCCATCGCTCTCGGAACCGATTCCGATGGCAATCTCTATGTAGGGGATAACAGCAGAACCTTCTACAAGTTCGATAGGAACGGGAACCAGCTCTGGGCCAGGACGTATAACGACGGAAGCCAGGCGAGAGGGATCACCTGCGATGATAAATACGTGTATGGCCTTTTCAATTACGGCCCAATACTGAAGCTGGACAAGAATACCGGCGCCAAGCTCGGAACCATCAACCCCAGTCTCCGTTTCTCAAACGCTTTTGGTATGCTCTATTTCAACAATATGCTCATCGTATCGGACAGCGATCACGAGCTGCTGGTGTATGATATGAACGGCCAGCACCTGCGCACCATCGATCCACCCTACAACAGCGGGAATTACGGTCTTGCGTGGACCGGAAGGGAGCTGCAGGCATGCGAGTTCAGCAGAAACACCTGGTACCGCTACTCCGCAGTGGATCTGCTGGTCTATACGGACTCCGCCGCACTCGTGGTTCCGAAGGGTGAGGAAAATGTCTGCTATACCAGATATAAACCCTACACCTTCAGCGTCAATCTCACTACTAATGAAAACCTGAATCACGTTTCCGAACTGAAGGTCTATCTTGATTACAATACGACAAATGCCACCCTGGGTTATAACTGGAGCAGAAACGAATTCTTCAAGTTACAGGACGAAAAGAACGACGTCAATCTTCTCATAGATAACTGTACACTGGCGGATGACGGGGTAGATCGAATATGGGTGAATTTTTCTGTGATATTCAATTTTTCATTTCCCCACGAAAGACCCATAGATTGCTTGACCAAAACCAGCTCGGTGGCCAATGAACATACTATGGACAGGTTCCCATGGCTGTTTAGGGTGGAGAACGATTTTGAATTTGCAGGCACTCCGTTTTTTTCCGGAGAAGAACAGGGCAAAATCGATCCGGGGGACTGGGTAAAGGGAGGTCAGAACATCACGGTCAGCAACCTTTCCGTGGTTTATGCGGGTTCGCCTATGCTGTATCCGGATGACGAATTCTTCAATGTCAGGATCACTGATAGGTTTGGAAACACATGGTGGGACAACAGTTCCAGTGTCGAGGGGATTTCCTTACCAATAAGGACGCGCTACGCCACCGACCCGGACGAGGAATATCTCATCACCATCGAGGACATCCCCGGCTCGGGCATATGCATGACCAATCTGAGCTTTCCCGTTAAGCTCGATGCTGAACCGCCCCTGTTTCCCGTAAACCTCAAATGCCGTGCAGGAGGATTCAAGGACAAGGAGACCGGGAATACCAAGCAGCCCGAGATGTACGTAACCTGGGATGCGGTGGAGGACCCGGCCTCGGGCCTTCTTGGATATTATTATTCACAATCGGACAATTCGGGAACCACTGACGGGACATTCACCAATGTTACTGAAGTTAAGATAGATGAGCTTGAAGAGGGATACGCGGAAATTTACGTTTGGTGCGTCGATAACGTGGGGAATATTGGGGATGCGGCTTCTTCGGGAATACTGGTTGATCTTTCTCCGCCTGTATTTTCAAATCATACACCCCTGGATGGTTCATGGCACAATCATACTGATATCGACTGCTCAATTGAGATATTCGATGGACCGGGATCAGGGGTCGACGGAAGCACCATCGAATACTCGATCTCTGCAAGCGGAACGCACGGATTCAATTTCTGGATGCCCGCGTGGGTGCCGGAAGAAGGAAATCCCATAATCCCCAGTGTTAAATACATCTTTCCGGAGGGTGAAGAAAATTACATAAAATGGCGTGCCAAGGATATTTCAGAGAACGGATTTTCCGAATCTCCGCCCGTAAACATAAAGGTGGATATCACCCCTGTTAGTTTCAATGATGAGATAACTCCGCAGATTGAATGGTACGCGCAAAATACAATTAGCACAACAATAACCGTAAGTGACACCGGAAGCGGGGTGGACCTCGAAAGCCTGGAGGCAAGAATATCCACTGCAGGTCCAAATGATTTCGGTAAATGGATATCCATAGATGCCGAGAACATACATGAACCAGTTGAAGGTCAATACGAAATAACGGTAACTTTCAGCTATGCGGAAGGAAAGGACAACTATATCATGTTTCGCGGAACCGACATGGTTGGAACTCCATATACACTATCCGATAAATTCAATCTGAAAATAGATAGTTCCCCGGTATATTTCGGGACCTTTAAACCGGATGAGGAGGAATATGCTGACGATAGAACTGTGGAATGTTTCATCCAGATATTAGATGACGGTTCGGGTGTGAATCCGTCAACGGTTCAATATTCCATAGGATACGGAGGGACCGACAATGAAAGTTTCGACCCCTGGAAAAACGCAGTAAATGTGGTTACGGGAAATCCCACCCAGGTTCTTATGAAACTGGAATTCGAATGGGGTGACGATAATTATATAAAATGGCGTGCGGACGATCTTACGGGGACCGGTTTCAATGAGTCGATGCCTTACAGGGTATGGGTGAATTCCATACCAAAAGTTGTGATATCGTCTCCCGATGACGGATCATATTTCAGGTTCGATGGCGAAATTACCTTCGATGCCACCCATTCCTCCGACGAGGATGGGGACAACCTCACCCATTACTGGACCTCAAATGTCAGTGCGAATCGTCAAATTGGTTCAGGAGCCTATTTCAGTTTTCAATTAGAACCTGGAAAACATACTATAACCTTATTTGTGTCAGACGGTCACGGCTACAACGAGAGTGAGAAAATCAGAATTGAGGTGGGCGGCCCGGCTGTTTATGGAAAGGACAGCGACGGGGATGGATTTTCCGACGGCTTGGAGCGTGAAAAAGGGTCCGACCCGTATAACAGAGCGGTTTTCCCGGGAGGTAAGCCGGATATCGTTGATCAGGATCGCGGAGGAATACTGGGTGAAGACTCTTCCCTGTTGTTTGTGATTGTAGGTTGTATCTTACTGCTGATAATTGTCATTCTGGTGATCTTGTTCATTATAAGGAAAAGGAAGAAAAAGGATTCAGAACAAATTTCACCATCGGGTATGCCCATCCCGATGCAATCACAATACGGACCTCCACAGCATCCTTATCCCCAGGGTCAATATCATCCCACGGGCTTACCCCAGGGATACGGGGAAATGGCACAATACCAGGGAGCAGCATGGGGGATGCAGGGAGCCGGCGCCCCCGGGGCAGTTTTCCCTCCGGGGGCGGGTATTACTAACACAAACCAATACGGCCCGCCCGTTCCCGGTCAAGCCCCGCAAGCTCAAATACCGCAAAATGACTATTCTCCACAACTTCCCCCCTACAGTCCTGCAGGGCCGGGTCCCTCAGGCAGTACCGCATATTCCCTACCATTATTCTCTACAGAAGAGGGGGCTCAGAACCTCGAGCTAATGGCCCTTCCGCCCGGACCGGATCCTGCGGGCGGGCAAGCAATAATGAATCCGGCCGCTGCGCCTTCGATACACAATCCGGATCTGTCATTACAACCTGAGGCAGTTCAGGCCATAGGCGCGTTGGATACTTTACCCACACCACCGGAGCCATTTCAGCCAGCCTCACTACAAGCTCATGAAGGGATCCCCGCGCCTGTCACTAACGAAATAACCATGCAGTGCCACTCATGCGGAAATAACTACAATGCAGAAATATCCCAGTACCCGGCTCTGGTCACCTGCCCGGTCTGCAAGACGCAGGGCATCATAGAATCACAATGATCGGGAATCGATTTAGATATGTGCGAGTATTATCTTTTTCAAACGAAAACATTATCTATTCATAAGACCATGGATTTGTCATCAAATTACCCCTTCTAGCGACATCATAGCGGGCGACAAAGTTCGCCAATTGGCCTGAAAAGAGGTTGAATTGAATGAAATTATTAAATTCAATCATTCGCAGTCTTCCTTTGATAATATGTCTGCTTTTAATAATCCCGACATTTGTTGACCAATCCTCCGAGGACCGGAACGACCGTTTGATAACAGCTTCGGTCTCATATGATGGTGACATACGATATCCCGCTGCATCAGGTAAAGACTCAGATATAGGCGTCCACGGAAAAAGTAGAGCTGCAAACAAGGTGCTGGTCTGCTCGAATGGCGGGGATCGCACCAACACTCTCCAAGGTCATCTCACGAACCAGGGAATACCTTTTGACGTTGAGCAAGCCGGTGTCACGGCCCAGCGCAATGCAGAGTACCTTTTCGACCGCTATTATGCGATTTACACAGGCTGTCAGGGCGATATTGCAGACGGATCGTTAAAGACAATGATGAACGGGGGTATCATCGAGAAATATGTGCGGAAAGGAGGTATTTTCGTAGCAAATGCCGCGCACAATTCCGGCCAGGATGTGACGGGGCCGGGCGGTTCGAACTTTGGCAGCTACCAGCAATCAGGTACTACCGACGAAAATCCCATCGTTTCAGACAATGACCATGAATGGATAACAGGTCAGGGTTTTGGGGGAAATGGACTGAATGCCAATAACTTTCGGTCCTGGGGCACCACCTGCCATGGATACGTCACCGCGCCGGGTAACCTCGCGGACTCAGGCGGGGCGAACCTCGGGACAAATCCCGAAACCAACAAGTGGAATGACATTCTCTGGTCCAATGCGAACAATAAACCGGCTTTCATAGAATATGTTCTGGACGAAGGTTACGTCATGATGAACATGATGACCTTCGACTGGGGCAACCGCGGAAACAATGAGCTTCTTCAGATGGTAAAATATATCGAAATGGTCAAGGATAATTTTCCCACCGCCCGTCCCCCGGAGCCGGAATCGGTCAACCTGTTGGATTCGGATAATAAAAGCGCTGTCTGTTACGCCGGTTACCGCTCCTACAAACTGGGTATCAACGTCACCACCTTCGAATCCCTTGACGATCTTTCCGACCTGAGGATATTTATAGATTACAACAATACCAACATAACCCTGGGATTCAATGGGACGCAAAAAAACTTTTACAAGGCTAATGACCTCGGAAATCATCTGGAACTTCTGGGCGATTCGGCGTTTTCAAACAACAATGTGGAGAAATGGTGGATTAATTTCTCTTTTGTAATCGACTTTGCCTTCCCGCACGAGGACCTAATAGACTGCTATATAAATACAACCGGAAGTTCAGGGAGATTCAACCTTGACCGGTTCCCCTATCTATTTCGCGTGGAAAATGACCTTGAACTGGTGGGAGAGCCCGTGGTAGAGGGTGAATATCAGGGGATCGTTGAGCGGGGAGACTGGATAAGGGGCGAAGAAAAACTTCTTTTCAGCAATATGACCGTTGCCTACGAGGGTTCGGAGAATGTCTATCCCGAGGACAAGTTCTTCGATGTCCGGATTAGCGACCGAAAAGGTAACGAATGGTGGGACTATGAATCCAGCGGCGGGAAGGTTTCAATAGAAGCAGTATCGGGAAATGTCACGAACCCGGACGAAGAATATACAATAAGTATCGAGAACATACCTGAAAATGGAATTTGCGCGGCGAATCTTGATTATCCTCTCAAGATCGATGCCGACGCACCGCTGTCACCTGTGAACCTCCTGTGCCATGCCGACGATTTCAAAGACAAGGAGACCGGAAATACCGACAAGAACGAGGTCTTCGTCACCTGGGACCCCGTGGAAGACCCTGCTTCGGGTCTTAGGGGATATTATTATTCCCATGACGACAATTCGACCTCGGAGAACGGATCTTTTACAAATAAAACAGAAGTGGAGATAGATGAACTTCCCGAGGGTGTCGTGCCGGTATACGTCTGGTGTGTCGACAATGTGGGAAATATCGGTGACAGCGAAGTTTCAGAGATACTGGTGGACCTGACCGTCCCGTATTATTCGAATTACGCTCCCGCGGACGGGATTTGGCACAATCATACTGATATCGACTGCTCGGTGGACATTTATGACGGAGAGGGATCCGGGGTCGATGGCGCGACAGTGGAGTATTCTATCTCCAACAATGGAGTTCACGGGTTTGATTTCTGGATACCAGCCTGGCTGCCCGTGCAAAATGAGCCCATGAGCCCAGGCGTCAATTATGTCTTTTTGGAAGGCGAGGAAAATTTTATAAAATGGCGTGCCAAAGATATTTCGGGAAACGGTTTCGTCGAATCCTCACCTGTAAATATTAAGATCGACACAACTCCTATCAAATTCGCAAACGTGATTTCTCCGGAAACGGAATGGTATAGCCAAAAATCGATAACTACAAAAATAACCGTGAGCGACTTAGGAAGCGGGGTGAATCAAGAAAGTTTCGAAGCGAGGATATCCTCGTCGGGTCCCAATGATTTCGGCCATTGGATACCTATAGTACCTGAAAGCATCAGCGGCTCGGATGTGGACGGTTATGAGATAACCGTAACGTTCACCTATGAGGAGGGTGCGGATAATTTCATCATGTTCCGGGGAACTGACCTCGTGGGCAATCCCTACACCCTTTCGGACAAATTCAATCTGAAAATTGACATATCCCCGGTATATTTCGGTATTTTCACTCCGGATGAGAACGATTATTCCAACAGTCAGACGGTTGAATGTTTTATCGAGATCATGGACGACAGCTCCGGTGTCAACCCGGAAACCGTGGAGTATTCCATAGCCAGTGGGGCGGGGGGCGACAATAAGAGTTTTGGGCCGTGGAAGAAGGTGGTGAATGTTGTTACGGGAAATCCGACCCAGGTTCTTCTGGATGTGGAGTTTCAATGGGGGCCTGACAATTACATCAGGTGGCGAGCCGATGATATGATGGGGACCGGCCATAACATATCGAAATCATACAGGGTATGGGTAAATTCAAGACCTGAAGCAATTATTTCTTCTCCCGATCAAGCTTCGTATTTCAGATACGACAGGGAAATAATGTTCGACGCACTGGACTCATATGATGATGACGGGGACAATCTGAGCTTTTACTGGTCCAGCAACGTCACTGCGAACAAATCTCTTGGTTCACTTCCACTTTTTGGCGGGCGATTGGCCCCCGGAAAACACATCATCACGTTGTTCGTTTATGACGGGCACGGCTACAACGAGAGCACGGATGTAAATATCGAGGTGGGAAGCAGGCTGCATTACGAGACGGACAGCGACGGGGACGGTTTTTCAGACGGTTTCGAGAGGGAATCCGGAACCGATCCGTACAACAGTGATACTACTCCGGAGGGCGAGCCCGATATCGTACCCCCTGAAACCGCGGGAATACTGGGTGAAAGTTCATCGATGCTGTTGATCATCCTTGGCTGCATTTTTATTCTTATATTATTGATCCTGATCATCTTTTTTATCGTCCGGAAAAAAAAGAAATCCAAAGAGGAGAAGGTGGACGCCCCTGTGAAAGCGGGGCCTAAGCAGCTCCCATACGGGCAGAGACCGCATTCAGGGCAGTTTACCCCGCCGGGTCCGCAAATGTATGGCGGAGGAATGCAGGCTCCTATGACAGGAATGCCGGGTTCACAACCTCAACACCTGATGCTGGCTCCCGGTCCGGGTTTTGTGAACCAAAGCCAGTTCCCCACTGCCAGCCCAGGTCAGACATTTCAGGGTCCACCTGCTTTGAATACAGGCTTTACCGGAGAAAGCACTTATTTGCTTCCCTCGTTCCAAACCGACCAGGGAATGCAGGAACTTACTAGATTGGCACTTCCGCCAGCTCCCGAGCCAGGTCCGGCGCCAGTAGTATTCTCAGGTCTCGATGTTCCGCTTCCGACACCCCTTGCAGACCCGATGAACATGCCCGCGGCGGACATTTCTTTCCCGCCGTCACCGGCACAACCTTCTCCGCCGCCCATCCCGGGCCAGGATATTGCCCCTGGTGAACCCGCCGCACCCCCGGCAGGGACCGGAGATTTGTCCGAACTGGATTCGTATCTAGCATATCTCGAGGATATGACAAAAACCCCCGAACCGGCACCGCCAACCACACCCTCAGCCACACCACCTGCCATACCACCAACTACACCACCAGATACACCGCCAGCCACACCACCAACCACACCACCAGATACACCGCCAGTTACACCACCAGTCACACCACCAGATACACCGCCAGTTACACCACCAGTCACACCACCAGTCACACCACCAGTTACACCACCAACCGCTCCCCCGATTCCGGTAGAAACACCAGCACCATCGACGAATGAAATGACAATGCAGTGTCACTCATGCGGCAATAACTACACGGCGGAGATAATAGAGTACCCGGCTCTGGTCACCTGCCCGGTATGTCAAACGCAGGGTGTTATCAACTCGGCTTAGAAGTGATTCTCGGTGGATTTGTCCATTATATCATTGAGGCGAGTACCGAATAAGTGCGTTATTCTGTGCTGCACCCATTGTGAGTAATAAATAAAATGAATTTTTCAAAAACTTACTTCAGATATCACGATAGTTTATTGAAAAAGTAACTTTGCCGTCAAGGAGATAATATTATTCTTCCAAGATCTCTCACTTATCATCTTTTCTATGGAAAAAATTGCTCTTTCTTTTGTAATTATACCTTTATAATAGAGAAGGAAAACTACATGGACACTAAATATCCAATCTATTTGATCCTCGAATTTTTTAGTTGCTTTTACGTCATCGGTCACCATTGATAATTTTTCGCGTTGAGCTATTTCCAATAGTTCTTCCTCACCAATTATGCTTTTCTTTGCATCTTTCAATTCCATCTTGTCGGAGTATTCCAACCATTTATTGGCCGCTTTAGCATCTTTGTCGTTCTTTCCTCCGATCTCAGCCAATTCTTTTAATATCCTATCGGAAATGATGACATTATAGTTATCCAAGATCAATTCTATCAATTCCGTATGGCCCAGAGAAACAAGGGCCGAAGTATCGAAAGCAAGCGACGGTTTCATAAAAGTCCCTTGTCCACCATATCTTCGATATAATTCTTGCCTCTTTTCATATGTTTTACGATGTATATTACCTCATCGGCATCGGAACCCAGCATTTCTCTTAATTCCATATCACTAAGGTGTCCTTTTGCATATTCCATTGCAATTGCTTCAGAAAATCTTAAAGTATCATCTTTTACTGCAAAAGCAATTTTCATCCTTAACCATTCAGTTCGGGAAACATGAAGAACCTTTGTAATCGCGTCTATTTCACTTAATAAATTGTCGTCCAATCTGATGTTAACTTGCGTAGACATTATATCACAGAGTAACATATAGGTATCATATGTTATATTGATTTGGGTTGAAGGGCCTTAAATAAATAATAAATATTTTTTGTTAATTTCTAATCGGATTATCTCCAATCCTATAATTTGCTACTTAACCTTTTTCTAAATTCTCCCATCCGGTCCTCAGACAAACTTTTTTTTGTCATCCATTTCATTCCAATATTATATATACCGGAAGGCTCTATGTTTTTGCTTCCCGCTGAGTAATCTCCAAATGTTAAATCCAATTCCGTCATCGGTAATATTACCGCCCACTGAGCTGATCACGGTGAATGTATGAAGAAAACAATCACGGTTATACTGGTTCTTTTCATGGTTGCTGCCGGATTTTCCATACTCGTGGAACAGTATGCGGATGTAATTAATATAATCGAAAATCCCGAAGTGGAAAAATCCCCTGACAGTAACAATATGGGGTCCCGCGCAGCCCTTAGTCCCGATTATCTCTACGCGCGCAATTACAACAGCGGCTGGCTGAAGCGTTTGAACAAGGACGGGAGCAATATCCAGAATATTGTCAATATGAACATCCCTGGTTCGCAGACGATGCCCTGCATGACTCCCGACGGCCAGTGGGTCTATGCTCGTACCGGAAGTACTTTGTACCGTTATTCCACCACCAACGGACAGCAGACGACCTATAACCTGGCTCATGGTGGGTCCGGGTATGCAGTGGGGACCGATGGAATTTACCTGTATTACGGGTCCGGAAGCACCATTCACAAGGTGACCATGACAGGGAACCATGTTTCCAGTTCATCAATAACCCGATCGGTCTCCAGTTATTATTTTTCGGTAACGGACGGAGCCGTTTGGATCGCTTCCGGTAATACCTGGTACGGATGGTCAACCAACCGCTTTACGGGCGGCAACATAGGGGCGAATGACATCACCTGGAATTACGGTGGTATAAGCTCAACCTGTATGAACTTCGCTTTCGATGGCGACCGCTATTACGTGGTGGCCGGCGGCTCGTCCAGCATGCCAATGAAGGTATACGATAGGAACAGGAATTTCATCCGACAGTATACCGTTCGCATAGATTTCCGCTCAATAATGTGTCCATACGGTGGGCTTTCATTCGCAGAGAACACCAGGGTCAAGGGCAGGGGAGGCGGAAACGACGTCGTTTGTTATGCCAAGTACGAGACCTACGGCCTTACCGTCAATGTTACCTCGCCCAAAGACCTGAACGAAGTTTCTGAAGTCAAGGTTCACCTGGATTACAACGAAACAAATGCCACGCTGGGTTATAACTTCACAAGACAAGAATTCTTCAAACTCAAGGATGTTAAAGGTCACGTTCAGCTGTTTCTCGACGATTGCACGGTTACCAATGACGGTGTGAAGAGGTGGTGGCTCAATTTTACGGTAGGTTTCAATTTCACATTTCCACACAGGGAACCAGTTGATTGTTTCGTGAACACTTCCTCGGTGACGGGTGAGTTTCATCGGGATCGGTTCCCCTATCTGTTCAGGGTGGTGAAGGACCTGGATTTCGTCGGCACCCCCGATTTCACCGGTCAGTACCAGGGAAAGCTGGACCGGGGGGGTTGGGTAAGAGGGAGCGAGAACTTAAGAATATCCAATTTAACGGTGGTTTATTATGATTCGATGAATATCTACCCCGACAATGACTATTTCGATGTCAAGGTGGCTGATTCGCAAAGAAACGCGTGGTGGAGCAACCAGAGCAGCGGGAATAAAATTCAGCTTAATATCACAACGAGGAACGTCACCGATTCCCAGGAGTGGTATTCAATCACCATCGAGAACATTCCTGGATCAGGCGCGTGCAAAACGAATTTAACTTATCCTCTGAAGGTGGATAACGACCCTCCTCATCCCCCATTGAACCTCGTATGCCATGCCGACGGATTCAAGGACAAGGAAACGGAAAATACGGATCAACCGCTGATGTTCGCCACCTGGCTCGATGTTGAAGATCCCGACTCGGGCCTCCTTGGATATTATTATTCACACGTCGACAATTCAGGAACCGATAACGGGACTTTCATAAATGTTACAGAGGTGGAAGTTAACGAACTGCCCGAAGGATATGCCACCATCCATGTATGGTGTGTGGACAATGTGGGAAATATCGGTGAAGCCGCTTCTTCAGGTATTCTGGTGGATCTTACGCCACCTACATTTTCAAATATTGCGCCCCCGGACGGCTCCTGGCACAATCACAGCGATATCGACTGCTCGGTTGAGATAGACGACGGAGAGGGGTCCGGGGTTGACGGAAGCACCATTGAATATTCGATCTCTGCGAACGGGGTGAACGGCTTCAATATGTGGATACCTGCGTGGGTGCCTGTAGACGGAGACAAACTGACCCCGAATATAAAATACGTATTTCCGGAGGGGGAGGAGAACTATATCAAATGGCGTGCTAAGGACATTTCGGAAAACGGTTTTTCTGAATCGGCTCCGGTTAATATCAAGGTAGATATCACCCCGATCAGTTTTGCTGGAGAGATACGACCGCAGTTAGAATGGTACACTCAAAAAGTTATTGAAACAAAGATCATGGTCAGCGACTTCGGGAGCGGTGTGGACACGGCGAGCATCCAGGCGCGGATATCCACGTCAGGTCCGAATGATTTCGGTCAATGGATACCTATCAAAGCCGAAAATATAAACAAATCCGATGAGAATGAATACGAAATAACCGTAACTTTCCCATACGCAGAGGGCAAGGACAACTATATCATGTTCCGTGGAACTGACATGGTTGGTAATCCAATGACGCTTTCAGATAAATTCAATCTCAAGATCGACACTACGCAGGTTTATTATGGCTCCTTCACACCCACCGAGGACATGTACGCAGATAGCAGGGATGTGGAATGTTTCATACAGATATTCGATGACGGAAGCGGGGTTGACGTCTCAACAATTGAGTATTCCGTTTCTACCGGGGGGGGCGACAATAAGAATTTCAAGCCCTGGAAGAAAGCAGTCAATGTTGTTGCTGGTAATCCCACACAGATATTTATGGAAGTGGAGTTCGAATGGGGCGGCGATAATAACATCCGGTGGCGTGCCGATGACATGCTGGGTACGGGTTACAATGAGTCAAGTCAGTACCGGATATGGGTGAATTCCAAGCCAGAGATAATAATATCGTCCCCCGAACAAGGCTCGTATTTCAGGTACGACAGTTTAATTGATTTCGATGCATCGGATTCCAGCGACGAGGACGGGGACAATCTAAGCTTTTTCTGGTCGTCAAATAATAGTTACACCCAGTTCATTGGGTCCGGAGCTTATTTCAGTACCGATTTACTCGCTGGAAAACACACCATAACGGTATTCGTTTCAGACGGCCATGGTTACAACGAGACGGACAAAGTGAAGATTACCGTGGTAGAAAAAGCAGACTATGAACGTGATAGCGACGGTGACGGTTTTTCTGACGGATTGGAGCGAGAAAAAGGTACCGATCCGAATAACGGGGCGGATTCCCCGGACGGTGAGCCAGATATTATTATCCAGGACAGCAGCGGAATTATGGGTGGAGATTCTTATCTGTTGTTTATCATTCTTGGGGCCATTTTACTTCTGATCATGCTGGTTTTGATCATCCTTTTTGTAGTCAGGAAAAAGAGAAAAAAAGCAGAACTGGACTCGACACCTCTGATTCAGGCACCAATGACGCAGCAGCAGTACTTGGAATCCCCTTATCCTCCAGGCCAGGGTATTCCTGCCGGGCATCAGGGATTTGGGGAACCGACACAATTACAAGCACCCTTCAGGGGGATGCAGGGACCCGAAGGACAATATCTGATGCTGCCCCCGGGACCGGGGATGATGCAATTCGGCACCATCCCGCCTGGTCAAACACCTCCGCTGGTTCCCCATGGCCAGGCTGATCCTGCATACGCAGCATATTCGCTTCCTTCATTCCCCACCGATCAGGGCATGCAGAACCTTGAAAGAATGGCACTACCGCCGGGACCCCCGCCCTCTGTCTCCCAGGTTAGTGTCGATCCCTCCACTTCCTTCCCGGTAGCTTCTCAGGGTTTGCCCGCTCAAACAGCCTTAATGCCGAATTTGGAAGCGATGGAGACTCCCTTTTCGGCCCCACCTGATCCCATTACGCCAAGTGGAGAAATACTCCCGGTTGAACCCGGAACTGCACCAATTACTCCCCAGAGTCCGTCACCGCCAGGGCCCACTGTGCCACCAGCAAGCCCATCGGAGGCCACCGATCTTTCACAGCTCGATTCATATCTATCAAATCTGGATAAAATTACTCAATCACCGGAGTCCGCGCCTCCGGTGGTACCGCCGGTTCCCGTGGAAAGTCCGGCTCCGGCGACGAATCAAATAACTATGAATCACCAACAGATGAATCTGTTGGTTTCATCCTCGGAAACGCAGGAAACTGCTTCCCCTTCTCTTCCGCCACCAAACGGTGGCGATAACCGAAGGGGATTCCTGCGGATGCAGTGCCATTCTTGCGGCAATAACTACACGGCTGAAATAATAGAATATCCGGCTCTGGTCACCTGTCCGGTATGCCAGACGCAGGGAGTGATCCAGGGATGAGAATAAGGCCTTGTGTAAATGTTCGGCGGGTAATTTTTTTTAGTAGGGATTAAGCCGTATTGGATACCAAGTTCGGATAATATATATATAGTGTTAGCACGTTGTTTTTTACAGACAACATTCCTTCATTTTTTGTGGAGTGCTTCGATGAACCGTATTGAAAAAAGTGTTTCCTGGGCTGCTGTACTGACCATAATCATTATCATGACCCATTTTCACCCAGGTATCGTAAACAGGTCTCAAGACACCGAAGAAGCAGATGTGGAGATCATAAAGGACAGTGGTATAAACGAACGAACACGGGGAGGTTTAAAAATAGCTGTGGAACAGCCAGCCGCATCCAACGGCGGTGCTCCCGCTGTGGTAAACCAACTAAACGACGATACGCATTTCGATTTCACGGCCCAGCAGGTAGTGGGGGGTGATATCAACACCGTGGCAAAATTATCAAACTACGATGCTGTGGTGATAGGTCAGAGCGGTTCCGGAAGCGGCAACTCCAGGGACTTTCACCTATTCGGTGCCGCCCTTAAGAACTGGGTCTGGAACGGTGGGGGAGTGGTTTCAACTGGATTCGTCGTATATGCCAACCCGGGTCCGGATATAGATGCGGTGGTTCCGGTATCGGCAAATGGGGGTTACTATTATTATTCAGGGGGAAACGCCGTGATTACGGACAATTCGCATCCCGTCACGTCAGGGATGAACAACTTTAATTTAGGGGGGAACGGGGAAGGACCGAACAACGGTATCGATCCGGGAGCAAGAATCGTGGGAACCCACAACGGGAGACCCCAATTCGTTGTGGCGGAATACGGCGAGGGGCGAATAGTTTATCTGGGACCGGCCTATATGGGCGGTGCGGGTTACAATCACGGCTTCACGGATTATTACGCCGGTGCACCGGACCAACTTATGGAACAGGCGGTTGCCTGGGCAGCTGGAGTTAGCCTACCCGATGCTGACGATGTCGCAATAAGGGGAGCCGAGGAGGAGAGCCCGGAATGCTATGCCAAATACAAACCGTATACCGTCAGTGTGAACATATCCTCGAGAGAGATACTGAATGACGTTTCCGAGGTAAAGGTTCACCTGGATTACAACAACACCAATGCTACTCTTTGTTATAACTGGACCGAGAATAACTTCTTTAAGCTTCAGGATATCGGTGGGCATGTTTGGCTTCAAACTGACGACTGTACCGTCACCCATAATTCAGTGGATATGTGGTGGTTGAACTTTTCTGTGATCTTCAATTTCACATTCCCCCACGAGAACCTCGTCGATTGTTTCGTGAACACAACTGCCAGGTCCGGGGAGATTTCTCTGGACCGCTTTCCCTATGTCTTCAGAGTGGAGAACGACCTGGAACTTGCAGGGACGCCGGAGTTCAAAGGGAATGTACAGGGGAAACTCGAAAAGGGTAATTGGATCAAAGGAGCGGAAAAAATATCCGTGACAAATCTTACCGTCAGGTATGCAGGCACCGCAGGAATTTATCCAGATGACCAGTATTTCGATGTTAAGATTTCAGATATTGGCGGAAATACGTGGTGGGACAACGAGAGTTCTCGAGAGGAAATTACGCTAAACATAACGTCCCGAAATATCACCGATCCTGAAGAGGAATATCTCATCACTATCGAGAACATACCAGGCTTGGGAATTTGCATGACGAATTTGACCTTTCCGGTCAAGATCGATGCGGACCCGCCCCTGTATCCGGTTGATCTGAAGTGTCGTGCCGGAGGTTTCAAGGACAAGGAGACGGTGAATACTAACCAGGCCGAGATGTACGTGACCTGGGATGCCGTGGAGGACCCCGCCTCGGGGCTGCTTGGATATTATTATTCCGCGATTGATAATTCGGGAACCATGAATGGGACTTTCACCAATGAAACCGAGGTAAAGATCGACAAATTGGAAGAGGGATTCGCGGGAATTCATGTGTGGTGTATCGACAAGGTGGGAAATATCGGAGATTCCGCTGAATCCGGTATACTCGTTGACCTATCACCTCCGGTCTTTTCGAACCATACTCCCCAGGACGGCTCATGGCACAATCATACTGATATCGACTGCTCCATAGACATAAGCGATTTCCAGGGATCGGGAGTTGACGGCACTAGCATCGAATACGCGGTCTCAAGCGGAGAAGGACCGAGCTTCGATCTTTGGATACCACGGATGATGCCGGATGAAGGAAACACCATAGTTCCAACTGTGAAATACGTCTTCCAGGAAGGTGAGGGAAATTACATAAAATGGCGTGCCAAGGATGTATCGGGAAACGGATTTTCCGAATCGGCCCCTATAAACATTAAGGTGGATATCACCCCCGTAAGCTTTGACAGCGAGATAAACCCGCAGAAAGAATGGTACGCGGAAAATACAATAAACACAAAGATCACCGTACGTGATACGGGAAGCGGTGTCGACCCAAACAGCCTTGAAGTCAGGATATCAACGTCGGGTCCCGCCGACTTCGGCCAGTGGATGCCCATCGATCCCGAAAATATAGGCGAATCGGGAGAAGACGGTTTTGAGATATCCGTTACGTTCAGCTACACGGAAGGATTTGACAATTATATCATGTTCAGGGGAACGGATATTGTAGGCAATCCTTTTAGCGTATCCGATAAATTCAATCTGAAAATAGATACTTCACCGGTTTATTTTAGCTCCTTCACACCAGATGAGAACGATTATGCGGCACAGAAGAAAGTTGAATGTTTCATTCAGATTTTCGATGACGGGAGCGGAGTGGACACGTCAACGGTGGAGTATTCAATTGCAAAAGGGGCGGGGGACGACGAAAAAAATTTCGGGCCATGGAAGAAAGCGGGAAACGTGGTAAACGGGAATCCCACTCAGGTCTTATTGGAACTGGAGTTCGATTGGGGTCCCCATAATTACATACGGTGGCGTGCGGATGATATCATGGCTACGGGTTACAATATCTCAAAACCATACCGGGTCTGGGTGAATTCCAAGCCTGAGCCAGTAATCTCAACTCCCCATCAAGGATCATATTTCAGGTACGACCACGAAATTATCTTCGATGCCTCTGGATCCTCCGACGAGGACGGTGACAATCTAAGCTATTACTGGTCCAGTAATGTCAGCGCGAACCACTCAATCGGCTCAGAGGTTTTCATGAGGGGGCGCCTGGTTCCCGGAAAACATACAATCACATTGTTCGCCTCAGACGGGCACGGTTACAACGAGAGCAAGAAAGTAAAGATAGAGGTTATAGGTAAAGACGATTATCAGATAGACAGCGACGGGGACGGTTTCTCGGACGGGCTTGAGCGTGAAAAAGGGACCGATCCTCTTAACGGCGCCGAGAACCCCGCCGGTGAGCCGGATATCGTTGATAAGGAAAGTTTGGGAATATTGAGCGGTGACTCTTCCCTTTTATTCATCATTATTGGTGGCACTATTTTTCTTATAATTTTTATTGTAATACTATTTTTTATAGTTAGGAAAAGAAAGAAAACGGATGAAAAAGAAACGAATCTTCCCGTTGAACCTATTGTACGCCAGCAAGTGTACGGACCGATGCAGCATCCCTATCTCCAGGGTCAGTACGCTCCGCAATTGCAGCAAGGATACGGGAGCATCCCCCAATTTCAAACACCATATGCCGGTATGCCAAAAGGCCCTACCCCACATTTGATGCTGCCTCCGGGACAGGGGATCGGGCAATACGGTACGGCTGTCCCGGATCAGGTTCCTCAACCCCAATGTCTTCAGTACGCTCCGCCACAGCCACAGTCCCAATACGGTCAATCAGGTCCGGCATCCGACATTGTGGCTCCTGCTCTCTATTCGCTTCCTTCATTCTCAACCGATCAGGGCCCTCAGAACCTTGAGAGAATGGCTCTTCCTCCCGGACCGGATCCTGCGGGAGAGCAAGCAATGGTGAATCCGGTTTCAGCGGTACAGATAACTACTCCCGATGTGTCGGTTCAGCCTGTCGCTTTGCCGGATACGGGAGTCGTGGAAACAATTTTCTCCGCACCTCCTGAGCAATTGTCACCCATGAAGGGGGAGCCACAGGTTCCACCGGCACATGATCCAATCCTTCCGGGGGATGAACCGCTTCCAGAGCCCGGTGCACCCCCGGCAGTTCTTTCACAGGCCAATGATTTATCCGAGCTCGATGAATATCTTTCTAATCTTTCTCATCTGGAAGAAACGTTCATACCCCCTGAACCGGCACCCCCTGCCGCAGAGCCGGTTCCTGATGGGAGCCCGGTTCCCCCGACAAACGAGATAACAATGCAGTGTCATTCATGCGGAAATAACTATACGGCGGAGATAGCTGAGTTACCGTCCCTGGTCACCTGCCCGGTCTGTCAGACACAGGGCGTAATTGAATCCATATAAACTTGAAGAAAACTACTCGTACCATCTTCGGATAAGCTATAAATACAGGTTGTACGTTGTTTTAAGGTCCTTGTGTAAAGCCGACCCATGCAAGCTCGTCTTTACCAACAAGTCAGTCAAAACGTTCCTGACTTTACTTGGAGATGGAAGGAAATGATGCGAAAGGGAGATAAATTTGCCTTTGGCCTGATATTATCGATATTGCTCATAATGCTGATTGCCCAGCTGGGTCCGAGCCTTAATGGTTGGCTCCATGGTGTTCAAGAAGCTACCGTGGATAATCATAAATCTGCCGGGAGGGCAGTAAGTTCCGTTGAGCGCGGGGGAGGCAACGTTAAATTTCTGATCTATCAAGCGGATGCGACAAATTCATGCGGCCGAAACAGCTACGTGACGATTCCTAAAACCCACCTCACAAACAATGGAATACAGGTAACCGAGATGTGCAGCGGTACACTGAACGCAGCGGTTCTCGCAAATTATGACGTTGTATACCTCGGTCGTTCCCGGGGGCGCGGCAGAGTTGTAGCTGCTGATGTCCGAAACTGGGTCCAGGCGGGAGGCGGGGTATGGAGCGAAAGCTGCGGTATGGTTGATCAGCAGGACCCCGTTCAAGGAGGATACATCGCTCTCGAGGACATGTTCGGTTATACCAACAGGATCGGCAGAGGCGATAACGCGGGAGGTTTCTCTTTCACAAAGGTGGGCAACCACGAGATATGGGCCGGCGTGAATTCTCCCGTCAGCGGCAGTAACGGATTGTTCGACTCAGAGCTGAGGGACAACAATATCGCCCAGCAGGCAACCCAGATAGGGAATGCCAACAACCAGCAGAGCCCCATGATCAATATCTACGGCAGGGGCAGGACGTATTCGGGAGTGGGCGGAAACTGGAATTCCAACGGCAACTGCCAGCGTTATTTCCTGAATGTTGTAAAATGGCTCGCTGTTGAGATAACGGCCCATGTTGACGGGGTTGCCATTCGTGGACAGGGGGAGCTGGAAAAAGTATGTTATGCCGAGTACAGAGAATACAACCTAAGTGTCAACATCACTGCCACAAGGGATCTCTATGAGGTTTCCGAGCTTCTCGTATATCTCGATTACAACACCACGAACGCAACTCTTGGCTACAACTGGACCCGGGGACAATTCTTCAAGCTTCAGGATCCGGAAGGTCATGTAAGATTTATCGCGGACAAAAGTTCCCTAAGCAATGACGGTGTTGACCGATGGTGGGTCAATTTCACATTCATGATTAACTTCACTTTCGCCCACGAAAGGATGGTGGATTGTTTCGTAGATACCACTGCAAATACTGGTGAGACCTCGAGAGACCGCTTCCCCTACCTTTTCAGGGTAGAAAATGATATGGAGCTGGTTGGCACAGCCGGTTTCACGGGGGAATTCCAGGGAGAACTGACAGAAGGGGATTGGATAAGAGGAAATGAGGATATTAGGGTATCGGATCTGAAGGTGAGATACGCGGGTTCGGCGAATATTTATCCTGAAGATGTTTTTTTCGACGTGCGTACAATGGACAGCGTGGGAAATACCTGGTGGGACAATGAGAGCAAGGGAGAAAATATAGTGATCGATCTAAGTTCGAGAAACGTTACGGACCCGGACGAAGAATATCTCATCACCATCGAGAACATTCCCGGCTCGGGTATCTGCATGACGAATCTGACCTTCCCCGTCAAGATCGATGCGGAAGCTCCCCTGTATCCCGATAACCTTCTTTGCCGCGCAGGAGGCTTCAAGGACAAGGAGACCGGGAATACCAACCAGGCTGAAATGTACGTTACCTGGGATGCCGTGGAGGACCCCGCCTCGGGTCTCCTGGGTTATTATTACTCCAAAACGGACAATTCGGGAACCATAAACGGTACCTTTATCAACGTCACGGAAGTCAAGATCGATAAACTGGACGAGGGGGGCGCGGAAATTTACGTGTGGTGCATCGATAAGGTGGGCAACATTGGAGATGGCGCCAAATCGGGAATTCTGGTGGACCTTACCCCGCCGGTCTTTTCGAATCATACTCCCATGGACGGTTCATGGCACGATCATACTGATATTGATTGCTCGGTTGAAATATATGATGGCGAGGGAGCCGGGGTGGACGGCACCACAATTGAATATTCGGTCTCCGCAAATGGAGAGAATGGCTTCAATTTCTGGATACCTGCATGGGTGCCTGAGGAAAAAAGGCTTATTACTCCACACATAAAATACATCTTTCCGGAGGGTGAAGAAAATTACATAAAATGGCGTGCCAAAGATATTACCGAAAACGGTTTTGTGGAATCTTCTCCGATAAATATAAAAATAGATGTTACACCGGTTATCTTTGAGCCGGTTATTACGCCGCAAACGGAATGGTACGATCATAATACCGTAAGTACTTCCATAAGCGTAAGTGACGGTGGAAGCGGGGTGGATCCCACAAGCCTGGAAGTAAGGATATCAAGGACTGGTCCAAATGATTTTTGCCCTTGGATTCGTGTTGATCCTGAAAATATAACCGGATCGGGACTAGAAAAATATGAAGTTAGCGTGACTTTCAATTATTCCGAAGGAAAGGATAACTTCATCATGTTCCGGGGTACTGATGAGGTTGGAAATCCACCCACCATTTCTGATAAGTTCAATCTGAAGATCGATACGTCCCCGGTATATTTCGGGACCTTTACTCCGGATAAGGAAGATTACGCGGACAGCACTATCGTGGAATGTTTCATCCAGATATTCGATGACGGCAGCGGGGTGGATCCTAAAACGGTTGAATATTCTGTGGCGAAAGGGGTGGGGGGCGACGAAAAGAAATTTGGGCCATGGAAGAAAACGGAAAACGTGGTGTCAGGAACCCCCACTCAGGTACTTATGGAAGTGGAGTTCCAATGGGGATCCGATAATTACATCCGGTGGCGGGCCGATGATATTATGGGTACTGGTTTCAACGAATCCAAACCGTTCAGGGTGTGGGTAAATTCCAAGCCGACGGCAGAGATTTCCGCTCCTGAACAGGGATCGTTTTTCAGGTATGGGCGGCAAATATTCTTCGATGCCTCGGAATCAAGCGATGAGGATGGAGACAATCTCAGCTATTACTGGTCCAGTAACGTAAGCGCAAACAAGTCCATCGGCTCGAAGGTTTTCATGAGTGCAAGCCTGGTCCCCGGAAAACACACTATCACGTTGTTCGTGTCAGATGGGCACGGTTACAACGAGAGCAAAAAAGTAAAGCTCGAGGTGCTGAGAAAGCTCGATTATGAAACTGACAGCGACGGCGACGGGTACTCGGACGGTCTGGAGCGCGAAAAAGGAACAGATCCGCTGAATAGGGCCTTGACTCCACCTGGGGAGCCGGATATCATTGATCAGGAAAGCGGCGGATTATTGGGTGAAGGCTCATCCTGGTTGTTCTTGATTCTTTTTGGTATCTTTTTGCTGATAATACTTATTTTGCTGGCATTATTTATTGTAATAAAAAGGAAGAAAAAGAGTGAAAAAGAGATTCCGCCAACGATCCAACCAACTTTACAGCAATCGGATTTTGGACCGAACCAGCATTTCTATCCTCAAGGACAGTACATGTCACCGGGACAGCAGGGGTATGGGAGCACGCCGCCAACTTACGGAGGTATGCCGGGAGGTCAGGCCGCCCCAACAGCGCTTCCTCCGGCACATGGAATGGCGCAGTTCGATCCTGTTCAGATAGCTCCACAGACCAATTACGGCCAGCTCGGTCCCGCAACCGATCCTTTGACTGATGCTGCCTTTTTGCTTCCTTCATTTCCTACCGATCAGGGACTGCAGAACCTTGAGCTGATGGCTCTTCCTCCGGGACCTGCTCCCTTGGAACAAGATACTATTAACACGGGGGTTCCCATCCAGATGCCTGCTCCCGATATGCCGTTCCCACCCGCATTCCTACCCGACATTGCTGCTATGGAAAAATCATTTCTCGGGCCATCACAACCGTTGCCGTCATCGGAAGAACTGCTGCAGGTTCCGCCCGATGCACCGGCCCCAATGGACGTCCCCACGTTAGCAGTGGCTGGACCAATCCCCGTGGATCCCTCGGTACCAGGTGATCTATCGCAACTCGATGCTTATCTTTTTTCACTGGATGAGAGCCATGATGAACCTTCGGCGCCGCCACCCTCAGGGCAAGCGGTTCTCGAAGAAAATCCGACTCGGGTGACTAATGAAATAACGATGCAGTGCCATTCATGCGGTAATAATTATACAGCTGAGATAGTGCAGCTTCCGGCTCTGGTCACCTGCCCGGTCTGCACGACTCAAGGGGTAATTAATTCAATTTAAGCAAAATCCGATAGAAAGGATGCTTGCGCTATTCCATGGTAAAGTCGCACAAACCCGTAATTTTTATAAAAATAGTTATTAATGAATTGGTGCTATGATTTAGAAAACTGATCGGTTGCATAATGCCCCAAGTTTCACTCAATGTAAGTAACATAATTAAGAAACAGGAATGATGGAATGGATCCTATTTGCAATAATAAAATGCCAGGTATTCTTTTTCTCGTACTGTTATTAATTGTTTCATCATATACGGGTTTCATTTCCAATTATACCCTCGTGGAACACGGGAATCTTGACGTTAAAATAGGGAATATTGAGGCTCCCGAAGCCTCGGTTAATAGACGCAGAGGACTGCAGCCGGAGGCTCTGTACTACGACTTCGAGGAAGGTGGGGGAAATCTGGTAAAGGACCTGTCCATCACGGGGGGGAACGACGGAACGCTTCACGGGGTTTCGTTTTCCAATGACGCTAAACACGGAAGGTGGTCGATGCGGGTACCCGGGGGAGATCAGAATAGGGTTCAGGTGGGTGGACCTCTATCCAACCTCGACATGCCAAACGCCTATACTTTCATGTGCTGGTTCAAGGTCCGATCTGGAAACCAGAAAGGCTTGATGATGTTCGGTGACTGCTGCACAAACAGAAACGGCTACACCATGAATCTTGCCAGTTCGTCGCAGATTCGATTCTGGGGCGGCAGCGATAATGACAACTCGAATTATAACACATACGCAAACGGTCTGAACCTCTGCAACAGCCAGTGGCATCATGTGGCTATCCGCTGTAATATGAACAACCTCCAGATATATGTTGACGGTGTTCTGAAGGTTACCGGTTCAAAGAACGTACCCACATCTCCGCGCCGAGCTCAGGGATCCCACTGTCCCACGGACCCCTGTGTGGGTGGAAAACCAATCTCGGCGAGCAGTTCAGCAGACGTGTTGATCGATGAGGCCGCCATCTTTTCAAGGTATCTTTCCGAGCAGGAGATACTGGAGGCAATGCAGGGTTTGACGTCCATACCCAGTGCAGAGGACGTTGTGCTGGCCAATCCCACCGGAGACGACAATATTTGTTACGCCCAGTACAAGCCGTACAACCTCACCGTGAACATAAGCACAATGGACTCTCTCGATGAGGTATCAAATGTGAAGGTTCACCTGGATTACAATACAACCAACGCCACGTTGTGTTACAATTGGAGTCAGGGCCGGTTCTTCAAACAGCAGGATGAGGGAGGGACCGTGCAGTTAGTGCTTAACGACTGTTTTATCACGAATAACGGGGTTGACAGATGGTACCTAAATTTCATTCTTATTTTCAATTTCACCTTTCCCCATGAGAGGTTCATGGACGCCCTGGTTTACACAACGGCAAAATCGGGTGAATATTCCGTAGACAGGTTTCCGTGGCTGTTTCGTATCGAGAACGATCTGGACTTTATCGGGACTCCTGATTTTACCGGTGAATACCAGGGATTATTGAGTGAGAGTGACTGGATACGTGGTGATGAAAGTATAAACCTGACCAATATCACAGTGTGTTATGCTAATACTAAGAATATATTCCCACATGACGATTATTTCGATGTCAAGCTATCGGACACAGCGGGAAATACATGGTGGGACAACGAGAGCAGGGGGGAAAGTGTCGGGATAAAATTCAGCTCCAGAAATCTTACGGACCAGGAAGAAGAATATCTCATTACCATCGAAAACATACCCGGTACGGGCATATGCATGACAAACCTCACCTTCGAGGTAATGATCGATGCCGAAGTTCCTCTGTATCCCGTTAACCTGCAGTGCCGGGCCGGAGGTTTCAAGGACAAGGAGACGGAGAATACGAAGCTGGCCGAGATGTACGTTACCTGGGATGAAGTGGAGGATCCCGCTTCGGGTTTGTTGGGCTATTATTATTCCCAGATTGATAACTCGGGAACCTCGAATGGAACATTTACCAATATCACTGAAGTCATGATGGAAAAACTTGACGAGGGGTATGCGGAGATCTACGTTTGGTGCATTGACATGGTGGGAAATGTTGGAGAAGCCGCCAGCTCGGGTATACTAGTGGACTTGACGCCCCCTACCTTTTCGAATCATGCTCCCTTGGACGGTTCATGGCACAATCATACGGACGTAGAATGCTCCGTAGAGGTCTACGACGGTGAAGGGGCGGGAGTTGACGGCAGCACAATAGAATACTCCGTTTCCGACAGCGACGTGCACGGTTTCGATTTCTGGATACCTGCATGGATACCCGAGAATAATGAACCAATGGTACCTGAAATAAAATATATATTCCAGGAGGGTGAGGATAATTACATAAAATGGCGTGCAAAGGATATTCCGGGAAACGGATTCGTGGAATCACCCTCCGTCAACATAAAGATCGATACTACTCCCGTCAACTTCGCTGATGTGATAACGCCTCAGCTGCAATGGTATGACCAGGAAGAAATAACGACTAAAATAACCGTTACGGATGCCGGCAGCGGAGTGGATCCCGGGAGTCTCGAAGCCAGGATATCCACCTCGGGCCCGGGTGATTTCGGCCGGTGGACGTCAATTGATGCCGATAATATTATCAAATTTGCTGATGACGGCTATGAGATAACCGTTACCTTTCGTTATGCTGAGGGAAAGGACAATTACATCATATTCAGAGGAAGGGATGTGGTAGGCAATCCCCCGGCATTATCCGATAAATTCAACCTAAAGATAGACACTTCCCCTGTTTATTTCGGTTCGTTCACACCGCGAGAGGACGAATACGCGGACAATAGAAAAGTTGAATGCTTCATACAGATATTTGACGACGGGATCGGGGTCGATCCGACAATGGTCGAATATTCCATTGCAAACGGAGAAGGCGACAATAAGAGTTTTGGGCCCTGGAAGAATGCAGTAAACGTCATAGAGGGAAATCCCACCCAGGTTCTTATGGAACTGGAGTTCGAGTGGGGTTCGGACAATTACATCCGATGGCGCGCTGACGATCTTATGGGCACCGGTCACAACATGTCGGTCCCGTACAGGGTATGGGTGAATTCAAAGCCTGAGGCGATAATATCAGCTCCCAATGAGGGATCGTATTTCAGGTTCGACAGCGTGATTATTTTCGACGCATCCGACTCCGCCGACGAGGACGGGGATAATCTTAGCTATTACTGGACATCCAACGTCAGCGCCAACCGATCCCTGGGATCAGGTGCAGTTATGAATGCAAGGCTGGCTCCGGGAAAACACACCATTACGGTATTCGCGTCTGACGGTCACGGCTACAATGAGAGCGAGAAGGTAAAGGTTGCGGTGGGCAGCAGTACCGAATACAAGACCGACAGCGACGGGGATGGTTTCTCCGACGGATTCGAACGGGAACAGGGTACAGATCCGAATAACGCCATGGATTCACCGGAAGGCGAGCCAGACATAGTGAACACTGAAAGCGCCGGGATACTGGGTGAAAGTTCTTCCCTGCTATTCCTCATCCTGGGCGTGATACTCGCCCTCATCATTGCGGTCCTGATCATACTTATCATCGTGAGAAAAAAGAAGAACGGCGAAAAGAAAATTCCACCACAAGCACATCCCCCCTTCAAACAATCACCCTACGGTACTCCAATGCATCCTTATCCCATGGGTCAGCACGTGTTTGCCGGTCAGCAAGGATACAATGCCGCCTACCAGCCCCAACGACCTGCTGTGGGGATGCCGGGACAGCAATCCCAATTATTGATGCTCCCACCAGGGCCAGGGTCATCCAATACGCAACAATTTACCCCAGCGCCGCCCAATCAACCCCAACAGCCCCAGCTCCCCCCGTACCATCAATCGGGAGCAGCCACGGGTATTACGGGCGAAACTAGCTACACCCTCCCTTCATTCAATACCGAACATGGAGTGCAGGAACTTAACAGGATGGCACTTCCACCCGGACCCACGGACATCCAGGGACCCGAAACAGGGGGAATAGGAGAACCTTATCCAGTTAGTCCCAATACTTCACCCGCCCAACCCACCATTATGCCGGATTTGGGCGTAATGGAAATCTCCTCACTGCCACCGCAAGTTTCCTCCGTCAATGGTAATCTAGCACCCCCTCCGGAATATGAAGCTATGTCCCCCGGTCCTCCTACGACCGAGATACCCATTTCTCCAGCGGGCCATCCTAGGACCGAGATACCCATTTCTCCGTTGGGTGGTCCTCCGCCGGAATCCATTGCCCCTCCGGTAGAGCAGCCGCAGGCGGGTGATCTGTCGGAACTCGATGCATATCTTTCCACGCTGGGTAACATGTCCAATCCGCCTGAACCTGAGCCTCCTGCAGTACCTCCGGGTCCGGAAGAAAGTCCGGTTCCCATCTCGAACGAGATTATCATGCAGTGCCATTCATGCGGCAATAACTATACCGCCGTGATCGAACAGTTCCCGGCTCTGGTTACCTGTCCGGTCTGTCAGACGCAGGGGGCTATCGAATCTCCGTGAAGTGTCATAATAGATTCAATATAGTGCGAAATAAAACGATTTAAATCCAGAAAAAAAAGGGATACTGTTATTAGTACCATGAGCGTTACATCTTAACTGGCTTGTCAAGATTGATTATGAAAAGATGAGAGGGGCCGAACATGTCTGTTTCTGCACGATCTATCGTAATAATCATATTATTATTAATGTTTGGAGCAACTTTGTCGTTACAGCTGTCGGCTATATACGAAAAGGAAGAAGAAGGCAGTTTCGCAAATATACATAATAGTAATAAAGGAATCATATCGGAAATCGAGAAAGAAGGAGAGACCGAATCCGAAAATGAGTTGATGATCCCTTTCCGATTCCCCACTCCATTGCTTTCGGAAGAGGGGGGTTATATCAGGGTAGAAATGGATGATGCCTCGTACCTTTCCCAGGATGGGAAACCGGTTCTTCCGAAATACACGCACAGCATTACCATGCCTCCCCAGAGCCGAATTGATTCATGCGACCTTTCCGGTATATCCTACTATGAAATGAATCTGGTGCGAGAAATTGTTCCGGCCGCTCCCAGTCAGCCCCATATGGGTGCATCGTACTGGGGAGAAGCACCTGAAAAATTCTATGACGGTGAAAAGTTCACGGACGGGCCTGCAGAGTTATTTCACAACGAAGATATTTACCGCTCGGACTCGGCATTCCCCAACAACTGGTTCGAGTTGAGAACAGGTATGGGCCGCGATCCCGTTACAGACGAGCAGGTTCTATTCGTTATGATCGATTTTTACCCTGTCCGTTATATTCCGTCCGATAATATCTGTCTCGTTGCCACGGATGCTCAGATCATATTGGAAACCTCAAGGGTAGAGGGAAACAGAGCCGCGGCCCGTTCCGGTCCTGGAACAGATATGGTGATAATCGGACCTGAGGGAATGAGGGAGACGGCAGCCCCCCTGGCGGCACACAAGACAAGCACCGGATTGGACACCATCTATGTTTCCCTGGACGATATCTACAATTCGGTCTATTTTACCGTTACGGGCTCGAACAATCAGGAAAAAATCAAATATTTCATCAAAAATGCTCTGGATACCTGGGACATCACCTATGTACTTCTGGCGGGGGATAGTGACAAATGTCCGGTACGGTACGCGTGGGTACCCGACGGTTTCGATGATAACGGGGCCAACAAACTGGACGGGGCTGACGTGCCCAGCGATGCCTATTATGCTGACATTTACAATAGTACGGGACAGTTTTGCGACTGGAACGCAAATGGGAACAGCCGCTACGGGGAGGAAAAAGATGAATGCGATCTATTCTACGACGTTTATGTGGGGCGTCTCCCTGCAGGCAGCAATGCCGAACTGTCCGACATGGTGAACGACATCATTTATTACGAGAATAACACAATGGGAGCCGATTGGTTCTTAAAGGCGAATCTTCATGCCACCGATACGTTCACCTGGGCAGCGGGAGCGGAGGGGGAGATGACGCTGGACAAGATCGTTGACAACGGTTATCTGGCTGGATTCGACATAACGAGATATTATGAGACCCAGGGGACTTGCAACAAGAACGCCATCGTCGCAGGCCTCAATGGAGGAGCGGGTTTCGCAGCGTTCTCCGATCACGGCGACCATCACTGCTGGGGAGCCACTGGTGGTGGGAGCGGTATCTTCGACTATGATGACGCCCTGGCACTTACAAATGGAAAAAAACTGCCGGTGCTCACTTTCGACGCTTGTCTGACAGGTTCCTTCGATAATGAACTGAGGCCATCTCTCTGGACTGATAATCCCGGCGAATCCATCTCGGAAAAACTCCTTCTGAATACTGCCGGCGGAGCCATTGCCGTCATCTCCGCTACCAGGATCGGATGGGGTGACGGCGGTACTAACTACTACAAGCACCGTTCAGGTTATTTCGACGTTCAACTCTACAGATCCTACCAGGAAGGAAAGAGGACCCCCGGAAGGATGCTGGCTGGCTCGGTAGCCTATTATCTGTCCGAAGTGGGCGACCACGATGATAAGGACCACAAGACCCTTACGGAATACATTTGTCTCGGGGACCCGAGTCTTGCAATCGGCGGGCTTTCTCTGGATGCTTCAGTGGTTGACGGAAATGCCACCATGAGTCCCGGTACCAGCGGGCTTTTCGTACTGCGCGCCAAGAACCTGAGCCCCTTCGGGGAGAATGTGGAAGTGGATTTCACGAAGCTTCCTCCCGGTTTCTCGGGTGTTGCTGCCCAAAACACTCCCATCATACCGGGGGGTAACGTGGATATAACAATCTCCATCACTCCTCCGGGAGGATTGATCGCAGGTTCAGTCCACGATCTGTCTATTGGCATATTGTGCCGGGGAAGAGGAAAATTCCTTGACGTTCGTTGTGTCATCGGGGAGGAATACGGCGTTACCCTGTCATCGCCGCTCACTGACGATACAACCGACCCTGGAGCAAAAATACCTTTCTGGATCGACATTAAGAACAGGGGAAACGTTGAGGATACTTTTGAACTGTCGTTCCTTGAGAGCCTCCCCGGTTGGGAAGTATGGGCACAGAACGGCAATATTACCCTTGCACCTTTCGAATCCACAAACACCACCATATACATCCGGCCGGCCAATAACACACTCTACGGCACCAGGAGGATAACGCTGGTCGCGTCATCAGTGGGGTCCAACGGGACAAAACGGGCGATGCTGAGGTTCAACATCACAATCAGACACATCTTTGATTTCGAGCTGGGCGAGCTTACTGACATGGAACTGCTTCCGGGCCAGTACGTTCTTCTGGAAGTCCCCCTGAACAATACCGGGAACGGCCAGGAAAAGTTCGATTTCGAGGTAACGGACCGGCCGGTGAACTGGACCGTGTCCCTAAAGGATTTTTATCTGCAGGTCGATGCCTATTCTACCAGAAATCTCACTCTTGAGGTCTCAGTTCCCACCGATGCACTTGCAGGGGATTATCCCATCGGTCTTAGAGTTAGTTCAAATGAGGGTAACCAGGAAAAGAACGTCTTGCTGGAGGCCAGGGTTCCACAAATTCCCGATCTCCGGATAATCTGTGAGGAAAAGAGTGTAGAAACCGACAATTTGAAACCTGCCAATTATACATTGTCAATTTCAAATCGGGGGAATTTTCCGGATACCCTATCTCTCAAAATTCACAATATCACCAAGAGTTTTACTTACTCGCTCTCCGAGGAAACACTTGAATTGGCCCCTTACCAGGAGGAGGAGGTCACCCTGACGATAAAACCGGGGATGTATGCTGCCAGCGGTACTTACGTTTTCAATTTCACCGCCATATCCGGGTCCGATCCCGATTATATAGCGGCGAAGAACCTTGAAATTATTATTGCACCCAGTTACGAATGCAGGATTGAAACCGGTACAAACAAAACCTCGCTTTACCCTGGTCAAACCGACAATATATCATTTTCCGTTGATAATTTGGCGAACACATGGGACGAAATAGTCGTTCAATGCTGGCCCGTTAATGCACTGGAATCGGGCATTTCGATCCCGGTATTAGAAATGGAAAACTTTTCCTCTGCTGACGGAGTATTGAACATAATGGTGAAAAATGATGCTCTCGCCGGAACGTATCATCTCAACCTAAGCGCCGCATCCACCGGAGCTGCATACGGGGACAAGGGAGATTGGTGTTTGATCGAGGTGGAGGTTCTGGAGGTTTACGGTCTTTCCGTATCGCCTTCCGGGATAACGAGAGAGGTGGGAACAGGGATAATGTCCTACACATTCCATGTCTCGAACGATGGGAATACCGCAGATGAGGTGAAGATAGATTATTCAGGTTCTCCGGCAGAGTGGCTCCGCTCATCCGTACGAAACCTCAGCCTGACCCCAGGGGAGGAAAGCGGTCTCAGAGTCGACATGCTCATACCCTCGGGAACCAAAAGCGGAGAGTATTCTCTGGGAATAGTGGTAATGTCGCTCAATGATGGCGAGATAATCGACAGCGCTAAACTGAACCTAAGTGTAACAGCCGATGAAAACAACGGTATCCTTGGAGTATCGTCTTCGGAGAATTTCACTATCATTGGAATTGCCGCATTGGTTGTGATATTGGTCACAATTATAATAATTTTCATTCTCGTTGGAAAACGCAGGCGGAAGATAAAAGAAGATGATACACCCAAATTAATTCCAAAATCTAAAATTATTGAACCCCCACCCCCATCCTATAACGATCTTTACTCAAATCTCCCGAAAGTACAGGTACAAAGCGGAACTGAAGCGGATGAAGCCTACTCTGAGGAATCGGAGCTGTACGGGGATTACTATGACGAAGAGGAGACATATTCAGCCGATGTGGTTATGGAGGAAAGTTTTCAGGAGGCCAGTATCTTTCAGGATGACCCCTATCCTACTTACATGGCGGAATCCGAGCTTCAGGGATGGGAAGACGAAATGGAACCCGCTTTCCAGGAGACTCCCATGCGATCCACTTCAATTTCGCAGAAGCGCACCAAAGCGTCAAAGAAAGATAAATATGTCTACAAAGAGGAAAAAGACATAGGTACTGATGATGTACTGGACGATATTTTGGTCAGCAGGACAAACGTTCTTGACGCTCTCTTCGATTTCGGTGAAGAATCCGAAAATGACGATATGGACGAGGAAGAAATAACCGGTGAACTGGAACCTGTGGAAGAATATGAGGGAATTGAACTGGAATGGGAAGATTAATTTACGCCAGTACGTGAATGTTCTTTTTTACGCATATCTCCTTCAGTTCCTTTGGCCAAACGGTTACGCTGACCTCTCCGAGATGAGCTTTTCTTAGAAGAAGCATCTGAACTCTGGATTGACCGATTCCTCCGCCTATTGACAGGGGAATCTCGTCGTTCATGATAGCACTGTGATACGGCTGCTTAAGATAGTGCATCTGGCCAGACAACTCTAACTGTTGGACGAGTGTGTCCTTTGTTACTCTGACGCCCATTGATGTCAATTCGTGCCTACGTTGGGTAACGTCGTTCCAGACTAAAATATCCCCGTTAAGGCCGTGCATGGGCCTGCCGTCCGCCGACACCGTTTCCGTGACCCAATCATCATAATCCGCCGCCCTCATTTCGTGGGGATATCCGTCGTCGAGGACCCATCCGATGCCGTAGATGAACACCGCCTTGTGCTCTTTGATCGTAGCGGTCTCCCGCTGTTTTCGGGGGAGGTCGGGGTATTTTGCCAGCATATCCTCGGCGTGTATGAACACCAGCTCTTCTGGGAGCGGTGGGAACCGGGAATCCCGCAGTTTGGGATATTTTTCGAGAGCCATCCTCTCGGCGCCCACTATGACCTTCCAGATCTTCTTCACTATCTCGGTGAGGAATTCGAGGTTTCTCTGCTCCGGTGTGATAACCCTTTCCCAGTCCCACTGGTCCACGTAAGAGCTGTGGTCGTGGTCCAGGAAATAATCTTTCCTTATGGCCCGCATGTCCGTGTTGATCCCTTCGCCCACCTCACAGTTGTACTGAGCCAAAGCCCAGCGTTTCCATTTTGTCACTGCCTGCACCACTGAAGCATGGATGGGCACCTTTATGCCGAGACCGCAGTGGAACTCGATGGGAGTACGCGAGCCGTCTCGGTCCAGCATGTCGTTCATACCGCTTGCGACCTCCACTATGAGAGGGGACTGGACCAGTATGATGTTCAATTCCTTGGCCAGATTTTCCTCGATATATTGTTTTATGTCGTATATCGCTTTCTGGGTCTCCTTCACATCCAGAAGCGAAGCGTAGTTATCAGGAAGTATCTTCTCCACTTCCTCGTACGTACTAATACCCGGACCAGCCAGGTCTGCTTTCTTATCGTCTGACATGTATGATCACCATTTTGTACCTTGATTATTAAGTTCAGAGCCCAAATTGATTTTTATTATATTAATCTTGTCTTATACCGTTTCGGTGAATGTTTTTATCTCGTTGTTAGGTGTCCGTTTTAACAGCTTTTTTCACATAGTGTCCCTTAATGAGCGAGGTGTGTATATCTTGAGTTTTGAAAAATTAAAATCTTCTTTGATTTTGAGAAATTGCGGTTTTTTAAATCAACTTTACATATACCGACGGGTATGGGATAAAGGCAGGAAAAAAGTAATGAGCTTGAACATTATACGGTGTATCAAATATTCCATAATAGGTAAAAGATCGGGTTCCGCATTCTGGAATAATTTGTAATAGGTGGCAGATTTGACGAACAAAAAAGATCGTTCAGGAAAAAAAATTATTATTGTATGGGCCCGCACCGTGCTGGAAGCCAGACTTCTGCGGGTGGCCAACAGCCTGGACGAGGAAGGGTATTCGGTTAAAGTGCTTGCATGGGATCGCGAATGCAGCAAACCCGACGTAGAGGCACACGATCATTTCGACTGCCACTATTTTCATCTGAAGACACCGTACAATTCACCTCTGGTCTTTCTGCTTTTACCGTTATGGTGGTTATTCACGATCCGTTTTCTCATGAAACACCGGCCTGATGCCATACACCCATGCGACCTTGATTGTCTTTTACCTACACTATGGTACGGCAAGATGAAACGTATCCCGGTGATATATGACATATTCGACGTCTACGGCAAGATGACCGAGCGCTCGGTCCCGGGACCTTTCGGGAAGTTATTGATACGGGCGGAGGCAGCCGGCGCGCGGGCGAGTCAAGCGGTGCTGATGGTTAACAGGTATCAACATAAAATACTTGGAAAACCGGCACTGGCAAGAAAACTCTATCTCATAAACACACCCTATGAGGTGGATATCGACAAGGTAAATCGGGAAAAATCTACGGTAATGAAGAAGATACCCCGCAAATTCCGTGACCGAATTCTTATTTTTTACGGAGGAAGCGTGGAACATGCGCGGAGATTCGATTTTCTGCTCAAGGCCATTGAAGGCATGAATGACATTCTGCACGTTGTTGCCGGAACCGGTGCGGATGCCAAGGAACTTGTCCCCATGTTCGAGGAATCGGAAAATACAATATATATCGGTCCGATACCTTTCGTGGAGGTCCTTGCCTGGTCCACTGTTGCTGACATTCTTTACGTTCTGGTGGATTCCGGCAGCGAAAAATCCCGATGGGCCGAACAATCCAGGCTTTACACTGGAATGATGTGCGGTACTCCCCTCATCGTCACCGCCGACGTCAATGCTGGGAGGGTCGTGGAGGATAATATGTGCGGCCTTACCGTACCCGACAATGATGTCGAGGCCCTGGCCGAAGCTATAAAAAAATTGGGCGGCAGTGCTTCGCTCCGGCGGAAACTTGGAAAGAACGGAAAGAAAGCCTATCTTGCGAAGTACCGGTGGAATATACTAAAAAAGGGTCTTTTGGACCTCTACGCTGATCTATTGAAATAAGCCGGAAAACCGAAAAAAATACCGAATGTATATCATTTCGGCCACTCTGTGTTGAATAAAATTCCCCATGGTCCAACTGCAGTCATATTCAAGAGGATCGATACCCAAAACTGTATATAAATAATTATATATACCTCCCAACCGACTGCATGGGTGAGATCATGGAAGTAGGAAAGTATAATGTGATAGCCGATGATTTCAAGCATGGTAAGAACTGCAAGATCGGGCATCACACCTGCATAGAGAGAGAAATCGTCGTGGGTGACGACGTTACCATTGGTAATTTCTGCGATCTCTATCGCGGCATAAAAGCCGGGAACGGCGTGGTTTTCCAGGGCCATATCAGGATTGCCCCGAATTGCCATATCGGTGATAATGTAACATTCAAGTACGGAACAATATTGACCACGGGGGTTCGGGTTATGGATAACGTATTCTTCGGACCCAATTCCATCATCCTGGGCGGTCTTGCAAACAGGAACACGAGATACGGTGCAGTGATCGAGAAGAATGTATATATCGGAGCCGGTACGAAGATAGCCGCCGGAACAAGGATATGCGAGAATGTAGTGGTCGGGGCAAATTCTTTCGTGAACAGGGATATTACGAGTCCGGGCGTTTATGCGGGAAATCCCGTAAAGAAGATAAGAGATACACTATAGTAATACCGAAGTACTGATAACAGGCATAAATAATAAAGATCAATTGATTAATAAAAATCCGGGGGCATTGAATGCACTTTAAGGAAAAAGTAGATAAATCGATAGAAGTAATAAGAAAAGCTTTTGACCAATATGATAGTCTTGGCGTGGGTTGTTCTTTTGGAAAAGACAGCATGGTTCTGGTCCATCTGGTGATGAGAGTCAACAAGAATGTACCGATCTTTTTCACGATAACTCCCTATAAACCAAAAGAAACAAAGGAATTTGCCATTCGAATGAAGGACGAATGGGGTATGAACCTTGCCATCGTCGAGGCCGATGAGGTTATCGACGGTAAACCATGGGAGATCGATCCCCACATGTGCTGTCAGCACTACAAGGTGGAGCCCATGAAGAGGATAATCGCCGAACTAGGGCTCGATGGCTGGTTCGCCGGTATCCGGCGCGGTGAGGGGCGCACCCGCGGGGAATACCAGTATTTCGAAGAAAGGGACAAGCTTATCAAAATAAATCCGATCCTGGAATGGACCGAGATGGATATCTGGAAATATTCCGCCCTTTACGACATACCGCAGAACATACTCTACAAAGCGGGCTATCGGAGTCTCGGGTGCGAGCCGTGCACCGCATTGATCGACGACGATGAAGAGGAGCGAGCCGGAAGATGGAGAGGAACCATCAAACAGGGAGGAGAATGCGGCATCCATACGCAGTCACTAAGGGCCGAAGGGAAATTCCTGGGCCTCAAGCAGCGCAGTTACACTCCAGCCCAGAGATTGGCATTCATAAGACAGCTCCATGAGAGCGGGCGGGTGCCGGAACAACAATTACCCTTCGTCCATCCCACCGCTGTGGTAAACGACTGTGTGGAACTGGGTGCGAGGGTGTATGTCGGAGCAAACGCTGTGGTAGGCGGAAAGGGTGTGGGCGCGGTCTGGGATGAGAACGGCCATATCGTGGAATTCCCGCAGTTCGGCAAGGTAAAGGTAGGAGATGACGTCATCATTCGCTCAAATGCCACCATAGATCGCGGGACCCTGGATACCGATTCCACAGTTATAGGGGACAGATGCATAATCGGCCCAAGAGCTCATGTGGGACACAACGTTCAGGTGGAATCCGATTCCCTGATATTGGGAGATGCCATCGTGTGCGGCGGCGCAAAGATCGGGAAGAGAACAACCATCGGTGCCAACGCCACCATACGAAACAGGGCCATGGTGGGCGACGACGTGGAAGTTGCGATGGGTTCCTGCGTTTTCAAGGACATCCCCGATGGGAAAAAGTGGATCGAAGAAAGAACTGTGAAAAAGACCCTGGACTGGAAAAACCTGTAGGGTGATACAGGTTTTTTCCTTTTTTTCTAATTTATCGTATATTACAGAGAGTCCTCTATAGATTTGCGGGAAGTCGCAGCGGAATAATGAACTGGAGTCAACATATGTCGAAAATAGTATTGGACGGGAGCCGAAACTACATCGTTTCCGGGTTGGAGCGCTCGGGAACTTCAATGATGATGCAGATTTTACACTCGGGGGGGGTTCCAGTGGCATTCGACGATTCACGCTTGCCTGATGAAAACAATCCCAAGGGTTATTACGAGCTTGAAGGAGGCAAGATAATCGGGCGCTTAGCGGACGGCAGCTTTTCTCTTGATAAATACCGGGGCAGTTTCCTGAAGATAACGGCATACGGTCTGAAATATCTTCCGCCCGGTAACTATTCGATTATTTACTGCACGAGAGATATTGAAGAAGTGCTGGATTCCATGAGTAAAATGGCAGGGGCGGTGGATGATGATCGCGACGTGACACGGAAAGCGTTTGTAAAAATGGATAAGGCACGAAAAGAATTGTTGAAAGGAAGACCCGATACAGCCGTTCTTTTTATGAATTACAATGAGATCCTTGGAAGTCCTGTAGAGAACCTGAAAAGTATCTGTGATTTCTTGGATACCTCTGAGAATGTACTACCGGAAATGCTTTCCGTGGTGGATGCATCGCTGTACCGTCAAAGGAGACGTTAGTAGTTATTTACGTCAGAAGCAATATTTATATTATAAAGAGCACTCCCGCAACCATGGCGATAACCAGCACTACCAGAAGCAGCGAAATGAGATGGGCGTGGGGTTCCATAGCCCCATCGGTCAGGGTTTCCTTTACTCCCCTTTTGGCCACTGAGGAAAAGTACTGCCCCACAGAGAACTCTGGACCTTCGGTACCGACACTTGGGTCGAAGTAATCGTCATGGTCCATTTGTGCAGTTTCCACTTCCTCGTCCATTATAATTATCCTCTCTTGAGTCGCTTGTTCACCTTGCTTCCGAGCTGTTTGGCACGGTCGATGACCTTTTTCAGATCATCCGGATCCCGGGCTTTTTCAATCTCTTCCTCCAGCCCGTCCATCTCGTCCTCGATCTCGGGGAAATAAATGTTCTTCTCAGATCCCTTATCAAGCAGTTTTTCAAGCTTAACCAGTATATCCACGGCCTTCTCTTCCATCTCTTCAAAGCTCATTTTGCTCTCTTTCGCAGGTGGAGCACGTCTCCGGCCTTTACCTCCGGGCCGTCTTTTTCCTCCCTTGCCGCGGGGTGGTCTCCTTCCCTTTTTCCTTTCGGGTTTGGGTGGTTTTTCTTCCTTAGAAAGGGATCCGCCGCATTCGGAGCAGAATTTGTTATTTACATTTCGGGCCCCACACTCACCGCAGAATAAAACGTCTTTCGGCCTTTCATCCCGAGACCTTTCTTCCTGCTTTTCCGGTTTCTCATATCTGAACTCTCCGTGATAGTCCTCGCTTACTTTCTTACCCATTCCCTTAAGCATTCCCTTGGCACCGCAGTGATCGCATTTGATCTTGGCCGGCCGTTTGGACGTCCAAATATCTATTTTTTCTCCGCACCTGCAGTCTACCTGATAATGATCCTTCGAGGCTTTCCTTCTACTTTCCGGGTCATAGTCCCCGGCATTGTCCAGAGAGGAACCGAATTCATCTCGCGGTTCTTCATATGCAGGCTCATCATACTGGTATGCATCATAGGCACTGGGTTCGTCAGAATAATCCTTTTCCTCCTCCCATCCGCACGAGGGACACTTGTCAAAGGGAGGCTCGGTAAGGTCGGCGTAACACATTGGGCAAAATGCATCTTCTTCAGCTTGCTCAACATCTTCTTCGTCCTCCTCTTCTTCCTCTTCTTCCTCTTCAGGTTCCCGCGGTTTTCTCCTTTCCTTCGGTGGTTCTCTCTCTACCGGTGCCGACCTTCCATGTTCCTTGATATATTCTTCCTTCTCCTCTTTTTTCATTTCAAGCTCATTCGAACGATTATCTATCTTTGATTCAGTATCGTTGATTCCATCCCGAAGTTCCGAGACCTTGCTTTCAGCTTCATCCAAAGGTTTCTTTGCCCCTTTTAGCTCCTCCTCCACATCTTCCAGGTCAAGATAAGTGTCCTTGTTGGGATTGGGCAGCCGACCCTTTGCTCCGCATTCGTCGCATTTCAGGTGCAGCGTGTCCTCCCTGGTATCAGGAACATCGACCGTTGTACTGCATTTGGGACAGGTCATCTCCGTTTGGATATCGTCTTCTATTTCCTCTTTCTCTTTTTTAAGTTCCTCGTAATCATTCTTTTTCTTGCTCAGATCCTCCTCGCCGACCTTCAAGGCTGCCTTTTTTCCTTCCAGTTCTTCTTTCATTGCCTCGATCTCTTCTCCAATCTTCTGTATCTCCTCATCATATTCCTTTACCTTCGGGTCCTTCTCGGGATCATATTTGGGAGGTGGTTTCTCTTTTCTCTCTGGTTTACCCCGCCTGGATTTTCCTTCGCGCTCGTCCCTGGGAGGTCTTCCACCCCGCTTGGGCTTTCCACGGCCTTCCCTTGGGGGTTTACGTCCCCGCCTGGGGCTTTCCTCTTCTTCGTCCCTGGGAGGTCTGCGCCCCCGCCTGGGCTTTCCCTCTCCTTCGTCCCTGGGTGGTCTGCGTCCCCGCCTGGGTTTTTCCTCTTCTTCATCTCTGGGAGGTCTGCGTCCCCGCCTGGGTTTTTCCTCTTCTTCATCCCTGGGAGGTCTCTTTCCTCTCCTGGGCTTTTCCTCTTCTTCATCCCTGGGAGGTCTCTTTCCTCTCCTGGGCTTTTCCCGGCCTTCCCTTGGGGGTCTTCGTCCCCGTTCGGATTCTCGCTCCCTTCTCGAAGGGCTTTTCTCGGATTTACCCTTCCGGGGTGAATAACCACATTCATCACATTTTTTATACGGCGGCCTTACAACCGCATCGCATTCGGGGCATCTCTTTACCATATTTCCACCTTTCTATACTTGAGGAAAATCTCATGTTCGAACCAAGCAATTTCTGGCTGAAGGACTTTGAGGGACATTAAAGCAGTGATATTCACCGTTAACCGTGCCTTTTTCCAATTAGTCAGAACTTAGATAGCTGAAATCTCATTACCAACATTTTATTTATGATTTTTTATCATATTCCCGAACTTCCACGGTGTCTTCAAGCATCGTTGTAAGCTGTAAAAGGAAGACCAAAATATTTTAACATTGTAAGCCGTTACTCATGATGTATATTTTGAGAGGATGAGTTGGGTAAAAAACGGCGAAAATCCTTCTCGTTTCAAAAAATGTTTTCTACGGAATAGGTGAAAAAATGGAGAAAAGAACTGTTAAAAGAAAGGTAATTCCACAGGGTGTGGATGACAATCGGAATAAGTCGACATTTGCAATAGTTTCTGCAGTTGTATTTATTCTTCTGATAATCTTTTTGGCATTGAGCATAAGACAAGTTCCAGCTGGTCATGTGGGAGTCTACACGAACGGTATGAACATAGGTACCCAGAAAGACAGCGGGTGGCTGTTAAAGAATCCTCTCTCAACTATGAAGACATATCGATATAATACGCAAACTATTAAAGAAACCGTTATTGTTACATCGATTGAAGACGATGGTAGCGGATATAATGTACCGATGGATTTTCAAGTCGTTTACAATTTAGATAAGAAAAATATGGGGGATCTGATTGTTAATAACCCTGATTATGTAGATACAAAGATTATACAGCGTTTGCGATCCAAGGTAAGGCAGATTATAGCCGAGGAAAGTTATTCTGGCATTGATATCAACAAAGAGAAATCTAAAATCCAGACACAAGTTAGCGATGATTTAGAAGAGTATTTAATAGAATATCATATAATTATTGAAGAGGTAGCTCTGCGTAATATCGATTTACCTAATAATATACAACAGGCATCTCGTGACAGGGAAGAAGCTGCAATTCGTATTTTAGAAGCCCACAATAAATATCTTGAAGAATTAGAGATTGTGAAAAAGAAGGAAGCCAATGCTGCCGCTGATTATAAAGTTGCATTGATTAATGCAAATGCCACAGAAAAAAGGCTGATAATCGAGGCAAACGGCAGTGCCCAAGCAATTGCGAAGATCCAGAGCCAATTCAATCTCACTGACGCAAATCTAAGCTCCCAGGTCTACCTCCAGTATCTATTTATGTCCGCGTTGAGCGACCCGAACACGAACGTTGAATTCTTCATCGTACCGGTGGGTGCGGACGGTATGCCGGTGATACTCGATCTCAGCAAATACAGCGGTAATGATGATACGTCGACATAAGCTTGGAGATTTTCGTGGGAAAAGCTTTCGGGGCGGATTTCAGATAAATAATTTATAGGAAAAAAGTATACTCGAGGCCGATTTAAATGCTCGACGGAGAACTGGAACTCGATTATTTTAAGAACAATGGTTACATAAAGAAGATATGCCCGAAATGCGGGGCGGCGTTCTGGACAATGGATCCCGAAACTGAATTGTGCGGTGATTCGCCCTGCAACGGGTATTCATTTCTCTTTGCTCCAATGATAAAAGATCCCTTGACCATGAATACCATGAGACGCAAGTTCCTTGACTTCTTTGGAAGAAACGGCCACGCGGAGATCGACCCGTACCCGGTGGTGGCCCGGTGGAGGGATGACATTTACCTTACCATTGCCTCCATCGCGGATTTTCAACCCCACGTAACCTCCGGAGCCGTGAAACCGCCGGCGAACCCCCTTGCCATTTCCCAGCCATGCATCAGGCTGAACGACCTCGACAATGTAGGCAGGAGCGGTCGCCATCTCACCGAGTTCGAGATGATGGGGCATCACGTTTTCAACAATCCGACAGAAGAATTATACTGGAAAGAAGACACCGTGAGATACTGCAACGGGCTGATGGTGGACGATCTTGGGATACCTGCCGAGACCATTACATACAGGGAAGATCCTTGGTTCGGAGGGGGGAATGCCGGCCCCGCTCTTGAAGTCTTGGTAGGCGGCTTGGAGCTGGCAACCCTGGTTTTTATGAACATGATCAAGCATCCTATGGGAAATATTGAGATCGGAGGCGACAAATATCGCAAGATGGACACGTACATCGTGGATACGGGTTACGGTTTGGAACGGTTCGTCTGGATGTCCAGCGGGGCCCCCACCCTCTACGAGGCAATATACCCGGAACTTATTAGAGAGATATTCGATGCCCAGAGTATAGAGCATGATCTTAACGACGAAGAATACAGAGCAATGATCGGAGGTCATGTGAATCTCTGCGGTCAGATCGATATTTCCACCCCTGCTCATCTGATGGAGATGAGGAAGAGGTTGTCGAAAGAATTGAAGCAGAAGGGGTATGATGTTTCTCTTGGAGAGATCATAGATAAGATGATGCCCCTTGAGAAAAGCTACATCATTGCCGACCACACGAGAGCACTGGCTTTCATGCTGGGTGATGGTATCGTGCCTTCGAATATCAAGGCGGGTTATCTCGCCAGGCTTCTCCTGAGAAGATGTTTCAGGTATATTGAGGAGATGGAGGGCACAGTGGAGCTGGACTGGGTAATTGAGCGGCATCTTAAGATGCTGGATACATTCCCCCATCTCAAGGAGAACCGGGATCTAATTCTGGATATAGTATCAAGAGAGGCCAAACGTTACAGCAAGACGCTGGCAAAGGGAAAGGGAATGGTGGAGAGGTTGGTGGCCGGCAAAAAGGGAGAAAAACAGATCCCACTCGAAAAGCTGATCGATCTGTATGACACACACGGTATTCATCCAAGCGTAGTACAGAAAGTAATGGAGGAGCAGGGAGAGGATTTCAAGGTTCCCGATGGTTTTTCAACGCTTCTGGCTCTGAGGCACGGACGGGCAAAATCCGAAGAGGAGGTCATGGTAATAACCACTAAATATCCTCCCACCGACCGTGTTTTCTACAATGATGAATATCTCCGGAAGACATCTTCAAAACTCATTGCAGTTGACGAGCACGGACTGGTTTTCGACCGTACCGTATTCTATCCCGAGGGAGGCGGTCAACCGGGAGACACCGGAACGATAATACACAGCGGAAGGCGAATTCGGATAATCGACGCCATAAAGGCCGAAGGGGTCGTTTTCCATGTTGTGGATGCTGATTCGGGACCTCTACCCGCACCGGGGGACGAGGTTGAAATGGAGATCGACTGGGACCGCAGGATCGCCCTGATGAGGCACCACACTGCCACCCATGTGATACTGGGTGCGGCGAGAGCGGTTCTGGGGACCCACATATGGCAGCAGGGAGCACAGAAATTCCCAGATAGGGCCAGATTTGATATCTCCCATTACAAGAGGATCACCCCGGAAGAACTGGATGAGATCGAGAAAGTCGCTAACAGATCGATCCTTGAAGGAAAAAACGTCAAAAAGAAATGGTATACGCTGGACGAGGCAATGGATACATACGGTTCCTCGCTTTTCCAGGGTGGGGCTCCAAAGGGGAACGACATACGGGTGGTGGAGATAGAGCAATGGGACCGCGAGGCCTGCGCAGGGACTCATGTGGATAACACAATCGAGATCGGTATGATAAAGATCATGCGGAATGAGAGACTGCAGGACGGTGTGGAGCGTCTGGAATATGCAGCCGGAATGGCGGCTGTGGAATACATTCAGTCCAGAGAAAAAATCATCAGGAGGGCCTGTGAACCTGTGCACGTTCCGGCCAAGAAATTACCGGATACCGTGGAGCGTTTCTTCAACGAGTGGAAGGCCCAGCAAAAGGAGATCGAAAGATTGAGGAAGGAGAACGCCAGGAATCTAGTATCCAGTCTGCTTTCGGAGGCCGAAACCGTTGGGGATGCAAGATTCGTTTATCACTGGTCCCATCATGACGTGAAAGAACTCCAGGCCCTTGCAGGTGAGCTGACGATGCAGGGTAAGACCGTGGCACTGTTGGTATCTGACCTGGGAGGCGTGAAAATGTTACTCTGCAGAAGCGGAGACATTGACATTAACATGGTGCCGATCCTGAGAGAAGGTATGAAGACCGTTAAAGGAGGCGGGGGGGGTCGGCCGGATTTCGCTCAAGGTGGCGGAAGGGATCCCGCCGGTATACCGCGAGCAAAAGAAATTATTTTCAAAAAGATAATGGAAGCTTTCTGAAGTGATGGTGAATTACAGCGGTATTGGTTTTTCAACGAAAATAAAATCCCCCACATCAGTGGCCACTTCCAACCGTACAGTCAGTTCCATATCCACCCATTTCGGATCTTCCATGCCCAAGGGCATATTGTAGTTTACATGGTAGATATCTTCAGGAGCAAATTCGTCATAAATACGCGTCTCTTCCCTCTTTTCTCCATCCGGCCCGTTGAGATAATACATGGTCTTGCCGAACTTTTGAAGAACGAACACTACCTCTACCGACCTCTCGATGAAGGTTTCCGGACCTGTGTTCCTTACAGTAAAATTGATCTCGGCCGCGTGTTTCCCATCGATGATCATGGGGCGGGATTCCAGGCCGGAAATCTCAAGGCCGTATTTGTCATTCAATAGCATTTCCTGAGTAGGTAAAATTCTCTCGTCGTCTTTCAATACCATGAATTGAAGGGACAGGAACGAACAGGCAATGAGAAGAATAACGGTAAGGAAAATGGCTTTTTTTCGGTTCAACATCTGGTGGTAACGTCCGTTAATCACCTCGATCCCCAGAGCACCGAAGAAGGCCAGCGATACGATAATAGGCAAATATCGGGAAAGCGGCGAACCTCCGATCTCCTTATTATCGGTCTTACTATTCATTTCAATATTCGTGTCTTTCAATTCATAACGGAATGCGGTCCGTCCGTCCGCAGCCGTGAAATCATTGAATCCAAAGAAGGTGAGAAGACCGTTGGTACCAGAGTAGTCCAAATAGTAGACACCGTCGTTGGAATAGGATCGGACCTCGATAACACGACCGCTGTGATCCTTTTCAACCTTTCCGAAGTATTCGAAGTCAAGCCCTTCGGCCTCGTGCCTTATATTATCGGGAGGATTTTGATTATCGAGCTGATAGTACAGGACTTTTGGGATATGAAGCACCTGGAAATATGTAAAGTTCCCCTCGATGGAATTCAATGATCCGCGAAAGATGATCCCGACGGTACCACCCTCGTCCATTTCCATGACGGATGCGGGCAGCGTCTCCCTGCCCGGACCATACATTTGTTTTCCAGTGTAACTGCTGCTGAAGGAATAGGAAGTACTATTCGGTACCACCAGGCTGGCATTGGCGATCTGATTGTTTGCTGCGTCGGCTGCGAGAGCAGTGACCGAGGAATAATATGCCACCTCCGATACGCCCGATCCAGCTGGAAATGACAGGTTTCCCGTACCGGTGATGGTGAACTTTTCTGATGTTCCGCGGTCCGTCGGAACCTCGATAGTAAAACTGCCGTATATGGGATTCTTTTCGTCTTCACTGGATGTGAAATCATATATTATGTGATCGCCGGGTGTGGAAAGGGTTTCCTGCTGGTCCGAGTCCGCCTCCGTCCCGGCGGGCTGAATCAGGACTAAAAGCATCAGCGGGATAAGAGCAGCATAGAGAATTCGTAATTTCATTTACACCATCTTTTTCAGCCTTATTCACTATCGTAATGTAGTGGATGAATAATAATGTAATGGTGTGATTGGAGAAGTTCAAAACCTTATTATCTTCACTCCCTTGGATCTATTATCTTTCTTAATAAAGAGGACCTGCGACGTAAGAAACGCAGGTCCGACCCAAAAAGAATAAGAAAAACAACAATGGGGGCGCTGCCCCCTTGGTCGGCAGATGCCGACCTTCAGTTATTTTGTGACTTTTTTATTAAGTCGTGGACGAGGCCGGCGTGGCTTTATTGCCGCCGGCCTCATAAAAGAACAATAAGATAAGTGAAAGTAAGTGGGGATAATAGAAGTTCATTATAACGTTCAATTCGACGATCATACCAAAATCGTTAATATATCCTACGACAGTTCTTTACATTATGAACAAGAGGAAGGAAGCTGCCGGTCATATCGTTACATATGCCCTCCAGCACCCCTCCAGTAATTAAAGGAGCGATTAAAATGAAAAGGAATTTCACATATCCGGCCCTCGGGATCCTTGCAATGCTGATATTGTCGAGCATATCTTTCAGTACCGCTGCCCTTGAAAGCGGAATAACAGTTGATTCGCCTTCCATCACGGTGGTAGTGGACAATTCGTTCGTGCGTGTTACCACTTCGCTGAGCTTGACCAATAACGGCCAGAATGACAGCGAATATACTTATAAAATAAATATCCCCGATGATGCGTTCCTTACGAACCTCACCGCTGCTATGAACGGTACACTCTATTATGGTCAGGTCAAGGAGGACGCACAGGCCCAGCAGGAGTACGACGAGGCCGTGGAGGCCGGAAAGAGCGCCATAAAGATAGAAAAATACAGCGTTACGAGTTTTTCCATGACCCTGAATCTGCTTCCGGGAAAACCCATGGATATCTCTTTTCGGTATCATCAGTTCCTTGTAAAAGAGCTTGGCGGTTACAACCTGGCAGTTACACCGGCAGACCTGCTGCCATCCGGGCTTTCTTCCGACGTACAGGTGGGATTCACCATTAACAGCAATACCATGATAACCTCCGCTGACGTCATAAACCTTGGCACAGGCGAGATGAAGTATCAGGGTACCAATTCCGTCAGTTCTTCCGCGTCGATCCCTTCCAGTGCCATTGGAAATGAAATTATCTTCACCTATGGAACCAGGGATACGGGAACGAACGGCCTGATGCAGTTTCACAGCGATGGCGAGATGACATATTTCGTCCATACATTCGCACCGGGAATGGAGTCTCTGGGAAACAGGGCGGTAGACAAGGATATTGTTTTCATTGTTGATCGATCCGGATCCATGTCCGGCGACAAGATGACGCAGACGAAGGAAGCCTTCGAGTTGATCGTGGACCGCCTGTCCTCTGAAACTGACCGCTTCAACATAATATCGTTCAGCAGCGGTTACGAGCTGTGGAAGAACGATCTCCAGGTACCCGGTACCGATGAAATTACGGATGCGAAAAAGTGGATAAACAATCTGGCGGCTTCCGGCGGTACCAACATCATCGAATCCCTTGAAAAGGGCCTTGAGATATTCGACGGCGATTCCTCACGGATGAAGATAATCGTATTTCTTACAGACGGAAATCCAACGGCAGGCGATATAAAATCCCCTGAAGCGATCTGCTCGACCATAAAGGAAAAAAACTCGGCGAAAAAGGTTTCTATTTTCTCTCTGGGCGTGGGCTACGACATGGATTTCCAGTTTCTGAAAAAATTGTCTTTTCTCAACTATGCAAGAGCGTACAGGATCGACGACAGCTTCGACATAAGCGAGCAGATATCCTACTTTTACGACACAATATCGACTCCCCTCATCTACAGGCTGAACATGAACTACGAAAACGCGGCAAACGTTTACCAGCGGCAGGCACCCTACATGTTCAAGGGCCAGGAGCATCTTGTACTGGGAGAGGTTATTGACGTACAGAAGGAAGTGAAATTCTCGGGAACCGGCATAACGGTGAACGGCACCACCACTTTCAGCGGCGATTTCGCGTCTGCTTCGGAAAAAAATGAATACATCGCGCAGCTGTGGGCCTTCATGCATATCAGGTGGTGCGAAGAGCAGATGGTGATGGGGGAGACTCCCGAGCAGCAAGGAAATGCCACGGGGGATTCAACGTGGGAGAATGAGATCACCTACACTGCGGTCAAGTTCCAGATCGTTACTGATTACACCACCATGATAGTGGTGGTGGAGGAAGAAGTAAAAGCAGAGGAAGAGGACGATGATGATGGTGACCCCGAGAAGATATCCGGCCCTCCGGATGAGAATGTCGATAGTGATGATTCCTATGCATATGATGGAGGCGGAGATTCCAATTCACCAGCGGGTCTCTATGATCGGCAGAGTTCGAAATACGCTGATGAAAAAGACACCGATGGCGATGGCGCATATGATGGAATACCTATATCCCCGCCCGCTAAGGAGTCTACCGAAGAGGAGTGGTTTACTGATGGGGGTCCTATTTCGAAAGCAAGTTATTCTTCCCTCATGGTTGTTGCCCTTATCCTGATTGTCGGAATAATCATCACCTCTGTCATCGTGGTTGGTGTGATGAAAAGCCGCAAGCACCGGGACAGGAACCTCACGGGAATGAGAAGGGACATCTACGAGTACATAAAACACAACCCGGGAGAGCATTTATCTAATATCAAATACGAGTTCGATACCTCTCCGTCCACCATCACCTACCACCTGGGACTTCTGGAAAAAGACAATAAGATTATCGGGCACAAGGACACGAAGTTCAAGCGTTATTATGCGAACGTGGACGGCGTGTTCGGCGGCGGCGACCTTCGGGAGACCATCCACGGGCTGGAGTACAAGGATATCGTATCGGCCCTCAAGAGCGACAGCGCGGTAAAGATAGTTCGATATATAATGGAACACCCGGGATGCACCCAGAAGGCCATAGCAAAGGACGTTGGCATCAACTCCTCAACCGTGAACTGGCACATCAATAAACTGCGGGAATCCAATCTCGTGGATTTTACCAAGATCGGAAAATCCAACAGCTACACGATACCAGAAGCGGAAACAGTTTCGCGCACGATAGAAGTGCTGAACGGGAATACTTGAGTTTTTTTTTCCTTTTTTATAGGGCCTGCGTTTTCCTATGGGTCGCAGGCCCTGAATAGATCAAAAAGAAATATCCCCGGGGTACGCGCTACTCGTGCCTCCGAATAACAAATTTCTTTTTCTACGTTATGTTCATGTAGTATTCATGTAGTATAAATATTTAAATAATAACTACAGTATATATAACATATATTCTTACCGGATTTCATAATTAGCTCCAACAACCCCAGGTGACTGTGATCCCTGCGTTGGCTGTTTTGAAAATCGGGACCAGTTTCTTATGAGGATTTGGTCTTCAAGTTATGGAAGGTGTTACACTGCGGCACACCCTTTTCGAGCCGAAATTCACCCGGTCGAAGTTGTTCTTCCTTGTCATAATCATAGCCCTTATCCTGGTCATTTCTCCCCTGGTATTCCAGAAATTCATGGGACAGAAGCACGAACCATATGATCAGATAGAGGATACAGATATCTGGATGAAGATGGACGAGGACAAAGACGGTCTGTCGGACCTGGCCGAGCAGTGGTCAGGGACCGATCCCACCGAACCGGACACCGATCACGACGGGATGACCGACGGTGTGGAATATCAGTACTGGAAGAACCGCGAAGAAGAGAATCCCGAATATTCCCCCACGGGCGATATCGACGGGGACGGAAGGGCGAACATCAATGACGCCGACAGCGACAACGACGGTCTGAAGGACGGTTGGGAGGTCAGCAACGATTTCGATCCCGCCAAAAGGGACAGCGACGGGGACGGCAAGTCAGATTATTTCGAGGTTAATCCAGTACAGGGGGACAACAACAATAACGGAATGCCCGACGCATGGGAACAAAAATACGGCATTAGCAATCCCAAGGGGGACCCCGATAACGACGGCATTAGCAATGATATGGAATACGCCCTGAACCAGAATCCCCTGAGACCGGGTTCGGGTACCATAGGGTCAGGGGATTCCATTATCGGGGGATTGGAGGACGCTTCGCCCGTTTCCATGGAAGAGAATATCTTCCGAAGCGATAACCTGCAGTCCTCCAGGTACTGGCGCTTTAATTGTTACAGCGATTTTTCCTACAGCACATGGTACAAAGGTGATACGGTCATAATTCCCGCAGAAGATCTGGAATCGACCCTCTCTGATTATTCCACAGACGGTTTTGAGACCCATCATCTGGAATTTTACGGCTTGAACCTTGGTTACCTTGTTTCACCACTGTATCCGGCCGACATCTATAATTTGAACGACGATAACGATCCTGAAAACGACAGCTTCACCATCGATTCCGAATTTATTCCGAGGACCGCTCAGAACACCAATTCTCTAAGCCTCCTGGTATCAACCCCGGATTATTCCATAGATGATCTCATGGAACACGATTCGCCCGACCCCAACAGTGATTGGGGTTCGGATCACAGCACATATTATTCCAATTATTACGATGCATACGATCTGGATGAGATAAAGGATTCTCTTGACCCCGGGACAGGGACCACATTCGATAAGATCAGCTCAATACTTGAATATCTTTATGAGCGGCATGTCTATTCCCATAAGACCGCTTCGTCATTCAACGAATTTTTCAATGACAACCAAAGCGGGAATTCCTTTCACTTCAGTACCGCATTCATATTACTTGCCAGGTGCATGGATATCCCCGCCAGGCTCGTTGTCGGCTTTGCCAACGGTGAGCTGGAAGGGGGATATCGTACATTCGGGCAAGGCCAGTTTCATGCATGGGCCGAGGTATACTTCGAGGATATCGGGTGGGTTGGGGTTGAGTGCGCCACAGCCAAGGAATCACTCCCGTCCAGTGTGAGCCGAAAATGCGACGGGACCGATCCGTGGATACTCCAGGGTTCCGCTTCACCGGATGGATACTGTCTCGGACTGGGAGGCAGCGGAGGTACGGCTTTCGAAACGAGCTATCTGGATTATTCCGATATCGTCCGATTGGAGAACCTGGATTCCGACAGGGACGGGATCACCAATGCCAACGATGATGATGACGATAACGACGGACTCAATGACTCACTTGAGCTAAAGCATGGGTCCAATCCCATCGTATCCGATACAGACCGTGACGGATTGAACGACAGCGAGGAATTCCGTATATACGAAACAGACATGCTTGAAAAGGATACCGACGGGGACGGTATCATGGATGGCGCCGAGGTAAAGGTTTATAATACGGATCCAAATAAACCGGATTCGGACGGAGGAGGGGCCCTGGACGGACCCGAGGTATTATATGGTACCGATCCGTCGGACCCCTCGGACGACAGTTGGGCGGTGGATTCCGACGGAGACGGACTGACTGATGGTTATGAGAATGACATTGGGTCGGATCCCGAATCTGGCGATACGGACGAGGGGGGAGTTGGTGATTTCTGGGAGGTTTACTACGGCTCGGATCCCCTGGATCCGGATGACGACCGTTATCATATGGATAGCGACGGAGACGGTCTAAGCGATGGACTTGAGGACGACATTGGTTCCGACCCGGATGAACCGGATACCGATTACGGAGGGGCTAATGACTGGATCGAATACAAGTACGGGGGAAACCTCACCGATTGGCTCGACGATGATGATTACAGGGACAGTGACGGGGACGGACTGAT
>CAYFHS010000001.1:0-115748 GCA_964342815.1 uncultured archaeon | reverse complement strand
TCACCGATTGGCTCGACGATGATGATTACAGGGACAGTGACGGGGACGGACTGATAAATTCATATGAGGATGATATAGGAACAAGCAAATATAACAGTGACAGCGATTACGGCGGTCTATCGGATTATTACGAAGACCACTACAGCCTGAACCCTTTGGACCCATCCGACGATTTCCTCGAGAATTCCGATCTGGATAAAGACGGCCTCAACGATCATGAAGAGTATTCGGTCTATAATACCGATCCAATGGACGCTGATTCGGACAACGACGGACTTACGGATTTCGAGGAGGTCCGTCTCGGCACCGACCCCCTGGATTCCGATTCCGACGGAGATTATGTCAGCGATGGTCTCGAGGTGGCATGGGGTTCCAATCCCAATAGCAGGGATACCGACGGGGACGGACTGATGGACGGGGAAGAATTCGGTCAGACCGGTTATGACTGGGGTGAAATTTCCCTTGATAATTTTAAAGAATGGGTAACCGACCCAACACTGGCCGATTCGGATGGTGACGGTCTTTCGGATTATTACGAGGTCAAACACAATACCGACCCGATGCTCCCGGACAGCGATGGAGACGGTTACAGCGATTATTGGGAGTGGGAAAATTCCTGGGACCCCAAGGAGATTGATCTAAATAAACAGGATGAGATCGAAAAGGTGAATCCCGACTATAAGCCAAACCGGGATATTTTCTCCCATTCCCCCGATTTTAACGTTGAAGAGACAAGCCTTCCCGATAAGGATGATTTCTCCCCAATAAGCAATACTGATTTCAATATTGACCGCCCAACTGCTTCCGGTCCCGCCGCGGGTTCCATGAATTCAGATATTTTGATCGTATTTCTTCTGGGAGCCCTGGTCCTGGTTGGAATAATCTCTTATTGGTATTATCTGAACAGGACATACAAAAAAGAATTGAAAGACGTATTCAAAAAAGCCATACACGAACTCCGCTCGTGCAGAGGTGAGCCGAAGGGCATTCGTGAATCAATAATCCACACGTACAAGAATACTCTTCATATACTTGAGAAATACAATTTTCTGAAACCGAAATCGGATACACCCCGGGAGTTTGCCGCGGCCTTCAAAAATGCACTCCCCAACAGCGGAATATATCTGAATGACATGACCGACGTCTTTGAAGAGGCAAGATACAGCGATCATAAAATGAAGGAAAAACACAGGAAAAAGGCTCTCAGATGTTTCAGGAGCCTCTACAACGAACTCAACACGGAAAAACAAAAAGAAGAAAGTACGGCCGGGATCGGTAAATCGGCGGTAAGCTAAGGACCAGCATCGAAACACAATCCCAATGAAAATAAATATCTATTTCACCGGAAAAAATTCTTGATCAATTTTCCAAAAGGGGGACCGAAGTGAAAAAGACATTGTTAAATTTCAATACCCCCAAACAGAACGTTCGTAATTTCCTGATCGATATTTTTCACCGATATGGTTTCAAGATCCGATGGAACAGTCAGTTTTCCGGCAAGGCTTCGAAAGGGATCAGGGTGAAAGGCTTCGTTCTCACCAGTATTAAACCCCGCTATGAACTGGACTTCATGATGAGCACCCGAAAAGACAAGGGTACGACGTTATCCCTGGAAAGCCCGGAAGCTCCATGGAGTCGAGGCGTGCTCCCTGGCAATATTCTCATCAACAGGAAATATGATAAAATCGTGAAAGAATTGAGACATTGGTCCAAACAAAATTCCGAAGGGGAGAAAGAGGCTGAAACAGTAAAGCCCCCGCGCATAAACAGGAAAAGAAAATGGAAAGGAACAAGGGCGTCGAAGGCACTTCTCATAGCCCTTACAATATTCACTACTTTTCTCATATTCGAGTTTGCGGCGGTATTCTTCGTCCCCTCACCCGATTCACAGATGAGCGGGTACCCGGGGGAACCCGGGTGGAACGATCTTAGTTATTTTTCCAACTGGATTCGAAATGAATCCGGTTATGATCTCACGAATATCTGTTTTTCTCCCACGGTCCTTGACACCATAACAAAAGCAGACGATGCGGTTTTTCTCATAATCGGTCTCGAAAGGGTCTATTCCGCCGTGGAGGTGGCCGCAATATCGAGATTTCTGGATCGGGGCGGGTCCATCATCGTTGCGGACGATTCGGCAAACGCCAATGTATTGCGTGATGAGGCGCCAATTGACTCCCCCCTGAAAATGTCAGGGCTGTTCTACGGTGATACCCTGCTGTCACTTGACTGCGATAAGCACCCGAAACTGGTGAAAACGGATGCCCGGCTCCCAACGGAGGACGGTTCGAAAAGGTATTCGATAATATTTAACGAAGGGACGGCGCTGAAGAGAGTTCAGGAAGGGAAACCCCTGTCAATAGCCGTTTCCTCGGAATACTCATGGTTAGACCTGAACGGGAATGAGGATTACGATCCGGTAGATGAGAATATGTATGAATACGAGCTTATCCGCTTTGTCGAATTCGATAAGGGAAGGGCGTTGTACATCGCCGATTCCAGCATCTTCATAAATGATATGTGGACCCGTGGAGAGAATTCAATGTTCCTCAGGGATTCTATCAAATTGCTCATAGGTAACAACGGGACCATCATCATGGACGAGAGCATCCACAAGGAGGATTCCCTTATCGGAAACAGCGTCAATTTCTCCGTGGGAACTTTCGGATTTCTATGCAATTCATACGTATTCATCGGCTTGAGCGCTCTAGGTCTCGTGGGACTAGGTATCGTGATGTCCCATAGGTCGAAAAAGATCGAGAGAAAACCGCACTTTCTCGAGGTGACGAAGCCGATCCTTCTGGAACTTCAGGACCCGGCCACCTCCTTCAATGACATTGGCAGGCTGCGAAACCTCATATTCGATCTTGTAGCCATCGAATACAACCTGGAACCTATCTTTTTCTGGGAGCATCCGGATAAGCTCGAGGAACTTATCAGTGACTACATGATCTATGAGTTCGTGGCAAACCCCAGATTGTTCGAGGAAAAATATCTAAATTATATCATGGAGCGGTGCAATTCGAGATGGATCGATGATGAAGGATTGATCCTATCCGGGAAATCGATGAAGGTGGAAAGCGAAATCCACGGGTCCGAAGACCAACCGGTGGAGGAGGAGGTAAGCGTCCCGACAACCCGGCGAGGGCACACCCGGGCATATATAAGAAGTACCGAACCCGTGGAAGTGGCCCCCATGGAGGAAATGCTTGAGGGTCTCATTGAGGCTAGCAGGCAGGGTTTGGAAGGAATATCTGCTGAAGAAGAATATGTGAATAATCAAGATACGGGGGGAACGGATAAAGTGAAAGAGCGGGGTCCGGCGACCAACCTCGTGGACGAGCTGTTTCCAACGATAGGTTCATCCAAGTGACACGGGTAATGACCGGCCCTTCGCTTGGATCAAGATACGGAGAATGACAAGATGTGGACGAAGAAAAAGAACTACCTGTTCCTCCTCTCCATTTCATCTATATTTTTTTCGATCCTTTTTCTATCCATCCCCCTTTTCTGCCTCGGTCTACTGTTCCTTCTCTATCTACTGCTGGCCCCCCCCTTGGATTCCGCATGTCTGAACGTGAAGAGAAGCATAGACCGTAAGGTTTGCTTCATCGGCGACAAACCGGATATGAAGATAAATGTGACGAATCCAGGAACGAAAAAATTCATCGAGGTGTGGGATCGAATCCCCGACAGGATGGGCGTGGGAAAGGGGACCAACGGAGGTTTATTTTCCGTTAAGGCAAAAGGTGAAAAGAGTTTTGGCTACTCCCTCTTCACACCGTGCCGGGGGGATTTCATCATGGGACCCGTGAAGGCGAACCTGCTGGATCCTCTGGGGCTTGATGTGGTGAAGGCGGAAACCAGAGGCGATATCACAACTGTTTCCGTTCTGCCGCACACAAAGGATGTCACCAACCTGGAATCCACTCAGGTTGTCCCAAAGGTCTATCCCGGGACCTTCCTTGTAAAACAGGTTGGAAGCAGCACACAGTTCTGGAGTATCAGGGATTATGTCAAGGGAGATGCGTACAAGGTTATCAACTGGAAGGCATCGGCCCGAAAACGGAGCCTCCTGGTCAACGAGCACGAGAAGGAATCCATATGCGATGTGATCATTGTTCTTGATGCCCGGATCGTGAACACCGTGGGTACCGCCAAAGAAAATCCCTTCGAATTTGCCATCAGGGGAGGAGCCGGGATCGCCTCCCATCTAATCTCTCACGGAAATGATGTTGGAATGGTGGTCTATTCTTCAAAGATCGCCGTTATGCTCCCAAGGGGTGGAAAGACGCAGATGGACTCCATCAACGCCTATCTGACCAAGGTTCTTCCGTCTGGAAATCTTCCCATGAAATTCGCCATGGACGTGGCCAAAGGATACTTTCCCCCGAAATCAACGATCATATTCTTCACCACTCTCATGTATGACCCCACGGTGGTGGTTACCATAAGGGAACTGGTATCAACCGGGAACAAGGTCCTGGTGGTGGCTCTTTCATCCATCGAATTTGAATCCTACATGTTCCACCAGGTTCCATCAAAATCGAAGATAATCGACCTGGAGTTCAAAATAATTCTCGAAAAGATAAAAAGAATGGGTGCTAAAGTGGTTTCCTGGGACGTTTCCGAACCGCTTGATGTGGTGATCGATAGAGTGAATATGCAGTGAAAACCAAAAAAATGATAAAAAAATGTGGAGTGATTGATATTTCACGTATTATGAAAAAGGTAAAAAAGAAAAGGATCAAGAGGAAGATAACGGTCAGGGATTCTTCTCAAATGGATACAAGGCAAAGGCGGCACGCCGGGTATGCTGCGACCCGTAAGCTCAAAGCTCCCGGCGAGCTGAAGTCCCACGACCCGTTTCTTGTAAGGTCACCACCTTATAAGTGTGGCGAGCCAGCAGGGTCGCCTTTACGGGAAAAGAGACAAAAGCGTATCGTTCAATCCATAAGGGTGGATAAGGGAATTAACTGGTACTTCTTCAAGGCCGATATGGATGTTCTGTCACTCCTTTTCATGTTAATATTCTGCACCTCCTTGACACCCATGCTGGTTAATATCACGGAAGTGGATGTGATCGGTCTGCCAGTCATACTTCTTTTCATCATTCAGGGTGTGGGTAGCTACGCCCTCACGAGATATATAGGTGTACCAATCTTTAATAAAAGGAGTATACTGAAAGAGGGGCTGGTCTTCAAAGCCTTCATTTTGATTCTTTTGATTGGTTTTCTCATGATCTTTACGGGATTGTACTATCGGGATTCCATCTTCATCAAGACCGTCTCCCTACCCCTATTTTTTCTATCAGGCATGTGCCTTGTCGGAGGTGTCGGGATCGGGATAAACAAATCGCTGTTCTCTGTAATTACGTTTAGTTTTGCCATCCTGCTGCTCATGGGAAACGCAGTTATGGGTATCCAAAAATACAGTATATTAAACTCTATAATATTTGCCTTGTCAGGGCTGGTTTATCTGGAATTATCCAGCGCCGCAGACAGGTTGAAGAATATCGAAGGAAGGATTACCATGAAACCTCCCGAGTCCGAGGGGCAGACGCTGGTGGATTACAAGATCGATTTCTTGAGAGGCTTTTTAAAGACGTTTTCCAAATCGTCCGCGATCCTGGGAATACTCCTGCTGTTCCCCGTCCTGTTCCGACTGATCACAATGGCTTTCGCCCTGGAAGGGTATGCTTTAAGGCTCACGGAGAGTGTCGAGATGGGTACCGTGTACATTTACCTGCTCCCTTCCGCCATTGCGGTTATGCTGCTGGTGATCTACAGGATGATGAGATACGCCACTCGAACTGCTTCATATGATGATACCGTGGAAAAAATCCCAGAGGTGGAATACTCTAGCTTTAGAATTTAACGGAGGGATAATCGAAGATGCATAAGAAAGACAATATCGCCGGGGCTCTCGAAGGAAATGTACATATTCCACGGGTTTTCCCGCAGAGGGACGGCGCTCTGATATCCTCCACCGGTTTCGTTATGTGGGCAATGTCATTCGTCCTTATCATCGTAGCAGTTGCAAGTGCCCGAAGCGGATCTTTTTCATACCTGGAAAGCAGCATAAAGATGTTCATCACGGGTTTTGCCGGCCTGGTGCTGTTCTATATCACGGTCCCGTTTTTTCTCATTGGCAGCATATACATGTTGAAAGGTAGAAAGAACCTGCCGCAAGGCTCAAAAACCTCTATCGTCACGGGTTTCATTATCTTCCAGATATTATTATTCATCACCTTGTTCTCGACTCCTCTATATTATACCGCGGCTTTAAACTCCTCTCCAATCTCCTCTTCCGTTCAGTCACTTATCGCCTTTCTGGAAACTCTATTTTTCGTTGCCTGGTTTTTGATGCTCATCCCCTATACTTCGGGCGAAAAACGAAAAACTTTCATTACAGGTTTCGTCCTAATGGTGGTTCCTCTGGGGATTTTCACTTTCATCTCATTCATCAGTACCGGTATGGATAGTTTCTTTTTATCGCCCCTTCCTTTGTACATAGTAAGAGCCATTTTCTACACAACGGTCAGTGCTGTTCTTTTCTGGATATTTCAATCTCTCAGAGAATTCGAGAATAATATCCAGGCGGTCAGTTTTATCAGGAAGAGGCCTCAACCTGTCTACAATGCCGAAAATAACATGGAAGATTCCTCCACCGAAGTATATCCGGAAGAAGAGAAGGACGATGAGTCATTTAATCATGGGGGTCGTCCACCAGCCTCGGGCAGCGCGGGAGAACTGTACCCGGGAGGATCGAAAACACCTGATCGTTACGGACGGGCTGAGAGGCTAACATCGCTTTTCACAATGAAAGAGGATCAGCTAAGAAGGAAGGGGCCAATGGAACGAAAAGGCGATCATGATGATCAATATGGGGGGCGGTACGAATGGTAAGCATACAGAAGGGATTGATAGCCGGGGGGGTCTCCTTGATCATTTTCGGGAGCGCATACGGCTTCACCGTTTTCGTCAGTATGTTGGTGAATCTATCTTTGGGGGCATTAACCGAAGGGACGATTGCCTTCTGGGCTTTTGGTGCTTTCGTGTTCTTGGTCACGTTACCGGTATATATTGTCGGGATCTCAAGAATAGGGGCCGCGGCAAAGGATATCGGGAAAAAGGCAAACCGCGCTACCTTAATGAGCATACCCCTTGGGGTTATGGCTTCGGTCTGCTTTATATTGAATATAGGTTTTACATTTAAATTCCTTCAATATGACGGCGATTACGGGATGAACACCGGTATGAGCGTCACCATGATTTTTGGATGGATATTGATGGCCGGTTCGACATTCTGCAGTACGGCCTATCTGCGAGATGGATTTCACCTTTCCCGCGCCAAAAAGATATTGGCATGGGAAGTCTCCATAGGGATAATGGTGGGTATTCTCCTGCTTACGTCAATTGACGCCCTTTTCCGGGATTTTCTGCAAGGCGGCATGTTCTTCATCCTTATATACTTCGGTCTCCCCATTCCGGTATGCGTTATTGGAGCGGTGCAGTTCCTGTCCTGCAATAAGTTGTACAAACTGCCGGAAAGGACGGCGCCCGTGAAAGTGATTACCCCTTCACAAGCCCAGGAGGTAAGGTCTTCGCAGCCCCTGCTTCTTCCTTTCATACAGTACGATTTCTCGGACACCCTCACCCCGGAGATGTTTGCCAAGGGATTCTGTTTCAACTGCCAGGCCTTCGTGTCATCAGACCTGGAGATATGTCCAAAATGCAATTCTCCGCTGGAAAGGGAGGATATTGTCAGAATAATATGATCTCAGTCCTCGAAAATGAAGGTGGTTGCTCCCTTTCCGAAATCTGCCATTTTGGATGTTATATTGTGAATTTCTCTCCGTCGATTAAGCGCTGCCATTAGAAAATTGATCTGGTGCCGGGTCAGATCGGATACCCTTTCGCCAAGCTTGTAGCCCAGGTCCAGGCAAAGAGTTGCCAGCTCCTTGCCGTTTTCGGTCTTAACGAAAGTTTTTGGCCTCACCACCTGCCCTCTCGCTCAACCCGCTGAGTTCCAGTATCTTCTTGGCCAGGAATCCGGGAACTCCGAATTTCATATTGGCCACGTCGTCTTGAGACAGCTTCGGTTCAACCAGACCTAGAGCGGTTATCAGCCGGAGAGCCTTGAGATTAGTTGAGATGTCCACCAGGTTCAGGTCGGGAATTCCGTCACTGTTCAACGGTACATTCCCGATCATTTCGAAGACCTGGGTCAGCTCGCCGTCCGTCAAGGGCCGGATCATCACCTCTTTTTCGTATTTTTCCAGATAAACCTTCTCCCGCTGATCCCTGCCGAGGATCACGTCTGATTTCGTGAGGAAACGTGTATTTTCTGCCAGATCAGAGCCTGCCCCCTGTGACTTTTTATCGTCCTCCAGCAGATTGGCCCCGTAGATCTTCCTTTTAGATTCGTCCATGCCTTCACCCAGTCTCATATGATCACGTCGTTATTTCGATGATTGTGAATTACTTCTTCTAACATTTTTTCTTGATATAATACTTGATATGATGATTGATATATAAACTTACTACTGCAAATCCCGATAATACAATCGATGATGTTAACTTATTAGAATTATTCCGTAAGCTGAGCGGCGTTTTCACGCAAGAAGGGATATTGAGCGGGATCCACGTTCACCCTGGCAACTCGTGGGCGATCATGTAAAGAATGCTGCATTTGGTCCGAATAATGTTTTCGAGCATAAGCGGTGAATTATCTCTGATGGATACGTTGCATATATGCCCAGGGGCGATATGATCGATAATGGATGCCAGATCTCTGGTCTTAATAATCACAGTTATGTTTTCGGCAGCACCAATACCATGCTCGTCTTTAAAGGTGAACATATCGGTGGCGGATCGGGCGGTAAAAATGATCTTTTCGTCTTCCAGAATTACTCTCGAGCGGAAATCTGCCTGTTCCAATCCCTGGGCGATAATGGATATCTCCTTCTGCCCGGTTTTCCACACATGGGAACCCATCTCCGGAAAATGTACGGGTTCAAGGTTCACATTATCGGGATAAAGGCATTTTATCTTTCTCGACAGCGGTCCGCATGACAGGGATAGGTAGAATCGGTCCTCGTTCAGCTCAGCCATCAGGGGATACCCGTGGTCGACAACGCTGAGAAAACGTTTCACCTTTACGAGATTTACGGCAAAGGAAATATCGTTCGACAGTAGATAATCGAACATTCCGCCGTTTATGGTTCCAAGGACCGCCACCGTGCTTTCGAGATTCTTGGTAAAAACCTTCAATGACCCGCCCTCCGCAATAATGATACAGAACTCATCCAGAACGGGTATCCCGCGGAAAATGTCTTGAAGCAGCCTCGTCTCGATCTTGAACACCAGCATTTTCATCCACCAATTGGTATCTCACGTCTTTCCGGTTAAATAAAAATTAAATTCGGGCCTCGATCATTTTCTCCAGCTGCCTCGTAAGGGAGAAAAGGGGAACGTCCGAGATAGTGATGTGCCTCGTGGTACCGTGTATTCCCTTGGAGACGCTTCTCGCATCCACGAATCCGATATCTATGAGTTTGTTAATGTATTTCCAGTACTGGGTGTATTTTCGCGGTCTCTCGCCGTACTCCTCGCATATTATCTGGTATATGCTCTCAACATCCCCTGTGGAAACGTAGGCATTCTTATTCAGCGCACGGGCAATGGCAAGGAAGGTCAAGAGCTGGTGAATCGACATGCTCTGGAGCTTTTCGGTTGTAATGTTCTGGTACGTGGCGGCTCTGGCGGCCCTTACGTGCTCTGCATTTATATATTTCGAGCCCTCGCCCTGGGCGATCATACCCCCGGTCTCCAGCAGCTCTATGGCATAGCGGGCGTCGCCCCACTGGGCCGCGATCTCCGCGATCAACTCCGGAACCTCCATCTCGACAACCCCTTGGTAGAATGCCAAATCAGCCCGCTTTTCGATGATCCCCCATAACTGGCGCTTGGAATATTTGCCCAGATGAATTCTATTGGTTCTCTTTATGGTGGAAAGCGTTGCGGAATCGAGCATATCGTAGATGTTCTTCTGCGAGATCAGTATCAGTGACACGCTGCCCTTGAGATAGATCTCCTCCTCGTTGAACCTGGAAAGTGAGTATACAAGACTGCTGCCGCTGGTCCGGATCAACTCGTCCACCTCGTCCATCACCAGTAGAAGCTTGCATTTCTGTTTCTTCACGTCTCTCATCAATATTCTCAGCATTTCGTTTACGGTAAAACCTCGGTCTGGAAAATGAGGCTGAAAATGGCGGACTATCTTCGACATCACCTGGCTCTCGCTGCGCCTCTGCCGGCAGTTAACGTGTATGTATTGAAGATTTAGCTTTCGCTCGGCGGCGATCTCCTGGAAATCGGTGCAGAATCTCTTTGCGAGAGCGGTTTTTCCGGTGCCCACGGTACCTGTGAGTAGGAGGTTTTGCGACAGGCCCTTCTTCATCACTGGACGTAACAAGTTAACAAGATTTCTCGCCTCATCTTCCCGGTACATAAGCTCGTCGGGAACGTAATCAAAACTCAGTTTGGACTGGTCTTTGAAAATGTCGGGTGTGGAAAAACCCTGTATCAATGCTTTCATCCTTCGCTGCCATTACGCTAAGGGTTAATAATTGTTTCTTTGTTTTCTATAATTTCCGAACCGCCTCGATCATTTTCACCAGTTCTTCCTCATCGATGATAGGCACCCCCCAGTCCCGCGCCTTGTCCAGTTTCGAGCCGCCTTTTTCTCCCGCCAACAGGTAATCAACCGATTTCGAAATATTCTTAACCGTTCCACCAGCTTCCCGTATGATATCCTCGAAATATTTCCTTGGCTTCGAAAGCGTTCCTGTAATGCAGAACGATTTGCCCGCCAGCGGCTTTTCTTGAAAAGCCAAGTCCTTCGGGCTTGGTTTGAAAGTGTGGCGAGCCAGCAGGGTCGCCTTTACCTGTAAGTTATTCTCCACCGTTTCTGGTTCAACAGGCTCAGTTTCCTCGATCACCACCCCCATCGAACGCAGTTCCTCGATCACGGGCCATATCTCGGACAACTGAAGATTTACCGCAACTGCGATCTTTTCGCCCACGCCGTCAATACTTACCAGGTCTTCCACCGTGGCGTCCCTTATGTTCTCCAGGCTTCCGAATCTCTCGGAAATGGCGGCCGCCATTACCTCTCCCAGGTGAGTGATGCCCAGGGCGGTGAGGAATTTTGGAAGCGTTATGAACTTTTTATCCTCGATATGTCTCACAATCTTCTCTGCAAGGACAGACCCCATCTTGTCGAAGTCCACCAGATGCTCTTCTCTCAACTTATAAAAATCGGCAGGGGTGTTGAGTTTCCCCGCATCCATCAATTTCTCGATAAGCGACGGGCCAACCGTTTCAAGGTCCACCACGTCGGCAAAATGGATCAGCTGTCTTAGTACCCGGCGTGAACAATTAGGGTTGGTGCATCTCAGAAAAACGTTTTCCTTCACCACGTCCGACAGGCATCTCGGACATTTATCGGGGATATCCACTGGCCCCTCGTTCGGTCCCTTTTCAACTACCCTTATGACCTTCGGTATTACGTCGCCCCTTCTTTCGATCAGAACAGTGTCGCCCACGTTCACTCCCAGACGCAGAATCTCATCGGCGTTATGCAGCGTAGAATGTGTAATATTCGCACCGGCGAGGTTCACGGTCTCGAGATCTGCCACCGGGGTGAGGTTTCCGGTCCTGCTCACCTGCCATCTGATATTTTTTATCGATGTTCTCGCCTGCTGTGCTGAAAATTTCCATGCAATTGCCCACCTGGGATGATGATGCGTCGAGCCCATTTCTTCCTGTATAGAAAGATCGTTGGCCTTTATCACAATACCGTCAATATCGAAATCCACTTCCCCACTCCGGCCTCGATCCCAACCCTCGAACAATTCAACTAAGCCGTCCACTCCCGATCGACTAATCTCGGCAGGCTCCACACCAAGCAAACGGACCATTTCCATAATTTTAAATTCTTCGTTATTGATCCCATCAAAACCGGAAACTTTGTCTAAGAGAAGAGATTCCAATCTCACTTTTTCATGGCCCTCCATGACCACGGCGTATGCAAAAAAGTTCAATCGACGTTCCCGGGTCACCCGCGGGTCCTTTTGTTTTACGGATCCGGCAGCTGCATTTCTGGGATTTGAGAACTCGCCGGCAAATTGCCGGAACACCGATCGCCTCATGAATATCTCGCCGCGGATGTGACATGTGGCATCGAAGTTCAATTTGGCCGGGATATCACGGATATAACGCACGTTTTCAGTAATGTCCTCCCCAATCCGTCCGTCACCCCTTGTTGCAGCATACTTGTATATGCCTTTTTCGTAATAGAGGGAGACCGCCAGACCGTCCAGTTTCGGTTGGATCACAAATCCATCCATGCCCTCCGCCCATTTCTCCACTTCCTCGAAGGTATTTGCCTTGTTAAGCGACAGCATTTCCACAACGTGATTTATTTTGGTAGTCTCCGGCCGCGGCCTGTCCCCAACTTGCAATAGAAGTTCGTTTTCCGGGTCCAGCTTTTCCAACTCGTCCCTTAAGCGGTCGTATTCATCATCGCTTATCTCGGTGGTGCCCAACGTATAGTATAGATAGTTGTGGCGGCGAAGCTGAGATTCCAGCTCAACCACGCGTTCGCTGTTGTTAGTTTCGAAATTCAAAAGATTGCGCTGTTCCTGACCCCTTTTTCTTTTCCGGCCCATGATATACACCGATCATATGCAGGAGCTTGATGAAGCCCTCATCGCTTATCTCGGATATTGAAAATTGAATGATATAAGTTTTTATTTCAGGTTATTGATTTACTTGAATTTGTCTGATATTTCAGGAGCTTGTCCATGAGCGATTATCCGAATGAGTTGATCACAGACGCACTTTCCGCCGCGGAGGCCTGGTATCCCGGGCAAGGTTTGGAAAGTCCCGCAGATTATTACGAGCTGTGCGGATCATTGGAGAAATGGATGATCGATTTCAAGGACAGGAGATACGGCAGATCGGCAGTGGAAAAATATACTGGCCGCGGAATCCCCTACAATACCAGTCCCTTCCATTTCATGCTCTATTATGCCCCGCCTCCCAACCGACCTTTCGTCCTCTTCTCAGCGGATTCGATAATGTTCGGTTTTTTCGGTGGTAAAAAGAATGACCGCCTGAACATCTCTTTTCCGGTCTATGGCGATATAAAGACGGCAGTGGTAGCCATGGACGGCTTCCTGAACGCTGGTGAGGTCAAGTCCCTGCTGCGCGCAAAGGACATTAATAATTTCCTGCTAAGGGATATCGACGAGAACTTCGCAAATGCTCTGATTAAAGAAAAATATTCGAAAACATTCCGGTTAAGCTCGTTAAAAGAGCTAAATTACCGCACTTATGACATACAAAGCACCCTGGCCATGGTCGGCAAGGATTTTTCCAATCTCAGGTGGAGGCTAAATCAGTTCAAAAGGGGGAAACATCGAGTGGATCACATATCATTGTCAGAGACAAGGGAGCAGGTAATACATCTAATAGGCCAATGGCGGAGACAGGCACTGAAGGAAAGAGATTTCTCCTACGCAGACGTACGGTCGGACAGGTTCGGGGCCGGGTTTTTTGGAAATTCAGCCTATGGTCCGGGTAATGAATCAGGAAGACGGAACGAGAGCGCGAATTTCACTATGAAGGGAAAGGTGATCTCCAGGGTGCTGAAGGTGGATGGAAAGACGGCCTCATTCAATCTCGGCTATCCGCTTGGTATTACTGGTGACGGAGGTGTTTTCGCCCATGCCATAGGCATCTCGGATATCACGATTCCGGGTTTATCCGAGTACGCGCAGGTGGATTTTTGGAAACAGGTGTACAAAAGTGGATATGGATTCATCAACGACGGTCCGACGTGGAGAAAGGGGCTTGCCGTCTACAAGGATAAATTCCGGCCGGTCATGAGAGAAAGGTATTACTGGGCCACAGTGGACATAGAGATAGACGGATAATTATTATCTCCGGTAGTTCAAATTCTTATCCTCGTTCTGCGGAAGAGGTTTGATCCGTTCATTCCATATGGAATTCAATTTTGGTGCCGCATAATATGTTAGCACGGCGAGGAGCATGCCAGCGATGACGTCTACTACCCAGTGATATCTCAAATATACCGTGGAGAACCATAGACTCACCGTCAACGGAAGATATATCCAGAACAATATTTTTCCTCCACGGTACACCGCCCTGTACTTGAAAGAAAAGAACAAAGCGATGGCCGAGAATGCCGTGTGAAGACTGGGGAAACAATCCCTCTGGACGGTTTCCAGACTGTTCCAGACGATGGTTGATTTATCATAGAGATCCCCCTGTAGATCAACATCATATTTACCCTGAAGTACGAACCGCGGACCTGTTGCGGGAACTAATATATAACCAGCATACCCAATAATAAAGATGATCACAAGTGCCACAGTGATATTTCTGAAGTCGGCGTACCTCTTGTTATGATATAAAATAAATCCCAGCACCGCAGGAAGGATGAACATCAGGGCGTAGCAGAATACCATGTAATCCGTGAACCATGGACTTACGTATCTTTCGAGCCAGATAGTGGGTTGAACGCCGAAAATAAATTCATCCCATTTCATCAACGTGGGGTCCGCCGGTTGGGGGCGTACGGTCTTAACTATGTCATGGAGGCTGTCATATACCATGATCCCGAATGCGAAAGGCGAAAAATCATATATCATTTGTAATAATTTTTTTCCGAAGACCTTTGTTCTTTTCAAGTTATCCGAAATAAGGATGCGGTGGTTGCTGAAGACAGCGAAAACGATCACTGTAATAAAGCCGTACACTATCTTTTTCACAGTTCCTCCGGTCCAATGAGGCCAAATCCCGTAAAAGATAAGTAGTGGTAGCAGTACTGAAACGAAGAATATCATGAGGAATTCTTCCGGCCGGAATAATCGGAGAAATGAAAGACTTTTTCGGGATAAAACATAGAAAAAACCGCCGGACCTATGCTCCCTGTTCGTCTCCGTCACCAGCTGCCTCCATATTCCGATATTGAAAATTGAACGCTATCATACAGATAGAACCTGCCGCCAAAGCAAGGCCAAACAATATTGCATCCTCCGGAATTTCATCAAGTGAGTTATTCGCTAAAAAGTAATTAATACCGAGTAACGACAGGCTCAGAATCAGTAGGGCGAATAGTGTATAACATAACGATTTTATTTTTATTTTTTTTGGATTGTTTGTAGGTTTCAAGGGATAGAGATATGCTGATATGTAATGGCCGGTTAAAAGACCTCCGAAGAGGCCGAGAAATTCAGCACCACCGTTGCTGTTGGAAAAAAATATCTTAAAAATACCGAAACAGCTTACCGCGAGGGCGAGTATGAAGGTGACCATGTTTGAGGGACTTATCTCTCTCACTGCCGGGCGGAAGGTTTTGATCAACCTGCTGATCAGCATAACGGAGACTATACCGAGAACGAGCCCTCCGACGATGTCTCTCGTATAAGCCGCACCCACGTATAGGCGTGATAATGAAGCTAGCAGCACGGCAGCAACCGAGATGTATTTCAATCCTTTCCATGGAATGAAGAAACACAGGAAAACAGAAATCCCGGTAAGGCGTGCAACGTGAATGTCGGGAAATGAGTACAGTGAAACATCAAGAAGTCTGTCCCCCGACGGGGGAGAATGCAGCGCCAAGGACCACTGGAGTATCATCCCTGTGAGCGATACGAATGCTGCTAATGATATCATGTGAAGGGCCATGCTCTTTCTTAGAAAAAAATATACGAAAAGCGCTGCAAATGAAATAAAGATCACACCGCCAAGGTAAGGGAGAATCCTCATAACCGGATCAAAAAACCATGGAAGTTTCGTCTGCATCTCTCCAGCTATGGAAGCAGCTAGGGTATTCATTTATATCCGGCCTCTTCACTTTTTCTCGTTTATATTGTCACAAGTGCGAGTCATGCTATTGTGACAATGTTCGCGGAATCGCGGCCCCGAAGGGGACCGATTCGGCTGAATTCTCGTAACTGCGTAATCATGGACGATCTGTGCCTTATCCGTGGGTATCTTGATGGGAGGCAATAGATAACGGCTTCGTCTGAAGATAACCACGTTCTTTTTCATGCTCACTTTGACGAAATTATCCCATCGGTCGAGGGTGCCTTCCTTGAAAACTCCTTTTTCTCCGATAACGATTTTTTTTGGCAGCAGGAAATAGCTTATCATCAGTAATATGATCAGGATGTCAATTACTATCTCGAGAGAACCCGCACCAAGCTTGTAAATGTCGAAAAGGCTGAACAAAACCAGGGCGATCATAAAGGATACAATTGAAGTGATATTGTAATACAGTTCGTGGGCAACCGTTGTACGAAAGGATACGATTACCTTTTTCTGTTTGTCGTGCTTCAAGAGTTTGAGTAGATCGATTATAAACAAAGTCGCGACCATTATTCTGAATATCATCAACACGGTGCTATTCCAGGACATATCGGCGACCTTCTAATGCTTATCCGTACATAATCTATCATATTCCCATAGCCTTGTCGGTTATTGCCACGGACTCGGTGAAATCCCCCTCGAATCCAGACATCGCACGGATGCAGTCCACTATCTCCGGTATCACGTCCGATTCCTGATGGACCGCCTGGTAGTAGAAAAGCGTACGACCCACAAGATGAGTCCCGTCCTCCCATACTATGATCTCGTTGAAATCTCCGCGGGACCTATTCAGGTCTCTTGCAAGCTCCATAACCTGCGCCGATGAAACGATCTTATCTTTTCCCCTGACGAATTTTATACGGGGTGTGTTGTCCCACAACCTCAGTATCTGGTGAATATCAACATTGGATTTCGGTAGGTCCACAGCGATACAGTGAAGATGCATTATTGTGGTCGGTACCTTCACGGCCATGGTTTGAATGTAAATGTCTTTGATCACCGTCTGGAGGTCCGGACCGTGATGGGAAGGTACCGAAAGGACGGGCTCCACGGCATTGATGGGTCCGCTCCTGGAATCACGAGGGTCCGCGCTTCTCCTGATAAGGGTGGCAAATACCCGCTCTATACCATATACGCGGTACAGAGGATAAAGGGTTCTGCAGAGCCCTGTAGTGTTGCATGAAACCACTCTCGCGTACTTCTTGGTTTTGGCTTCCTCGAAATTGACAAAGGAATTGAAGGAAAAACCGCATGTTTCGTGTTTTTCCCCTCCCTGAAGGATGGTTTTCATGTTTCTTTTTTTATATTTTTCTATGGACCGCGCACCAACCCCCCCGGGTGTGCATTCCACCATGATGTCGACTCTGTCCAGCAGATCGTCGATATTCCCTTTTATCGGAACGTCTGCAAAATCGAAATTCCCCATGTATTCCTCCTCTCCCGCATACACGTCGAATCCTTTCTTTACTGCCAACCGCGCTTCGTAGTCCGGGCTCCTTTTCGTAACCCCTTCCACTTTCATGTCTTTTTGCAGGTTTATCGCATCCGCTACACGTTTCCCGATTGTTCCGTATCCGTTGATCCCGACCTTGATCACAGCCATATGCTCATCTCCAATACAGGTGATTTCAGGGGTGGAAAATGACGATTATCCCTTTAATATTTAACTGTAAATCTTTTAATTATATTTCTCTAGACCCGATAATATACCAACCTTTGGATTCATCTCTGCTAGTATCGACCACAAGATGCAGTATAGTCAGGCTGGTATATTCGTTCTTTATGGCGGGAACATCTACATTTTCCCATTTCCGTTCATTGTTTATGTATGCCTGTTCGGTTATTGCATTGGATTCATAGTTTTCCCGGGTCCTTCTCATTATTCTCCCAATTGATATTTCTCTAGGGCAGCTGGTCTCCAGGATCACGAACATTTTATTGTTGGCCCATGCGATCTCCGCCGCTCTCCGGCGCAGCGCCCCCACAACGAAGGTAGCATCGATGATGAGTCCCCTTCCCTTTTTGATAATCTCATTTGCCTTTCGAAAAACCTCATCATAGACACGTTCGCGGTTATGCATATTCGAAGCCACGCTATTGTCGAATATATCCAGGTCTTTCAATACCTCCAACCGTACCATGTCGGTCCTGAGTATTGGATAACCCATCATCCTGGCGATCTCCGCCGATGTCTCGGTCTTCCAGGTGGCCGGCAGTCCGCATGTGATCAGCAGAGCATCTTCCGGAAGTGCTTTTCGTATAAAATCCGCGAACGGTTCACGCATGTTTACACCTTTACGGTTCAATCATGTTCCATTAATATACTCGCAGGCCAATTGGAAGTATTTCCCGGCATCTCTATCCGCGCGTGCCTGTTTCTCGGGGGGAATGTTCGGATCGTTAAGCTGGAAACTAATCACCTTGCCCCGGACGTAGCTCCTGTAGACCTTGTAAAAATTGAGTAAAAGATCGAACAGCTCGATATTCTTCTCATTGGAGTGCTCAAGATAACCGCGGTACAGCTCAGCCGCAAGATCTCCGCCTTGGTTGTATTCAAGGTCCATGATCAGAAATGCTATATCGGAGGCGGTATCGGAATACCTGAAGCGGTCATTGAACTCGATACAGTCGATGATGGATACAGGGTCGGTAAGACAAACGTGTTCCATGTGAAGGTCACCGTGACAGTCCCTGATCTTATTGGTTCGGATACGCTTGTCGAATATTTTTTCGCGCTTCTTGTAGAATTCATCGGTCCAGTTCTTTATGAGATCATACTGATACTTGGAAACGCTCCGACCCACGAATTCACGGGTCTGCGCGAAGTTCTCATCGGTATTAAATTTCACTGCTTCCATGGTGCCGAAACGGTCTATTTCGGCAGAGCCCTTGGCAGTCCGATGGAATTCAGCAATGGTCTGTGCGATGCCGCGAATATCCTTGGAGCCCATGGTTCCGCTGTTGAACATGGACCTCATAAGCACACCATCGGGGATGCGTTTCATCTTTACGCAGTACTCAACGACGCTCTCCTTTTCGCAAGACGCCATGCTATCCGATATTCTCAACGTTCCGTCATGCTCGATAATGGGACATACGCCAATATAGATATCTGGGGCCAGTCTCGAATTTAGCTCGATCTCACGACGGCAATAAAATTCTCTCTTTTCCAGCGTGGAAAAGTCCAGGAACCCGAAATTGACCGGTTTCTTGACCTTGTACACGAATCTGTCAGTAATGAAAACCCAAGAGATATGGGTCTGTATGAGCTCGAGGTCACCAGGCTTATCAGGGTAAGCATCCGGTCTCATCAAATCCCTTATCAACCTTTCGGCCTCTACCATGATCATTACCTACCGAAATCTCGATATCCCAATGTCTGTTATTCATAAACATAATCCTGCCGGGCGTCAAGGTCCATGGTATCAAACTCCGTTTCCGCCAGTCCGTCCTCCACGATCCTGAAATAAGCGAACGACCCCGATTTTATGGACCGATGCTTTACAACGATGACCTTTCTAAGTCCTTCAGGCAGTTTCTGCAGTTCGATGATGGCCTTTGCGTTGTGATTGATTATGTGGCCGCCCACGGGTTCGATCTTATTTTTCTCAACATCGGTGTAAACCTGATTTGCGAGCAGAAGAGGCACATTTGTCCTTCTGGCCAGTGAGAGGCCGTCGATCATCATCCTAGCCAGGTAATGATATCTCATCTTTCGGCTCTCTTCCTGCGGGCTGACGTATTTCCGGTAAAAAATTGTTACAGTATCGATCACAACGAGACCGACGTTGAGGTTTTTTACGAGGTTCTTGACCTTTATGAGAGAATCAACCTGTTCCTCCAGCGAGTAGGGCTTGAACATCAGGATGTCGCCGGTAATCCGTTCAACTTCCTCGCCGAATACCTGCTTCATACGAATAGGGGAGACACCCTCCGTATCGATATAGATCACTTTTTTGCCCTCTAGGACGCATTGTTTTGCGAACATCAGACAGATATTTGTCTTTCCGCTGCCCCCTGCCCCGAAGAACTCGGTTATGGTCCCTTTCTCTATACCGCCCCCTAGAAGCGCATCAAGCGGTCTGCAGTTGCTTTTGAGATACATATGAACGTTCTCCCCCGATCAATAGAACCAAGAGGGTTCAACTACAAGCCCGTCGTTTAAGAACACATCCCATTTTAAAAGATCCAGATCCCGTCCTACCACGAACAGTTTCGAGTCATAGGAAAATTCTAATGAAATCATCAATCCAAGGTCTGCGTCTTTCTCAGCAACGTTCTTTTCGAGAGCGACCATATCCTCGATCTCACATTTTTTCGTGTAAGTTGCAAGAATTCTCGTCCGGTCATTCCGCTGTATAAGAATGGTTTTTTCAATACCTTCCACTTCATGAAACTGGATCCCATCCATTTTCAGCTTTTCCATGATACTGGCGTATTTGTCCAGGGTATTTTCCGGAAACTGCTTTCCGGTTCTTCCTTTGTCCGAGCTTGGGTGGGCGGCAACAGGGAAAGTTTCAACTATCTCCTGTTTTTCACCTTGATTTCGGAAGATGTTATCAATAAATGCCTCAGGGGTATCTTTACCGCGTGACTCCTTGTGAGTGTATTTTGGAAATGAGGAAACATCATTGCGATCAATTCCGCCGGGTTCTGGCATATTATCCATTTTGCCTTTGGGGGCAGGCAGGGCCAGAATTTCGCCCGTTTTTATCGACCCTTCCGGGAAATGGCCGTCTATATCTGCAGGGCTTTCGTCACCTATAACTTTTTTATGTGATTGAACGACTTCAGATCCCTGGGGAAGACCAATCCTCGCAAGTTCGTTCAATAACCACGCCTCTTCGTCCCATTCCTTAGGGCTCAACGATTCCGGTAGTGATTCTATCTTCGCTTTGCGTTTCGGTCTTTCTTTTTCAGCCTTTGCCGCGACAATATCATCCTTGATGATCCGTCTGTAGGAATCCTCGAGCATGAGAAAAACTATACTTATATCGTTTGGGATATAGACATGGGAGATTATCTCCGCGAGAGGGGTGGATATGTATTCGCTCTCCTTCAAGGGAACCCGAACGATCAATCTCAACAATTCCAGTGGATCTTTGGGATCTATGAATTCTTTTGAACTGTATTCTTTTAGCAGTATCGGCCCGTATTTTTCAAGATATCCCTTTTCGATACGCAGCCGTGCACTTGCAATGTTCGTCAATATCTCCGGAGCTACCGGCTCATAGTCCTCATCCCCGATAAGGTACGCTTCATCAAGTCCCAGTGCATCCTCGATATCTATCATCTCAACCATCAGCTCCAGGTCTTCCACCAGGCTGACTTTTAGAGAAGGCGACCTTATAACAAGTATTTCGCGCTCTTTCGCCTTGAATCGAGAATATTCAAGAGCATCCAATCCATTTCTGAATCTCTCAATATCTCTTGTAGTCAAAGAAAGCCTGAACGGATCATGAGGGAGCATGGAACGTTTCTCCTTTGCTGATGATATTGATCTTGGGATCATACCGCTTAATGATTATGCATGGAATTAATGTCGATTGGATATATCTTTTTGGGTGGTACTCTCTAAAATAGGTCTTTGTAACAGCCGGATTGACGGGTTTTTTATCGAGATAAGAACGTAGAATACACATTTGGACGATTTTTTTAAAATAAATCCGTAATAGTTCGAATAAGAAATAAATTACAGGAGGTGTTTAACATACCGATTTGGGTGATAATGATGTGCGAATCAACAGTAGTGCTTATCAGGAACGGTATAAAAGAGATAATAATGGAAGATGTTGCAAAAATTAAATTCTCCCACGGGAGTGTAACGCTAATGGACATTCTGGGCGAGACCAGAACTGTCGATAATGTGAAGATTACCGAGGCAAATCTCATGGACCATGAATTGATACTGGAGGAAATCTGATTGGGCTCCATTAAGATCGCCGTGTCCGGAAAAGGCGGAGTGGGGAAAACGACTCTTGCGAGCACCATGGCAAGACTCATGGGACGCTCCGGAAAGAAAGTGGTATTGGTCGATTGCGATCCTTCCCCGAATCTCGCTCTTTCTCTGGGTATTTCTGAGGAGGAGCGAAAAAAAATCGTACCTTTATGCCATTTATATGATCTGGTGGCGGAAAGAACCGGCGTAAGGCCGGGGGAAAGCCAGGGTAAGATATACAAGATCAATCCGGAGGTGGATGATCTTCTGGGAAAATACGGGGTGAAGGGAAAGGATAACGTCACCCTTATAGTACTTGGCACCATACAGACCGGTGGAGGGGGGTGTTTCTGTCCCGAATCGGCACTATTAAGACGTCTGTTGAGTCATCTCGTTAGAAAGGAAGAGATCCTTATAATGGATATGGAGGCAGGGGTGGAGCACCTGGGAAGGGGTACGACGCGTAACATCGATGTTCTGCTCATAGTGGTGGAGCCGGGACAGAGGTCGGTTGAGACAGCATCAAGAATAAAAAAACTGGCTAAGGACCTTGGCCTCCCCCGAATTGTGGCGGTTCTGAATAAAAGCCGGGGACGATCCCATGACGAGGAGATCGGAAGACGCCTTAAAGACCTTGGTATCGATATGATCGGATCGATCCCATATTCAGAAAAAGCCATGGAATCTGACCTTAAGGGTATTTCCCTTTTCGGGACCAAAGGAAATCAGCCCATCATTGAAGCTGTTGAAAATATTTTGGAAAAGCTGGTCCCGGGCGAGTTTCCGCAGTAAAAAAAATGAGGTATGGGCGTGGGAGATACCGCTGGATACCGGGAAGCCGTTGAGCAAATTTTCGATCTGCGTTTTTACACCGTTAAGGAAGGTCTGAAAAAGATCACGCGACTTCTTGAGCTTTTAGGAAATCCTCACAGAGACCAAAAAATAATAAGAATAGTGGGTACCAACGGGAAGGGATCGGTTTCGGCCATGCTTTCCTCCATTCTTGTGGAAGCGGGTTACAGGGTCGGCATGAACACGTCACCCCATCTCCAGGAGTTCACAGAACGCATCAGGATAGATGGAGCCGAGATATCCCGCGACGAGGTAGTGGCGCTTTACGAAAATATCCGTCCCTTGATAGAGAGAATGAAGCAGGACCCCGAAATGGGAGGGCCGACATATTTCGAGGTAACGACGGCCATGGCGCTGGAATATTTTCGACTACAAAATATTGATCTCACCATTCTCGAAGCAGGTATAGGTGGTAAAAGCGACGGAACACAGGTGACAGAAGGAATTATCGTCGTAATAACGAGGATCGCCATGGACCACGCGGACAAGCTGGGTGACAGTATTGAGGGGATTATAAAGGATAAGGCGGGCGCGGTTCCTTCGGGGGGAGTCTGCGTGAGCTGCAATCTACCGGATGTCCTCCGATTGATCGGGGAAGTAACGAACGATAAAAATGCGTCGTTCGAAGGCATTACGCCATCCGATATAAGGGTCATCAGGTCCGGCCCGGGGGAAACCGTATTCTCGTTTACGACCCGGCAATTAGAATATGAAAAACTGACAGTACCATTTGCAGGCGAATTCCAGGCCGAGAACGGGGCGCTGGCTGTCTTGGCGGCGGAAGAATTGGTTCGTAAGGGTTACAAAATTTCCAAAAACGACATTCGGGAGGGATTGGCGAGGTGCAGGTGGCCCGGAAGAATGGATATTCTTCACGAGAAACCATTGGTACTGGCCGATTGCGCGCACAATCCCAACGCTATGGAACAGCTCATCCGGGGGCTGGAGAGCTACAGTTACGATAGATTACATCTGGTATTCGGAGTATGCGAGGAGAAGGATGTCCGAAAATTAATTGATATGATAGTGCCGGTTGCGGATACGATTATATTTACCAAAACCCAGGTGGAACGAGCTGTACTAGCTGAGGTATTGGCCGGGATGACAACGCGTGAAAGTACACAGGTCGATAATACGGAGAGGGCTTTGTCTGTGGCGTTGAAAATCGCTGGAGTGAAGGATATGATACTGGTATGCGGCTCGGTATATCTGGTGGGCGAGGCCATGGACTTTTTTGACCGGATGGGTGCCGATTGATCTTATGATGATATTTGGGAACTTCTGTAGTAATGTCACTAAAAAATGAAAAATTGATGTAGTAATGTCATTAAAAATTAGAAAATTAGTGTAGTAACATCATTAAATGGGCGAAGATAAGTGTAGTAAATACTACATTTGACGAAGAATAAAAAGCAAACTTCTTATCAGTTCTATCTCGGTGTGGTTCACAAGATATAATGGAAATAACTGAGTAAAATCGATCAATATGATGGTGGACATTTGTCGTGAAACTTAATATCGAAATTTGTTACGTCTGACACTGCGCGGACATAAGTGCTCTCAAGCGCTGATTTCGAAAAAACATTTAAGTATCGATGCAGTTATTGTGCCCGCTCGAATCAGGAGGCATCAGCATACCCGATAGACCACTATACATACTGAACAAGAGCATCGGAAACAGGGTGATAGTGGAACTGAGGAACAAACGCGAATACCGCGGCGTGCTGGTGGGCTACGATCCCCACATGAATCTCGTGCTGAAGACGGCGGAGGAGATCCATGACAACGAGGTCATGAGAAAACTGGAGCTGGTGATCGTCCGGGGGGACAATGTGGTCTACATCTCTCCCTGATGAATCTACGTTAAATAATTGAGGTCATAATTATGTCAAAGGGAACGCCCTCGTACGGCAAGAGGAACAAAAAGACCCATATATCCTGCAGAAGATGCGGGAATCATTCCTATCACGCAAGGAAGAAGGAATGCGCGTCATGCGGTTTCGGCAGTTCCGCCAAGAGAAGAGGGTTTAACTGGGTCAAATAATCCACCGCTAACTTTTCAAGCCACAGATTCTGTGGGTGATTCATATCCCAATTAATATCTAAAGAAACACCTGATGGCGCGCACTTCGTTACGCAACACCGTTCAGGCGTTGCTGGGCCTGTAGTCATACTTGACAAGGGCGCAGTTGGATTTCCAATCCAACGGAATGCAATGGGCGCCCTCGGCAAGTATACCTAAGGGCGTGTCATACTTGTCAAGTGGTGACTTTAGAAGTAATCCACAGGGGGGTTCAGGGGATTTTTAGATTGATGGGTGTTTCTATGAACGAGCAGATAGCAAGGAAGGTCTACGAAGAACGCTGGCAGAAAATCCAGAACCACCTGGAAGAAAAGGACAAAGATATTTTTATCGCGACAAATCCCGGCAACGTGAGATATCTATCCTGTGCCCACATACCCTCATTTCCGCTCCTGAACCATGTTATTGTTGACAGGACCGGACATATGTACGGAATAACTTCATCACTGGAGCAGTTCCGCGCAATGGAGGAGGCCGAGGTTGATGAACTGAAGATATTTTCCCCATACCCGGGGATACGCTCGGACGGGAAGACAGGTCTTGCCGTTCTGAAGGACCTCATCAGGAAGCAGAAGTGGAAAACCGCCGTTTCCGACACCAGGGTTTCCACCCGTCTAGTAAAACAGGAAACGTCGGGATTCGTAGAAGAGATGAGAATTAAAAAGAACGCAGACGAGATCGGCTACATAAAGTATGCAACCAAGATCACCGACACGGCGGCCGAAGAATTGAGGGAGATGGCGGTGCCTGGAGTCACCGAGCGCCATGTTGCAAGAGAACTGAATTCTCTTTTGCGGAAGGACCCGCGAGTTCAGACAACTTCCTTCGAGACAATCGTGGCAGGCGGGCCGAAATCGGCTTTTTCCCATCATGACGTCACGGACCGGAAATTGCGAAAGGGCGACCTGGTCATAATCGATTTTGGTGTTTACGTGAACGGCTACTGCAGCGATTGTACGCGTACCATATCAGTGGGTGAAGCGAGCAGGGAGATGAAAGAGGTTTATGATCTGGTCCTCGAGGGACAGCAAAATGGGATCGCTCTCGCGAAGAAGGGAGAACCCTACGGCGTCATCGACAAATCAATACGGGACCTGTTCGCCCAAAAGGACCTTCGTAAACACTTTGTCCATTCCACCGGACACGGTATCGGCCTGGAAGTTCACGAGGCCCCCAACGGTATAAGATTCGATATGAAGAAGAAAATGGAGAACGGCCACGTTTTTACCGTTGAACCGGGTATTTATATTCCCGGCAAGGGCGGTGTCAGAATAGAAGACGACATATTGATCGAGGACGGCTCGCCCGTGGTACTAACCAAAGCCGAAAGATGCCTTTGATCAGCGTATCTTGTAATGTGTGGCCCTGCCCCGACCCACCTTCTCGATCTTTCCCTGGTCGATCAGTTCGTGCAGGTCCCGCCTCAGAGTGACCTTCGAAGCATTTGGTATCACCTTTTCCATATTGCTTATGGATACCTTGTTGTGCCTGTTGGCCACCAGATACTGGATTATCAGAGCCTGCCGTTTTTTGATGTCCTTTTCCGATTCAACGGTAGCGCGTCTTTTCTTGTATGAACTTTCGAGATGGTCATCCGATCCAAGATTCGTATCGAATATGGATGGTACGCTGCTGCCTCGACCCGGGGCAGCCCTGGGTGCTGCTGACGGTTCACGTTCGCGTTTTTTAAGTATCCCGCCACGGCTTGAGGGATGTTTCTTCGGCGATTCTCCGGTGGAGAGCATGATTTCCGCCACCTTGCCGGAAATGTTCGGTATGATGGCAGTTCGGATATTCTTATTTATAAAATCCTTTTCAGTAATATCAATAGCTGATTTTACAGCCGCGGGAGCACCGGAAATGACAAGGGTCACCACACCCCCCCCAAGAAGATATCTTGCGGTCAATTCCACGTTTGCCCCTTTGATCATTGCATCGCTCGCCAGGAACGCATCGAGCAGTCCCTCGGTCTCTATCACACCTATGGTCTTGTTCGCCATATATTCACCTCTATTCATTTATTCAATATCATTAATCGTAAATACTGCCACGTTTACAAAATTGCCTCTATGATCTTTTTTCCAGGGGTGCTGATCACGGATGCGCTTCGTATATTCAGGCTGCCGCAGATCCCTCTCATCTCCATGAACAGCGACGGAAAAACCGTGTCCACGCCTGCTATGGCTAATTGACCTGTTCCCGTCAAAGTATCGAAAACAATGCTCAGAACCGCCATTGCGGGGGTCTTCAGAACAATATCGGCACATTTCATCATTGCTCCGTAACCATTGATCTCCATCAATCCTAGATGCTTCACGTTTTCTCCGGTACCTTTCAGCAGAAGGACCTCTAAAAGCTCCGGGTGAGGTGATGGTATAATAGTCTTTTTTAGGTAATCACGCCCGTTGCTTTTATAAACCGCGTCGAGTACGGTAATAAGCTCGTCCCGCCTTCCTCGGAATATGACAATGAAATATTTCGGATCATCCGCCTTTATCATTATGGGCTCCACATCGCCTCCGGTCTGGACCTCAGCGACGAGTTTCAATCCCTTGACGGGTGAGCGCATCTCAATTATTCCAAAACTTACCAAATTATCCCGGTCCGTTTTTTATTATTATTGTTTTTTTAGATTCGTAAAGAGTTCAAATATTAATTGATTGTAATTATTTTTGCAAGGCAACTAATCTCATTTTGTTACGAAATAATTCGATTATCCAAATGAAAGCTATTCCAATTATTTGATCGAAAATTATAGGGCTCTGTCGGTTTATGCTCATTCCGTTTCGTAGACCACCCGGTTCTCTATCTCCAGCGAATCCAGTATACCCACCACACAGGCATCCACCAGGCTGCCCTTGCGGTTGGTGCTGCTGATCAGGACGAGATTACCCCTCCCGGCTCCCAGCCTGTCCTCGCAGATGAAAGGTGTTCCCTCGGGTCTCATATTCATGGGATTCAAAGGTAGAACGACCAGTAATTTACTGCCGTTTAGCTCCTTTATCTTGAATGTCGAGGTGGGAGTTCCGATCACTTTACTTATTATCATTCATTCTCACTTCCCTAATTTAACAATCATATTATAATATAGAATGATTCGATTTGATTCAAAGCTCAAGTCTAATCTGTCTATTTTATACTCAATAATATTAAATTATAATCTTTAATAATCTATTCGATTAAAATCTATTTTGCCGCATAAACAATCGAATAGTATAAATAATTTCGGATATCGGTTTCACAGGTGTACTTAGTAACTGCCGAAATTCTTTTCTAATTTTACTCCAATACCCCATCATGGACGGGATCCCGCATTACACGGTCAACCGTATGGAAGCGCAGCCCTCTGTAAAACTTGTTAATATGCTGATGGACATTGGTAAGAAATTGGGGCTGAAAATTTGGGAGCTCGACCGGGATTCCATCCTCGAGCGGGCCCGGATGAAAACGGGATTGACCGATCTCGGCAACGAGAAATATGTCGAGGTTCTCGACCGCTTGATAGATAATGCGCGAAATACGGAAATAACTCCCCTCGGGATCTACGCTATATATTTTCTTGCGCTCAAGACCGCCATGAACCGGCTGTACATTGAGGACTACATTCGAAGAAATTCCGATGTGGAAAATATCCCCATAGAGTCACCCGTTTTCGTCGTGGGTTTCCCCCGTACCGGGACCACCCTCTTGCAGAACGTTCTTTCCCTGGGGCCCGCTTATCGGGCATTGTATCTGTGGGAACTTGCAACACCGTACCCGCTGCATGAATCCCGTGAGCTTGACCGTAAACTGCGTATCCGCAAGGTTGACCTACCGCTCCGCCTGATCAGAGTTGGAGTACCCGAAATGTCTGTGGCCCATGAGGTAAAGGCAGATTCCGTAGAAGAGTGCTGGATACTGCTGGCAAACACCCTGGCCCTGGGGAACACGGATATAGCAACAGGCCTCCACCAGTGGAACCAATGGCTCATGGCAATGGACCGAACCTGGGTGTTCGAGGACTACAAGCGCATGCTGCAGATCCAGGCCCATGTCACTCCAACCGAGAGATTCGTTCTGAAATGTCCATCTCACATATGGAATCTCAAATTCATACTCAAGACCTTTCCGGATGCCTGCATAGTATGGTCGCACCGCAATCCCGTGAACAGCATTGCCTCCTTCTGCAGTCTCATGGGGCTCGGGCGGAGAATTTTTTACGGACATATCGATGCGGAACTGGTGGGTGAAATGATGGAGGACCGATTCCATTCCGGGGTAGATGAGCTAATGAAATTCCGCCAGCTTGAGGGAGATGATCGATTCTATGACATAAATTTCGAGACCTTGATTGAGAACATTCCCCGTGCCGTCTCTGATATAAAGAGGTATTTTAACCTTCCATACGACAAGGAATCCGACGGGAGAGTCCGTGAATATCTTCAGCGACACCGTGGCGATAAGCCTGGGAAACATCGCTACAGTCCGGAACAGTTCGGCCTGGACCGCGACGAGATAATTAAAAGATTTGGCGATTATATCGAACGGTTTTCTATAAAGGTAAAATGAACAACCCACATTTGCCCGCTTCGCTCCGCAACACCTTTGGCACCCACTGCGCTCTGAAATACCCTTCAGGCATTCCTGTGCCCTCGACAAGTACGTCTACGGGCATTGCTACATCCTCGAAAACCGAACCGGTTTTCTACGTATGAAATGTGGGTATCATCCTCAGAAACAGCCGAAGATGCGCATTTCATTACGCAAACCCTTTCAGGCTTTGCTGCATCTTCGCCAAGTCTAGCTACAGGTCCATTCATCCCCCGTTTAAAACGGGGGTCTTCTGCTGTTTCTTACGGATAAAATTTCCGCTTCGGTACAAGACTGTTTTATTACCCCAAACGCAAATGTCGAATTATAATCCATCGGTCCCAAGCAGGCAGGCGCCCACCACGTCGCCGTTCGGAATAAAATCTATCCGGAAAATATCCCCATCATCCAGTCCAGGTATGGTCTCCGGTGAAATGGTAAAAAGGTCGCCGTCACTCAGATAGTAGTCAAAGGTAGCAAAAGCCACGCCGTTATCCGAACTTTGGGTTGCTTCAGTAAGCGACCCATTTAAAAGAATTTCATTGCTGCCCCCATCAATTATCGAATAGTTCATATTGACTATCTCGGTATTATCTCCCGTTACATTGGAGACGGTAATGAAATATTTCACTATTCCGGGTATCTTTTCGATCTTCCTGCAGCTTAGATCAGCTTCGGGCGCCGTTAGCTGTGTTCCATTAGTTCCATCTTCCGTGATGCTGATGGAATCGGATGTGAAATCGACATACCCGTCGTCATCGGTGACCCTCAGCGAAACGCCCATATAGGAAGCAATCTCGTACGTGTGATAAACAATCTTTCCCGTGTCATTGCTGCCATCGCCAAAATCCCAGAAGAACTCTACGATCTCACCATCCGGATCGCTTGAGTTCGAAGCATCGAACTTGACCGATTGACCAACGACAGCGCTCCGCGGGAACCACATGGAAGCATGGGGTGATACATTCCCATTCCCATCCATATCGCCGTCGCCATTCCCGTTATTGTTTTCATTATCGTTGAGCTTCTCGTCATTCCCGGTACACCCCATGAATACAATAGCAACGATCAGGAGCGATATTATAATGCATTTCCCTAGAGCCCTCATATAAATACTTCCTCAAGCAGCTTTTTCTTCCCGTCTGGCAGCTTCCTTCCTTTCAGCCGACTCCGTCCGGCTTCTTATATAATATGTGAACAGGCTGGGCAGAATGACCAGACCACCCACCATAGAGTAGAAAAGTAGGATCGCTATCAGAAAAATGAACTCGCGTATGGAAACAATATTCACTAGTAACACAGCCGAGATACCCATTATCATGGTTATGGTGGTCTCGAGAAAACTTCTTCCCGTTGTGGTCACACCGCTCTTTACCGCATATATGGTTGTCCCCTTTTCCCGTATGGTCTCGGTCATATGAATGGCAAAATCAATTCCCAATCCTATGATGATGGCACCTATCATAGCGGTGAAAAGGTTCAGTACGCCTGTGAACTCCCAGTTGAAAGCAGCACCGATATATCTTATGTAATAGAAAGTAATGGGCTGGAGCAGCACCACGAATATCACCGGGATGACGGTGATAAGAGAATATTTAAAAGACCTAAAGGCGATCACAAGCAACGTGAACACCACTAGTATAGCCATCACGGTACTGATAAGACTGCTCTCCACAAGAAGGTTGTTCACTGTTACAACAATTGGACCAAAACCCGTGAGGACGGAAGTCGAGTCCCCCACCGGGTACTTCTTTAGTGCATCATCCACCTGGTTCACAGCCTTTTCCGTATCCACCGTGTCCATATTCGGCATGGTTACGTATACAAGAGTCCGGGAATAATCGTCGTTCACCAGCATTCCGCGCATCTCGTAGGTTATGGTATTGTAAAATACGTTCAAAAGCTGGGTTTGTCTCTGTTCGTCGATATTAGTATTATGCAGAAGCTCCCAGAAAGTATAATTTTCGTTAAAATAACTATAAAACAACTCTTCCAGTACCGGGACGCTTTCAAATAGATCCTCGATCTGGTCGATATCGGTGATATTGGGCATCTGGATGGCTTTCATTATATCGGTTATACCTATGGATACCGAATTCTCAATACCAAGGTCCTCGGGTTTGTTGGGATTGCCGTTTATCTGAACCTGGAGATAATCCAGGTTGTCCAACAATTCAACATCCTTCAAACTGTACCTAGCCTCAAACTGATCCGTCTTTTCATCGTAGTTATCATCCACCCCAGGCCTTCCCCTTACCAAGAACATGTTTATCTGCCCACCGCCGAATTTCTCCGTGTAGTCCTCCATCTTCAGTATCACTGGCTCGTCCTGGGGCGACATGGCCATGTAGTCCATGTTTGCCTCCACTCCTGGATACCATATCATGACAATGGAGGAAAAAACCAGAATGCCCACCACGAGAAGTATCTTCTTCGAATGGTTCACGGGAAGCCGGGATAGCCATCCTTCCTTGTCCACCTTCGTCTTCTTCTCATATTTTAACAGCCTAATGAGTGCAGGTACTGTAAGGAAGGTCACGATGTAATCGACCACAATACCAAAGGCAAGGCCGAATCCCAATACCTTCATGGGCAGCATGTTTATGGTCATCAGTGATGCAAATCCAAAGGAGGTGGTAGCCGCTGCCAAAAGGATGGGTCGGGCAGTGCCGTGGATCGTCACCCTCATTCGGAGTTTTTCGTCCTTTATGTGGGATTCTTCCATGTATTTGTTCGTAATATAGAGGCCGTTGGCCACCCCCAGCGCGGCGATGATGGGAGCCACGAGCACTACCTGGGGTGTGAGGTCCAGGTTCAGCGCTCCTATGACGCCGAAGGTGATGATAAGCTCCGAGATCAGCGGAACGCCTTCGATGATCAGTATCTTCCAGTTCCGGTGAAACAAAAAAAGCGAGAAAGCTATCAGCAGAATGGAAATGGGTAACACCCTGGTCATTTCTTCATAGGTTCTCTCGGTGACCACCTGGGTCATGGGAATGGGTCCCGTTGCCGTTATTTCGCAGAAGGACAGGTCACCGATGGCTCCCTCGACCTTTTTCATGAAATCGGCTTGGTCAACGTCCTTTGCCATGCCTATGATGATGATGGCTGAATCAAACGTTCCGTCACCATTGGTATCAGCCACCATTGCGGACAATGATTCGGACGGTATCTGGGTAAACATGGAGTCAACCGTATCCTGGCTGTTGGGAATAGCATATTCTCCGGGTAATAATCGGTACTCCGGATTATCGATCTCGGGTGGAAGTAACTCGTCGAGAATGGCATTGGTGAGTCTTGATGGGGTTGAGTTCAATTCCTTTACCAGCGTTGATAGCGATAAGACGAAAAGTACGGTATCGTTCACCCCTTTGTCACCTCTCTGGTGGTTCAACGTTTCCTCTATCTCGGACATTTCCTTCAATACATTGATGTCGGTGATGTTGGTCTCGTCGGTACGGTCCTTCACATTGTTAGTTTCCACGTACAACATCAGTATGTCGATTGTCCAATCTTCCCTTACCTCTTCAATAACGTCAGTGATCTCCTCGTCCAAAGGAAGATAAACTTCCATATCGCCCCGTATGTTCCCTCTGATGTTCAGTATACCCATGCTGGCTATTAAAACAATAAAGATGATCACCATAAGAGGGATCCTGGGATGGTTCAGCAGGGGAGTGAGAAACCAATCGGTGAATTTGGATACCTTTATCCTGCCGGACATCTCGTCCCCTTTTTTGTCCAGGGATCTTAATATGTCCGCACCCTCCTTTGCCACCCCCGCCACCTTCGTTTTTATCTTCGGGGCGACCTCTTGATATTTTTCCTGGGAATTTCTCGCCCTCCCCATAAACCTAGACAGAGCAGTATCAAGGTATCCGTCGATCTTTCCAACCGCTCTATTGTGTTTTGGGGTGAGGGGTTCCACCTCGACAGCTCTATCGGTCCCGTCATCATGGGGGTCACCAGGATTCACCGGAAAACACCTTCATTGAATGGAAAAAAAATTTGGAATGCGCAAGATGGTGCGATTTATATATATAGATTTTGATTGCTGTTAGGAATAAATTTCAGCCTTTTGCGGTCTCGCCTATTCTACTAGTCTAAGGAAAATATCTTCAAGGTTCTCGCTATCCTTGGCACGAAGCTGTGCGATCTTACCCCTGCCCACAATCTTGCCCTTGTTCAGGATGACGGAATTGCCGCAAAGTTTCTCAGCAGCTTCGAGAATATGCGTGCACATGAACACGGTCCTCTTCTTTGCATAATTTTTGAGATGGTCTTTGACCCTTCTCTGATATATCGGATCGAGGTTTATCAGCGGTTCGTCTAGAATCAGAAGCTCCGGTTCGTGTATTAGAGCCGCAGACAGCATCAGCTTTTGTCGCATTCCCTTGGACAGATCCTTGCATATGGTGCTCTCGTGTCCCGTCATATCGAAAAATTCCAACCAGTGTTTGATCTTCGTCTCAATATTCGGCAATCGCCGAATATGGGCAACGAAATAGAGGTACTCCCACCCCGTCAAAAAGGAAGGAGGCGATTCAGACTCGGGAACGATACCAATTCTCTTCTTTACGTCGATTGGATTTTCACTTGGATCTATTCCCAGAACACGAACGTGTCCCTTGGTCCTTGGAAGCTGTCCTGTGAGAATGCGGATCAATGTGGTCTTCCCGGCACCGTTGGGTCCAAAACATCCGAAGAACTCACCCTTTTTAACCTTGAACGATACGTCATCAAGAGCCCGGAATTTGTTGAATACCTTCTGTACTTTCGCAACCTCTATGACGGATTCCATCAGTGGCCACATCAAGTTGGTTTATTATAAGTATTTTGGAGTAATTCGGCAGCCAGCATAAGCGTGGGAAATCAGAATAGTGATACGGAGCTATAGAAAACGAATACCGCTGGGCATCTTACCGTATATTCTTCGAAATTCCGAAGGCCAAGAGTCAGGTGATAGCCCATATTGCGCCAGGAAGGCCGTGCTCCATCTCTCGAGACCTATCCCCGAACAGCCCGACCACAGTTCTTTCGTCTGGGATTTGATATTGAAAGCCCTGGTGTATTTATCCCCCACTATGGAGAAATTCTGGAACTCGAGCCACTCGCTATCCTCTCTCCCTCCCCTGTAAGGCATATATGCCTCGAAATCGATGGTCCCCTTGCTTTTTTCCGTTTCTTCTTCGGATCCCGGATCATCCAATCCGAATCCCCCACTTTGCTGCATGTAGAAGGGTGTGACCCTTGCCATTCTCCATTCCAGTTCCAGAATATCGTTGAACACGTGCTTGTATGCATCGAGCATTTTATGCCTTATCTCCAGCATCTGCTCCTTCGTCCCGATGTAAACTGGCTCTATGCGGTGGAACTCGTCCACCCGCTCCATACCGTGTCGGCCCCCGGATTCATACCTCCCCGAATTTGCGGTCCGTTCGAATAAAAGAACGGGCAGGGAATCATCGGCCAGGGTCTCGCTCTTGAAGGACCAGTAGATGACAGGGCACTGGGCATAACAGATGCCGGCCCGGGGTCCGGCCAGACATTTTCCCAGTTCCTCGTACGGAACCTTTCGCGTTATCTTCACGAGGTCCGAGAAGGTCTCCCAGGCCGCCGGATCTCTGGTAGCGGGTTCCGACACGTAATAAAATTCATTTGGCGAGCCTGCCATATGACCTGTCTTTATCCATATTTCAAATGGTACCATATGTGAGGCAATGATTTCCTGGAATCCCAGGGGAGCCAAAACCTCATTGATGGCGATCTGCTCCATTATCCTCATTATCTTCGTGATCTCGGGCCGGAGAAACCATTTTCCCTTTGTGGGCCCCTGTTTGATCCATTTCTTTTCAACCATATCCTCTGTAGGGTCATTTTGATATACGATTTCGCGCTGAGGCGACCTCCATATTTCCTCCCAGTATTCGCCCTTGCCCTTGTAATGCTGGCCAGCAGTCTTGTCACGGATAAGGCTGATCATTCGGTCGATGTAATTCTCTCTGAGAAACACTTCATCGACATTTTCAAGACGAAGGGTGCATTCCATCCCTTCGAAACGTACAGAGGCAGCATAAGGGATCGTCAGCTCATCCACGGGAGGGTATTCCAGGGAAAAGGTAATCTCGTATAGATCAACGTAGCTGTTTCGAACACCCAGTCGGTGTTTCTTTCCCAGTTCCCTGCCGATCCCGTTCTTTAACCGAAGCAGCGCATCGTGAGCCCTTATCGGCCCTTCGCTGCCTATCTCCAAATGGATTACATCATCCTCAAGAGACCACGACAGAACCCTTGCTCCATCCCCCGGGGAGGCACCTCTGGCAAGAAGCGTGCCGTTGGCTTCCGTAAAAAATGTTTCGAGGTCGTCCACGGCCTCTTCTGCATATCTACTCAACTTCAATCTGCCCTTTAGAAAGAACCGCAATATATCACTTCTTTTCATTAGTTGATCGATAGACGATGAATCTTTAAACACCATTCAATCATCATATACATTTCATGTTGAAAGTCTCTAAAAGATTAATAATTTCCCCTAACGTGATTTATTCCGCCGAAAACTGAAGAACAGGATCATTGAGCTCTTGCCCTATCCTTTACGGACCACCAACATCATTCCCACACCGGTGCCGTCGATATCCTCGATAAGGGACCAGTCGAGCATTACGGAGATGACGGATCCGTTACCCGTTATCAACCGGAATTCGTGGTTTTCCACCTTACCCTCGGATTCGATGTTCTCGATTATCAAGGATGCCCTCTCCCGATCTTCTTCCGGGAACAGTTCGAGCATTTCTTTCGCTTGCAAGTCCGCGGATTTTCGGTCGATGATCTCTTCCATGTAGGAATTTAGCCCGGTTATCGTACCATTAGTATCGGTTACCACAATACCTTCCTTTACAAGTTCTACCACAGATTTTACAACCGGCGGGATATCGAGCGAGGGCGCACTTGACAACTGAAGGTTGTCTCTTCTTACACCCATAACTTCGATCTTTTGAATGACCAGTATGAAACCCAATATGTCAGCATTCTCGTCTTTTATTGTAATCCCGTTCAGAGCTACGGGGAAATTTTTACCGTCCAATGAGGTAAAAACTGTTTTGATCCCTTCCACCGAGGCAGTTCCCCTCAGGGATTTCAATATTTCTTCGAAATCATCTTTACGGTCCGCAGCCAGAAAATCCCCAAAATATTTTCCTGCCACCTTATCCTTTTCCCGCTGTTTTTCAGACTCAGCTACCCTCGTTTGATCCGGAAGACCTATTATCTTCAGAAAATAATCGTTATATTCGGTGATCTTTCCCTCCGCATCAGTCATCACCAGGCCCTCCTCCGGCGGCGGCCCAAAGGTCTCCATCAATTCCTCGATGTCCTTTGTAAGTTCTTTCACTTCCCTGTCAATTGGGACGGGCTGAATGAATTCTCGCGGAACTGGGGCTGGAACCAAGGCTTCTGACACATCACGAGGATCGGGTGGCAGTGCGGCGATAATATCTTTCAATAAAATATCCGAATCGTTCATTTCTCCGGTTGCTGAGAAGATATCTCCAAGCCATGAGTATTTCTGGGCAAGCAGCGGTATCTGGAAACAATATATCTTATTAGCCTGAACATCGAGAACGGAAAAAAATTTGATGTTGCGGACTATGGAGGTCCCGTCGGCTCGGACAAGGGTTACTTCTTCCGTACGCTTGGATATAATCTCTGTTTCCTTCAATATCTCCCCCATCATCAATGCTGACTCCTTTATCAGCAAGGAATGCAATATTTTTCCGGTAAGCTCGCCGGTTTCATATCCAAGGAGCATCTCCATACTGAAGTTTACGTCAATGATGGTTCCACTGGAATCCACTATGCATATGGGCTCCATTAGCCTTGAAAATATGCTCTTGTAGATTATGGCACTTATATCTGACATCGGTCCTCAACATCCCTGTCCGATTTCCGGCCCAAAGTAATTAGATTTTTCAATTAGAACTTTGGGGAACGGATGTTATATGATGACTATATTCATTAATCTTTCTGTTACTCATTTTTTCTCATTAACAAAGAATCCGGAAATCCAGCGATAGCGATAGTTTTTTAATGTCATTAATCGATTAAGGCCCAACTAGAGGTGGACGGAAATGGGATTTTTCGGAAAGACCGCAAAGAAAGGGGATTTTAGTTCAATTGCGAGAGCGGATAAGCTAAGGGAAAAGGCGGTAAAAGCGGTGGACGACAATGACGATATGGAAGCGTCGGAATTATATTTCCAGGCCGCGGAATATTATTCCAATGCCGGAGAGAGTTATTGGGAGAAACACTGCGAGAGCTGGGGCTGGTCAAGCAGGGCAAGGGCGATAAACGAGGAGACCGTAGAGGATTCGATCCTTGTTGGTGAATATTATGACAATTCTATCCAAGCGGACAATAACTCCCTCAGCTACCTGGACCCCGGGGACCCGAGCTATCCGGTAACCGAAGGGAACATGCGTTTCACCGAAGGGGATAAATATACATCTCTTGCCAATGCGGAAGTGGAGAGGGCCAACGCCAAATCCGGAAAGGGTAAGGCCGAGCATCTCGAGAGGGCGGCGGAATACCGTTTGAGCGGCGCCCACACTATGAAACTGGCAGCCGAACTCAGCAGGACCAGCAAGAACATGTCAGGGTACAACAACCGCCTTGGCATCTACTATCGGGATCGGTCCGGCTATCACTATTACAAGGCCAGTGCCGAGAGGGAAATGGAGAACTGGTCATCTGCTTTGCACGAGTACGTGAGATCAAGGGAACTTCGAGAGAAGGCGGTGGAGCTTCATCGAAAATCATACAAGATAAAGAGCGATCGGAACATCAAGAACAATCTCAAACAGGACAAGGCCTGGTTAAAGACCTTGAAAAAGGAGATATCGAAAATACGCAGGGAAGCCGAAGCCGAACGGCTAAATATGATGGCCGCTGCTGAAACCGGAAAACCCAGGCTGGACGTGAAGCTAAGGGCCATGGAAGGAATGGTTCAGAATCTGGTGTCCACTCTATCGCTGTCGGTTGTGAATTCCGGTGACGGCGGTGCCAAGGATATTTCCGTCAGGCTCGAATCGCCATTCTTCGAGGGGGAAAAGATCGCGGCTCTAGGAAGCCTGCCCCCGGGGGTGACCACGCACGCAGGTCTATCCGTGGTACCGCTAAGAGCGGGAAAACCGAAGGCAAATCTCGTGATCATGTATCAGGATGCAGCGAACAAACAGTTCCGCCAGAAGGAATCTGCTATACTAAGCGTAGCCGACCCTGAAGACGGAAGGCCACCTCCCACGACCATCCTAAATGTGACGGGGGATTATCTCGCGGAAGGTGCCTCGAAGGTGGATATACGGGACAGTGTTGTACAGAGGTCGAATATCGGAAAGGACATCAAGGTGAGTCGTGGATTGGACGAGGAAGCGATGAGGGAAAAGCTGGAGGGCATGGACGAGAGGAGCCGGAAAAGGACGCGGGAACTGAAAAAGGGACAAAAAGACCTTAGGGAAGATATGAGAAAAATGTCGAAAAAGATGAAGCGGCACATGAACGATATCTCAAAGGAGCTTCCGACCCCCTACGGAATGAGAAAGAAGACCGGAACGCTGATAATCGAGTTCAGATGCGCAGTTTGTGACAAGGGTGTAGGAACAATCAGAGACCGGCGGTGGGCAAGATGGGTGAACATGGGAGCGGGGGCCGCCATGGCGGGTATCGGAGCCGCCACACTGCGCCCTGAAATGGGGATCAAGGGCATCAGAAAGTTATATTCCGATTTTACCGGGAAAGCCCTGGACGACTTGCCCAAGGACGATCTGTTTCTCACCACCGAGGAAAGGGACCGGATGGTAAAAAAACTGCGAAAAGAAGGTATACTTGCCGCTGTAAATTACTGCACAGAATGTAAAAAATGGGTTTGTGAAGATTGTTACGATTTCGATGAACGAATATGCAACGAACATCTCTGGTAAAGGTGATGTAAATGAGACAAATAGCAAAGAACCGGTATCTCGACGCATTGTTGAAACTAGTGCTGTTCTCGGCTATAACGCATATGTTGATTCTCGCATATAAATCGGTGAGCACCGCAGACCCGGTCATAATGAACTATTTCAACATACTCGATCTTGAACTTTTCTTCGAAGGGATCGAGAAAGGGACTTTGAGTCAGATATTGAGCGTAGTTGTGATGCTGGGAATCTACTTTGCCATATTCTTCCTTTTCACGCGAAAAGGGAAAGCTGAAGAAAAATGATGGTTTTGCGGCATTCCAGCATGAATTATTTTCACCATGAAAAACTGAATTCTTCATATGGTAAAGGATGAAATATAAAGTCAAAAAATATATTAATGAAAAACGTATAAGAAGTATCCATGGCACGAGAGGTTCCTACGGGTGTGATGGTTATTGGAATACTTTTTCTCATCACCGGACCAATGAACATGATCTCGGGTATTATATATTATGCAGCGGTCCCGGCAATGATTATTTTCCAAATCGTTCAGGGTGTTCTGGTCATCGTCGTTGGTATTTGCCTATTACTGTGTCAGAATTGGGCAAGGTTCGCAGCAATAATCCTTTCTTTCTTAAGCGTACTGTTCGGGCTCATGGCCATAGCACTGGGCCAGATCTGTGCAATAGTCAATATTATAATAGTCCTGGCGATTGCGGTCTATCTAGCAGCGAATAAAGACGTCATTCGGGCTTTTTCCAGTAAAAAAGACGGTTTTGAGGATGAGTATTACGACAACGAAGATTATTACGATTATCCTGAAGATATGGATGGATCAGATGAAGAGGATTTCGCCGAGGTTTACCGGGATGATGATGATCTTGATGGATTTACAGAGGTAATATCGGATGATGACGAGGATGAGGACGTAGATACCGACGAACCAGGACCGCGGAAGCTGGTTTTCCGGATTAAGGGCGGTTAGAGAATGTGATTGAGCGGATTCAGAATCCATAATTAGGAAAAAAATAGGCTTTGCACTTCCGGACCAGGCGATAAAATGGTAGAAAAAAGCAAGGTGGGATTAATCCTTCTGATTATTTCTCTCTTCATGCTATTACTTGGAATAATATCGATCACTTTTCTTATTGAACAGAATAATTTTATTGAAGAATCATATGAACGAAAAGGAGATTTTCCCTCAGGTCTTACATCCTTTGAAATATTGGTGCTTGTTTTCTCAGTGCAAATCTTCCCTTACTATATTTTACCTGCAGTTTGTCTAATTACACTTTTTGCTCTTTCCTTGATTTTTTTAGGTACTAGACATGGTGACAATTTCGGTAAGTCCTTGATAGGTTTGATAATGTGGACGATATTCATTCCAATTGGATGTTATCGAATCATAAATCTTGAAATTGATTACGGTGGATTGAGCTCCATTTTGCCATATAAGGCAAGTCTTTTTATTCCTTTGTTATTCTGGATAAACATTTCGGTGGGGCTACCTATCTACAGGATCGGAGGAAAAACACAGTTTATAATTGCGATGATAATAATCGTATTCAGCTCGTTTCTGACAATTATTTTTTCCATTGCAAAAAGCGAACGTGCTTTCATCGTGGTAATGGAGCTGGCATTTTCATTTTCTGTTATTTTACAGATCGTAGCTGCCATAAGAGCACTGCAGTGGACTCCAAACCCCGATGATGAGATCAATGAAAAGTGGAGAAATAAGAGGACCGATACTCATGGGGAAAAATATGCCGACTTATCATCTTGGAAAGAATCTCCGTTGGAGAATGCGACAATCCAGGAAATAATTAGACTTATAATCAAGCGTCATGGATGCACTCTGAAAGACCTATCGAAAAGAACCAGATTAAATTCAACAATGCTGAATCAACATATTGATCTGCTATTAAAAACGAATATTTTAAAAAAGGATTGGATTGATGAACAGGTTCAGTACAATATAAATGAGCCGGAAAAGATAATTCGGATATTATACATGATGGAAATGGATAAGGAAATTTAATAATTTACGAATTCCGGACCTTCAATGCATTGTAAACATACTGAAAATTTTCACTTACTTACAGGGGTAAAGTTTAATTTATTAAGGTGAACGTATATTCAATCATATCTCCGTTAAATTTTGTTTAATAAAAAGAGTGGTCACCATGAAAAAAACAGCTGGAAAATCGATAGCGAAAGGCATTTTGTTTTTGATCGTTTTGAATTGTGTCATGGGAATGATGAATTTGATTCCATTCATCAGCCATAACGATAATGAACGCAACATTGATACCTATGTGGAACAGTTTGAGTTTGAAGAAGCGGATCAGATTCCAAGAACCCGGGACATTCGAAACAGGGCGATCGAAGTGAGCTTCCCATCTATCATTGTTGGCAATAATGTATGTGACATAGATCTCGAAGACGTTAATAATGATGGAGTTGTTGATATTATCACCACGGACTTCGACAATAAGTCCGTTTCGGTACTGCTCCGCAATCATAATGGGAACATCACCTCAGAAGTTTCCTATTCCGTGGGATTAGCACCCGGATCAGTCAAGATGAGAGATCTGGATGGCGGGAACGGTTTGGACATTGTATGTGCGAATAGGGGTTATGATACTGTATCGGTACTGCTTAATACGGGAGCTGGTTCGTTCGGGGCTAAAACGGATTATAATGTAGGAACCACTCCGTATTGGGTGGATGTCGGCGATATCAATGGGGATGGAGATCTGGATATCGTTACTGCGAATCGTGCTGATGATAATGTTTCGGTTCTTCTTAATGATGGGTTGGGCGGTTTCGGTCAACACACCACTTATTCAGTTGGAGATGGCCCTTCCAGCATATGCCTGGGCGATCTCGATGGCGATCTCGATCTGGACATCATCACTGCCGATAAAAATTCCGATACTGTTTCAATCCTCACTAACCATGGGGGGATATTCGGGAACCGGAGGAGTTATATTGCGGGAGATTATCCATATTGCATTCGGCTTGTTGACATTGACTCTGATGGGGATCTGGATGCAATTACAACCAATAAACTCGATCGTGATATCACAGTCCTTGAGAACGATGGTGTGGGCGGTTTTGGCCTCCGAAGGGATTACCCGGTCGGCACCGATCCCGAGAAATTATGCGTAGGGGACTTGGATACCGATGGTGACATTGATATTGCTGTTGCTAACCTTGCGGATGAGACAATAACGCTACTTATGAACAATGGTGACGGAGGTTTTTCGAGCCGTATAGATTATGCGGTGGGGGATTTTCCGGTAGGATTATGTATGGGAGACCTGGATCTCGATGGTGACCAGGACATATTAGTATCTAATTGGATTGGTGGATCCCTATACTTCCTATATAATACCGGCCACGGTTCGTTTGGATTGAGACGAGATTACATGGTGGGTGACAAACCCGAAGATGTCGATATCGCCGATTTTGATTCTGACGGCGACCTGGATATCATAACCTGTAATTTTGGCGACGATTCCATCACCATACTATGGAATGATGGCTTTGGTTCCATGTATGACTCATATAAAACGTCAATCGGAGACACGGCGGATTCAATGGTGATCGGAGATCTCAATAACGATTCGTACGTGGATGTGGTGGTTGATTCGGATTTCAAACTCGCAGTTCTTTTCAATAATGGGGATGGGACCTTTCCAACGAGGGAATATTATGATGGGTTCTTCACAAACATGGACATTGGAGATATGGACGGCGATGGAGACCTCGATGTTGTCTATACCTCCCTCTTTTCGATATATGTGCTTTTCAATAACGGCTCTGGGCAGTTTTCCGAAGGCCCTGGTTATTCTACCGGTTCTATAGTTCAACAGATGGTCCTCGACGATGTTGATAAAGATGGAGATATGGACGTAATTGCTGGGAACTGGTTACAATCGTCAACGGTAACGGTAGTCAGAAACGAGGGAAACGGTACGTTGAATAATACCGAAGTTATCAATGTTCCACATAAGGGGAGGCATGTCTGCGTAGGTGACATCACCGGTGACGAATATCCGGAGATTTTAGTAACGAATGACGGAGGTAATTCAATTTCCATCCTTGGAAACGACGGTTATGGCGGATTCGGTAATTGGACATCGATATCTGTGAGCACACAACCCGTAGCTATAAGCCTGGCCGATCTCGACCACGACTATGACAATGACATCATATTATCTGCCAATTCACCCATCATCTCCATACTCATGAACGACGGCCGGGGCTGGTTTTTTGAGACAGACGATTATGAGGTCGGTTTCGGCACCCACTACGTGGATGTTGCGGATCTGAACGGGGATTATTCCCTCGATCTTGCAATAGGGAACAGGGGAAATGATACCGTCACAATCAGAATGAACTATGGGGATGGAAGTTTCAACATCGACAGGGACTGGGACGGATTCCCCGATTTCGCTGACGCATTTCCTGATGACGGAGAAGAATGGATCGACGGTGACCGCGATGGGTATGGTGATAATATAGATGCGATTCCATGGAACAACTTCGAGTACATCGATGCTGACGGAGACCTCCATGGGGATATGTTCTCCGACGCATTCCCACGTGATGAAGGCCAGTGGAATGACCGGGACGGGGACGGTTTTGGGGATAATTTTCCCGGAATCAACGTACACTATCGCGGAATCGAATTGAAAGTCACAATGGGAGACATATTCCCAGACAATCCCCTCGAATGGAACGATACTGATGGGGACGGTTTCGGCAATAATTACGAAGACGCCTTTCCTAATGATATAACCCAGTGGCGCGATACCGATGGCGACGGTTACGGGGATAATATACCCTGGTCGGTCGTGATGATTAACGGAAATAACCAAACCGTAAGGATCGGCGACGCATTCCCATTTGATCCGCTAGAATGGGCAGACAGCGATAACGATACCCTTGGCGATAACAAGGATTTCATGCCTTTCGATGACAGCCAGTCTCGGGATACGGATGGTGACGGTTACGGGGATAACGGCAATGGTACCAATGGGGATGCCTTTCCCGACGATTCGTTCGAGTGGGCAGACAGCGATGGCGACGGAGTTGGAGATAATCGCGATTTCATGCCTCGTGATGCCAGCCAGCAGAAGGACAGCGACGGGGATGGCTACGGAGACAATCCAAACGGCACGAGAGGGGATCTATTCCCACTGGATTCAACGGAAAGGGGCGATTTCGATAACGACGGGCTCGGTGACAATACCGACGACGATGATGACAATGATGGATATCCGGATCTATTGGAGCTCAAGGAGAGCTCTGATCCGTATAATAATATATCCATACCGAAAGACAGTGATGGAGATCTCGTCCCCGATTCTTCCGATGACGATGATGACAACGACGGGTATTCCGACATAATGGAGTCCAATTACGGAACATCAACCACGGCTTCGAACGAGACTCCCCCGGATAATGATAAAGACCTGATTCCCGATGATATTGACACCGACGACGATAACGATGGATATTCCGATGAGGTTGAAAAATCGTCTGGTTTCGACCAGTTTGATAATACATCCAATCCCAAGGACATTGATAATGACGGAACTCTGGATTATCAAGACGACGATATAGACAACGACGGGTACAGTAACGATCTGGAATTGAGTCAGGGAAGCGATCCCATTAACGCAAGTTCATACCCTGCCGACCTGGATAAGGACTTTATCCCGGACAGCGTTGATTCGGACGACGACAATGACGGTTACCCGGATGTCACCGACGCTTTTCCACTCAATCCCAGCGGAGCTGTGGATACCGATGGCGATGGCCACCCGGATACCTTATTGGATGTCACCGACCATGTGTGGTTCGATACCGGGTACAAGCTACTTGAGGATACCGATGACGATGCAGACGGTTATCCCGATATCGAAGAGCATTACAGGTTTCGCTTGAATCCCGCGGAATCTCAAGACACGGATGGAGACGGTATTGGTGACAACGCTGACGAGGATGCGGATAATGACGGCCTGAAAAAGAACGCCCGGGTATTCTTCTTCTTTGATTACTCCGATACCGATGACAGTGATCCGAACACCGGCTGGTTGATACAGGATAAACTTCCCTGGTCTACGATATTGAGTTTCTTCCAGGTAGTAGGCGGTATCGTTCTTATCTGGATGATCGGTTCCATATTCCAGAAAGTACGATATCTGAGATTTGACAAAATGCTCAGCAAAGCGAAATCCATAGAAGAGCTGGACAGGTGGTACCACAACCAGATAGCACTGGCCATCGAACACGGCAAGGTAGATTACAAGGGAAGCAAACAGCTGAAGGCCATCTACGAGAAGGAGAAGATGAGACGCTTGAAGGGAAAGAGGATAAAGGTGAAAAAATCTATATTCTCACGGTTGAGGCGGTCAATATTTTTCTCATCCAACGATTTCAAAGAACTCTACAAGCTGGGCAGGAGCGCGGAGGAAGAGGACGATGATGACGATGAGGATGAAGACTATGAAGATGACGAAGAAGAGGACGATGAAGATGGGGGCACATCAGAAAACATATCCATCGAGCAAATCACGGGACAGGCGGCTGAAATCGAGAGCATTTTGGTCCATTGTCCGAGCTGCAGTGCCGTGATGAGAGACGGAGATTTGTTCTGTATGTCCTGCGGTATGAGGATGAATGATGGCAGCATCAAACCTAACATTATCGGACCGGTTGAACATTCGGTACCGCAACTCCCTGAGCCGCCAATGGAAAGTGCTCCGAATAATGGGCCGGGAGATTCAGTAAATAGGTAGAAATTTAATATAAATTCTCGGTCAATTCATCTATGCAGTGGAAACCCGTGATATCAAAAACTTCGAAGACTGACAATTGATCTTGACGAGTCTAATCTATCTTTTTCCCGTAAGCTTTATCAGATGATAACCGAACTTGGTCTTCACTGGCTTTGTTAGACCGTTCATATCAAGCTCGAAAGCGGCCTTCTCGAATTCCGGAACCATCTGTCCCTTGCGGAAATATCCCAGATCGCCCCCCTTTTTTCCCGAAGGGCACTTGGAATGTTTCTTTGCGAGTGAAGGGAAATCCGCTCCCTTGTTGATCCGCTCATAGAGTTTGTTTGCCAATTTCTCATCTTCAACCAGTATATGACTAGCTCGTATCTGTTTTGCCATGTTCTCACACCGCTCAACGTTAGGGTACATATAATAATTCAATTTTATTGTGCAGAATCGGCCCTCGGAAACATACTTTTTCCTTCGGGCTCCCACTTCGCTCCGCAGACCCTACGGCTCTGCTGAGCCTTCGGCCGGTAAGCCTACAGGCCCGCGATTCCGCGAACATCGTCAAGCTAAAAACCTTGATGCATCAAGCTTTTCACCATAGACAATATGATGCAATTTGACGATATGAGGTAGGTGGATTGATGTTGGAGATCGAAGTTCCGTTTTATTCACGAACCATAGTCTCGAGTCTCCGAAAAAAAGATAATCCAGCCAAAATATGAAAAATATTGAATATAAGTTCGTTATTTGTCTCTTTAAGTCATTCAAATCTCCCAGAAATGACACGCCCACAAGATTGGGGGTCAATGAAATGGAAAAGAATAATATGAGCAAGTACGTAGCTGAAATGATCGGGACCTTCGCACTGGTCCTGATAGGTTGCGGCAGTGCCGTGATAGCCGGAAAGAGCAGTATCACCCTGTCGGGAAACCTCTCCGCTGAAAATATCGCCATGAATTCCTTTAATATGGGTGGACAAATTGGTTATCTGGGCATATCATTTGCTTTCGGTTTGACCGTCATGATGATGGTCTATGCCATAGGGAACATCTCTGGCTGTCACATCAATCCTGCCATAACACTCTCCATGCTGGTTGCGGGCAAGATAAAATCAAGGGACGCTGTGATGTATATACTATTCCAGTGCATAGGAGCGATCATTGCAGCAGGAACCTTGTATGCCATAGCAAGCGGGAGGGACGGTTATTCACTTGCAGAGAACGGCCTAGGCCAAAATGGCTTTGGTCCGGATAATTTCGGAGGTTATTCGGTGGTTTCGGCCTTCACCGCCGAGGTGGTTCTCACGGCATTATTTCTATTCGTTATCTTCGGGGCAACCAGCAAGGGAGCGCCAAAGGGATTCGCCGGTGTCGCCATAGGCTTCTCCCTCGTTGTGATTCATCTTATCGGGATACCAATAACCGGGACTTCGGTAAATCCGGCACGCAGTCTCGGACCGGCCGTGTTCGTGGGAGGAGAAACCCTTTCGCAGTTGTGGTTATTCCTGCTGGCGCCCATTATTGGCGGAGTGCTTGCTGCTGTTCTGTGGAGATTCGTTTTCGACAAAGAATAGTACATCCGGAAAATGGCAAGTGCCGAGTAGGCTGGCTTTTAGCTCGTCGAACTGGTGAGATACAATGAAAGATGTTATTAGCAAGGAAAAGATACTCAAATACCTCGATATTACGCGCCTTGCCATGGAGAAAGCCGCCATAATCGCCCCGGGCAGCTCTCATATTTCTGAGGTGGCAAAGGATTTTTTCGATATGGCTGGTAGGTACTACAGCGATGCGAATCATTTCTACGATAACGACGACTACGTGAACGCTTTTGCAGCGATAAATTACGCTCACGGGTGGCTTGACGCCGGCGCTCGCCTGGGATTATTCGATGTGGAAGAGGACCACCGCCTTTTTACTCTTGCAAAATGAAGGAAAAGAAGTTTTTATAGGCAAGCAGCGGAACACGGAATCGCTTTGGGCTTCAATTCTGCAATGTGGAGTATAATTATTATCTTATCTATTACGTCGACCCAGAATATTCTTAATGTACGGGAGCCGGTCCGATAACAGCAGTAACGGCGGCAATACAAGAATCGCTCCGAAAAGACTGAAAATGATCATTATTGGGGTGAGGATACCAAAAGCCATAAACCCTTTCATCGGAGCAAATGCCAAAACAAGAAAACCCAGCGAGGTGGTGAGAGCCGCTCCCACAAGCGAGATCCCGCTGCGACCGAGTGAGTTGATAATCGCTTTCTGTCTTACGATATTTTTCGCCCTTTCACTGAGAAAGCTGTGAGTGATATGGATGGAATAATCAATGCCCACTCCGATGGATGTGACTGCAATTATTATCGTAACAACATTCAGAGAAAAACCCAAGATCCGCATGGCCGATAATAGCCAAACTGTAACTATGCTGACAGGCAGCAAAGTAATAATTCCGATCCTGGGGGAGAGATAAACGAGAGATACCACCACTGCGCAGACAATGATGGAAATAAAAAGCGAGGTCAGCATCGACGACGAAAGTTCATCCACCACCAGATCGCCCGTGAGTTTTTCCCCGGTAATGATGAAATCGATCCCCTTTACGCCTTCGAGAGACGTAAGATCGATATCGTTCTCATGGGCACCATCCAACCAGATCACCGTTGCATCGTATACGTTTCCGTCCTTATGGAGCACATGGCCCATGGACGGATCTTCAATGAATATTTGGTCCAATAACTCGGCAATACCTTCACTGTCGAGAGATGACCAGTTTGTTAAATGGTGCACTAGCGAATCACTGACCTGGTTGTTCAGGGTCACCGATTCGATGGCCCTCAATGTTTCGGGATTGGCGATATCTCCCGTTATCAGGACCTGGTAACTATTCAGGTTTATGGGAAAATGCTCGACCAATGTTCTCTGTGCATCCAACCATTCGGAGTCTTCGGGAAGAATATCGTCGGGCTCGAATTCCGAGTCCAATTTCAAGGCCATGGAAGCGGATATGGCTGTAATTATCAAAATGAAGGCAAGGACAATTGCGGCGTTCCGTGGTTTATTGAACAAGCGACCTAGTTTCCGGCTCAGTTTTTTCCATATTGTTCCTACGGGATCGGCTCGTTTTTTCCCGATGTTACCCTTGCCGAAAAGTGATCGGACAACCGGTAAAAGGAGACCCATTATCAGAAATGAGCTGGTGATCCCGATTCCCACCATTATCCCGAAATCCACAACTGCGGGTATGGATGACGCAGCATTGGACAGATACGCCGCCACCGTGGTTATGGAGGAGAGTAGAAGCGCCACACCTAGGTATTTTATGGTCGTGCCCGCTGCTTTTTCGCCAGACAATCCCCGCTCCTTCTCCTCGGTATAGCGGTTCATGGAATGAATGGCGTAATCGATACCCAGGGCAAGCACTATAAATGGCACAGCCATACCCAGGATGGTGATCTCAAGTCCCACGATAACGGAGATTCCGAAGGTCCAAATCAATACGACCGGAATAGCAAACATTGTCAGAACCACATCGAACCAGCGTCTGAGACTGAGATACAGCACGGCGATGATGAGGGCAATGGTTACGGGGAACAGGTAAAGACTTCGTATTGCCCCATCGTTCAGATCCTCATCGAACCCGGCAAGAATTTTGTATTGAACATTTTGAGTATCACGGACATCCTTCCGCAGAAACTCGCTCAATTCGCCCTCATCCGAGGAATCCGAAGGACTGACCATTATAAGGGCCGCCTCCGAAGTAAAGAGTCCGGAAACATTCCGATCCATTGTGGCCTGATACAGTAAAGAATCGAGCATCTCGAGTGGACATTCGGACATCGTCAGATTCGACATATTTAATACTATTTCGATATAATCCGCAATGGAAAACGTATTTTCAATTATTTCATTAACCTCGATCCAATCCCCCGTTTCTATTAGATCACCCAGAAATTCCGTATCGTTGACCCTGCCTGAAGTAGGAATTGCGATTATTAATATCACTTTTTCGGATAGAAAATTATCTTCCACATATTTTTTTGCCACTACCACGGGCTCATCCGGTGAAAAAACATCCATATCGGCGTTGAACTTTATCTGTAAAAGAGGATAGATGAGGGCCGCGGTTATCAATACCACTATGATAATATAGAGAATTCTGTGGCGGGATATCCGATCCGCGATTATTTTCAGAAATTTTGAGATCAATTCCTGCATGGTAGCCATGGGTAATTCAGATATTTTATTTCTATGTTGGCTGGTAACTGGTGGGAAGGAGATATTGGTAATGTGGTATTTTGTCAAAAGGGTACACTCGGAAACCAAAGTGTTATGGCGAATTTTGATACATGACTTGGGATTAAAATTCAATTTCACGATCGGAAGATTGAAGAAGATTTTTCGACGATGACTGATGAAGCGTGAATATACAAGAAAATAACAATCAATGAGCTATCAGCCATTTCCAGAGCGAGATGTATTCTATTTTTTTACCCTTTACCTCAATTATTTCGTCCTTATCCCAGGTTATAACACACAGATCATTACATTCCAATATTTCACTGGATCTGAGTATAGAATCAATCTCACGTCTGTAGGTATTGAAATTATCAATGTCATAACAAACCTGAATTAATTTGGTAATTTTCAGATTCTCTTTAATAACAAAATCCACTTCTTTGCTATTCTGTTCTTTCCAGTAATATATATCTTGACTGGGTTGTTCGGATCTTCTCCTGAAAAGTTCAACTGCCACTACATTTTCCATAGCCTTCCCCAAGTCCCTTGAAAAACGAGTGGAATGTGTCAATATGAAACCGGGATCGATTGGGTAGACCTTCGGTAAACTCTGTTCAACCATACGAGCTGAAAAATTAAAACTTCTCAATAATATGATCGCGTAGGCATCTTCAAGGTATTGAACATACTGATACAGGGTATTCTTGCTAATTTTCATACCTTGTGAACGTAGAAATTTAAAGAATTTATGGATTGAAAATGTACTTGAAGTTGATGATATGATACCATCAAATAATATTTTCAATAATTTTGTATTTTTAATATTATACCTTTCAATAATATCCTGAAGAAGCATAACTTCAACATATTCTTTAATGATCTTATGCTTTAGATCGTTATCCTTTTCGAGGGTGATTTCGGGAAAGCTGCCATATTTTAAAAAAATTGAAAGCTTAGAGCGGATTTTTTCTTTTTTTGATGAAGATAGAAATTTATTTATTTCAATTTTTCCTGCCTTTAAATATTCTCGAAAAGAAAATGGTAGTATAGTTGTTGATAATGATCTACCCCTCAATGAAGTTGCAATTTCTTTAGATAACAATTTCGAAGATGAACCTGTTATATATATTTGAATATTGTATGTGTCCATTATACGCCTTACAAATGCTTCCCAATTATCCACATTTTGAACTTCATCTAAAAAAAGATGGATTTCTTCATTTTTATCAACAGAATGAATTTCAAAGAAGGTCCGGAGAAATAAATCCATATCTTTTACTTCAAGAGGAAATAAACGCTCATCTTCAAGGTTAACGTAAATCACCCTCTCTTTCGGGATCCCCTCGGAGATTAGGTTTTTTATAATATTGAAAATATAATAGGTTTTACCTGCTCTGCGAGGCCCGATCACAGAAATTATTTTTTTTACGGTAGGTCTTTTCAGTATCGTTTCACGTTCCACCAATTCCGGGAGTGATTTTTCTTTAAAGTCCTGTATAATTTCAATGAATACATCTCGCTTCATAAGTATTTCATAGAGGGAAACTAATTTAAATAGTTTCCTCTTTCAAAATACTTCTTGATGAATAGATGAGCTTTTTTCCACTCAAATGGCAAACCGAGGCACTTAAAAGCTTGCTCCTAACGACTTTGCATAACCAACAACTTGGCGGTTTTCGCTCTTACGGCTTCCGACCTATTTTCCCTCACCGTACTGTTGGATCGACCGTATACTATCCCCACCCGCAGAACTTAGCATACAGACCGGTCCGTTATGTTCCCTAAACGACAATGAAGTGCAATGGAGCAAGGATACGACAATAACCCAAGAATTGAAAATGTAGGACAAAAATTTAATTATTATTGTAACTATAAATTCATATATTAATTGTAAAGTCGAGAAACTATTTTTAAAAGGTAGTCATAATGAGAAAAGAATTCGCTTTGGGCACGATATTCCTGATGATAGTCTCAATGCTTCTCATTCCAATATCTTCTAAGGCGCTGGATTATGGGATGAACCAGGATCTCGGGAATGTTGATGCATCATTCTGGGGGGAGAACGCCGATGACTGGTCCGGGGGCTCGATCGCAGTTACGGGGGATGTCAACGGAGATGGATATGACGACATTCTGATCGGAGCAAACGGTGACGATGATGCTGGGAATCATTCAGGTCAGACATATCTCATATTCGGCAGAGCTTCCGGGTGGTCCATGGACACAAACCTCTCCAATTCAGACGCATCATTTCTGGGAGAGGACTCTGATGACGGCTCTGGAGCCTCGATTGCTGGAGCGGGGGATGTCAACGGAGACGGATATGACGATATTCTGATTGGAGCAGTCTATGATGAGGACGGTGGTTCTCGTGCAGGCCAGACATATCTCATACTAGGAAAGGTTTCCGGGTGGTCCATGGGCACCGACCTCTCTGATTCGGACGCATCATTTTGGGGAGAAGACCAACAAGACTATTCGGGGATATCGATCGCAGGTGCAGGAGACGTCAACGGGGATGGATACGATGACATTCTGATTGGAGCATTCGGTGACGAGAACAGCGGTGGTGATTATACAGGTCAGACATATCTCATATTCGGCAAGAGCTCAGGCTGGGCCATGGACACAAGCCTCTCTGATTCAGACGCATCGTTTTTAGGGGAGGACGGAGGCGACTGTTCTGGATGCTCCGTCACAGGTGCAGGAGACGTCAACGGAGATGGATATGACGACATTCTGATTGGAGCATACGAGGATGAAAGTGGTGGATTAGCTTCCGGCCAAACATACCTCATCTTTGGAAAAGGTTCGGGATGGGCCATGGACACAAACCTCTCCGATTCGGACGCATCTTTTTGGGGAAAGGGCATAGGCAGTGTTTCCGGATGGTCAGTCGCAAGTGGGGGTGATGTTAACGGGGATGAATACGACGACATTCTGATTGGAGCTCCCGGCTTCGGTCAGTCAAAAGGGAAAACATACCTCATACTCGGCAAAGCTTCTGGCTGGTTCATGGATATGGACGTCTCAACATCAGACATATCCTTCTTAGGAGAAGACCAATGGGACAGTTCTGGAGGTTCGGTTGCAGGTGCGGGAGATGTTAATGGGGACGGATATGACGACATTCTGATTGGAGCATATCGAAACCGCAACAATAATTATCGAGCAGGCCAGTCATACCTTATATTAGGCAAGCCCTCCGGCTGGGTTATGGACACCGATCTATCCGCATCGGACGCATCATTCTGGGGAGAAGACGCATACGACTGGTCTGGATATTCAGTAGCAGGTGGGGGCGATGTCAACGGAGACGGATATGACGACATTCTGATTGGAGCAAACAAAAATGACGAGGGAGGTAGTGACGCTGGCCAGACATACCTCATCTTTCCGGATCTCAACTCCCGACCCACATCCATCACCTCTGTCAAAGCCTATTCTGACGATGAATACTCACAAGAAATTTCCTACGTATACGCTGGTAACAAGATATTCTTAGAACTGAGGGCGAACGATAGAAATCCATCTCGGAAGAATGTTGCCCAGGTCTGGGTCAAAGGAAAATCTAACCCTAATAATCGATTCAGATTGAGATTATTAGAGAGCGGAGAAAACACTGGGAAGTTCCGTGGTGAGATTACCATTGCCAACCGCACCCACGACCGCTATAGATGGATCAATGCAAGTGGATGGGGTTGGGTTGAGATTTCATCCATGAAAGACCTAACGATACTAATCAATCTCAGCATTAGACCAGGCATATATCTTGAGACAAGACCTACAATTGTATATTTGAGCGAGGATGATAACTACTCACTACATTTCAATACTACAGGAGAGAAACCTGAGTCGTGGACCCTCAATACCAATGCGCCCTGGTTATTCTGGGATGAATTCACTAACAGCCTCGTTGGATTCCCTTTCAATCTCCATGTGGGTACATATTGGGTCAATCTCCATGTTCAAGGTATTATTTATTGGGATGAGATAAATTTCACTATTGTTGTTAATAATACATCCCCCGAAATCTTTTTACCCGACAGGTATTACGTTTATGAGGATGAAGAATTATTTTTAGACCTAAACTCAACCGATGAGGGCGAGGGGAGCACTACATGGGATCTTGATACAAATGCAGATTGGTTAAGCCAGAATTCGACATCTGGAGTTCTATTCGGTCATCCAACGAATCACGATGTGGGAAAGTATAACATAAACGTTTCTATAGATGACGGTAACGACGGTGAAGACTTTTTCAATTTCATTTTCGATGTATTGAATACACCTCCTATTATTACCACTCGAAATATCGTTGAAATATATCAGGATGAGGTATACTATAACGAATACAATTCAACTGATGATGGGCAGGGGTTGATTTCATGGTCCCTTATGACGAATGCTACATGGCTGTCGATAAATTCCAATACTGGCATATTGAATGGAACACCAACGAATGACGATGTAGGTATCTATATGGTCAATATCACTGTTTCAGATGGAAATGACGGTTGGGGCTACAGCGAGTTCCTGCTTCGCGTATGGAACGTCAACGATCCGCCAATCTTGTATGATGGGAATGTCACACCAAATAATGGAGATACGTCCATGAATTTCACATTCTACGTGCATTACATGGATGTTGATAATGATCCCCCGGCGAATATTAGTTTGATAATTGGTAATTTCTGGTATTCAATGATTAAGGATGATCCCAAGCGGTTTAATTTTTCGGATGGAATTAGATACGAATATTCTCTAAATTTGCCCGAGGGATTTCATGGATATTATTTTATCGCAACTGATGGAAACCAGGATTGTAGAATTCCTACGAACGAGGATTTACTAACAATGTATGTAGAATACAATTATAACAACCAGACCCCATTAGATTCAGATGGTGACGGCTGGAATGACACCATTGAGACGCAAGTCGGTACGGATCCCCGGAATAATTTATCGGTCCCACAGGACATCGACCGAGACGGCATACCCGATTCCCTGGACCCAGACAGAGACGGAGACGGGGTAGCGAACGTGGACGACGCTTATCCCGATGACGGAGATCGATGGGAAGCGGAGAAAATAGTGGAAGAAAGGGACGGTACGGTATGGTGGCTAGTGATAATTTTGGGTGCAGTGTTGATGCTCGTAGTGATTGGGGGAGTGATATTGGTCAGAAGGAAGGAGGGTACGGGTGAGGAGAAGATAGAAGGTGGTGCGGTGGATGAGTTGGGGAGGGTTGGAAAGGATAGTGATGGCTAGAAAAGGGAAGAAGGGGATGAATGATATTCAATAAAGCTTAATTTAGAGAACGAACATTTAAATGTAGAAGTTTGAAGGTAACATTGGTGCATATAACGTATGATGGTGGATATTATGTCGAAAGTGAAAGGTGGCAAAGCCGACACTAAGATACGAATATGTCCCAAATGCAAGAAATTCGTTTTTACAGCGGAAAGAAACAAAAAGTTCTGTCCCAGTTGCAACTATTATTTCGAACATTCATCCATGAAAGAAGAGAAGAAACGCCTAAAACAGATAGAATATAAGAGTAAGAAACAGGGTCGTTTACTTTTTCTTGTTGCAGTTATCATCTCCCTTGTTGTTATTTCATTTACAGCTTATTTTTACTGGTATCCGGATACCGAAACGGATGAAGATTCCCTTTATTATACATTGTATCCAAGAGATCAAAATAGAGAAGGGATACCCGGTTTCATCGATCCGGACAGAGATGGGGACGGGGTACTGAACGTGGACGATGCTTATCCTGATGACAGCGAACGGTGGGAAAGACAAGAAAATGCGGAAGAAGGGGATGGTAAGGTGTTGTGGCTCGTGGGGGTTGTGCTTGTAGTGTTCTTGGTAGGAGCGATCGTTGGTATCTTGATGTTTGGAATGAGAAGAAAGGGTAAGGAGGAGTAGGGGAACGACGAAGATGAATTCTAGCGGAAGGGACCGGAAATAATGTAGATTTTTCCATAGCTGGTCGTCTCATTTTTGTAGAACACACGATTTAAATCGCGTAAAATTCATAAATTACACGATTTCATTCGGAAGATTTATTTGCCATGAGCCGTATTACAACTATAATGCAAGAGCAAATACTCGTCGAATGGAATCCCTGGTGGACAGGGGATCTCAAATCGGATTATCTGGAACGGGAAGTCCTGGAAAAAATAATATTGTGGATCGACAAGAAACAGGTTATTCCCATTACCGGTTGTCGAAGGTCCGGCAAGACAACGATAATGTACATTCTGATAAAATATCTGCTGACAAAGGTCCCCGGAGAGAATATTCTATTCATCAAATGCGATGATGAGAGAATTCAGGAAGAAAACCTTATCGAAAGTGCCAGGACCAAGCATCTCGAAATGTTCAACCCGACGGGAAAGGTGTATATCTTTCTGGACGAGGTGCAGGAACAGAAGGATTGGGATCGAACGGTAAAAAGGATATATGACCTGGATAAAGATGTTAAGATATTCTTGAGCGGCTCCAGGCTGCTTAAGAGCGAACTGTCCACCTCATTGGCCGGTCGATTCGTTTACTTCGAGGTGTACCCCCTGTCTTTCAGGGAATTTATCAAAGCAAAGAATGTAACAATCGATGGAAAGCTGGAGATCATCTCAAAAAGGCATATGATAAAAAACCATCTGAGAGAATATATTCAGTGGGGCGGTTTTCCTGAGATCGTCCTTGAAAAAAATGAAAGCTTCAAGAAGGAACTTCTTAAATTCTATTCCGACAGCATTCTATACCGGGATGTGATCAAGAGGTCGAACGTTACGAAGACCGACAAGGTGGAAAACCTGAAGAATTATCTCTTTCCAAATATATCAAATCTGCTGAATTACAGTAAAATCGCAAAACACCTGGGAATCTCATCCGATACCGTATCGAGCTACCTGCATGCCATGGAAGAAGCTTACTTTTTTTTCTCATTGTCCATCTTCTCCCATTCACTCAAAAAGCAGCAGGTCAACCCGAAGAAAATATACTGTACGGATACGGGTATAAGGAACGCAGTGGGATTCAAATTCAGCCGCGACCTCGGAAGACTGTACGAAAATATCGTATTCATGGAACTTAAGAGATATAATGATGAGATGTACTACTGGAAGGACAGTTCCGGGGAGGTGGATTTCCTGATAATGAAGGGGGATGAGATCGTTGAGGCGATCCAGGTCTGCTGTGATGTATCTGCCGCAGATGAAAGAGAAACAAGATCTCTTCTATCCGCTCTTGATAAATTCGACCTCGATAAGGGCACGATTATTTCAGGAGATACCAGAGATATGAAGGACATAGAAGGGAAAACCATCGATTACATACCCCTATGGGAATGGTTACTGAGCTATTCCGCATCACAATGGAAGTAAAGAAATGTTTTCTACGGGTGTGCCACTTGGTAGATGGGATGCAAGAATGGGAACTTATTCTTATGCGAGCCCTTATTGATGAGAGGGGGAAAAAAAGGTGCGGTCCATGAGCCCGGGAGGGTTGAGAAGGGTGGAGATGATAGAGGCAAAGATTGAGTATTTGTGATAAAAAATTCATCCCCACACATTCGCCGAGTCGAATTCAGTAATATCGAATACTCCGCAGGAATAGATTCGGTCCCCCAGGGTCTGCTGCTCGCAGAACTCCATCACAACATTCATCTCCAGTTCTTCCCCTAGGGTTTCACGGTCCGTATGATGGATTCCAAAGGAGGGCTCGATCCCCTGATCCCGCACCGTATTTTTCTCCGTGAAATTGTCGTAGAAATTAATATTGGCCTTTACGCCGGCGCTCTTCACGTGATCAACTAGATGGCGCACTTCCTGTCGGAGGTGTTTTTCGTAACCGATTGATTCGGTGGACCGGCCTCCCTTGGAGTACAGCGCCATCCTGACATTGAACGTGGCAGGTCTGTATCTTATCCACCTTAACTGCACTGCTACCTGATTTTTTGCAGCAGCGGCGAAAACAGCTTCCGAGAAATGCGCGTAATCGAAAAATCCGGTTCCATCCGTATACTTCCATTCGGAATGCATCTTTGGCACCCTGGGCGTCAGCACCTCGGTCTGCCGTTGGTCGTCCTTATAAAATTCCAAGCGGGACGATACGTCGATCCCTGCAAGTGAAGCGGTCCCATCCGGCAGTATCCGCAGCATGGATCCTTTGCGAAGCAATCCCCTGTATGTGATGGATTCCTGTGTAGTGATGTTCGTTACCGTGGGGTCCCGGACCCGGGTAAGGGGGCGGATCGTTATTACGGGCCGGTCCTCCTTCACGCTTTTGTTGTATTCGCTCCAGGCGCTGTCAGATCCAAGTTCACGGACCGGGCTCTCAACTATCTCAGCGGGATTCTCTTCAATATCGGGGGAAGTCCCTATTGTGGCTTCTACAATTTTGCTTATGGAATCTATCGTGCCTGCTCCGGTAAGCAGCTCTTTCACAGTGAGATAGAAGCGCTGGCGGTATGGAACCTTCATCTCGCCAGGGAGCCTTGGAATCCCGAAAAGCAGCCCCATCCTCTCCAGGTCACCGAGGTCAGCATGGAAGAACCATTTGGATTTCATCAGTTTCCCGAGATTTTCCTCAGCCCTCTCCATCTCTCTCCCGAAAGCATCAAGAACGGCTCTGATGGTGGAGTTTTCCCGGTAAGCCTCGAGGTACATGGGAAGCCGATTTGCCATCCTTTCCGTGTTAAGCATCTTAGCTCACCTGCATATGTGGAACTGAACCAGATAATGAAATTCCCTAACCTTCCATATCGACATCCACATTCCTGAGTTTTACGATCTCGTTATCGGATGTAATTATGTTGTCATTTGCGTCGTTCAAGGTCAATCCCGATTCCTCATGGAAGGCAGAGATATTCAGTTCTACCAGTTCGGATATGCCCTCGACACCTTTCACAAGATTGAATATTCTTTGGTAATCCACTGTCTCCCCGGTCCTCAGTTTATCGAAATGTGCGTGTATCTGGTTCTCGATTCCCTCCCGGAGCCTTTCCAAGGAAATTGTCTTTTTGGTAGGTATCACTCGTGCCGAAAGGTCGATCTGCACGTACGAGATGAGCCTGGGGGTGAACTGCGTCCTGATATCAACCCCCGACAGGTCCACCCGCTCATACTCGCCGATCTCGATATCACGGGTCCGCTCGTCAATCCTTTTTCGGGTATCTTCCACCATTCCTCTTACCTTTTCATCGAATACCCTGGTGATTATCACCATATCTTCGAGATTGTCAATATTGGGATTGCCGAACAATGCCGTCACCAGTCGGTTCCTTATGATATTGTCCCCGCTGTTAAGCGAAATAATGTAATTTGTGACACTGTCTCGGATGGAATCGAGGGTCCGGTCCATCTCCTCGTCGGTTCTCGCAACGTCCGTAAGATTGACGAATGCTGTAATATCGGTCCTCACGAGAGTGGTGGATTTAATATTGACCCTTATCCCCGCCGGTCTCACCCTTTCCACTGTCTCGAAGACGGCCAAAGAAGTGCTTCCTTCCGGGTCCGAGATGTCGGGCCCATCCACGATAACGTCTATCTCGCCGGGGACACCATCGGGCATGTCGTTCACTGTCACTCCTCTTACACCAGGGATGGACATGACAGCATTTCTTATGGATTCCACAGTGGTCTTACCGGCTGAAAGCACCACTGCCTTTGCTCTGGCCCTTAATTCCTCGTCGGTCTCCCTCTCTGTTCCGATGGTCGTAGGTTTTTTATTCAACACCCGGTCTATACCTATGATGGGACTATCAAGTTTCACGATGGTCTCAAAATCCGCCATTCCTTCCTTGCCGGGAATAACCGCCTTTACAGGTACTTCAATATCATTATTTACCCTGATCAGCGTAACCGTCACGCTGGTCTCGAAAACCTTTACCTTGGAGGGATCCGAGGAAACTGTGGAAACCATAGTTCCGCGTGGAATGGTAACATCCTGGTTGGCCTTTCTTCTTGAAAAAGTCACTGAGCCCGTTGCAAACTGAGCAGATTTTCTCTGAACTCCCAGAACGGCCACCACCATATCCAGAGCGGTTCCCTTGGCCGAATCTATAAAACCGGCATTGTAGGCCGCCTCCATCTGCTCGTACATTATCGAAATCTCACGTCCTACGGATTCCACGAGTGTCCGGCTCACCGATCCCACATTGGTATCCGCCACCTGCGAGCGTTCCTGGAGATCTTTTAGAATTGCGTCAACGATACTTTTGTATTCTTTCTTTTTGAAAACCAATTTCACTCCTCCAGGTAAAGGGGATACGTTATCTTTAGTTCCCCATCTCCCCCTTGCAGTTCTACGTGGACCAATATATTTACCTTGTCTTTCTCGGATGGAGAAGCTTTCACCGATATTATGGTTTTTATCCTGGCCTCGTATTTCAGGCAGTCTCTTATAAGCGTCTCTATGATCCTATGGGTATCCGGAATGTTTGGCTCACCGATAACATCTTCCAGAAGAGACCCGTACTCCGGATGACCAAGCAGAGCAAGTTCGCCCTTTCGCGTTAGCAGCCTGTGCCTTATTGCCTGAATCATGAGATCACGTCCTTCCACAGTCTCAAGGTCACCCGTCCTTTTCACAGACAGGTCGGTGGTGAATTTGTCACCCACTCCTTTTTTCGTAAGAACGAGAAGGTCCCGTCCATATTCTGAATAACTGCCAGGCATAATATCTTCCGTTTAATCGATTGAACAACCACTAACCAACCCCCGGCCCTTGGAAGCTGGGCAAAAGATTAGGGTCGTGCCTTTTATAATTTTTTACTTTGTTGTAAAACAAGGTTAAAGATATTTTGTTAATGGGGTCGTTACCGTATTCGGTTAACCTGTAATGAAAATAAAAAATTTGAAATGACGCAATAATATTTTTAACCTATATTAACCATATATATAACGCGGTTATAATCATTCATTCTTGCTACCCACATCTATTCTACATAAGTGAATATGAGCCGAGTAACTCGCTGAAATACGTGTTTTTAATAGGGTATATTACAACATCATTTGAACGAGATAAAAAACGGGATAACATGACACGAAAAAATAAATTCCCAATTGCGAGGATGTTACTGCTGGGCATTCTGGCACTGTTGGTCCTGAACATAGCTTCTCCTGTGGTTGCAGCCCCGACTGGAGATCTTAAACCGGAATATGGCGAAGGTGATGAACAGGGCAACGGCGATTCGTTATCGTTGTCTCTGGATTTCCCCATGCCCGAAGTGAATTCAGGGGTGACTAAGAATACAATATCCTTATCGGGCGATGGATGGGTCTCGGTGACTCCCCCGGGCGCATTCAATATCCCTTCCCGGACCGTTAATGCGCTCTTACCTCCTGGTGCGGACATCGCTGATATCGAGATAGACTGGGGGCATCCCACGGTGATCTCCAGTAGTATTCCACTTGAGAAAGCTCCGTTCATAACTTATCCGGGAGGGCCTCAATCATATCAGAAAGATGGTCCTGGGGAGAACTTTCCAACCAGGGATACCCGCCGCCCCACAGTGAAAAATACCGGCATCCAGTATTTCAGGGGTTTTGCCATTGCCAGTTTAATCGTCGATCCCATCTGTTATGAACCGGACACTCACGAATTACGGTTTTATTCAGGAGCTGAAATGAAATTGAACCTTCGCGACAACGCCGACTATAACAGCCTCCCCATGCTTAGACACGGTGCGGGAGGCCTTCTCGACAGAGAGGAGCTGCTTCAACGGAATCTGGTAACAAGCGAACCCTCTATTGACCACATTTTGGATTCGTACAATTTCGCTTCCATGGCAGGAGAAAGAAGCATACCCCAACCCGGGGAGTATTATCCCTATGTAATCATTACTTCCGCCGCCCTGTACGATCATTTCCTTCCACTTGCCCAGTGGAAGATAAACAAGGGTATTCCGACGAAAATTGTAGATCTTGCGGACATTACTTCGGATGCGGACTATGACGATGTGGACACTCCTGCGGAGATACGTAATTTCGTTAACGATGCCTACCAGAACTGGAACACTGAATATATCCTGATAGGCGGGGATACGGACGTTGTTCCTTTCAGGGGACTTTACGGGCTTGTCTCCGGTGTTTGCGAGGACGATAATATACCGGTAGATCATTACTTCGGTTGTCTGGATGGACCGTACAACAATGACGGAGACGGGCGTTGGGGCGAGTCCAATGACGGGACCGCGGGAGGAGATGTGGATCAGGTTTCTGAAGTATACATCGGCCGTGCACCGGTGAGTACCACTGCACAGGCAGATACCTTCGTCAACAAGGTTTTTGACTACGAGAGGGACCCGCGTACGGGATTTGTGGAGAAAGCCCTTCTTTCGGCGGCATGGCTGGATGATAATACGGATGCCAGCCTCTCCTCCGATGACCTGGAAAGTAAGACATTTCCACCGCAGATGACTTCCATCAAGCTGTACGAAACCCTCGGAAATGCTACAAAGAATAATTTCAACACGGCAATGAACGACGGGGTGAACGTGGTTTACAATGGAGGGCATGCCAATTACAACGTGATGTCACTTACGGAAACACTTGGTTATTACCGCGCGGATGCGGACGCCCACGTGAGCGATCACAGATTCAATTTGTTCTATACAATGGGCTGCTATGCCAATGCATTTGATTACAGCGATGCCATAAGCGAGCACCTGATGTTCAATGCCAACGGAGGCAGCGTGGTATTCATCGGGAATACACGGTACGGCCTATATTCACCTGGGAACATGCTTGCTTCGCCTTCGCATAAATTTGCCCTGGAATTCTTCGATAAACTTTTCAACGGAGGCGTAAGGGAAGCCGGGAAAGCCAATCGGCTGGGAATGGAAGATCTGGCAGGATTCAATCACCTGGGGTATATGAGATGGATCTATTACACCGTGAACTACATGGGCGACCCCACCATGAATTTCTGGTTCAACGAACCTGAACCTCTAACCGTGACCCATCCCGCAATGACCTATACCGACTCTGCCGCTCCACTGCCAGTCCATGTGGAGGACTCATTAAGCGCAAACGTAGCCAATGCCAGGGTGGATCTTGTGAACTGGCCCGACCTCTTTGCCAATGACACCACCGATGCCAACGGAGATGCCTCGGTGTCGGGTACCCCTACTGTGGCGGGACTGGCAAATATCACTGTGACCGGAGACGATCTGAAACCATTTTACACTACTATCCCCATAAGCGACGATTCAACCGCACCGATCATCACGGTCAATACTGCCAGTTACGGCCAGTACTATGAAGACCCCGGTGCTGTGATCGATGTGGATTTCTCCAACGGCGGCAGTGGATCCGATCTCTGGTTCGCCCAGTATCGTGCAGGTGCCCCGGGAGTTTGGACGGACATATTCAATGGTACCGTTACCACGGATTACACCGACAACTGGGCCCTGGATTGGGTCAACGTGGTAAATGGCGATCTCACCGTTCAGATCCGTTGTTTTGACAAGGCGCTCAATGTAAATCAGACCACTATAAATTACGATAAGGATTCTCATCCCCCGGAGATACATTACAACGTCACCGAGTTTGGATGGTTCAAATCCGATCCGCCCATCAGTATTGACGTTCAATTCTTGAACATGCGCGTTGGCCATAATCTCGACCGGGGTTATTACACTATCAACGACGGAGCGGAGATCGACGTGTTCTCAGGTCCGAAAAAATACCACGAGGCAGAGATAATACCCAATTGGGCGAACCTGATAGATGGGGTCAATCAGATCAATTTTACAGTTGTAGATACTTTGGGGGTCCGGGACCGCAGCTATGCCAACATGCTTTATCGAAAGGATACTGTGCTTCCCTCGGTTATTTTAAACAACGATTCCTACGGTTACTATACCGCTGATCCCGGTGCTGTTATCGACGTGGATTTCTTTAACGAGAACGTTTCATTGATGGTGAACGCTTCATACAGGGGAAATGATGATATCTGGCGTGAGATATTCACCGGTAACCGTACCGGCTACTTGAGCAACTGGAGCGTGAATTTCACCCATCTCTCCCAGGGGATTAACGACATTGATATCAGGGTCTACGATCAGGCGGACAATGTGAATTATATCGAAAGTGCAATCCAGGTGAGAAAAGACAATATGGAGCCGGAAATAATCATCAATACGCCGGACCTTGGCTGGTTCGATAGCGATCCGGGAGCGGTTGCTGACATCGATTTTTCATCGGGAGGCGGTTCTCCGCTGGTTCTAGGGCAGTACCGCATAGGAAACAACAGCTGGGCCAATGTTTTCAACACGACCGTGGACGAGTTCACCGACGAATGGCAGTTTGATTATTCTCTGCTGCATGAAGGAATTAACTACATGGACTTGCGGGCATACGACCTAGTGAACATATCAAAGGTGATGTACAAGAAGGTAAGGATAATGGTTGACCTCTTCAATCCATGGGTTAACATGACAAAAAGGGTTTATAATTATTCCGAGACAAATGATCTCATATTTGGCGGAGCTTCCCTGAAAACATTTTTTTCCAACCGCGGCAGCGGTTCCATGCTCAAGCGAGCCCAGTACCGGGTGGCCCCATCGGTCGAATGGCACGATATCTTCAACATGTCCATAGACGAGATAACATATGAATGGGACGTCAATTCCTCTCTGCTGGACCAAGGCATTAACACCATTCGTATAAGGGTTTTGGACGGCCTTTTCACTGACACCAATGATACAGAAATAATACTCTATTACGATTCTTTACCCCCGGTCCTCAGCATAAACAGAGATTCATACGGGTGGTACAACATCGACCCTGGTCTGGTTGTGGACGTGGATTGTTTCGAGAATGGAACCGGATCAAATCTTTCCTTTTTACGGTATCGGTGGGATGAAGATGATGAATGGATGTATCTCTTCCGGGAGAACGATACACTGACCGGCACCCTTGCCCGTTACACGGCAAACTGGTCTTTCGGTTTCCTAGAGATGGAAGAGGGTATCAATACCATATTTATCGAGGTGGGAGATCATGCAGGCCACCTCGTTGAAGGAGAAGTGGTTTTCAAAAAGGATTCGAAGGGTCCGGCCACCGTGCGTCTCAGCGCTCCCTTGGACGCAAGGGAGACCTCTGCAAAGACCCTTTTTATCTCCTGGAATCCCATATCCACAGGTATAGATGAAAGCGAGATCGCATATTACCGTTATCAGGTCGCCGATACCGAAGCATTCACCCATCTCCTGATTGACAAGAACACCACTGAGCTTTCTGCAGAGATATCCTTTTCAGCGGCCAACCAGTACCATTGGCGTGTAAAAGCCGTTGACGAGGCAGGTAACGAGGCAGATTGGAGCGCTCCCTGGAGCTTTTTCAGTAATGCCGCGCCCCAGGCCCGGATATCGCATCCCGACAGGGGTTATCTGTCCTTCCCGGTGAAGTTCAACGCCAACAGTTCCAGTGACATTGACGGGGAAATTAATAACTATACATGGACCATAGATGATATTAACTATCTTTACGGGGCTGTGGTTGAATACACCTTCGACACCCATGGAACCCATTGGATAAGTCTCCGGGTAAGGGATAATCTTGGAAAAACGGGAACAGAGGAGACCTCCATCGTAATAGAAAGACCTGAATTCAAGGTTGGAGCAAAGATCAGCTATGAGGGAGAAGAGCATACGATTACAGATGTGGGGTGGTCCGCTGATGCCGGTACTTGGGTTTATACGCTGGAAAACGGTGAAAAAGCAAAAGAGGAATATATTGCACCGTATAAGGAGACGAAAACAAAGGCAGAGCAGTTCTTTTGGGATATTCCCTGGCAGTATCTAATTGCCATAGGTGTGGTTTCTCTCGTGCTTATTATCGCAGTGATACTTGTCGTCGTGAGAACCAGACATTATTCGCACATATTCTGTCCCAGCTGTGGGGAAAAGGTGGCCCGGGGCAGGGGTTACTGTCCCAAATGCAACGAAGCCCTCTTCAAGAACAAGACCACGTATGTTACGTCGGACTGTCCCAGATGCAGTTATCCAGTTTACGAGTGGGAAGAGAAATGCCCCGAATGTCAACTTCCGGTTGGTACCAAAAAGAAAGCGGGAAAGAGCAGATACAAGGATATTAGGGACGATACCGATTTCATTCCATCTTCATACGGCAGCAGGTACACCAGACATATGGAAAGAGAACGGGATAGATGGACCCAGTCCGAAAAGAAAGATAAGAGATCCTCCAATAAAAAGAGCAAAGGGAAGAAAACAGGGGATAAGAAGAGGGGCACCGGGAAAAGCAAGGGAAGAAAGAAAGGAGGGAACAGAGAGGACGCGAAAGACCGAAAGGGAAGAAAACGCGACCGGGGGAGAAAAAGGAGACCGGCGGCCACCAATTGGGAGGACGATGAGGACAACGAAGAGCCGGACGTTTCTTTCGAAGGCTTCACGGAGGAGGATGAAAAGAAAGCTGCGTCCTGGAACGATGACTACGATGAAGATGGCGAATATGAGGATTGGGGATGGGAGGACGGCTCCGATGATGACAATGATTATGATGACGAATATTACGAAGATGATTACTATGATGATGAAGATGACTACTATGACGACGACGATTACTATGATGATGAGGATTCGTCCTACGATTCCGGGCGTTACCAGTCAATAGATGATGACTACGACGACGAATATGATAAATATGATGAAAACGAATACTACGAGGACGAAGATGATGAGAACGAACCTCTTGGCGAGAGAGACGATCTCGACAAGTTCTTCGACTCCTTCGGATCAACTACGGAAACTGACGATGACGGATATTACGAGGATGAGAACGATGAAGAGGAATGGGAATGGTAGCGGGCCATCATCAACGTGGTTTCGAATCTTGATAAATTTAATATTTTATTATTCTGAAATTCACTCGACAAGGGGGTTTGACCTATAGCACAGAGTTACGGCGCGTATCAACCCGAAGTCGATGATTACGTCGCTCATTCGTATAAACCCCGGGGTTATGAGCAAAGTTATGAACTCTTTGATCCACAGGCATTCAACGTTCTCGTCTTCAAATCCAAAGGTCTAAGTTCCGAGGAGCAGATTGGAAAAGGAAAGACGAATATATCTGATTATCTGCTTGAAGGTGAAGAATATTTTCAGGAAGGTAACTCACTATTCATCATTAATAGGGAACAGATTGAAAACGAAGAAACAGAAGATAATGCGTCTTCGTGGATAAAGGTAAGTATAAAGGTTATTGACGAAAAACTGGAGAGCATGGCGGTGGGAGGAAAGAAAAGACGAAATAAGCTAGAATCCCGGTTTAGGGATCATGATTTTGTGGGCAGCCTTCAATTTTTTGTTTGCGGAACTACCAAGAACTACTGGATCGAACCCGAAGTTAACCTCAGTGCGGTTATCAGCGATGCGTCGGCCAGGGAAACATTTTTCACCGGGATGAGCTCGACCCTGAAACTGGACATACTCAATCAGGGAATTTATGCTTCGGATGAGATCCGAGGTAACCGTATTAACTCCCTACCCTTCGACGTCAATCTCTTCGCATTCAGGTCCGGGAGTAAAAAACAGGGAGACCCCGAGAACATACTACCGACACACATCCTTCTCGATTACGACGTGGATGATGATTCCGGAGATACAACAGAGAGCAAAGCAGGCAATATGTTTTCAAATCAATCGGAAACTCCCTTTACCTACGGCCATGACGCTCCGGAAGAGAAATCAGCCGCATCATCCGGGAAAAAGGACACCTATTACCGCACACATATGGAGAATCTTGTAAAGGCTGTCTCCAGGTTCATGGGTCATCATTTGACCTTCAACCATCTATTTCAAAATAATCATCTGGAATATAAGAAGAACGCTGCTCAGATCAGAGACAATATCCAGGGTCTGCAGAGCAATATCAACTCTATACTGCTGGAAGACGAAGAAGGGAAAAAAAAGAAAAAGAAGAAGAAAAGCACACCGGTTCCCACGGAAGATGATATAATATACAGCTCGTCCGTTTTCTCATCCGGCCTTACTGAGATTGACGAGAACGTATCTAACCTCATCCTATTTCTCACTGATCGTTTCGGGAAAGTGGAACGGACCGAGACGGAAACCCAATTCGATAGAATGGAAGAGGTCCCAGAGTTGGGTGACGTGCTGATATCACTCTCGGATGAGATGAAGAGTTGGCGGGAGACTATACTCAAATCTTTCAGCAGGTTGCGAAGCAATCTCTCCAACTCCCAGAACCGGTTAAGAAACACAATAGACGTCTTCAACTCTTACCGGGAGAGCAAAAGAAGAAAGAACCAGAAGAAGACAGCCAACATGCTCAATATCGTTTTTATCGCGCTTGCCATCGTAGAGTTGTCCGATTTCTTCAGCGGCCTCATCACCTACGCTCTAGGTCAGGAGCCGTACGATTGGGCCGGTGCGGGAGCAATGTTCCTTGTAGCAATCGGATTTCTCTTGATAATAGCATTTTTCATCTACATATTTGTATTGAGGAAGATGTGGAAAGAGGAATAGCATAAACATAATGAGCGCTCTAGAACGCTTGGGAAAATCATGAATCAAACGGAGGCGAGACAATAGCAAAAACTTTCAAGATCCTCGACCCTTTCATAATTCGGGTAGTGGCCCTTCGGGCGGGTGAAAACATAAAGGAAGATCTCGTAAGGAGAATACCTGATAAACTGGAAGGTGACGTGGATTTCATCCGCGATGGGAACCTGGCATTCCTGGTATTGAAGAAGGAATTGGGCAAGGTTGAGGAAGGTAAATCCATTTGGAAGGATATTTCCACTGACGAGATACAGGGGGTTATTTCCTCATCAAGGAAGACTTGTCTGGCAGCCCTTGTGGGAACTAAACTTATCAAAACCAATTTTCTTCAGATGGAAGCCTTCAATATCATAATGGGAGGGGTGCCCCGGGATTACTGGCTGGAAGCAGAGGTGGACGTGGATGCCTTTCGAGTGAGCGGGGGGGGGTCTGCCACTCTTTCGGATATTACATCCAAGGTTAGGGTTGAATCCATAAACGACGAACTTTTCTCGTCATCGGCAATACTGGGAAATTCCTTTGACACACACCGTTTCACACCCAATATTTATTCATTCACATCGGCGAAAAGGGAAACAAAGAGCGAATACAGCATACCAAAGAATTATCTCGTGGAATACGAGGCCCAGGAGGAGTCAGCCTTTGGAGAGAAGGAGGAGGGGCCCAGCGATACGGCGATAAGGGATTTTGCAAGCTCCCTTATCAGGTTGATAGGGCTGCAGCTACTGTTCCTGTCCATATACGGCAAGGAATACCAGGCTTACAAGAGGAGTGCTCCCAAGATCAGGGAAAGGATCCAGAAGCTCAACAAGAGGATAGACGCACTGCTCCAGGGACCCTCGGACTCTCCAAAATCAAAAAAGTCCAAAAAGAAAGAAGAAGAAATGGGAGAGGTGGCACTTCTCCATAATGCTTCGATAAATTTCACACAGCTCATGGAACTGGACGAGAAACTATCCAACAATATTCTGATATTGAACGACAATGTAAGTGTCATGGATAGAATGGAAGGTGACCTGGGTATCAAGAGGATCGGTGAAGGTCACACAGGTACGTTGATGATAGACCCATTGATGGATAACTTCAGGGGCATCCGGAACACGGTAATCTTTGCTTTCAACAATCTTAGGGAGAACATCGAAAACTCCCAGACAAGACTGCGGAACACCATCGATTCGTTCAAGATATACCAGGAGAACCGGCGCAGGGCGGCGTCGGAGAAGTCGGAAAAGACGTTCAACACAATATTCATACTTTTAGCCGTCCTTACAATCGGGGATGCCGTGGGTAACTTTCTCGTTTTCGGCCATGAGGAGAATGAGTATTTACTGGCAGGATTGAGTTTCGGCGGAGTTCTGCTTCTGCTCATCGGCCTGTTCGGGCTCGTTTACATGTTCTTACTGAAGAAGATGTTCCAGGAAGGTTGATCCGTCATCAGTGAGATCCGTAGAAAACCCGAATATGGTTTTCGAGGAAGCCCGTTTCACTCCGCAACACCTACGGCGTTGCTGCTCCTTCAAAAACCTTCGGTTTTCTACAGGTCCAGGCGCATCACGATGCACCGGAACAGTAGTGATCATCTGCGGGATAGATATGGCTATTTTGATCGAGTTCGGATATTTACCAGAGGGTTTTGAAGGGTTCGCGAGGCAGCCAGGAAGGCGAACCGTAGAAGGCGAGATTATAGAAGTACTGATCCGAACAGGTGCTGTTCATAGTATCGAAGAAGCCGGTTTCAAGAGTTCGTCTAGAACGGACCGCGGCGTCGGAGCTTTCCAGAATTATTTTATGATTAACTCAGTCGTACCCGGAGACGAACTGCTACGAAGATTGAATTCAATGATCGAGGGTGCTTATTTCTACGGGGTGGGGGACGTCGATAAAAATTTTAATCCTCGTCATGCCGTTTTCAGAGAATACGTTTACTATATCGACGGCAGCGTGGTGGGCCGATCCATGGTGAGATTCAAAGAGGCATTGAAATTATTCACAGGGACTCACTCATTCTACTCATTTACAAAAAAGGACAGAACCAAGAACGAGGACTATTTCAGAGCTGAGCATAAAATAGATAAAATTACTGTGGAGGTATCGGAGCTGTGGGGGCGGGACATGGTGGAGGTGACCTTCAGAGCGGAGTTCTTTCTGTACGGGCAGATAAGAAAGATGCTGAAGGCAGCCCTTTTGGCGGCTAAGCGGAAGATCGGAATGACGGAGTTAGAAAAAGCACTTGAGCCGGACAGCGGTACAGGTCGTTTTCCATCCCATCCGCCCGGTGGACTTTTTTTAAAACGGGTAAAACTGCCGGACGAGGTGGAAGACGGAATAAAGAGATATGATATTCCGGGAGAGGGAATTGAGAAAATGATGGCGGAAGCGGCGGTAGAATTGAGAGCCCTTTCCGCGTTTAGGGGTTTTACAGGCACCCAATGAGCCTACTTTCAACCCTAAATTATTATGATCTACCATGATATTATGCTAAATGTCAGCCAAATTTTCATGTATTTTCTAGGATGTGGGACCCGGTGGGTTCACCCTTGAAACATAAATTTTATATTCCCCGTTAACTTTACGTTCCGGTGGAATTTCAAAAAGTCCCGATGAAATTTTTTTTTCACGGACGGTGCTGAAATGAAACACACTGTAAAAAAAGTGAAAGGCCCATGGTACCATCCCCCTGGACTCGCGAGCAAAGTCCGTATACGACTACCCATGATCGTGACAGTATTTCTTATACTGCTTTTATCAACAATAATGTCAAACTGGACTCCGGCACCCAACAACGAGACGCTTAATAATATCGATTCCCCAATTGGCGTGGGACTCACCAGGCAGCGGGGCGATTTCATAGATGACGATTTCTGGGCCGAATGCTCCACCTTTAAATTATACACAACCACGCGCTCAAAAGACCTTACTCCGGTCTGGTCCGCAGCGGAAAATACAATAAAGATCTCAATGGCACGAAACGAGTATGAATCCTTCCAGCTGGCTTTCAGGCCAATGAAGGATTTCAGCGAGAACATAACCCTAGCCCAAGCAGAAGGTCCCGGGACACTGGGCACGGGAAACTTCAGCATGCACGACGTGGAATATGCGGGCAGTTTTTCACCGGACCCTCTCATACCAATGGAACCGAACCGCACGGGATCGGTTGATCCGGATACCGCCGAGCCTGAAAGCCTATCATGGGATATTGAGCTAGAAAGCGGTACAACCAGAGCGCTTTGGGTGACCGTTTACGCTCCTTCGGACATTCCTCCGGGCACATATCGTACCGGTATAACTTTTGCCCAGAAAGATTCTCAAGTTACTCGGTTACTCGAAATAACCATATGGAGCTTCGTTCTACCGGAGAATCCTACCCTCACGACGTGGTTCGATTCGTCACCGGACCTGTATACTGCTTATTATCCCTTTGATGATCGGGATCCCGAGCACATCGAGCTCATGAAAAAGGTATATGAAAAATTCAGGACCCACCGGATAAGCCCGGGAAGCCTGGGCACGGCCGAGCCATGGGGCAGCGATATCGACGTGGATATCGATCTGAACGTAACAGTCAACTTCACCCGCAGCGACCCCTTGATGGAATATTATCTGGACGAATTTGACTTCGCTCGCTTTGCCTTTCCCATAACACCAAACGATCCCGTGCCCTGGGATTCCGGGATTTACGATTTTTCCGCACCGCCCTACCAACCAAGCGTCAATTACAGCCGTGTGATCGGGCAGTATATAAAAAAGGTGGCGGACCATTACCGCGAGAAAGGGTGGCTGGATCGATGCATATTCTATTACTGCGGGGACCCGTATCCCTTCACCGAGAACTGTCCCAGCCCCCGCTCAAGTCCCCCGTATTCGCTTCAGCGGGATATAAATGATATAATAGAGGCAAATGCACCCGGGCTTGACCACCTTATCGTGCGTTCAATAGAACCTCCGCTCTACGGTGAAGGGAAAATCTGGGACGTAGAATTTAACCGGTACCATCCCAACGACGCCGCCATCCGCCGGGAAGCCGGGGAGGAGATATGGTGGCACGACGCGGGCGGTGGAATCGAGAAACCGGGAATGGGTCTCCGCTCCATGTACTGGCATAGCTTCAACCAGAGGGTGGACGGGATCAAACAGTGGGGTATGAACTACTGGAACTTCGATACGGTGGGCAACGACCCCTGGCGTGGTTCGAGATCGGATGGGGAAGGTTATATGCTGTACCCCGGCACCAGTATCGGCATTGACGACGACATAATCATCAGCATTAGGCTGGAGCTTACCCGGGACGGATTGGAGGATTACGAATATCTGACGAAATATTCCGAGAAGTTCGGAAGAGAAAGTGCCGAGGCGGTTGCCCGTCTGATACAGCCCGCATCCGATTTCGAGATTATGAACGAAATGGATGTAAGCGGCGACTATCTTTACAGGGTACGGGAGTATATTGCCAGAGCCATTGAGGGAGCCAATGATGATCTCTCAGTCTGGCAGCACGGTCTGAACGGGACGAAAAGCGGCCCGGGACCCTGGGATGACCACGGTTCCGGCAATAATTACGGGAACGACGGCATATCCACTTTAGAAGGACTCACCAAGACCTGGTCCGGTGACGGAGTATTGAAGCTGGCCATGGATGAGCCGGGAATCCTGCTTTCCGGCTGCGACAGTGCTTCCGGGTGGATTCCAAACAACGAATCCGGCGTGAATTCCACCGTAGAGGTTGAGACCTCGTACGGTGGGCACGTTGAGGGGATCGGTGCGCTGAATCTCAGTTTCTGGCGAAGCGACGAAAATGTTTCGCTGTTAGCTTATGGCAGTATAGAGTATGGGTCATTCACCTTGACGGATTGGAGCGATTTCGGAGTACTGGAATTCGACTGCAGACCAGTAGATATAAGTCTATATAATTTTGAGATTGAGCTGGACCATAATGGAGAAAGCTGGAATGACGAGATCGGACGATATTCCGTAACGGGAACGCTGCCGGGTAGATGGCATCATGTTATTATAGACATCGGGAAGCTGGGGATAAGCGATCTTAATCACCTGCGTATATTTATTCGGAACAGTGAGCTCGAGGTTCCCTTTCAACATTATTCACTTCTGGTGGACAATATAACTCTCCGCTCCGCAAACCGGACATTGTCAGGGAACGTAAGCTTCGAGCTGTTGGATCTCGGACCCGTTCCCGTTGGAAAGTGGAACGTGGAGGTGCTTGGAGATTGGCCGCTCTACGAGGAATTCAAGGTATCCGTCAATATGAGAATGTGGGAGAACGGAACCTCATGGGGGGAATGGCGGGACGTTCCGAGAGATAACGAAACGGTTTTCAGTTTTTCGGGACAATGGCTTCCAGAGCGTTTCTTGCAGTTAAGGGTGGGACTGCAGGCCAGTGAAATAGATAGGGCCATCAGCCCCTGCATCAGCGAGGTGAGAATCTGGTATGCACCTGTGATCTACTCGGATGCAGCTTTACCTGCCAATAGTTTTAGGATTACCCCGGAACTGCTTACCGAGGGTGAAGAGATGGGATTAGAGTTCGGGGTGCTCAACAGGGGTGACGTGGAAATAGGTCCCGTGATGGTTGATGTAACGGCGGACAACGGGGGATACGTTATCCTACAAGAAGGTGTGTATCTTCCTCCCGGTGAAAAAATAATCACCTTGGAGTCACTCTCGTTGGCTTCAGGGGATCATATTATTCGCATATCGCTTGAGCTGCCAATTGAAGTCATCGATGATAATCTGGCTGATAACATTCTTTCGGTGGAAGTGCACGTGAACGCTCCTCCAGTTGCAGTTATTGCGGCACCGGAAACTGCGGAAAGTCACAAAGAGGTGGAGTTCGACGGCAGGGGCAGCCATGATCCCGACGGCAATATAACGAATTACAGCTGGGACATGGGCGACGGATTCATACTTACAGGACCATTGGTCAAACACATATACACCGTGCAGAAAAGTTATCAGCTAAACCTTACGGTCACTGACGATTCGGGATTCAACGTTACCGTTTCCCGGAATATTCTTATCGGACTACCGAAGCCCACGGTTGAGATCGGCTTTTGGCCCATCAAAGGAAATATCACCACCGATTATCTTCTCTATCCGATCCTCTTCGATCCAATGGATGCGGTGAACGATTACAACTGGGTGCTTCCCGGGGGACAGGAGCGGAAGGGTGAGCAGATCATCTGGCGTTTTTCGGACGACGGTACGCATAATATTTCACTTACCATCGGTTTCGGCTACGAACCCCGCGAGGTCAGTACGTGGAAGCACATCAAGGTCAACAATATCCCGCCCGAGGTGCGTGCAACCGCCAGCACTTTTGAGGCGTCACCGGGGGATGAGATCACATTCACTTCCACAGGGACCCATGACGTGGACGACGAAATGGAACAGCTGAGCTATCTGTGGGATTTCGGCGACGGAACGTTTTCCGAGAAAGCAAACGAGCGGCACGCGTACAACAGGGCAGGGAGGTTCAAGGTGAATTTCACTGTTACCGACGATAATGGCGACGCCAACTGGACCTCTTTTGTGATATACGTTCATACCGATTATCCAGTTGCGGACTTTGCCGTTCCGGAGATTTACGTGAACGAAACTGCAGTGTTCGACGGGTCAATTTCTACTGATCCGGATGGATCGGTCATTAACTACACTTGGAAATTGAAGGGAAATAACAGTAACGATAATCTATCCTACCACGGTGAGCGGTTCAGTTATGTTTTCACGGTGCCGGGAAACTACACGCTGAACCTCACTGTAAGGGATGATTCGGGAGACCTGGGAAGCCGCGAGAAGAATTTCACCGTGTTCATACGCGACCTTGACGGCGACGGCATTCAGGACAGCGACGACGGGGACATGGACGGCGACGGCGTACCGAACGAGTCGGATGCTTATCCCAGGGATTCGGAAATGTGGAAAGAAAAGGAAAAGAGCAATGCCGTACTGATAGTTATAGTAATTTTAGTTTTGCTGGCGGTCATTGGGGGAATAATTCTTTTCCTGTTCATGAGAGCAAAGAAAAAAGCCGCCACGGCGGGAGATGAGGAGGTGGAGATGACCGAGGAGGAGAAAGAGGCCGAGCGGAAAAAGGCCTATGAAGATGTTTACGGTGGTCCGGAGAATAAAGATGACGGTGTAAAGACGGAAGTGGAATGGGGTGAACCGGACTAGAGAGATGATAGGTTCTACTGATTATTATTAGTCTCTCTCTTCCATCTTGTAAGGGCCTGCGGCCACTGGGGCCAACGCAGGCCCTTATAAAAAAAAGGTTCACAAAAGTGGTCGGCTCCCGCCGACCCATTCACTGTTTCTTGACATTAATTTTGGCTCGGACCGCCGTTTACCTGGGGGTCGGCGGTCCTCTTTGGATAGAAGAGTTATGGGTGAAGAGATATTATCCTGGATCACATAAAAATAACTCTGGATGATCTTTCGATTGATTCATATTTCTCCTCGGTGACTTTCAAAGACTTGGTTTTAATTACTATGAAACCATGTAAGTGCCCGGGTGAAAAGATGGAATGGACCGAAAAATTCACAAGATGGCTGAAGAAGGGAAAAGAGGAAGCCTCCAGGGTTATCGACATGCCGTGGGATATAGAGGTAAAGGTGGAGGAGGAAAAAGATATTATTACAGCGGCACACCCGAAGATACCGTTCCCCATAGTGATCCACGTCTCCGAAGAGTTCGCGAACATCTACATGGATACAGCAATACCCACTGATACCATCGAGGTGGAGATGAGGATGCGGGCTTACAAGAAACTGCTTTACATGAACACGAACCTCAACCTGATGAAGACCGGCCTGGTAGGCGAAGAACAGAGGGTCGTACTTATCGTGGACCTGTCACTTACGAGCCTTAACAAAACAGAATTCAACGAGGCCATCACCGCCATTTCCTTCGGTGCACACCACGTGGTGGAGGCCCTTGGTCTTACCAAAGAGCTGTCCACGGCCATGCTCGAGCGCACCGCACAGATGGTTTCCGACAAGGTAAAAGGCGGGGATTCCAAAGACGACATTTTAAAATTTCTGATCCAGCGGGTGGGAATGGAGAAAGTTTATGCCGAAGAGTTCATGAAGAAGATCATGGACACCATCAAAGAGAAGGAAGGGGCGAAGGAACCGGATCTGGTTTATATTCAATAGATATTGGTTGGGTTGGTGGAACCAGTAGAGGTCCGAGAGGATGGGTGATCCGTGTTATAATTCATTATAAATTAGTTTTTACGATCTGTTCATATAATCCCTCCGGGGCTGGAAGTTATTGTGCCAATCTTCTTATATTTACCCGATTCCCTCGACATAATTAGACTGAGAGGGGTATTACCCGACATTGTTATCAATATCGGGTTTCCCTCCGAGCTAAAAAACGAGGTGAAAAAAATGGACAATATAAGAATAAGCGGTTTGATCATTTTTCTTTTGATAGTCGCGTTTCCTTTTGGAAATGCAAGCTGTGCCCTGCTAACGGCCGGAGATGTCGATGACAATCTCAATTTCGGATTTTTTAATAATTTTTTAGGAACGATGCAGGATCTGGACTTAGATGAGGTTTTGCCCCGAGTCCAGCTTGATGACCGAGTCACGTTTCGCATTCTGGATGCGGATGAGAACGTGGTCAGTAATGCATATGTGAGTATCACTCCCGAAGGCGGGGAGCTTCCCCTCATCGAAACCTACGCGGGATCAAACGGCATATTCCGCTTCTTTCCCACAATCGACAGTGCCGGTGATGAGGTGAATTTCACGGTGACCGTCACCGCGCCCGACAGGGAAAGCTCCGAAGTAATCCTCGATCTGAATTTGGATGATCTAAATGATAACAGGGTCATGAACGTCATGCTGGAAGATTACAAAACCGTACTTCCGGATTCCCTGGATTTGATGTTCGTGGTGGATACCACCGGGAGCATGTCCGATGAACTATCTTATCTCACCACCGAATTTAAAACCATTATAGGTAATATTTCCGAAGAATATCCTGGCGTCTCCATGAGATATGGTTTGGTAGTCTACCGTGATACCGGAGATGAATACGTTGTCCGCTCATATGAGTTCACGGACTCTCTCGATATTATGCAAGGGCAGCTTTCAGACCAGGAAGCGGGAGGCGGGGGCGATCTGCCGGAAGCGATGGATCAGGCTCTAGAAAAGGCATCCGAGTGTCAGTGGCGGGATGGAAACACTGTAAGACTGATGTTCCTGATCGCCGATGCTCCCCCTCACAGCGACAAGTTACAGGACACTCTTGACCATGTATATGAAGCAAGGAAAAAGGGGATACACATCCACCCGCTTGTAGCCAGCGGCGCCGGCAATACTGCCGAATATATATTAAGAACAGCAGCATGCCTGACACATGGACGTTATCTGTTTCTTACGGACGATTCTGGTATTGGAGACTCTCACGGTGAACCACATTTACCGGGGTTCATAGTAACAACTTTGGAAAACCTGTTCGTTCGTGTGGTAAAAAGCGAACTGTCCGGGAGGAGAGTCGAGCCGGCCAACAATGACATCATACGCACTGTGGGTAGAGTAGTTGATGGTGTGGCCCTTCCGGTTGTCAATAACGATCCGGAGGATGAAAAGAACGAAAATAATGAAACGAGGTCAGTGACCCGAGGTGGCGATAGCGGAAATGAGAGCTATGAAGATTGGGGCGGGGGCGGCTCCAACGATACCGATGAGGCGTATACTGACGACGTTAGTGAGCCGGATGGGGAGCTAATATATGACGATGAGGTCAGCGAAGTTACCCCTGAATTGGAGGATGAGTCGGTTGAGATGGAGGAATTTGATGTGGACGAGCCGGAATCCGATGAAGAAATTGTTGAAATAAGCACCGAAGAAGAGGTGACCGCGGAAAGCGACGATGAAGAAAGCATCGAAGAAGTTCCCGACGATATTGATCCCGTAGAGGAAATCGATGAAGCGGTTACAGAAGAAGACAAAGAAGAAGCGGAAATAAAAGAACTATTGGTAGAGGAGGAAGAAATAAAGACTGATGAGGCCGACGAGTCTGAAGAGCCCGAGGAAATACTAGTTGGGGTGATAAAAGTCGATAAAAATCGGACGAGCTCTCAATCTTCCATCCAACATGAAGAAAAGGAGATCATATCCCCTCCAATTTTCGAAATTGCCCTGGTCCTGGTTGCTATCGGGTGCCCCATTGTTTTTATTATAAAACGAAAACGCCAATGAATCCAGTATAAGTGATGATCTGCTTAACCATGGTCAATTGCAGCGGTTTCCCTAAATAGCAGTTTGCTGTGATTGACCTTTTTTTCTTTTTCCATATAGTTTAGAGATTTTGCGTTTTATCCATTCCTGTCGACACTATCGTAGTTATTTTCTCTGGGCTGGAGGAGCTGTGAACTCCAGCTAATGTCCATAGGTACAGCTGCCGAAGATGCAAGTGTATCTGATAGGTGAGACAGCGTCCATCTCCGCAGTGGAAGCTCATTGATTCTATCAACTTTATACGCATGAGAAACGAGTACCTTGAGAGAGAGGGGATATTTGTAAGGACGGGGAAGAGAAATTGGATTTTAAGGTTTGCGAGAACAAGTTGATATCGAAGGATGTTGATGAGAGTTTTTGATATTTTAGAGAATTGGTATAAGAAATTTTATTATTTTTCCTCAGATTTTCACGTCGAAGGATGGTTTATAATTATTGTACAAAAATCTTCAGGCCGGTCAGAAACTAAGCGGAAAGTCCATATAAGTATTGAGGTATTATTGTCACATATTATTTGCTCCTAGGCAATCTCACTCTGGTGTAAAAAATGGATAAATGTCACGTATTGTTGATGATCACAATTTTAATAACAACAACCTATATCGTACTTGTACCAACGGATGCGTTGGATGTGGGACCGAATACCGGTTTAGCGAATGTGGATGCTTCTTTCATAGGTGGGGAGAGGGATACTTCGGGATTATCTGTTGCTATTGCAGGTGACGTAAATGGAGATGGGTACGACGATTTGTTAATAGGGGGGAGAGATAATTCCGATGCAAGTACCAGCGCAGGCAAGACATACTTGATATTTGGAAAAAAATCTGGATGGGCGAGAGATACATCCCTATCAGATGCCGATGCAAATTTCATCGGGGTAGAAAGGGAATTTTCTGGAAACACTGTTTCTGGGGCCGGAGACGTGAATGGAGATGGTTATGATGACATTTTAATTCAAGCAATAGGGCATAACCTCCCTAGTAAAGCAGCAGGTAAAATTTACTTGATTTTTGGAAAAAAGGGGGGTTGGTCTAAGAATACTCCATTGTATTCGGCAAATGCTTCTTTCATTGGGGAAAATGAATATGATTTTGCAGGTGCTTCTTTATCTTGCGCAGGGGATGTAAATGGTGACGGTTATGATGACATTTTAATAGGTGCACCCGGGCGAGATTATCAACGTGACCGCCCAGGTAAAACTTATTTGATATTCGGGAAGGCCTCAGGATGGAGGAATCGAAGAAACACAAGTCTATTATTTGCAGATGCATATTTTATTGGTGAATGGGCCGGTGATTTTGCGGGAGGGTCTGTAGCTGGTGCTGGGGATGTTAACGGAGACAACTTCGACGATTTTTTAATTGGAGCTCCTTATAATGATGAAAAAGACATGGCTGCGGGTCAAGTTTATCTTATTTTTGGGAAAAAAAGGGGATGGTCTTGGCAAAATCATCTTTCAACTGCCGGAGCCTCATTTTGGGGTGAAGATGATAGTGATAGGGCGGGAATAAGTGTTGCGGGTGCAGGGGATGTTAACGGTGACATGTATGACGATATCGTGATAGGAGCCAGCTTTGATGAGGAGGGAGATTTATCAGCTGGTCAGACATATTTGATTTTTGGCAAACCCTCAGGGTGGAATAGGGACACTGATCTTGTTGGAGCAAATGCATCCTTTATCGGTGAGGACAAGTATGATAGCTCTGGAGATTACATATCAGGCGGTGGTGATGTTAATGGAGATGGTTTTGATGATATTATCATAGGAGCTTACGCTAATCCTTCAGGTTCAGGAACAAAAGGAGGTCAAGTTTACATAATTTTGGGGAAGAATAATGGCTGGTCGATGGATCAAGATCTTTCTACAGCAGAAGCATCATTTCTAGGTGAGTATAATAATGATTGTGCAGGTCAATCCCTCATGGGAGGGGGTGATATTAATGGCGACGGATATGATGATATTTTAATTGGAGCTCCGGGTAACGGGGAGGGAGGAGGGGATTGGGCTGGTCAAACATATCTTAGCTTCCCTGACCACAACACCCCTCCCGCATCCATCACCTCAATAAAAGCATTTTCCGATCCGGACTTCACCCTTCAAACCTTTTCTGCGGAATCAGGCAAAAAAGTTTATCTCGAACTGGAAGCTCCCGATGCCGATCCCACGCGAGCAAATATCGCTTTAACCAACATCAAGGGCAGTTCCAATCCGGCCAAAGGATTTGAGCTCAGGCTACACGAAACAGGTCCGAATACTGGTAAATATCGTGGAAATATTACAATCGCCAACCGGACGAACACTAGATATAAATGGATCAATGCATCTCTGGGAGGATGGGTAGAAATATCCTCTCGGACTGATCTGACAAAACTTGTGAATCTCAGTGTAGGATTGGGTATTAGACTCGAGCAAAGACCTTCAATAAAATATGTCAATGAAGATGAATTATTTTCGTATCATTTTTCCACCCTTGGGGTTGATCCGGATGCCTGGACTTTGACTGGAAATTCATCATGGCTTTACTGGGACGATGTGAACAATAACATAACAGGCATTCCGTCAAACCTGCACGTGGGCACTTATTGGGCAAAACTACGAGTACAGGGGGGTATTTATTCCGATTTCATTAATTTTACCGTCGTGGTCAACAATAGCCCGCCAGAAATAAGCACCGAAAATAAAATATCCGCAAGACAAGATCAATTGTATTACGTTGACTACAATTCCACCGATGATGACCAGGGTGAAATCATCTGGCAGATGACCACCGATGCTGTTTGGCTGAATTTCAATACTTCAACGGGAGTTCTGAATGGGATCCCGGAAAATGAAGACGTTGGTTCATACACTATCAATATTTCAGTAGATGACGGCAACGGAGGGCATGACTTTACGGAATTTGTTCTAAGAATCATCGACGTAAACGATCCTCCGGCCATTATCGGTTTCGACTTATCAACGAAAGAGGTCTTCCGCGGTCAGAACCTTTATTTGTATATTGAAGCCTCCGATCCGGAAAACGGAACCGATATCAATGTCCCCTTGGTTGAAGCAAGCTCTACACTATCTTCCTGGAAATCTCTTGAAAGCTGGTATGATTTTCTCGGTGACAATTTCACTGCCACATACACTCCGGGATTCGATATGGAAATAGGAAAGCATTCCTTTCGGGTAAAGGCTTCAGACCGGCAAAATAAATCCAGCATCTGGTACTATTTCAACGATACAATTACTGTTAAGAACAACCTACCTTCCATAGAAATTAATTTCACCGACTTGTCGGTTTATAACGATGGAAAAATGATAATCGATCTTTCCAATCATGCCAACGATCTTGAAGACAAAGCCGTTGATCTAACATGGGAAGTAATTGAATATTCCCCGTTATCTCTTTTCGATGCATATATGAAGAATAGAACCGCCCTTGAGATATGGCCGGTCTCTCCAGAAAAGAGCGGCCTTGGTAAGATCCGGTTCAGGGTAACGGATAACGATGGTGGAGAAGCCTACAAGAACATTACCACCGAAATAATAAATTCTTCGGAGCGCCCGAAAATAACCATATTACTTCAATCACCACAAAATGGAACAATTATCAGTAACGATTCGGTTAATCTGTCTTGGATCCTGCAAGGTCATGAAGGGTACGGTACGTACCGTTTGTATCTTGGTGATTCATTGCAAAATATGACTCTTTGGGAAAAGGAGATTGAAAATAAATTTCTCCGCATCGGAGAACTCAGCGACAATAAAACGTATTATTGGAAAATATCAGCGGAATTAAATGGAATTTCAGGTATTTTTGAGAGCGACATATGGCATTTTGTTATCCAGTTGGATTTTGTTCCCATTCATAAAGTGGAGATTAGCTTCAATGCCGATTCAATAGAAGTGTCACAGGGTGCTTCCGTTACAGTAAATCTGACCTTCATAAACGTTGGAAATATGAGAGAAAAGATCGACCTTGAGGTAATGGGTGAATTGAAAGAACACGTCAGCAAGGATAATGTGGTTGAACTGGAAATCGGTGAGGAGAAATCCATCAGCGTGAAAATATTTGCTGAATCGAAGCTCGAATTGAAGACGTACGATCTCACAATCAGGGCGAGCTACTCTGAGGAGGAAACAATTGCTTCAATCAAAGTGAAAGTGGTGGAAGGAGAAACATCTGTCACCCCCGATAACAGGTCAAAAAGCTGGACCCTGTATATCATCGCCGTTATTCTCTTCATAGCTATCATCGCCATCCTGATATTCCTGGTGCTGAGATCGAAGAAGAAAAAAGAGGATGAAAGCGAAGTCATCGAAGCGGAGATCGAGGCAAGGCCAAGAGGCGGAATAACAAAAGCCGATCTCGACATGCTTTCCATATCAAGCCCTCAACCTCAAAGTGCATCTTTCGTGGGTCGGCTAAGCTATAATTTACCGACAAAGCAGCAGTCATACCATCACAAACCGCTCACTCCGGCTCCCAAGGTCACACTACCGCAGCTGAAGGTCACGGGGCAGTCCAAGGAAGAACCGAAGGCGTTGCCTCAGTCCACAAGCGTCCCTCCCGCACAACCTGCGGTACCGGTTCCCACGGTAGCCCTTCCACAGAAATCGGAAGAAACGGCAAAAACACCGGAAGTTCCCGCACTTCCAATGGTTGGTTCGGCGCCAACTGCTCCAATCACTCCTTCTGTAACAATACAACCGCCGGATCCCCTTCCGGCAAAAACGATTCCCAGTCCACCGGCCCCCTCCGTACCTCCACCGGAGCCCACAATAGCTCCATCTCTAGTATCCGAGCTGTTCCCCGGGGCGGAGGGATCGGACCTGCCGCCACCGCCGGATGCCGCTCCGCCACCTCCGAATGCAGCCTCCTCCACGATTTCAGCCAATAAAGGTAAAATGAAATTATCCTATCTATCCGTGAAGAACGCGAGCGCGTTCCGGATCGAGGAGCCAATGCCATGCTCCATCTGCTTCGGCAATATCAGCGCTGGACTGCAGGCAGCAAGGTGCTCATGCGGAAATATCTCTCACCTGTCGTGCGGTATCAAGATAGGGAAATGCCCCGACTGTGGTGTGGACTATCAGGGTATGATCAGTACAGTTAGTCAAGAAGCGATCATTCAGAGTGTGGAGGACAGTCAAAAATCGGCAAAAAAGGAAGTGGAGGTAACGGTGGAATGGGACGAGAAAGGAGATCTCCTAAGAGGGCTTCTCAAGCAGTTGTTGAACAAGGAAATTACAGTAGAAGAGTACAAATTGATCTCGAAAGACATTAAAGATAGTTTTTGATCTTTTCCGTAATGAGTGCAGTTCTTCGTGGAAGCGGACAAAGAAATTAATCCTCACTGGTTGGAATAATTGTCCAGATAGTCGAAAATCTCTCGTATCCCATCATCAACAGCTGTGTACTTCAAACGGAACTCCCGCACTCTCGCCCAATCTTCCTCAAGATACAGCTTTTTCAATTCGTCGTTTATCTTAAGAATGGATCTGAAGAAGGCTGCCCGGTTCTCCAATTTGAAACTGAGTTTTCCGTTCTCGAAGTTTAAATAATTCCAATCAAGAAGCACATTCAGCTGGATCAATGATTCCTTGTAATAAGGCTCCAGTGTCTTGTCGCCCCTCATACCTTTCGTCATAAATCGTATTATCCTGGCTACAATGAACAATGAAAGAGAGTCAAGGTAGCCCGGAGGAAGCTGATCCACCATTGTCATAAGAACCTCCATACCGATATGGCTTGCCTTGAATTCCTCAACGTTTCTGTAGTTGTCTCCCATCTTTTCTCTGGTGTCCTTGCCAATCAGTACCGAATGACCGCATTCGTGGGCAATCACGTAATAAAGAAAAGTTTCAGGACTTACCATCTCGTTGAACATCCTTGCGAAATCTTCCGTGAAATATCGCTCCACCGTTTCACGATAGATATCGATCTTGTTCCTGCAGGAATTGCGGTCCAGAAATATCTTGGTTCCCTTTATCCGCACCTGGCTTCTATTTGGCACGATCTGTCCGGAGAATCTGAAATCGAAATCCTCGCCGCTGTACAGAGGTGTGATGAACACACCGGCATATGTGTTCTCGAGAGCTGTGCGGAACTGCGGATAGCGGGGGTGGTCGCTGTAAAGCTCCTCCTCCCATTCGAGCATACGCTGTTTGATGGCTGCTATCATGTCCTTTGCATCGTTCAGCTGCAGCAATACCCTCACTTCGGGCATTATCCGGATAGGATCGGCATAACCCTCTTCCATGGGATGTACCATCATAACACGGCCGCTGCATAGCACCCAGGCATCATCAACCTTTTCCCACAATATTTCGTGCAGGTCCGCGTTATCGTTCACCACTGCCGCGGCCCACGCTTCGAAATATGCGATCCAGTTCCCGGTTTCATTGAGATTCGAAAGGTCTTTCAATTTTTTTATTCCGTTCATGAGTATACGGCGGATCTCCATACTTTCCAGCTGGAAGAAAACTCCGTTAGAGATCTCCCGGTACTTTCCACTTTCTTCATAAATGAATGGGGGGTGTCCCGTGTCCGTGTCTACAACAACCGCATATCGATCATTCAGCCTCCTGTCGATGAGAAATTGTGCAACTTCAGAGCGCTCCATATTCAATTTTTGAGCGGTTCGCTTCAATACGTCGGGAACCGCCTCCTTCCATCTGAAAAAAAGAAAATCTATAATCGGCATAAGCTCCAGGCCCATATCGAATAAAATATATTCAATAGGATTCAGGGCCATCGTCCTCAGGTTTTCTTTGATAATCATCCGCTCGAACTCGGTCCTTTGCCGTATAAAATCGAGAACTTTATCGAATGAGCTGCCGTCCTTGTCCAGAGCTCCATGGTTCCTTCGGCTTATGGATTCAGCAAGGGCCTTAAATGGAATTCCTATCTCCTCAGCCTGGCCCCGTATGAATTCCTCTATAAACCCAAAACCATAAGGGATTTTTTTTTCGCAGTTATCGAGCAATTCCGTAAAAAAACCCTCGGGATCATTACTATCGGGTGTCAGTTCTACCTTTCTTTTCTCAGAATCGAGAAGGTTCAGAAATGTTAGGTCACGCGTTGTCATTCCATCTCTCCAATCTCTACCTTAAATCCTCGGCACTATTATAGATTTATCTCACAATTTTGTTTATTCATTGCGAAACTTATGTTATATATTGATAATCAAGGCACTATCTTTAAATTATCGGGAAAGTGGTCATCGTGTATCGTACTAACGACCACGGGTGGCGAAAACAATGGACGGCGAAATGAAGACATTACAGGATATCGACATTAGAGAGCTCGCAAGTGTTTATGACGAGGATAGCGACGACAGCTTCGTGACAGTTTTCATAAATCTGATCGATAAGAACTGGAAAAAATTCATCGATAAAAGAATGCGAAACTGCCTAAAAGCCCTCCACGGCCGTGCAGATCTCCGGGAGAACGTGAATAAAACCTTCGATGAAATGATGGAGCGCCTGGAAAAAATCCCTCACCTGGACCAGGAGCGGGGTCTGGCCTTGGTCGGTTCCAAAAAAAATGATTTCTATCGTGTTTACCAGCTATCCATACCACCGGAAAACCTGTTCGTCGTGGACTCCTCGCCCTATATTAAGCCCTTGGCATTGTTACAGGATGAATGGGAACAGTTCCTGCTTGTATTCATCGACGGGACATCGGCACAGATATATCTGATGGGAGCCCGGCAGATCGAGGAATCAAAGGAAGTGGAAACCGACGTTATGGGCCGTCATAAGAAAGGAGGATGGTCCCAGATGCGCTTCAACCGCTTAAGAAAGGAAGCAGTGGATAAATTCTACAAGAAGGTGGCTAGAGATATAAATGAGGTAGTGTCCGAAGAGAGCGGCATAGTATCCATAATTCTAGCGGGCCCGGGAAAGGGTAAAAAAGAGATACTGGAATATCTTACTCCCGATCAGAAAGAAAAGGTAAGCCGTGTACTGGATATGGACAAGAACATCTCTCTCGCAGACATGATAAAGAACATTACAGATATAGTTCACGAGGACGAGAAGATCGCAGGTAACCGCTCGGTAGACCTTCTTCAAAAAATGATACTGACAGGTGGACCCGCCGTTTACGGGCTGGACAATGTAGTAGACGCGTCCCGGAATGGGATCGTACGAGAATTGTTCATTCTCAAGGGGCACCCCATCGCAGGGTGGATATGTGAGAACTGCCAGGCGGTACAAATGGGTATGAAAAAAGCCTGTCCCTACTGCAAGGGCCCGACCTCACAGGTAGATGTGGTGGAGGAGATCATTGAGTTCGTGGTGAGGAGCGGCGGCGAGCTTGAATTCATAGACGAATCGCCGTACCTTGAAAGCCTGGGCGGTGTCGCCGCCATATTGAGATACAGTAATGATTGAAAAATCATTTAAGTAAACTTACCCGGTGAAACCTAATGAGCTACTGTGTGAATTGTGGTGCTACAGTACCGGATGATGCAATATTCTGCCATATCTGCGGTAGAAGATTGAGGGGGGATAATGCGGAAATCGACATTATTTCTCAGACCATCAAGGCAGATCTAGAGAGAGGGAAACAGGATTTGGCTGTCTTGAGCGGACAGGAAAAAACTTATTTTAAATATGGGAACGCAAACACCATTGTTGACGTGGGCGAAATTAAACTTGGGTTCGGTCTGAACGAACTCTCGCAGTTACTTGAGTTATTTGCATGCAAGATCCGAGTCGGTTTACCGCATGACGAAGGGCTCCCCCACGATATGACCTTTTCGCCTACAGAAAAAAGTGTGATATCTAAGGTAGAGAACGCTCTTACAGAACTGGAGAAAAGTGCCGGAAGAGTTATTCTGGACCCTGGATTGTACATGAAACTGGGGGAGCTGTTCTACCTGGCCGGGAAACCTGAAAACGCTGTTGACAACTACAAGAAAGCTCTTTCCATATACGAAAAGAGGATAGATCCGTTGAATATTGCTTGGTGCAAGCTCAGGCTGGGCCGGGTCTATAATTTTCAGGGACGCATCGACAAGGCGGAAAAGAGGTATCAGCAGGCGGAGAGTTTGTTTACCGATATTGGCGATTGGAACGGAATAGTTGCCTGCTTTCTCGACCTGGGGCACATGGAGCACCACAGGGGAAACCATGGGAAAGCAATGGAATATTATTACAGGTCTATGAAGATGAACGAGAAGCTGGGGAACCTGGATAGCATGAGCGCGACATTTTCTAGTCTCGGGAATGTGGCGAAGGAACTTGGTAATTTCGCTGAGGCAATGGATCATTACAGCCGGTCGCTGGAACTGGACCGTAAGACGGGCAATATTGCGGGCATGGGAAGTGATTACGCGAACATGAGTGGGATCGTCTGCGAACTTGGAAATTACGATAGTGCCCTGGAATATGCCCGGAAAGCACTGGAAATCGCCAATGAGTTCGACGATAAACCTGCCACAAGCAATGCGTACAATTCCCTATCCAATGTAATGTTCAGGCAGGGGGATTATGAACGAACGTTGGAATATACCGAAAAATCGCTCAAGATCGATCTTGAGACAGGTAATCGAAGGGGCATTAGTGCTAATTACACACAGAAGGGTAACGTTGCCGCTGCCCGTAAGAACTTCGATTCGGCTCTGGATTACTACCAAAAATCATTGAAGATAGATTTGGAACTGGAAGACCGAGTAGGGATGTCTGCATGTTACAAGAACATCGGCATCATGCATGGGATGAAAAAGGAATTCTTCCGAGCAAGAGATCGCTTGAACAAAGCATATGATTTAAGAAAGGAATTGGGTCTCGACACATTAGAACTGGAAGAGTTACTCGCCGATCTGCCGGATTAGTCCTATGAGCATGAAATATCTATTTCGAATTTATTCACGTTTTCTTTAGTCGAAGTCGCAAAAGGAAGTGACCCAATGGTACAAAAAAGAGCGGAATCACTGTGTTTGTCCGCCCTGGTGGAGGAGACCATAAGCACCCTGTCCCCCATCCAGAGTATTATGAAGATCGCGGACCCACGGAACATAGTAAAGATGGGGCTCGACCCCGAAAAGGTCATCTCTTTTGGGGGCGGATGGTGCAATCACGAGGCACCGGAGAGACTTCGCGAGATATATGTCGACACATGCAAGGATCGAACCGCGTTCCACAGATCAGGCAGGTACAGTGCCATAACAGGAAATTACGAAATAAGGGAACAACTCTCCAATTTCGAGAACAAGATATTTTCCGTAACTGGATTGAAAGCGGAGAATATATGCGTCGGCCATTCTGCCACCCAGCTTTTTCACGACGTCCTTAGGGTGATCTGCAACCCGGGAGACGGGATAGCTGTTCTCGATCCGTCGTATGTGAATTATTTCAATGCTGTAAAGTGCGCCCTTCCGAACTCCTCGGTACATTTCCTTCCTGCGTTGGATCCATCAACCTGGGAATATATGCCGGACCCGGAAATTCCCGAGGAATTATTGAAGGAACTGTGCAGTGAGGGGAAGGTAAAGGCTCTTGTCATACCCGATCCCGACAACCCAACTTCCCAGATATTGCCGACCGGAATCCTGAGTGCTTTTCTTGACATTCTTACCGACAATGGTGCGTATCTAGTCATGGACCATGCTTACAAGACACAGTATTTCGGGGAGATGCCCGAGACCTATTCGTGGTCCTGTGAGGACATACCAAACCTTATAAGCATCCACTCCAATTCGAAATGGCTTTCGAGTCTTGGAAGAAGGTTAGGGTGGCTGGAAGCCCCAACTGTGATCACCGAGGCCATGGAGAGATTGGTCGAATCGACTTTATTGAGCCCGGATTCTCTTCATTCCATGACTACCGCAAGGTTCCTAGAAGAGTCATTATCAGACGGAAGCCTGGCTAACTACATAGATAAGATGCGGAACCTTTATCAGCAAACCGCCGCCGTTGCGATGAATGCCATAGACAAACATATGGGCAGGCCGCGCCTGGAACCGAAGGGGGGACTGTATACCTGCGTGAAAGTGGGAACGGACCCGGTACGGTTCACTGAGGATGTACTACGGGAAACAGGAGTTCTATTTATTCCTGGTACGGGTTTTGGTCCATCGATGGAAAAAGGAATACGGGTGTCTTTTGGTCCCTTGTGCGACGAGCATGAAAAGATAATCGAAGGGATGGAGCGGGTTGGATCCTACATTTGAACTCAAGCTGTAATTGATATCGAATCCAACATCGGGATATTATATCCTTTCATAGTCGAATTTCTAGATATTGTGATATTGGACAAATAATAATAAAAATCAGTAAGACCTAATTTAGCCTATGCATCCGAGCGAAGGCATATACATGATTAAAAGTCAAAAGCTTAAAGGGAAGAAGATAGTACTCGGAATAACCGGGTCAATAGGAGCAGTGAGATGTGTCCGTTTCATTCGTGAAATGATACGACATGGTGCGGAGATCATACCGGTCATGACCCAGGATGCACTGGAGATAATCACACCAAAATCCATATGTTTTGCAAGCGGGAAGGAACCGGTGACCGAGATCACGGGCGATGTGGAACATGTGAAATACTGCGGCATGGTGGAGAGTCAGGTTGACCTATTTCTCATCGCTCCCTGCACTGCAAATACGATATCAAAGATCGTGACCGGGATATGCGACACCACCGTTACATTATTCGCCTCCACTGCCATCGGCAGCGGCATCCCTTTAATGATCCTGCCTGCCATGCACGGGTCCATGTATAAACATCCGTCCATAAAGGCGAACATGAGGAATTTGAAGGATATGGGCGTCGATATAATCGAGCCGGTATTAAGCGAGAGAAAAGCAAAAATGGCAAATGTGGACATCGTCGTTGAGCATGTGCTAAGAGCCTTCGGGAGCAAAGACCTTATAGGCAAGAAAATATTGATAATCGCTGGCTCCACGGCGGAGCCAATGGATGATATCAGGATGATAACCAACCGAAGCAGCGGTAGAACCGGGGTGGCTCTTGCCATTAATGCATTCAGAAGAGGGGGTGAGGTAGAACTGTGGTACGGTAGAGCGAAGGTGGAGCCGCCCTATTTCATAAAAACGAGGTCCTTCGAATCTGTGGACAATCTCATGGGACTGGTGGATTATTCCAATCCGTATCGATTCGATATTATTATTAACTGTGCAGCCATATCAGATTTCACAATGAAAAAACAGCGGGGTAAGATAAAATCGAGATCGGACAAGCTCGTGATCGAACTTACACCTACACCAAAAGTCATCGAACATATAAAACTGAAAGCACCGGAGAGCTATATTGTGGCGTTCAAGCTGGAGAGCGGTATTACTAAGAAAAAATTGATCGACAGCGCTCGGCAGAGGCTTAAAAAACTCGATATAGACATGATCGTAGCAAATGAGCTCGGAGAAGTCCAGGGAGAAGAGGGGCAGGTGCATATAATCAAGAGGAACGGGGAACTGAGGACCGTTGAGGGGCGAAAGACCGATAACGCAAACGAGATATTCAATGACATATTGAAGGAATGATCCCATTTGGGCTATGCTCTCGATAGCCATGGGATATAATATCAACCCGGCGGGAATTAATTGGTACCTGTAAGATCGGCTTCGGCGTTCTGTCCCGGACATATTACCGGTTTTTTCCAGATCTGGGATTTGTCCGATGAAACACATAAAAAAGGCTCCATTGGCAGCGGTTTCAATACTGCGGTGGGGGTGACGACGAAGGCTTCTTTTACCCAGCTTGTCAATACCGAAAAGATCGTGGAGACAATCCCAGGGACTTTTTTAAGCATTTATTCTAACGGCCGAGTCGTGGAGACCCACGAGCTTATGGCTACCAGGGACATGATCTCCCGTTTCTTTAACCTATACGGCGACAGCGCGAAGCTGTGGGATATCGGTGACAGAAAGATTTGTCTGGTACTCGACAGCCTATTCGACCTCCCTTTGTCACAGGGATTCGGAATGAGCGGAGCAGGGCTTATCTCGCAGATCCTGGCCCTGAACCGGCTCTTCGATTCTCCCTTCTCAAAAGAAGTATGTATACAAATGGCCCATCACAGCGAGATAGTTCACGGGACAGGCCTGGGCGATATTCCGGCCCAATCCGTCGGCGGTTTAACGATCAGGGAACGAGAAGGGCTGCCACCGTACGGTAAAATACACGGTTTACCACTGAACAATCGGGTGATTCTTGCCGTTTTGGGAAGCAGGATGCCCACCAGGAATATTATTCTTGACGAAGCAAAACGGAATTCGATCAATAGACACAGCGAAGGTATGGTCGACAAATTACTTGCTCAATTAGCATCCAACTCCGGCGATGATCAATTGTTCGATCCCGGCTCCGTCTCATCTCTGCTCGCCGAAATGACCTCATTATCGTTCCGTTTCGCCCGGGATACCGGGCTCATGAACGCTGAAATCCATGAGCTATGCCGGAAAATAAACAAAATAGTGTCACCGGGTAGTTCCATGTGTATGCTGGGAAACTCCATCTTCGTGATATTTCCGGAAGAAACTTCATCCGAAGATAAAATTTACAAGAAAGTGAAAAGTATGCTAATTGATAGCGGCGAAATTTTCGAAACCGCAATAAGCCCCCGGGGGGCAACGTTGTTGTAGACTACATGCGCCTCAAAAGTTCCAGGTCCTCGACAGTATTGACGTCTAGATTAATCCCGGTGTCATCCACATCCAGTATGAAAGCCCTATCACGATATTTCCACGTAAGATACCTCACCTGATCGTCCTTGCCCAGCTCTTCTATCTCCTGGCGAAGGTCGGACGAGAATAGCACGGGATGGCCCTTTTTCCCGTTGAAACGGGGATGTATCAAGACATATTTCTCGTCGTTGGCCATAATTTCTTTGTATGTGTCAATAAGAAGATCAATGGTAGTAGCCAATACTAGCGGCTGGTCACCGAGGAACAATAAAAATGCCTCGGATTTTCTGGGAACTGACTTTACACCTTCACGGAACGAGACGGCCATTCCCTCCTTGTATTCGGCATTGTGTACGATGAAAAAATTTTTACTGCTCCCGGCGAAAATGGGTTCGATCATATCACGGGCGTGCTCTGCAACCCGGTCCCCCTGGTGCCCCGTTACGAGAATTACGTCGCTCACGCTTGAGCCGGAAATTGTTTCCATCAATTGACGGAGGATGGTTTTCCCCTTCACCTGGGAGAGAACCTTGGTGGGACCTTTCCCCATTCTTCGAGCCCTTCCCGCTGCAAGCACCAAGGCGCTGACGTGCATGGAAGCGGAAATACGGAACGTGATATATTAAATTTCATTTATTATATTTCAAGGGCTTGCGGCCCCGAGGCCAACGCAAGCCCAGTTCATAAGAGACTATATATGTTCCATCCCTCCCATTTCAATTAGTTTCACACTCCCGCGGATTACAAGAAGAAAATGTTTCACATTCAGTCTCAGTTCCAAGAAAAAATAAATAGCAAGGTGACCAATGTGCGACAGGTGAGGAAATGAAACGATTTACCGTTATTATGGTTATATTGTTTATTGGCGGGAGCCTGTTTTCCGTGGGCAGAGAAACCCGGGCTGATCAGGGGCCGTGGCCGCAAAGCATGCTCCTATTTCCCAATCAAGACAATACCCTAATGAACGAATCCGGTTCCGGAACAGTCAATATTGACACCTTTCAATCGGGAAGTTGGGAAACACTGGATATTACAGGGGTGGTCGGCAGCATAATCTGGAATGAAAAGGTGCTGTTCCATGCCCGCATACTGAACGGCGTGATGTATGATGTCGACGTTGAGGTCGAGGTTCGTTTCGATTCCGATGGTGACGAATTCTTTGAGGCGGTGGCCAAATTTCCAATTCTTAAGGTGAAGTCGGATGGGGGAAGGAAGGAGAATTTCTTTAACGTTACCAGCACACGTATCGACGGAATGCAATACAACATGAACTATGGCCGGGTTCAACTTGCCATGAGGTATATTTCCCATACCGTTCCCTGGGTGGCACTGATGTGCGGGGGGGACGATTACATAAGAATCCCTTTTACACCCCAGTTCCCTTTTGCAAGGGCCGGAGCGGACCAGAAGGTCACGGTAAACGATACCGTAAGTTTCGACGCCTCTTCATCCTATGATCCCAATGGGGATGAAATAACGTATAAGTGGGATTTTGACATCTCCGACGGCCTGAATTGGGATGCTGAAGAGGTCTTAACCACTCATGTGTTCAATATTTCGGGTATTTATACCGTCACACTGAATGTGAGTGACTCCAATTTCCACTCGTATGATACCCTGCAGGTGGAGGTTATGGAAGAAAAACCTCCAGTAGCCCGGGCCGGTGACGATATAACTGTTCGGTATGGCGAAATAATCACCTTCAACGGATCTGGGTCCACTGATCCAAACGGAGACACTCTCACCTATCATTGGAATTTCGGTGACGAAAGTGACGCAGAAGGGCTTGTGGTGGGCCATTCCTATGACGATCCGGGTGAATACATTGTGAAACTCACCGTTTCGGACGCTTTGTTCGTTGCCAGCGATGAGATGACGGTAACGGTACTGGATAATCAGGCCCCGGTGGCTGTTATCAGAATGACCGGCACCATCGGCCTGGGTATGTTATTGACCTTTTCTGGGATCGACTCACACGACTTGGACGGGGGCGAAATAAAATCTTATTCGTGGGATTTCGGTAAGGGTAATGAATCAAACGAGTCCGTAATAAACCATATATTCGATACGCAAGGAATTAAAACCGTAAAGTTGATTGTTTCCGACGGTGAGGACGAAGGGATTGCTTTTCTCAATATCACCATACCGGAAAATCAGCCACCAAAAGCCGATGCTGGAGTCGATTTCGAGCACAATACAGAAAGAAACATCAGTTTTGACGGAAGCGGTTCTCGGGACCCAGAGGGGCTCGAACTGATCCATCACTGGGATTTCGGTGATGGCAGCGAGGGATCTGGAAAGACGATTAAACACATATTTACCACCGAAGGAGTCTATAAAGTGCTCCTCCGCGTCACCGATCCGTTCGGGGGAACCGATATAGATACAATCAATGTAACAATATTCGATGATAATACGTTCACACCTGAAACACTGCATATTGTCAGAAATTATTCCTCGTGGGACGGTGTAAAATCAGGCTCGTTCAGAAATGAATTGGATTATGAAGATCCCGAAAACCCCCGGAAAGTGGTGATACCATTTGGTGGCATGCGCACTTACGCACTGGAGGCAGATCCCGATATTTACTACAACATATCCGTCGATGTGCCAGATGGACAAAAGGTTGACTTTCTGTTACTGGATGCAGAGAATTACGCCCGATATATTGATGATTTTGAGAAGGGGGAATCCGATTCTATAAAAACTATCGACAATGGAACGATTCTCAATGCCAGTTCCATCTTTTTCAGGTATAACGGAAACGCTAAGGTGTATTTTGTTGTGGATAACAACGCAAAGATATTTGGCGGGGCCGAACCTGTGGGTAGGGTCTATTACAACGTAACTATACTGATGTGGGAGAAATCAAAGGGTTCCGGAGAGGTTATAGCTCCCAAAAATAATGACACTGATGGAGATATTGGAAAGGAAAGCTTTAGTTTGGATGAAAAATTATTGGATATCGGATACTATTCGCTCTTTATTATTCTGGTCCTCAATATTTTCGGGGTTATCGCATTTGCCGCATACCGCCTTGTAAATGATAGAAAGAAAAAGGTCGAGTCGGCTATATCATCACAGGCTTATAATTACGACGCATCATCGGGGAGTAAAGATGAAAGGGAGGTATACCGGGATGTAAGATACAATCTGGCCGCCGTGATATTTACACCGATTATCCTCTTATTCCTTGGACTTGTCGGATTAATAATTGCCAAGGCTGGAATTGTCTGGGATGCCATCATATTTATGATACTCATCGATATCGGGACTATTTTGGTATTCCTTTTTTTCCGGCGGATCATAACAATAAACAGCACTCGGATGTCCATTTCCTACGGCGTAGGAATCCGACAGAACAACCTGCCTCTTAACAAAATCCGATCTTATAAGATCCTCAAGGTCAATTTCCACGAGCGGTACCGCCGCAGACGTTACTATTCATGGAGATTGAAGACAAATGCGCCCGGATTAAAATTTATATTCCGTTCGGATGGAATTGAAACTGTGGGTATAAGAATGAATAAGGGGGGGAAATACGACATCTGGACTGATGAAGCCGATAAACTTATACGAGGGATAAAGGAGGGAAAAGGAGCCTATTTCGTAGGGGATATCGAATTGGAGGTCAGGGAAGGAGCCAGGGCGGGCTTGCGGTAAATAATATCCAAGCTTATGATGAGTCACCATGGGACCTCTTTCACGCCGATCTTGTAACCGATTATGTTCGCCACCCGATGAAGGACCGGCGTTAGTATCAGCACCGCGATCAACCCGACCCACCTTCCGTCACGGATGAACGTATCGGTGAACCATCCCCATGAGAAGATAAGCAGTAGTAGCCAAACTCCTGCGATCATGTCGAATTGATCCAGGCCCGGTACAGCCTCTCCACGCTTGAACTTCAGCCTGCGTTTGATGAACGATGCCGCCGAATCGCCGAAGAGAGCGCCGAAAGAGATCAGAAACACGTTCTTCAAAATCTCCCCCTGGCTCGCTCCGAACTGCCAGTGAATCCCGGCATCGGTGCTTCTCATTACGAAGGCCATCGCCAGGCCCGCCACCATGCCGATGAGGGTTCCGCCAACGAGACCTCCCCAGCTTTTTCCGTCGCCCAATATCCTCGTTCCGTCGGATAATTTTTTACCGAAATCAATAGGTCTTTTGTTTCCCGTAAACACCGCCGATGGGTTCGAGATGAACAGTGGAAGCATCAACCACATGGACTGTACGGATATTATCAATATCTCTTTTATGTCCATGCGACATTCCTTCCATACGGCATCCTAAAAAAAAATCAGTGTAATTTGGCGTAAATCTTTCTTGCGAGAGTGGGATTGATCCCCTCAACGTAGACAAGGTCCTCGGGGATGGCCTCCTTTAGTTCCCCCAGGTTCCGATAGCCCGAAGAGTAGAGTTTCTCCGCAAGTTCCTCCTCAACATCCAGTATCACCATGTAAGCTCTCACCGGAGAGACGGAGTCCGTTCCTGTGATCTCCGGGGGCGCCACATCCTTTGTTTCCCCCTTTTCCTCTTCAGTCTCATCTATCAACTGAAGATAATCCTTTTTTTCCGTATCTTCCGGCTGATGGGACTCGTGAGAAGTTTCCTCTTTCTTTGAAGGGATTACTTCCTTAATGAGTGTCGTAGGTTCATCTGAAAGTTCCGGTGCGTCCTCCGCTTCACTGGTGCCCGTTTCCTTATCGTCCAGACCCTCCAATTCGGTCAGTTCATCCTCCGATGACGTTTCGCTCTCAGCATCCTCTTTTTCCCCTTCTTTCTCGTCTTTCTCACCTGCTCCCTTTTTCCGGGCGAAGAGTCCCTTTATCTTCCCCCATACGCCTGTTTTCTCTTTCTTCTCTGTTTCTTTTCCTTCGTCCCCTGCTTTCTCTTTCTCCTCAGTTTCTTTTCCTTCATCCGCTGCCTTCTCTATTTCGTCCACCGTTTTCTCCTCACCGTCAACCAGGGAAACTTCTTCTTCAGAGGTTTTTTCGCCTCCGCTTTCTTCGATAGAAGTTAATTTTTCTTCTTTCGTCTCCTCTGTGGGCTCTTTTTGTTCTGGCTCCACCACTTCTTCGATCTTCTCAACCGGTATTACCAGCTCCTCTTCCACATTTTGCTCTTTCTTCACTTTTGGAGGATATTCTTTTGTTACCCGTTCGACAATCTTTACGGCAATGTCGACACCCAGTCCCGGAATTTCCTTGAGATCAGATTCCTCCAAAGTGGATAGCGAATGATAATTATCAAACCCTCCGTCAACGATTGAAACCGCCATGACGTGACCCAACCTGGGAACTGATTTTAGCACATTAAGAATATCATCGCGGGCAAGCTCGGGCAGTTCCGCTGCTGCGGACTCCAATACACCCAACTCTTTTAATCCCTTTTTTCCCCCTTCCATGGATGTTACGGTCAGACTGGCTTTTCTCCGTGATTCCACTTCAAAATCGAAAGGGCGGCGGGCGGAACCGCTCCCTTTTTCCGATCTTTTACCAAGTAGAACCAAATCGTCTACCCCATTCTCCTTATCATCTTCTTCCGAGAATATGTCTCCCATCAGCTCAATAAGCTTCTCGTCATCATCGTCATCATCGATCATATCATCTTTTTTTATTTCATCCATTTACTCTTCCCCCCATAATTTTATAATCTGACATTCAAGTTAACATTTCTTACCACAGTATGCACAGAGGGCCCATCCCTTATTCATCGGTTTCCCACAGCTGGGACATTTGGCACGGCTCACACCCCTCAGCGGGGTACCGCAATATGCGCAACTGGTCCAATGGTCCCTGATCTTCCTCTTGCATTTCGGACAGATGTACGGAAGGGAAGGCTCTACTGGCTCCACCACATCTTCATCATCAGGCTCGGGAGGCGTATCATCCCATTCCTCTTCTCCCCCTTCGTCCTCTCCGTCCTCTTCTCCCTCTCCATCTTCCTCATCTTCCCCTTCCTCATTGTCCTCCTCGTCAACCCACACATCGTCAGTTCCGTCTTCGTGGCCGTTTCCATCCCATTCATCATGGTCCGCTTCCCCCCCGGGGGGTGCGGGAATTCCACCATCATCTTCGGTTCCCGCAGCTATCTCACACTGAAATGGTTGATTATTATTGCACCTTTCACATATAAAACTGGAATCATCCTCGTTGATGAAACCGCATCTCATACACACCCAGCTCATTTCCGCACTTCCATTCCAGTACAACTGATACTCGATAATTTCCGGGAATATTATATACGAATCAGCGAACTATATAAAGATATAAATAATGTTTGTAATCTATCTGCCGCCAAAATAAGTTTTTCTCGTTATTTGAAAGAAACTCCCAGGGCACACGCGACCATATCTGACAGTGATTGATCATTTATACAGCACTAAAGTGTGCCCTTTCACCTCGATCACATGAACGCCGTGAATGGAATTCTTGATGTCGCTTGCTGCATCATCCATGGTGTTTTCGGAGAGATAACTCCTCAGTGCCAGCACTTTCATCAATCGTCTGGCCTTGAGCTGCGACCGGATCTCTTCTATCACCGATGACGTGAGACCATTACGACCTATCCTTATGGCTGGTTTTATTCGCTGTGCTTCCGCCCTTAGTTTCATTTTATGTGATGAATCCATGTATTTACCTTCCGCTTATATCGCTTATTTTTGTTCCACATTCCTATTACCGAACGGCCTTCGATGTACATTACCGCATCTGAGACATGTGATCACCTTCTTCTTTCCATGAAGCCTGGCCCTGAAAATGGAGGAACTTACAAAAGGAACCATGCATTCATTGCAGAATTCACCCCTGTATTTTCCCATTGTTTTTAGGTTCAATCTCATGGCGATCTTCTTCGCCCGGACCATGTATCTCGCGGCCAGTTCCTCATCGCCGCACCCGGCAAACAGCTTTGCATCACGCACAAGCATATCTATTCTCTCCGCTCCTATCCGTTCCATCCTGGCCGTCCTCATCCCCCTCCGCCCACGTCCGCGTTTCCTTCCTTTATGTCGGGTCAAAGCGATCTTACTCCTTTCACCTGGTGTTCCTCGCAATGTATTCGTCTATAATATCCAGTATCTCATCCAGACTCAAACGTTCCCCGTCCATATCATTTACCATGGACTCGATGATGTCCATACCACCTCCACAGTAACGGGCAAAGTTATGGGCCGCATCCTCCATATTATCTGCCTCGCCGCGATCATGGAAGATCAGATAGAAGATCGTCTTTTCATCCAACTCGTAATAATTATATGACTCCTCTTTCAACTCTGAAGCGGGAACTTTTCTGTTTAGCAGCGTCCCCAGAGCAGCAGCGGTCCTTACGAGGGTCATCTGCATCATCGTTGTACCGCATAAGGGGAGCGATCCGAGAAATCGCAGATGCCTTTCAGCCATCTTTATCTTCATGGGTCTCCCTCCACATTTGCACTGGTTACCGGTACCCATTTCCATTCTTCAGAAGGAGTTACAGTTCTTATTTTCCTCTCCACCACCGTTGAACTTTTAAGCTCGTCGTTATATCGGATATCGTAGATCCGATCGGCATGAACGAGAAGATCGTCATATACACCAGAAAGGTCGTCCATGGTGGTAAGAATTACCTGATTGCCAGGTAAGCGTGAGAGTGGTTGTACTATTGACCGTTTGTTTTTCGAATCGAGGTAGCAGAAAGGTGAGTCATACAGGATAGTTGATCCGCCGCGCAAACGGTTTAAAGCCCATACCAGAGAAATGAATATCAATACCCTTTCACCGTCTGAAAATTCATTTACCTCCACGGCACTCCTGCCCTTGTTCTCCCCTTCGGAGCTAATCTTTACCGCCAGCGAGTAATCGCTTTTTTTAAGAACAACCCTTTCGATAAGTCCCTTCTTGGAGAAGATACCTGAAAGTATCTTATTCAGGCCGGCTTCGATTGCCCCCCTGCTCTCGACCTGGATTTCCTTTATGGACGAACTGATGGCATGAACCACCTTTACTGACATTTCCGCTCTTTTTAGATAACGGTTTATAGAAGCCCGCATTGATAGTGTGATATTCTTGAATTTCGCAAAATATTCTTCATACTGTGCTTTCATATCCTTCAACTGCTGTCTGGTTCTCGCAAGGTCGATACGGGCGTCGTTCAGCTCAACTCTTTTTCGGCTTATTTTATTTACGAAATCTCCGAACCGCTTATCCGAACCCGGGGGGGTCCCTACCTTGGCCAGGGTGGGGAAACGGACCAGAAGGTTCCTGGCACTTTTTTTCAGCCGGCCTATCTTGGCTATCTTGTCCCGTCGTCCATTGATGACCCTTTTAAGGTCTTCCTTGTATCGATCCAGAACATATACCGTTTCCTGAACCTTTTCAAGGTTGATGTTCGGAGGTATTTTGTTCTCTTCCATCTCCCGATCCATGGAATCCAGTTCGGCTTTCAGATCACTCTTCAAGCGGTTCACCTCGAGAGACGTTTCGGATGATTTTTTTATCCTGCTGTCGCAAAAACCGCATTTCCCGGAATTTATACCCGGTTCGAAAAACGTTTCTACCAATTCCAACTGGGAGTCCAGCCGTCCCGTTTTATAGCGAAGACCATCTTGTTTTGTAATTCGTTTTTTCAATCTATCGAGGGCGGTCTCGATCTGTTCGTTCATAAGAAAATAAGGTGCGAGATCATAACGGGCTCTTTGATTTTTCCTCTCGTCGGATAGTTCTTTTTTCAGACTGAACATCTTTTTTTGGATTCTCTGATGCAGGTCTATAACACGACCAAGGCCCCTGATCTTGTATGCCTCTTTCAAGAAGGTGCGGTGTTCCCTTTTCAGTTTCCGAATTCGTTCAGTTCTATTTTCCGCATCGTTTCTGAGTATTTTTCTCTTCTGTTTTATATTCTTCATCGACCGCTTTATATCCGATAATTCCTTGGCCCTGGTGTTTCTCTCCACGAAGCGGAATACCTTTTTATGATAGAGCGACAGATTACGTTTCGTGTTTTCCAGAATATCTATCCCCAGAAAGGAGTTGATAGCATCCCTGCTGGACAAGTGCAGCTTATTTGCTGGACCGGCCCTGAAACTGAAGAAAAGGTATTTTGCGCTCTCAGGGGAAATATGATTTCGAAGCACGGCAGATAACTCCTCCTGGTCCCCCATTGCTCCATCAACTTTCACCGTGATCTTGGAGTTGCCGGAAGGGCCTATCTCACGGGTCAAACCGAATTCCCTGCCGTCAATAGATAAGCCGATGTGGACATAACATTTTTTCTCTCCGAGCTTTCTTGCATGCCTGTTCATCACTGACGCGTACTCAGCCTCGACATTACCGTTGCGTCGATCCGTTCCGAAAAGGGCGAAGACCACCGAATCGAGAATAACACTCTTACCGCTCCCGTTCCTCCCAATTATCACGGCCAGAGCGGGAGGATTTTTACCTCTGCTTTCTCCCGGGCCGATGACCAGCCTGTGTTTACCGTAAAATACCCTGTAATTGTACAGCTCAATGGTGTTGATCCGCATCCTTGATATCACCGCTCTTTTCATTGGTGGAGATTGCAATATGGTCCAAAAGACGGTCAATTCCCTTGAAATCGAAGTGGGGCGCTCCCGCTACCTTCATCAATTCTTCCGCCAGGTTGGGACTGATGTCCTGGAGCACCAGTTGAGTCTCCAGAATCCCACGAATGTTCTTGTAGATCCGCTCAGATGGAATATACCATGCATTATCCATGGTTGACACCTCCGATGTTCTTGTAGCTGTCGATCTTCTTCTTCAGCTTTTTTATTGTACCAGATACCCTGAGGACCTTCAGTTTCACAGGCAGAGTCCTTTGACCGACGGAGTTTCCCCGAATAAGCTCCAAACCTTCCAGGAAGTCCACCATAAACGTTTTCTCTTTATGCTGGCATTTGAATATGGCATAGTTTCGGTCCAGGACAGTTAGCCACGGGGGTTTTAATTCCCGAGGCAGATTCGTTCTCAAGGAATATCGTTTGAATTTCTTGTTCACCAGATGGATAAGACTTCCACGCTGAAGTGACGAGGTGGAGGTATTTACCAGAATATATCTCTTTCTTCCGACCTTATCCTTGACGGTCATGGGAGTATTAGTGGAAAAGGGATAAATAAAATTTTGTTATGGGATTCTCAAAAAGCGATTATTATTGTATATTATAATACTGATATTATATGATTTATAGGGATCGCGGACACTTTGTATACCACCTTCGGCCAGTTAGTGTAGGCTGCGTTTTTTTATTGAAACACTTTTTCTGAGAACAAAATAACCATCATCTCCTGTCGAGCAGGACGAGGGGTATTTTCTTATTTGGGCTGCTTTTTCTTTTATACCCCTCGGCCAGCGGAGACAGGAACAAAAAGAAAAAGTAGGTGGCCAGGTCCGGGTAGTAAGCCTCCTTCTGTTTTGGACATGACGTTACCGTACATGTCCTAGACGGCATTCGACTTAGCGTCCCACCTTATGGTCAACGGGCCTATCATCCCAATTTGTTTGGACTTGCTCCGGGGAGGTTGGCCGTTTCATCAATTCCAATACCGTCGTCCGAGCCTAACTCATCATTCCGGACCGGCCGAAACCGGTATGGTATTGGCTGTGTCGTTTCTGCTCCAGAGCCTGCCTTCTCAGACACCCGGATTGCCCCGGGTCCCCTTGCCCGGGGGAGGGAGGACTTTCCTCAGCAACTCCATATAGAAGCACCGTCAGCCGTCCACCCGCTCCCGACCACCGTTCTACGTAGTCGGATCATGGATAATATTATTTTCCATTTTTTGACCGGGATTTCGCAAAGAGTATAGAAAATTTGACTGATTCTTCCAGATATTTTATCTCAATATTCCGAGACGATACTGCAATACGACAAAATGAGAACTTAATCACGACAAGAGTGGAACACGAGTGCGTTTTTACGAGATATCGTCTTTGTTAATTTAAAGGATTGGATTGTTGATTTTTACCTTATTTATTCCTACCAGGCGAGGCGGGGGTTTTAAATACACCCATTAACTTTATATAATATGAACACGGTAATAGGGGGGATTTTATACGATAAGAGTATAAAGAGCATAAAAAGAAAGCAATTTTTGAAAAATTGAGGTGAAAAAATGAAAAACAGTATGAAAAGATTAATGGCTTATCTGCTAGTGATCTTTCTTGTCTTGGGCGCATTTCCGTTGCTGAGTTCCAGCACGGGCGCTGAGTCGAGAGCCACGAGAGATACGCCGGTCCTGATCAACAGTATCGGGATAAAAGATGCGAATGAAAGCTCTGAAGGAAAGTTGGAGCCTGGTACTTACAATGTCACATTCGAATTCAATACCACCGCATTAGTGGGATTGAACGTGACAATTAACTCAAGCGCTGGAGCAAATGAGGCCCAAACACTGATGGGCCCCTATATTGGCGGGAACCATACAATAATTTCTGCGAATAACTGGACCTTCAATGCGGCTAGCCATTGGGTGAACGTCACCATTTGGAACGGTACCGAGAGCGACTACATGAACAAGACATATACCTTCGAGGATGTCTACAACCTCACGATAGAATACGAAGGTATCTCTTTCAACGGGAATGTGTCAGGTGGTTTCTACGCCAATGATACGCTGGAAATAGTAGCAACCATCACCAACAACGGCAACAAGGAGATAACTGCAGATATCACGGTAAATATTACTGTGGTAAACGCTACCAATGTTACTGACAATACAAGCGGTGTAAAATTACCCGGTTTGGCTGCTGGTGACGAAGCAGAAGCTATCTACATGTGGACCCCTCCCATGGAAGGTGACTATGCTGTAAATGTCACATGGAACTGTACCGAAGTAAATGGGGACGCTGTTGAAGATTTGGATGCAAACGAGTCATTCAAAATCATGGACGTGATCGCCTACACACCAACGCTTGAGATCATGGATGACACGATCAACGAAGGGGATTCCCTTAATGCGTGGATAAACGTGACAAACTCCGGTAATGTGGTGCACGACTTTGTGTATACCGTAAACCTAAGCAAGACCGGATGGTCAGTGGAAGAAATGCTAAGTACCGGTCCAATCGACCCCACTGATTCCCATGAACACCCCTACGCCAACGTTATTGCCGAGCCTGGTGTCTATACCTTATCCGTGGATTTCAATGACACTGGTACGGACCCCGCCGATACATTCACAGTACTGGAACTTAATCATGCTCCTACACTGAACGATGAAACCACTCTTGGTGCAACCATATATGGCGGAGATACGGTAACCTTTATCGTAGCTTACGAGGACGACGATGACGACGCTCCGACATCCATAAAACTTTATCTGGGTATGGACTGGAACGCAACCTCCAAGATGTTCGACACCTATGTCGCGAACTATACCTTGACCGCTGAGAACGCAACGGACACCGATTATACGGATGGCAACAACTTCACGTACGCTTGGACCGCAGTTGTGGGAACAGATTATGAATATGCCTTTATAGCCAACGACAGCGAGTTCCAGGTCGAAGAGGTCGATAGTACTGGCTTCGACGTTCTTGAGCCGCTCCCTGTGGATGGAACGGTATCCGGTAGGGTATCAACCGGTACCGGGAACAATACCACATATATAGCAAGCGCTAAAGTTGTCATTTATCAGGTGAATCAAGTTGTGGAGCAGCAGAACATAAGCGGTAACCTTACAAATGTAACCGTGAATGTTACTACGTACTTCAACACCACAACCGATGCAGATGGTAACTATACGAAGACATTGGATTTCGGCACGTATACGACCTACGTCAATGCAACAGGATACGTTGATTCCAACGAGACTACATTTACGTTGAACGTTGGTGACAATCTCGAAACCGTTGACTTCTCCCTCGAAGAGTGGGAAGCCAAGGAACCCACTGATACCACCGGTGAACTCGGCGGCTTTGTGGTTAGCGCCACCGGCCCCGTGATCGTTGGAGCTAAGGTCACTGTAGTGATCTTCACCGAGACGACCGAACAGCAGAATATCAGCGGTAACTTGACAAATGTGACGACAAAAACATACTCAAACCTGACAGCAACGTCCAATGCAACCGGATACTTCCTCATCGAGGATGTAACACCCGGGACCTGGGCTGTAACAGTGACTGCAACCGGCTACGAAGATCATTCCGAGGACATAGTCTTCACTACAGCACTTACAGAAAAGAACTTCACACTGTCCGTGCCCCCGGTATACTACAAGATTACCGGAAAGGTCAATCCAGTAAATGCGACAGTTACGAAGACTTTCATATTCCCTGTGGATGTGGATAACGTAACCGGTGGATTCGTAATCGATCAACTTCTCAACGGTTCGACTGTTACACTGACCTTCAGTGCAACCGGGTATAACACCACGACCAAGACAGTGACGATAAATGGATCTGACATTGACCTTGGCACAATAGTGCTAGACCTTGCAGATGGCGTCGAAGATCTTTGGCCCATCACCGTAGGTATTTTCGTCGATGAGGACGGCCTTCCGATAGAGGGACTTAAAGTAATCGTGACCTACAACGGCAAGGATTACGAGGGTGAGACCAACGAACTCGGTATGGGCGTCGTAGATATGCCGCTGCTGCTTCTGCCTGATGGTACGTCCTACAAAGTCCTTAAGGATGGCAAGGTAGTACATGAAGGAGATTACAGTTTGGCAGATGTTCTGACTCCCATCACGGTCGTTATCGAGAAAGAAGATGCAGACGACAGCAGCATGCTGATGTGGATCATCATCATAGTCGTTGTAGTTCTCGTAGTAATAATCGTGTTAGTTCTCCTCATGAGAAAGAAGAAGCCCGAGGAAGCCGGAATCGATCTTGAAGAGGAAGGCGAAGAAGGCATCGGCGAGGACTTCGACGATGACATGGGCGCTCTCGAAGAAGATGATGGATTCGACGAGTTCGAACCTGAACCTTCCGACGAAGAGATGGAGGGTGTCGATGACTATGCCGAAGAGCTCGAGGAGTTCGAGGATGAAGAAGACTTCGATGACGAGGACTTCGACGATTACGAGGATGAATTCGACGACGAGAGCGAAGATGAGTTCGACGACGAGGATTTCGACGACGATGAGTTCGACGAGTTCGACGATGATGAAGATTTCGACGACGACTTCTAAGTCGTCGTCTTTTTATTTTTTTTTTATTTTTTTTTCCATATTTTCTATTCCTTAAGTGAAACTCTTATTTTGATTTCCATCTCGTTATCATATCGCAGTAGATATTTTCCATTAATTTGTTGGATTGACATATCTAAGAGGTAATTACTTATCAATTATCATCTATTGGCAGTATTGTGAAATACGCAATAATTTTAAATGGTATGGTAAAATGAAAAAGACTACGAATCGATTAATCATCCTGATGCTGGCTTCATTTCTCCTCTCTAGTATTTTTCCGTTGATGGGTTCCGGCTCAATTGTGGTGGAAAATGATGAAAGTGCGGATAAGATAGAAATCGATGATGATGTTGAAAGTGTGAGGAATATCACAATACCGGATCCGTGGAACTTTGATACTGCGGTTCAGAAATCCCAACCGCTGGTAATGCATTATGGGATTTCGGCGTTCCCCGCTGCAACAGGTGAATACGCCAATGAAACACATTTGATATTCGTGGGTATGGAAGACCTGGAAAGCAGGAATCTGAGTGTGACCGTGAAAGTGAACATAAGCAATGAGACCAATGTTATTGTCCAGGAAAACGTCACATCACTCGAGCTTTGTGATGAGTGCGGCGGATTAACTTTTTTAACATTCTTCTGGAATCCTTCGAGAGAAGGAACTTATCATATTAACACGAGTTATAACAGCACAGGTCTTGGCGGTTCGGTATATTACGGCGGCGAGAACATAACTGTGGCCATAGCGAACATTACGTCCTATAATGCTGAAATCGTCCTCGCTGACGACACTCTTGAGCAAGACGATATTCTCACTGCATGGATAATAGTGAATAATACCGGGAATCAGATACATGATTTCGGGTACAACATTAATATAACCAAGGCAGGGAAATGGGATTATGGTGAATCGATTTCCACGGGTTTATTGGAACACATTTACGATATGGACGAGCACAACCACACCTTAACGCTGTTGATGGAAGAAGATGGTGAATACACAATTACTGTTACCTTCGATCATGATGGGGATACCGTATGGGAAAACTTCTCGGTACGGGTCTTTCACGGCACGGTAAATGGCAGGGTGAAGGATGCCCACGGGGAGAACGTCGGCGGAGCAAATCTTACCATATTAAACGCTACGGGCAATTGGTTCAACGATACCGCCGATGGAAGCGGAGAATATTCTATTGAACTTCCCTTGGGGGAATACGAAATATCCGTCAATGCCACGGGATATGAAGATTCTCCGAACTGGACATTTAACCTTCTCGGCAACAATGATTACGTAACCATTAACTTTACCTTGGATCTGTGGAAAGCGCCAATAGTCTACACCGCACCAACACTGGTTGATCAGACCGGTTTTATAGATGCCCGCGTTGGTAATGAAATAGTTATCAAAGTGATTTACTATGATACCGATGGAGATATAGGGGACGTAAGGATCAGGTTGGATGCCTGGAATGATACGGATAAAGATATGACAAAATGGTCCTGGGAAGAAGGAATCTTCGTTCGTATGAAGATAACGGGCGATAACTGGACCGACGGTGTGAACTTCACCTATACCATAGACACACTAGTTAATATGACCTACCGGTACACTTTCAAGGCAAATGATCCGGTACTTGATCCAGTGATCACAACTCCTGTCGAATTCACGGTTAAGGCTGCACTACCAACTTCAGGCGTAATCTCCGGTATGGTTACCTCTGGAACCGGCAGTGAGCTATTGAACATCTCAGAAGCGAAGGTTATTATCTACTACGTACAAGTAATCAAAATAATGCACGAGAACACAATAACTGCTTACGATAACATTACGCACTGGTTCAATATAACTACCGGTAACGGCAGATATACAAAGACATTGGCCTTCAATAACTATAATATCTACGTTGAACATGATGGCCATCATGATGTTCCCGAAGGAAGCTTCACCATCGATCTCATACATCTTGCGGTTACAAGGGATTTTGTCCTGATAAAGAAAGAACCTGTGATACCCACATTCAAGATCACGGGCAAGGTAGTCCCGGAATTCGCAACTGTCAAGCAGGGCAATAACATTGTAAATGTGGATAATTTTACCGGAATGTTCGAGGTAAGAGGCTTGTCAAACGACTCAAAAGTTATCTTGACATTCAGTGCTGTAGGATATATAACTCATACGAAAACGGTCAATATAAATGAATCCAAAAATGTGAATATCGGTACTGTGACCTTGCATCCGGTCACATATACAATACCGGTGGGCCCATTTATGGACGAGGACAAAAAAATATTATCCAATGTGAGAATAACAATAAAGTGGAGTAACGTTAGATGGGTCATGCCGTCCGATACTGCAACGGGAATAGCAACGTTTACAAATATGCCTTGGCCGTCAATACCAACAGATGCGATTGTTACAGTGGAACACATGGGTAAAACCAAAACCATCGATCCAAATGATCAGGATGATCTCATTTGGAATGCTGAGGAAGAAGGTAACATTTTCGTATGGGCCATTATCATCATCATGGTAGCGTTAATTGTCATAGTAATGATAGTTCTTCTCGTGAAAAAGAAGAAGCCCGAGGCGACCGGGGTCGATATCGAATTGGAAAGATCGGAAGAGAATATCGGCGGGGAGTTTGGCGATGATATGGAAGCTCTCAAAGAGGAGGACGCCGATGATGAGTACCACAACGATAAGGAAGTACCCGGGAAAGTTGAAGTACTCCCGGAATCCTGAACAGTAGCCGCCTACAAAAAAAACCAAGAAGCGATGGGAAAAAATCAGAGAGTTCTTCTGGGACCTTGTCTACAGAATGTATACCTTTTCGCCAACCAAGCTTCTTTTTAGTCATTTAGAACATTACCTTAAACTTTTCGGATTATTTAAATAGAACGAGAATAGATATGGTTATCGGATTATCCTTTTACCAATTATGGCGATTAGGAGAGAAGACCTCTGGGAGCCGGCCTTACCATTCTACTTCTCGTTATTCTGTTCTCGCTGATAGGCGCAGGCCTGGGTATCATCACAGGGCTGATCCCCGGCCTCCATGTAAATAATCTCTCCATCATACTCCTGTCGCTTTCCGGTGTGATCATGGCAGGGCTGACGTCGCTTTTTGGCGATACACTGGGAGTCGTTTTTATTTCGCTACTCCTTGCCGCCGTGGTGGTCTCCATCTCCATCTCCCATACCTTTCACGATTTCATTCCATCCACGTTCCTGGGCGCTCCTGACCCGGATACCGCATTGAGCGTGCTTCCGGCTCACGAAATGTTACTTGATGGAAAGGGATACGAGGCGGTGAAGCTGTCCGCAATGGGTTCCATGGGTGCTATCATGGTGGCGTTTCTTCTAATCCTTCCTTTCAGATTGGTTATCGGTGAGCCGGTAATGGGCTACAGCTACCTTAAAGAATACATGATCTACATCCTTGTGGGAATCTTTGCCATACTGATAATAACGGAAACCAGGGAGGTCCAGTACAGGAAAGGCGGGCGGAAAAAGAAATCCAGGGCTCTCGGGATAGCTCTCGCCCTCTTAGTGTTCTTCGTGGCGGGCATCTTCGGGTATACAGTCCTTTCCATGGACTATTTCAAGCCTTTTTTCTGGCCGGCACCCTGGATACTGCCCGGCTCCATGATGCCTCCCGCAGTGCTGTTTCCCATGCTGTCGGGAATATTCGGCCTTTCCACCCTTTTCGATTCGCTTTCCGCGGACGAGAGTGCACCCGCCCAGGTGATAACGGAGCCAAATGTACCAATAAAAAGTACTGGTGGATCCATCTTTTCAGGTACTCTTGCCGGCAGCATAGTTGGATTTCTGCCTGGCATGACATCGGGTATCGCCACCATCATGGCCATGATATTCCGAAAGGATACGGAGAAGAAACAGGTTATTGTAACATTGAGTGCGATCAACACTGCCAATAGTCTTTTTGTTCTCGTGGCCCTTTTCCTTATCCTTCGGCCACGCTCGGGCGCGGCAATAGTGATTAATCAGCTGATACCGGTAGCCCAATGGGAAGCCCTACTGCTACCTGAATCGCTTCTGTATCTACTGGTTGCGGTGCTCGTGGCATCCTGCACTGCGTTTATCACGACCTCGGCCATCGGAAAGCTCGCAGCAAAGCACTTTCACCGTATATCGTACAAAAAACTCGTGAAAGGAATTATTATTTTCATCATTGCTATGGTTTTTGTTTTTACGGGTTGGATCGGCCTTGTTATACTGGGTGTTGGGACGGTAATAGGAATGCTGCCCATCAGGCTGGGCGTCAGGAGGTCACACGCAATGGGGTGCCTGCTGCTGCCGGTTATTCTGTTGATAATGAATGTGTGACTGAGTCAATATTCGTGTTCAATAAATCATTTCCAAGGGATGAATCGCGTTCCGGAGGAGATGTCGAAAGGATTCGGGATTCAAAAAAGCGTCCATTCTTCCCCATAAAATATGATTTGAATATGAGCAGAACCAAAATTATAAATAATCATAATGATTGGATGCTACGGTTCTTGGGGGGAATTCTCGGAAGGCGGATTATAGGAGGTAATAACATGAAAATAAAGATGCTTAGTATAGTCTTATGTGTCGCGATAATTATTCCTGTTTTTGTAATGCAAGTAACAGAAAAGGTAGCGCCAGAGTTAAATCTGACCTTCACAGCGAAGGGAGATGTGTCAAGTGCCAATACTACAGACGGATATGTTGAAGGTGAGGCAATTATCGGATTCTACGGTCCCATGGCCTTTTCGAACACAAAGATCGTAAACGACATTGCCGTAAAATACGGTATCACTTTATTGGATACCGAACAAAAACTTTCAGCAGCCCTTTACAGTAATGTTGACAACGAGACCTTTTACGAAATTGCATCCGATACCAATGTCAAATATATATGCCGCAATCACATCGCGTATGGATCCGAAGTTCCGAATGATCCCAGCTGGCCGATCCAATACGGGCCGGAATCGATCGGTGCGCCAATTACCTGGGATAATGTGACGGGTTCGCCAACCTTCAGGGTGGCAGTCTTGGATTCAGGCATTGATTACAACCACCCCGATCTGAAGGATAATTACCTGGCCGTGGGTTATGATTGGGTGAACGATGATGACGACCCCATGGATGATCATGGTCACGGTACCCATTGTACGGGAATCATCGGGGCTATCGGAAACAATAATGTAGCCATGACAGGGATGGCATGGCAGGTAAAAATATTCGCCGAAAAAGTCCTGGATTCAACTAACAGCGGAACATACTGGCAGTGGGGAAAAGGCATCGTCCACGCCGTTGTCAAGGAGGCAAAGGTAATAAGCATGAGCCTGGGTGGTAATGCTGATGGTGACTTTCTCAGAGATTCCATTGAATTTGCCTACGATCACGGTCGACTCCTTGTAGCTGCTTCAGGCAATGATGGGGGTGGACCAATATCATATCCCGCCAGGTATTCTGAGGTAATAGCCGTGGGAGCAATTGACCAGAATGATAATCTAGCGGGATTTTCAAATGTGGGCCCCCAGCAGGAACTTGCAGCTCCAGGGGTGAATATCATCAGTTTGGGTTTGTCCCAACGGTATAGTGCGAGGGAAATAATCTATCGGGATGACGATACGAATAATCAAGTATCGGCAAATGATGAAAGACTTAATCCAATTCCGGGAACAGCCCTACTGGCAAATACCCTGGTGGTCAACAACGATACTGACGAGGATGCCCCGTGGAACCTGATGAACTTCAATACAAATGAATTGCATACCGAGAACATAAACGCTAACAATGAATACGACAACGGGGAGCGGATCTATTTGGACCTGGACGCCGATAATTTCGTGTCTGTTGGTGACATGAGATTGACTCGCTTCAACGTCGGGGCGGTATCATTCCCGTACGGATCTACGGTATTATTGGGTCATCCTGATGTCGCCAACCAGTTGGTCGCATTCAATGCAAATGAAACCCATACCACCATCGCTTATATGAGCGGTACTTCAATGTCTACCCCCCACGTAGCCGGAGTAGCAGCGCTCACCTGGATCAGGAATCCCGAGCTTGACAGGGACGAACTTCGATATCTTCTACAGAGCACTGCCGATGATCTGGGAGCGGTGGGTCAAGATAATAATTTCGGTTACGGAAAGGTCAACGCATCTCAATGCGTCGAGAACGGCTCGTTCCGATACACCATTGAGGTGACTCCATCTACCCAGACCATCGTCCAGGGCGGTTCGATAGCCTATACCATCACGTTGGACTTGGTTCAGGGCCCGGGTCAAAATGTCGATCTAAAACTCGACGACATGTATCCACTGAACCCGGACCTCGCAACCGTTATTAATCCAATCTCGGGAATCCCGCCGTTCCAGGCCACCCTGACCATCACCGCCACCGACAGTGCCGCGTTCATCTCGGAAATACTCAGAATAAACAGTACCTACAACATCCTGGGCCTAGATTTCATCCGCTTCTCCAACACCTTCAGCATCGCCATCACAGAAGCTCCTGGGGACCTGATCTGGATCAAGACCTCGGATACGGATGACGGAATCACGTCTCCTACCGGCAAGGTTCATACATCCCCCGATATATGGTCCACCCCGGACCCCCCTGAACTCGGTAAAACGAACACTTTGAACGTGAAGGTGCGCAACCACGGGACCACCGATTCGGGTCGGGTGCTGGTGCAGACATGGTTTACCGAATGGAGCCCCTTCAACAACGTACTCGAACTACCGTCCATGGGGCCCGAAAGCATTGAAAACATTCCGCCGGGCGGCGAAGAAACAGTTACTTTCGAATGGTACATTCCAGAGGCATTTTCGGAACATATATGTGTGTACGCCCAGGCATGGCGGCCGGGATTCGAACCCTTCAGCAACCAGTTCAACGTGAGGAACAACAACAATATCGCCCAGAGGAATTTCAATGCCGTTTTCCCAACCAGCCCCTACAGCACCGATCTGACTATCAGCAATCCCACGGGCAAAATGGTTTCCATGACGTTGTACGCCACAGCTCCCGATACGGGGTGGGTGGTGGATTTCTGCAGGCCTTCCACCCTGAAAGGGACAGTGATGGAAACTCCGTTAAATATTTCTGCAGGAGAGGAGATAGAAATTGTAATGACGATAATTCCGCCCAATGACGATGCTACGGGGACGGTGAGCATATGGGCCACCATGGACGGCTACGAGGACCTCTACACCGATCTGTCCGGATTCGATTTTCACGTTCAAATTGCACCTCCCGACGACGAACTGGATGAACCGGATGAACCGCTGGACATAGTCGAAATGCTGAGACAAAACATAGTTGTGGTAATAATAGTCGTAGTTGTATTGGTGATATTGGTTGCCTTTTTCAAACGTAGGTAGAAGAAGCAAGAATCGGCCGTCGCATGCGAACTGGTAAGGCGGATGTCGCTACGCCTCGATATCGTTTTTGTATAGGCGAGAAGATAGAGAAGACACAGTCTACGAAAAACACACAACAGGCGTAAGCCTACTGTTGTCCCGAAACGTGCCAAATCTCCTAGCATCCTCACCTTGTAGTACTCATTCTTGATAAGATCTCCGGAATAGAACTTGGAGGAATCGGGGATTCAAAAAAGCTTGTCTTTGTAAATGATTATTAGAGCCCTACACATCTCATTCGTCCTCTACCATCACCCTGTGGGGATGTTTGTAAACCATCAATATCACGGGGTCCTTCCCCCTCGCTTTCGGGAGAATCGACCCCATTTTCGCTCCCAGGTGTTTGTGAAAGGAAACGACAACGTGCTGCTGAGCATATACCTTCAGATTGGGAATGGAATCCCTCGTACCATGTGGGGAATCGGGGTTTTCGGCGATATATTTCTCGAACCATTCATCATAACCCATCAACGTGGAGTATGTGATGATACCCTTGTCCCATTCCGACTTCAGGCCGGCAACCCTCTTGAGTATCTTCCTTGCGGCACCCCTTATACCGGCGCTCTTGTCCGTCTGTATCGCTATGCACAATATGTACGAGCCCTCGTGATCATGGGGGTATTCGTATCGAAGGACACCATTCACCCTGCGGATGTCACCGGTTACAATTTCCCAGCCTCTGGAGAGGTATTCCAGGGCGGGTTTCACCTTGAGAGTGTTGATGGAACCGATAAATTTCCCGTCACAGAGGGCAAAGAGCTGACCCTTCGGGTACGTCCTGACCCTTGTTTCCAGTTGATGATAAGCCATTTCCAATATTTCACTATCGGAAGTTGTTTTGTACTCTTCTACAAGTTTTGTTTTCCATGCATCAATGTATATTTCCGATGCTCGTCTCTTTATCTCATCGGATATTCCAATACCGTTCAATATTTCGATTTCCAGCATTTTACCCATTCCTCACTGCTTTCGATTATCTTCCATCCACAGGAAACCCCTTTGGGCTCCCATTACATTCCGGCTCATCAAATAGATATGCCTGAGCCCTCGGAAACAAAATGTTTCCTACGGGCCGCGATTCAGCGAACTATGACAGGTAACGGCTTGCCAAGTTACGGTTTGACAGGTTACCACCTGGCAAATTAGATGCATCCTCGGATGCATCGCTACTTGGCAAGTCAGATGAACCCGTAGGGATACCTCCCGAGGGTACAGATGAATCTCTGATCCATCAAGTATCGATGATTCAGCGAAACCTGTCATGCCAGACGAGCCCGCAGGGACACTTCCCGAGGGCGCAGCAATGCCGAAGGTATTGCGTAGTATAACGCG